>NZ_JALCZD010000004.1:0-405101 GCF_024586945.1 Chryseobacterium sp. WG14
TGTATATCGTGAGACAATTCCAGCTAAGAGTCCCAAAATAACAAGAGAGGAAATATTTAGGGATAAAAAAGAATCTTTAAGAGCAGAAATTTATCCAGCTGCTAAGAAAGATAAATTAACTGTTAGGACTTTTCCGGCTGAAGAAAAGAAAAAGATTTCTTTTTTCAGTATGTTTGAACCAGTTGGTAATAAATATATTAATAAGGAAGTCAAAAAGGTTGTAAATGGACAGGGAACGGCTAGAGAAGAAGAAGATGGTTCTCAAAAAGTATTTAGAGGAGATGGTTATACAAGAGATTCTAAGAAATATGGATCTCAAAAAAACTGGGTTGGATCTTTAGAGTGGGATGTTCCTGAATCAAAAAATGTACACGATAGAATATTAGAAAGAACTAATAAAGATGGCAGTAAATCATATGGTTATTCAGAATCGGCAGATTACCAAAAAATATACGAAATTAAACAGAAATAATTAAATATGAAAATTATTTTTAATGGTAAAAATAATGTTATACATTATATTAAAATAAAGAGACAATCAAATAAAACGATAGATCACATCTATATTTATCATTCTGACAATTTTTTAGTTGAAGATTTTCTAGTAGGAATTAATATAATAGAAATTATAAATAATACTATTATAGAGATTTCATACTTAAATATGATTCTTACAAAAGCCAGCATTCTTACAAAATCAAAAACATATACGAAGTTAGAAGGATTTATTAGGGAGGAAGATGGATATTTATATGATCAAGATATTATTGATACTCTTTATGATTGGGATAATGGTAAAATAATAGATTGGAGATCTAAATCTGAGAGGTTTAAAGCATCTTATATTAATGCTTGTTCTCTTGGAAATTATAGACAATTCAAATTTATAAATTCTGAAAATAAAATGTTAGACGGTAATAAGGTAAATTCTAAAAATGAACTTTATATTATGCTTGGAGAGCTTTTTTATGGGATAGGAGGTTTTTTTGGGAGTGGGCTAGATGGATTATATGATTACTTAATAGATGTGAGTAAAAATAATTCTCTTAATGAAATGACCCTTTTAATTATTAACAAAGAAAATCTTATTTTAAAATTAGATGAAGATTATTATAGAGCTTTTGTAAAAATTCTTAAAAATAAAAAATTTAATGTAATAGAGAAATAAAAAGATCTTCCTCGCTAGCGCAAGCATTTTGCTCGTCTCTGAGGCAATAAGTATAGCTAGACAATGATCTAGATAAAGAAAAGGCCGCTGCTGTTTTTGGGCAGTGGTCTTTAAATATGAGCTGTCTTATATTAAGCATTATTATGCAGGAAATCAGCCTCTCGCTGGTGCTTAGAATAGAAAACAAATCCCTTGCAGCAGTGAGGGCTTTGGTTTTACAGCAAGATGAAAATTGTATATCCCCGCTGCGCAAAGTCTTTGACTTTGAGCAGGTAAAAGTAAAACCACTGCAAATTGGACATGCCCTAAAAAGTGTTTAACTTTTTGGGGCATATCCAGATACATAGCTTTAGGAAAGGATTCATTTAAGTTTTTCTTTATAACAAATTCTGACAATGAATATAAGCATAAAGTTGATGTAGAAAAGTATAATGAACATTGGCTTTTACTGATAGATATTTCCGATTCTAAATCGAAGAGTTTAAGAATATTTCATGCTAATAGAGATGATTATCGTAAAGAATTAAAACTGTTTGAAGAAGAATTTATTGATAAACTTGAAAAAAGTAATGTAAGTTTTTCTAGTATTCCTCTTCGCTAGCACGAGCTTATAACTGGTGCCCAGAATGAAACCAACTGCGAAAAGTTTATAACCTTGAGCAGATAACATTAAACAAAGCTAACTTTTATGAGTTGGCTTTGTTTTTTTCCTAACGGAATGGCTGTGGTAAGATTGATCTTCAACACCCAGACCCAGAAATATGGGCTGTCTTATACTAAGCATTATTATGCAGGAAATCAGCCCCTCGCTGGTGCTTAGAATAGAAGCCAAAGCCCTTACATAGTGAGGGCTTTGCTTTTATAGCAAGATGAAAATTGTGTATCTTCGTATACAATGGTAGAGGAGAAAGATACGTATTGGTATCATCCTGATCACTTAGAGGGCGGAGCGTAAAGAAAAGGTCTGGTGGACCTTTTTAGCGAACGAGCCAGACTGTCGCGTAGGCGTTCTTTTTATTACCGGTTTAGATGGTGAAGTAACCCAGAATATAGAGTATTT
The DNA here is from genome assembly GCF_024586945.1 of Chryseobacterium sp. WG14. NCBI lineage: Bacteria > Pseudomonadati > Bacteroidota > Flavobacteriia > Flavobacteriales > Weeksellaceae > Chryseobacterium > Chryseobacterium sp. WG14. Next base: position 2,229 of record NZ_JALCZD010000004.1, read on the forward strand.
CCCAAGCGGAGAAGTGTTTGTAGAAATCGACGGAGGAGATTCGCCGATTCCTTTAAAAACAATAAATAAGGAAAGAGGCAAAATCATAAGAATTCTTACAATACACCTTATAAGTTTAATGGTAAAGAGCAGGATGATGAGACGGGATATTATTACTATGGGGCGAGATATTATAATCCTAGGGTTAGCCTTTGGTTAAATGTGGACCCCGAAGCTTTTAAAGCACCACAAATCTCTCCTTATATTTATTCTTTTAACAATCCTATCAATTTTGTTGATCCTAATGGAGCTTGGCCTTGGCCGTTTTTAATAAGATCTTTTGCTCCATGGTCTTCATTTGGAGCTGTTAATCAATATGAAGGAGATAAAAGAGGCTATTCTACAAGCAGGAGTGCCACAGCAAGGGTTAATAGCCAATTTACATTTGATCCGGAAAAAGGACAAATAGGAAGTAGACGTACTTGGAGTAATTCAAGTGCTTGGAATATAGATACAGGGAATATTAGAGAGAAATATAGAGATACAGCCCATCCTACAGGAACCACAACTATTTCCTCAGTATCCAAAGATCAATATGGAATGACGAACTATATTTTAGATAATGTATATGCAGGATCATTACCATTGCACCCAGGGTTTGATATTGATGTAAATACGCGATTCAATATATCTGATGATAACAAAGGCACATTATATTTAAATGTAAATCAATCAGGAGATAACTTTCCTACAGCAGAAACACTTATTTATGATTCATCTGGACAAGGATTAATTATAGTTGTTGCACCTGCCGTAGGCAAATATCCAGAAGTAAATGTTGGAGGGGATGGGAATGCTCAAATGATGAGCTCAACAATGTGGATCCACTATAATGATAAAAGAGAATTTACTGGAGTTACGGTTTTAGGGAATAGTTCAACAACAAATTATACCCCTACTGAGTGGAATAACAAAATGAAAAGCTCTCCTGTACAACAAACAAAGTATATCAATGTGAATAAATGGTTAGACAAAATTAAACAAGTAATTCCATAATTTATGAAGAAATATATAATATTATTTATAGTTTTCCTTTGTTTATCATGTAAAACAAAAAATATAACGGAAATTGTATTAATTCCTAAGGGTTTTACAGGTAAAGTAGTCGTAATTTTTAATCAAAATTATGAAATTATGAAAATATTAGATAAGGGAGAAAGAGTTTATTTAATCCCTGAGGATGGGATATTATTAAGTAAATTTAGAAAAGAGAAAGCAAATTATAAGACACACTATTTCTTTGTAGATTCTTTGGGAAATAAAACTCCTATAGAATCACTGAGAGAGGTGAAACGAACGACCGTAAAAATTTATAATGAAGAATTTGGGGTTATGGGGAATTCTGATGATAAAAAAAGTTTAAGATATTTTGGGTTTTATGTTTCCAGTCTTGATAGTCTTGAGTCTTTTTTCAAATCAGATTATGAAAATGATTATAATAAACAGATTATGAAGAAAACAGGATATAATTTTTAATAATTATTAAATTAACATTCCCCCTTTGCTCGCGCAAGCTTTCAGCTCGTTTCCAGAATAAAAAAGAACTCTAGCAATAGCGAGGGTTCTTTTTTACAATATGGTTGTTTTTCCTATTTTAGAATATGAACAAAAGCTAAATTATATCCATCAAAGTCCTGTTATAAGTGGTTTTGTAATAGAACCATTGGAATGGAAATAGAGTAGTTATAGAAATTATTGTAATGATTATCAGAAGATATTGGAAATGGATGTAATTTTATAAAAGAATATCCAATTAGCACGCGCCAGCGGGGAGCACAAGGAGGGATTCAATCTGCTCCTTATATTGGAGAAGGGGATAATGCTCCTCATTTTGATTTAGCAAGACCCGCTACGCAAAGTCTCTGACTTTGAGCAATAACAAAAAGAGGTTCCCTCACTTTTGAGCCTCTTTACAGCAAGATGAAAATTGTGTATCTTCGTATACAGGGGTAGAGGAGAAGGATACGTATTGGTATCATCCTGATCACTTGGAGGGCGGAGCGTAAAGAAAAGGTCCAGTGGACCTTTTTAGCGAACGAGCCAGACTGTCGCGTAGGCGTTCTTTTATTACCGGTTTAGATGGTGAAGTAACCCAGAATATCGAGTATTTCCCAAGCGGAGAAGTGTTTGTAGAAATCGACGGAGGAGATTCGCCGATTCTTTTAAAAACAATAAATAAGGAAAGAGGCAAAACCATAAGAATTCTTACAATACACCTTATAAGTTTAATGGTAAGGAGCAGGATGATGAAACTGGGTATTACTATTATGGTGCGAGATATTATAACCCTAGAGTGAGTCTTTGGTTGAATGTGGATCCCTTGGCGGATTATAATCCGTTTATGAATGATCAGGCTTATATTGATGGGGAACATAATGGGGGAGTGTATAATTCTGGAAATAATAATCCGTATATTTATACCTATAATAGTCCTATTATATTTATTGATCCAAATGGAAAACAGGTTGTTACTCCTTTTATACCACCACCTCCACCACTAGTACCGGGGCCTATTGGGAAAAATCAAAATGGTCCAGTTTATTATAGACCAGGGATACCTTTTCCTCTTTTCGATACTAGATCGTTAGTAGGAGGGTTTAACAGGCAGACAGCTAAGAGTAGCGCTATAATTTTAGGATTTACAATAGTTGCTGTTGAAGGTTTTAAGGAAGTATTTAATAGGACAACTACTGGGTTGTCAGTGTTGTTTTCAGATAAACTTAAACCAGAGAAAGGATATTTAAGAGGGCAAAAACATGGCATAAAATGGCAAGAAGGAGATGCGAAAAAGGTTGCTGAAGATACAGGGTTACCTCAAGGTAAATGGGGAAGTAAGGAAGATTTAGATTATGCAGGAGAAAAAGCAGCAACGCTTCTTCCAGGACCAATAAAAAATGGTACGCCAACACCAGGCGACTTTAAAGATTTTCCGATTAATCCAGGTAGTACAAGTACGGTTTATAATCCAGATGGAACTCAATCTAAACCGGATATGATGCGTTTGAGAAATAATGGAAATGGAACCCTTCATGGATTTCCTATAGATTCAAAAACTGCAGAACCAATATATAATAAATCGAAATAATGTTTAAAATTATTACAAAAAAGGAAATGTTTTTAGGAAATTTGGACCTTGAAGATACGACGGTTACAGAAGCTATTTATACATTATATTTAAATGATAATATGATGATAAATATTAACTGGAATGGTTTTGTTATTCCGATGAATGGATCTTCTTTTTCTCAAGTATATAATGATGTAATATTAATGCTAGAGTTAATAATGAATGATGAAAAAGAATTTTCTATAAATTTTTTAGATAGCTGTTTTACTGCTATATGGAATTTTTCAACTTATGATGATATGATAAAAGTGGAAGCCAATTGGATAGCAATAGCTTCATATGGAGACATAAATGTGTCATTAGAAAATCTTTATAAAACCTCTAATACTTTAATCATAAAAAAACAAAATTTTATTGAAGAGTGGAACTCGCTTTTAAAAATTATTAAAGAAGATTTATTAAAAGTAGGATATAATGATACATTGGAAAATTTTGAGTATTTAAAAACTTTAAACTAGTACTGAATATTACTTTTAGTAATTACCAGCTACCTCTTCACTGGCAGAAACTTCTAGGTCGTGTCCAGAATTGAAACCAATTGCGTAAAGTTTAAAATCTTGAACAGATAATAAAAAGCAAAGCTAACTTTTATGAGTTGGCTTTGCTTTTTTTACCCAATTCTTTTAATTTTAGAATATTAGCAGAAATTTCATTTCATGAAAAAGGAGGCGCTTATTTTATAAGCTTTGCTACGGTATTCTGAAGTGATGTTTTTACCAGAATGGAATATTTTGATAGTATCACTAATGCATTGGATTATTGCAGGAAAAATAAGGAAACGTCTACTTCTCACGCTGCGAAAAGTATCTGATTTTGAGCAATAACAAAAAGAGGTTGCCACACTTTTGAGACAGCCTCTTTACAGCAAGATGAAAATTGTATACCTTCGTATACAGGCGTAGAAGAGAAAGATATCTACTGGTATAATCCCGATCACTTGGAGGGCGGAGCGTAAAGAAAAGTTCCGGTGGACCTTTTTAGCGAACGAGCCAGACTGTCGCGTAGGCGTTCTTTTATTACCGGTTTAGATGGTGAAGTAACCCAGAATATCGAGTATTTCCCAAGCGGAGAAGTATTTGTAGAAATCGACGGAGGAGATTCGCCGATTCCTTTAAAAACAATAAATAAGGAAAGAGGCAAAATCATAAGAATTCTTACAATACACCTTATAAGTTTAATGGTAAGGAGCAGGATGATGAGACGGGGTATTATTACTATGGAGCGAGATATTATAATCCTAGGGTTAGCCTTTGGTTGAATGTGGACCCACTAGCTGAATAGATAAATTCAGTTCCTGCTTCTGTTTTTTTTTGAAAATTATTTTTAAATAGTAAAAAAAACTCACCACAGGGAGGAGTTTGTGTTACCGTAAAATTCTGGTGGATGTTTCTATTTTCCATCACAATTTCTATCCTTATATTTGAATTATGAAAAAAGGGGTACTCGCATTATGTTTTGTTATTTTCAGCAGCAGTTATCATACACAGGTAACATCTTTACCGAAGATTGAATCCGGTGTTTCATATGAATTGGCTCAGCTGAGAAAGAATACACTCAGTGAGATTAAATATGAGCTCAGTCTGAAGATTCCTGAAAGCAAATCTGAGAGGATTTCGGGGACAGAAGTTCTTAGTTTTAACTATAAAAAACAAAATGAAGCTCCGTTGCAGATCGATTTTAAAGAAGAAGCTTCTTCGTTGGTATCGGTGTCTGTGAATGGACAAATGACAAAATCTGTTCTGGAAAATGAACATGTGATCATTGAGGCAAAATACCTGAAATCAGGGTTTAATCAAATCAATTTCACCTTTCTTGCCGGTAATGGAGCTTTGAACAGGCGGGATGGCTACTTATATGCTTTATTTGTACCGGACCGTGCGCGAACCATGTTTCCGTGTTTTGACCAGCCTAACCTGAAAGCTAATTATTCTTTAGACTTAACCATTCCTGAAAAATGGAGCGCCATAGCGAATGGGAAACTTAAGGAAACAAGTATACAACAAGGACAAAAAACCTTAAAGTTTAACCAGTCGGATTTACTTCCCACTTATCTCTTTTCTTTTGCTGCCGGAGATTTTAAAACTTCTACAGAAAAAATAGGAGAGCAGGACTCCAGACTTTTATACCGTGAAACAGATTCTGTGAAAATTAAAAACAGTATGGATTCTATTTTCTCGCTGTATAGAAACTCTCTTGCTTACTTTGAAAAATGGACCGATATTCCTCATCCTTTTCAAAAGCATGGAATGATTGCCGTCCCTGATTTCCAGTTTGGAGGAATGGAGCATCCCGGAGCCATCTTATTTCAAAATTCCACCTTGTTTTTAGATCAGAATGCTACTCAAAATCAATTGAATAACCGTTCCAATCTCATTGCCCACGAGGTGGCTCATCTCTGGTTTGGAGATATGGTGACGATGAACTGGTTTAATGATGTCTGGATGAAAGAAGTATTCGCCAACTTTATGGCGGATAAAAGTACCGGAGCTTCTTCGGATAAAAGTGTTTATGACCTGAAATTTTTAACAACACATTTCCCGGCGGCATATGGAGTAGACCGTACATTGGGAGCGAATCCCATCCGACAGGTTTTGGATAATCTTCAAAATGCAGGGATGATGTATGGCCCGATTATTTATAACAAAGCGCCGATCATGATGCGTCAGCTGGAATTATTGATTGGAGAAGAGAACTTCAAAAAAGGAGTGGGCGAGTATCTTAAAAAATATGCTTACAATAATGCAAGCTGGCCGGATCTTATTGCTATTTTAGACAACCATACACCGGAAGATCTGCAAAGCTGGAATAAAGTGTGGGTTAATGATCCCGGAAGACCCGTCATTGATTACGATGTGAAATATAAGGACAATACAATTGAACACTTTAGCCTTTCTCAGCATCCGGAATATGGAAAGGACCAAAAATTATGGCCTCAGGAGTTTCAGCTCAGCCTGTTTTATACTGACAGGGTAGAAAAGGTTAGTATAAAGTTGTCCAAAAAACAACAGGAAGTTCCAGCATTAAAAGGAAAAGCAAAGCCTCTTTTTATCCTGCAGAATTCTTCAGGAATAGGGTATGGGGTATTCAAAACTGATAAAGCAGTAATGACAAACTTTTCTGTAGTGAAGGATCCGATTAACCGTGCCAGCATATATATATCATTGTATGAAAATATGCTGAATGGTTCAGAAGTAACCCCGCAAGACTTACTGGATTTTTTTGCCGGACAACTGTCAACAGAGAATACAGAACTGAACCTTCGCCTGATTACCGGTTATATTGCTACTATTTATTGGGAATTCTTACCTGAGAATATACGGCTGAAGGAATCTGAAAATATAGAAAATATACTTTGGAAGGCTCTGCAGGCGCAAACGGCTAAAAACAACAAGAAAATTTTATTTGATGGCTATCAGGGGATTTTTCAATCTCAACAGGCCTATGATAATCTGTATACGATCTGGAAATCCCAGACTCCTCCGAAAGAGGTTTCTCTTAATGATGAAGATTTTACCAGCCTTACCCTTTCTTTATCATTACGAAATAACAGTAATAATGATTTGCTGCAAGAACAGCTGACCAGAATTAAAAATCCGGACCGGGTAAACCGTTTTAAAATTATTATGCAGGCAGCTTCATCAGATCAAAAAGTTCGTGACGATTTCTTCAACGGCCTTATTCAAAAACAGAACAGAACGAATGAATCTGCTGTAGGAGCTGCATTGGGCTACCTGCACCATCCACTGAGACAACAGACTTCTATTCAGTATCTGCCTAAATCCTTAGAACTGTTACAGGAAATACAGAAAACAGGAGATATCTTTTTCCCGGATAACTGGCTGCGGTCAACATTTAGTAATTATCAGAATCTAAAAGCACTTGAAACGGTTAATCAGTTTCTTTCGCAGCATCCGGATTATAATGCGATTCTGAAGAATAAAATTCTGCAGGCAACAGACAATCTGAAGAGGGCTCAGGCATTGGTTAAATAGAACCGTGCTGGTTCTTAGATAAATACAAGAACCCTGGTAAGCTTGCCGGGGTTTTTATATTGAGAACATAGCCTGTTTTGCGATACAAAACCTCCGTTTTTCAAAAAATAACTATCTTCGGCTTCATAAAAAAAATGATATGCAAGTATATGAAGGGATTTCTGTGGGGTTGTATCTGTTATTGATGATAGGTATAGGCATCTATTCTTATAGAAAATCAACCAGTAATTCAGAGGAGTTTTTAATTGGAGGAAGAAAAATGGGCGCAGCCGTTACAGCCCTGTCTGCCGGAGCGGCTGATATGAGCGGCTGGCTGCTGATGGGAGTTCCCGGTGCTATGTATTTATCCGGAATTTCCAGTTCATGGATTGCGATAGGTTTAACGATTGGGGCTTATCTCAACTACATCATTGTAGCACCAAGGCTCAGGATTTATACCGAGGTAGCTCAGAATGCCATTACAATACCCGTGTTTTTCGAAAACAGGTTTAAAAATAAAAACCACCTTCTGAAGATCACTTCCTCTATTTTTATTCTTGTATTTTTTACACTCTACACTTCAGCGGGGATGGTTTCCGGAGGAAAACTGTTTGAATCGGCTTTTGGAATGGATTACACTGTAGGATTACTGGTAACGAGCTTAGTTGTTGTCTTATATACCTTTTTAGGAGGATTCCTGGCGGTAAGTCTTACCGATTTTGTACAAGGGACGATTATGGTGTTAGCCCTGGTTATTGTACCGATTGTAGCGATTTCTGAAATCGGGAGCTTTCAGGAAACATTTTCACTTATTAAAGCGAAAGATCCTAAATATCTGGATTTATTCCAGGGCACTACCACAATAAGTATAGTATCTTTATTAGCCTGGGGACTTGGGTACTGTGGGCAGCCACATATTTTGGTACGTTTCATGGCGATAGATAAACCTAAAGATTTGATCAAGGCAAGAAGAATAGGGATTACATGGATGATTTTTACCGTGGCCGGTGCTTTAGCCATAGGTTTGGTTGGGATCGCTTACCTGCAAAAATTCGATATTGCAACGATGATGAAATTTGATGGGTCAAAGACAGAAGCGGAGACTATTTTTATTTATTTCTCCCGCATATTATTCCATCCGTTTATTGCAGGATTCCTGCTTACGGCTATTCTGGCAGCTGTAATGAGCACTATTTCTTCGCAACTGCTGGTAACCTCCAGTTCATTAACGGAAGATATTTATAAAGCTTTTCTGAACAAAAAGGCAACACCCAAACAACTATTGATTACCAGCAGGGTTTCCGTGTTGTTGGTTGCTGTTATTGCCGTTCTTTTATCATTGGATCCTAAAGACAGCATTCTTAACCTGGTAGGAAATGCCTGGGCAGGTTTTGGTTCCGCATTCGGTCCTCTGATCCTTCTGTCTCTTTTATGGAAGAAAACAACCTGGCAGGGAGGCTTTGCCGGGATGCTGGCAGGAGGAGTAACAGTACTGGCATGGGTCTATTTTCAGCATCCGTTTAAAGACTGGTACGAAATGATTCCCGGTTTTACGCTTTCATTACTTACCAATATTATTGTTTCTTTACTGACCTACAAGCATGATACAGTGATTGAGAATGAATTTGATGAGATGAATAAAATAATGAAGGATTAATATTTCCAACCGATATACAACATAAAAAACAAACCCTTGCGGACAGCAGGGGTTTGTTGTATACATTAAAGAACCTCAGGTCTGCAAAAAAGATTAAACCCATTCTTTTTCTACCACAAATAATACACCCAAATCTTAAAATATCACCTTGAAAGGGGTAGATCTGACTTATTCTGTCAGCTTCTTCTTTAAAAGCAATATGCAGAATGCTAATGTGATGCATATAATGCTTGGCCATACAATACTTCCAATACCATAATGGGAAATCCAGAATCCTCCCAGTAAAGTTCCTGCTGTTACGGCAAAATTACCACAGGACGTAAAAATACTGTTGATAAATTCAGGAGAACCGGAAGTGGAGGAAGTAACATTGATATTACTGATCAGAAAACCTCCCGAATGAATCAACCCCCAAAATGCGATGATTCCAATCATAGGAATAAAAAAAACTCCGTAATAAAAAATCAATAGATAAATACCCAATAATAGGATTAAAAAAATAAGGGTAGTTTCAAAAGGAAACCGGGACATGTATTTTCCTGCCATTTTATTTCCTGCAATTCCTACGGTTCCAAACAGGAAAAACATTATACTGATCTGTCTGCCATTCATTAGGGTAATATTCTTTAAAAAATCAGCCATATATCCATACGTAGAATACATTGCCATTATGGTAAAAAATGCAAGAAAAAGGCTGGTCCATAAAGGGATATTATTAAGTGTTTTAAAGCTAAGTCCTGTTGATGATCCTGAAGTATTCTGAATAGAGGGTAAAAATAACTGAACGCCTGCCAGCGCCAATATATTAATGAAAGCAGTCAGAAAAAAAGAGGCTTGCCAGGAGATCAGGTCAGACATTAAAGTGGCTAGCGGGACCCCAAGCACTGTTGCCAAGGTGAGCCCGGAAAAAATAATACCGACTGCCTTTGATTTGTTTTCGGGAGCGGAAGTTTTTTCAGCAACAGATAACGAAATAGACCAATATACCGGATGGAAAAATGCAGGAATCATTCTGACAGCCAGCAGTATATAGAAATTGGTAATATAAGCTGATAAAACATTAGCTGCAGCAAAAATAAACAGAGAACTAACCAGCAAAGGTTTTCTTCTGAAAGATGAAAAGAGAATGATCATAAAAGGCCCGAAAACCGCCACAATCAATGCGAAAACACTTAACAGCCATCCTGCTTTGTCAATCGGGACGTGAAATGCAGAAGCTATTTCAGGTAATATCCCGATGACCCCAAATTCTGTGGTGGTAATCCCAAAAACACCTAAAGCAAGGACATAAAGATTTCTTTTTGATTTCATATTTTTTTGTGCAAATTTGCAAAATGGGCTATCAGAAAACTATATACTTACCTTTTAGTTCTATACTCACCTTTATGAAAGGGTAACTGTAAAAACTATTATTATGCCTGAATTTTTTCATGATAAAAGACTGTATTATACGCCTATTGAGTTTGCGTTAAGCCATATTGGAGGAACCTGGAAAATGCCCATTTTATGGAGACTGCAGGAAAAACCACTTCGTTTCAGTGAGCTTAAAAAAGATATTCCCCATATCACGGATAAGATGCTGACCAGCCAGCTTCGGGAGCTGGAAGCCAAAGACATGATTCATCGTGAAGTATTTCCGGTAGTTCCTCCGAAAGTAGAGTACAGCCTTACCGAAAAAGGAAAGAAAGCGATTCCGGTTATTGAAACCATTATGATGTTCGGATATGATCTTATCAAAGAAGAAGGAATAACCTTTCCTCCCAAAGAAGGAAAGAGTCTCAGTGAGAAAGATGGCATACGAGGCAAATAATTTTAAAACTCAATATATATCAAACTCTCTTTTTTCTTATCTTCACATGAATGGATAAAAAATCTGATTCAATAGTATGAAATTAAAACTGGGGATATTAGATCAGTCACCTACGTCAATGGGTGGTAACGCATCATCGGCATTGACCAACAGTATTAATCTCGCTTTATTAGCTGAAGAAACAGGATTCCATAGTGTAATGTATGCAGAACATCATGGTGTAGAAGCATATGGCAGCTCAAGCCCTGAGCTTTTAGCGGCTATTATCCTGAGTAAAACAAAAAGGATAAAAGTAGGAACAGCCGGAATTATGATGAGAAACTATTCAGCTTATAAAATAGCAGAATGGACGAAACTATTGGGAAGCATATATCCAGGGCGCTTTATCCTCGGATTGGGGAAAGCTCCCGGAGGACTGAAAGATGCGGTGATGGCCTTAAATAATCATAAACCTGTAGTTTTATCCAATATGGAAACGAAACTTCAGGAGATCATTCAACTTATCAAAGAAGAAAAAGGAGTTTATGAAAGCCTTATTGCACAGCCTACACATCTACAGCACCTTCCTGAAATTATTTGGCTGGGTTCCGGAATGACATCAGCCATTGAAGCAGCAAAACACGGAATAGGATATTCTTTTGCTGCCTTTATGAACAGTGAAAACGGAAAAGAAAATACAGAGGCTTATCTTCAGAAATTTGACCGGACTCAATATACTTCCAGCCCTTCATTGCAGGTTACGGTAGCTGCTTCTGTGGCAGAAACTATTGAAAAAGCCACACGTAACGCATATGGGATGGCTTATCAGTTTTTGCAGTCAAGACAATTGGTCAGTCCGGAGGCCCTTTTTCCGCCTGAAATTGTAGAACAAAAAGTCCTGGGAACTCAGGATGAAAAAGAGTTTTTTAGAATTTTAGACCGGATGGTGATAGAGACTTCTCAGTCGATATCAGCAAGATTAGAGCATATTGCTGAAAAATACAATACAGATAATATTCTTGTTCTAAGTAATATGTACCGGGAAGAAGACCGGATCAGTACCTACCAGAACATTATTAAAAATAATAAATAGCTGCATTTCCGTTTCATATGGAAATGTATGTATTCCAATCATTAACCCTATGAAATAAAGATGGAAAAAGACACTCCAGCATTATATATTATTACCGGCGGTCCGGGATCAGGTAAAACCACGCTGCTTAATGAACTGGGCAGAAACGGCTGTATCACGGTTCCTGAAGAAGGACGGAGAGTGATTAAAGAACAGCTTAGTATGAACGGTGAAGGCTTACCCTGGATAAACAAAAATCTTTTTGCCAAACTGATGTTTGATGCTTCTGTAGCAGCCTATCAGGAAATAAGCCGGATTCCCGATTTGAAAACGGCTTTCTTTGACCGGGGAATATTAGATACAATCGGCTATCTCAAAACGGAAAATATCCGTGTTCCGGAAGAGATGAAAATACAAGCCAGCGCAATGGTTTATCATAAAAATGTTTTTATTCTTCCACCCTGGGATGAGATTTATGAGAACGATCCGGAAAGGAAGCAGACTCCTGAAGAAGCGATACTTACCTTTAATTGTATAAAGGAAACCTATCTGGAATTTGGGTATCATTTAATAGAGGTTCCTAAAGATACACTACAGCGGAGACTTCAGTTTATTCTTGAAAAAATTGGGATAGATAATTCTGATTCAGTGATTTTGTAGACTATTATTTTGTAACTTGATCGGGTCATTGAGTCTCCTTTTAAAACAATAAAGCTATGAATATCAGAAGAATGAAAGACGAAGATCAGAAATTTGTTATAGCCCTGCTGGATCAATTGGGATACTCTGATACAGAAGAATTTCTTTCTCAAAAAATAAAAAAACTTTTAAACGACCCTAACGAATATCTTAGCGTTGCAGAAAATTCAGAAGGCAGGGTTGTTGCTTTTATTTCTGTCCATATTATTCCGCAGATTGCTCTTAAAGGAGATTTTGCAAGGATCAGTTATTTTTCGGTAGATGAAAACTACAGGAGTTCAGGGATAGGAAAGCTTTTGGAAGAATACTGTGAGAAAGTAGCCCGGGAGAAAAACTGCGATAGAATAGAGGTGCATTGTAATTTCAATAGAGAAAAAGCACATCGGTTTTATTACAGGCAAGGCTATACAGAATCACCTAAATACCTGATCAAAAAACTTTAAATAATGGAGTATAAATTCTCAGAAGAGCTCATCGAACTTGCCAATCATGATTTGTCCGTAAGGGAAAAGCTGGTAGCCAAAGGAGAGTTGTCAGGAGGCTATCACCCTGAAATGGAAGCCGTTCATCAAACTAATGCAAAACGTCTTAGAGAAATCATCCAGGAAATTGGCTTTCCAACGATCTCAAAAGTAGGAGAGGAAGCAAGTGATGCAGCCTGGCTGATTATCCAGCATTCTATAGGGGAGCCTGCATTTATGAAAGACTGCTATATCATGATGGATGAGAACAGTAATGATGTTAACCCCAAAAATAAAGCCTATCTGTATGACCGGATTCAGGTGTTTCAAAGTAAGCCGCAACGGTATGGAACCCAGCTTATTCCTGAAAGAAAATTATATCCTGTAGAAAATAAAGAGAACATAAATGAAGAACGGCTCAAGGTGGGCCTGCCACCATTATCCCTAGAAGAGATCAACCGTATTCCCGGTTGTGAACATATCCCCGAAATGGATGCCAGAGAAAAAGACTATACCCTATGGAGAGAAAAGGTAGGCTGGATATAAAAGGATAAAGTATAGCGTAATGGTCCCAGATTCTGCTCTTAAAAATGAACAGAAATATCATTCAAATAAAATCTTTGAAATTCTGTTCATCAGGGAATTCTTAATTCCGGAATTTCTCATTTTCAATTTCCTTATTTCCCGGAATTTATCTTACGGTTAAAGATAAGCATAGATGGTGATTCCTGACGTAACAAAAAACATCCATAAACCTGTATAGATGCTGTTGTATTTATGCTGAGCCCATGAATCAGATGATGTTATTGTTATTGATCATTTAATAATGGTCTGGGATCAAAAAGGACCTGCAATGACCGGATCTTTTCATCTTTGATTTCATACCATCCTGATGCCAGTATTGTTTTTTCTCCCATAGTGATCTGGTACCAGAAACATACATCTTCACCGGCTGTAAATGCCTGAAGAATCTTATATTTAAACTTCATCTGTCTCATATCTTTGATGTACACTGAAGCATTATCGCGGCTTCCCATTACTCCGATGAATTTAAATTCCGGATCGAGACAGCTTTCTGCTTTATCAAAGTTTTCGTCATTTAAATACTGGATAAATTGTTCTGCTGTGTTTGTGGTTTTATTGTCCATATCTATTGTTTTACTGAAGACAAAATTAAGGGATTAGTAATGGTCTTACTTGTGACTATAATCACAAAAGTTCCTGTATTTATATTTTTTGACAGTTGATTATAACAATAGCGGTGTACATGCTGTAGGAAATCAGGACGTAAATTCAGTAATTCTTTGTCCGGGCTTGGTTCTTCCAGGTTTTTTAATATAAATCCTGCAGTTAAAAAGAGTATTGACAATAGTGATGGCCCAGACCACAGCCCATATCAAGAATTGTTTTATTTTGAACAGGAAGCAGTAATCTTTTCATTACCGGTTGTTCCAATAGTTCATTTAAGACTTTATCTCCATCACGGAGTGCCTTATAGCCTGTGAAGAATTCAGGATTATCATAAATATTCTGCTTCATAATCTGTTTTTTAAGTGTGTGATAATACAGGTACAATAAGTTGCTGCTTCTTAAAAAAAGGCTCTAATTCTTCAGTTACAAAAAGCTGTAAATCATCATCTTTCCATTTTCGGTAATTAAAATTATTCTGCTCCGGTGTGAACCCTAATACAACTTCATCGAATGGAATATCCGTAAAAGCAGCAATAACGCGGGTGATATCTATGGTACTGGGGCTGAAAACTTCTAAAATATGCAGTGTTTGTTCTTCATTTTCTACCACAACAGCACAGTTCAGATCTTCAATGAAGTAAATAGAATCCCTGTAACCCAATTCAGGATTAGCATAGCAGTAAAAAAAAGAGAGCCCCTTGTTTTTTGTTTGAAAAATGGTGTTCGGGACAGCATTTTCTACCATATTTTCAAATAATTTCAGATCTGCTTCCTGGTCAAGATTTAATTTCCTTTTATCAGATCTTTCTCCAGGATTTAAGTTTTTAATATGCTGAAAAGCCTCAAATTCCTGTACTGGAACAAATCCGAACTTAGGATAAAAATCAAGTACCGTTTCGTTGGCAAACAGGAATATTCCATCATTCTTTCCTTTAAAATCATTGAGAATACGTTCCATTAAAAAACGGCTCAAGCCTTGCTTCTGATAATCTGCATCAGTCATTACTGTTCCGAGCTGTATTAAAGTTTTTGTTTCTCCTGTACTATTTCCGGTAAATAAACTTACAGTGGTATGGGAAGCAATGGTGTCTCCATCAAATAGAGAGTATAAAATACAGTTGTCATCCCAATATCCGGACTGATAATAGTTTTCAAAATCAAACTCCCAGACTTTTTGCGTTAGCCTGTTAAATTCCAGCCGCAGTTTTTCATTATTTTGATATTGTGTATATAACGTATAATTTTTATGGCTGATGGAAACGTTTTCTGTCTTCATTTTCTGTAATACTGTTTTTTATAAATTATCGTCATGATGACTTCCAAAATTTAATTGGCTTTAAATTACAAAAAATTGTAAATATGTGCTGTGAAATACTACTCTGACATTTATTTTTAACTGAAAACAATATTTTGTCAGAATTGACATTTTAAAATAAGGAATAAACAATAACTATGAATACAATAATCCCTCATTTTTTAAATTATAAATGGTTATCAATCATTGCAGTGGTGACGGTTTGCGGCTGTTCTGAATCTGGTAAGAAACAAAATCGTCCCGGTAACAGTAAGCAGGAAGTTACACTAACAAAATCGGCACCGGCTGTTCCTGTTACAGATACCCGGAAAGAACCTGCTGAATTTGTGCCCAAAGGATTTAGTGTTTTTGAAAAAACCTATGGAGATCTCAATAAAGATGGGGTAGAAGACTGTATTCTCATCATAAAAAAAATTGACAAAGAGAATATTATTACTGATGAACATCGGGGAAAACTGGACAGGAACCGCCGTGGTATCATTGTCCTCTTTAAAACAAAAAGCGGTTACGAATTAGCATCAAAAAACAATGATTGTTTTTCATCAGAAAATGAAGAAGGTGGCGCGTATTATGCCCCGGAACTGATGGTGTATGCTGAAAAAGGAAATTTACATATTCATTATGCCCATGGCAGATATGGCTATTGGAAATATATTTTTAGATTTCAGAATTCAGATTTTGAATTGATCGGCTATGAAGACAGCTCGAATACAGGTCCTGTGGTCAACAGTACAACGAGTATTAATTTCTCCACAAAAAAGAAACTGACAAAAGTTAATACCAATGAAAATGCAGAAAGTGGAGATGAAGTCTTCGAAAGTACGTGGACAACCGTTACAATGCCAAAATTACTCAGGCTTTCGGAAATTAAAGACTTTGATGACCTTGAGCTTTCATCTGCTGAATAAGAATAAAAAGCTGTTTAAACTATTTTATTTTAAATCAACAATTGAAGATCTTAACCGGAAATGTTTAACACCTGCAAATCATGAGATTACAGTGTGGAAATGGCTTCGGGCAATGATAGAACATGAAATTCACCATCGCGCAGCATTATATATTTATCTCAACCTGCTGGATGTGAAAACACCCCAGATCTATGGTTTATCAGCAGAAGAGGCACAGAAAATGAGCGTAAAGCTATAATATATCCTATATAGTTCTTTATTCCTGATGAAGTCTATATAAAGAAAAAATAAGTTGATTGCCTGAAAAGCCTTGTGTTTAGGATGAAAAGAAGTAAGCCTTAGAAAATATTAATTTTTGTTGAAAAATATTTTGCCAGTATTAAAAAACTTTCTATATTTGCACCACTGAAAACAACGATAACATCGGAGTTTAAGGAGAGATGGCAGAGTGGTCGATTGCGATAGTCTTGAAAACTATTGACTGTAACAGGTCCGGGGGTTCGAATCCCTCTCTCTCCGCAAGAAAAAGCCTTAGAATAATTTATTCTAAGGCTTTTTATTTATTTTTCGCGATTTTATATATTATTTATAAAATACAGGTTCTGTAATACCTTCCTTTATTAAAATATTTTTATTTATATTGAAATTTCTTTCTGTCATGAAGTTTAAATATTTTTTCAAAGGTTCAAGATTATATTTTGCTCTCCAGTTATCAACATTAACAGTATCAATCAACCCTTTTTTAGGTATAGCCTGTCCATTTTTTTTATATTCTAGCTGAGTGCCAAATAATTGTTTTTCTCCATTATTGATCTTAATTCTATCATATAAAAGAGCATAATTGTCTGGACTCGCATTTTTTTTGCTAACTTCTTTTTTTAAGGATTTCAAAACCTTATTTTGAAAGTCAACAGATTTATCAGAGTGTTGTACAATTGCCCAAAATTGCGTTTCTCCCTTTTCTCCTACCTTATCAAATCCCAAATACCCATATTTTTTATAAAGTAGCTCTGCTTTTTTCGTGTTATCTGCCATCACACTATCCTTAAATGTATTCCATTTTTCACGAGAATAGTTGGCATATTTTCCTTGGGGAATATATGCTGCAACCTGATCTATTTTCCCCATTGCATCTATTTCATTTACTAAATCTCTTTTTTCAGTGACCGACAATGTATTTTTACAACTTAAGATGATTAATAAAAGGGAAATAGCAATTATTTTTTTATACATATCTGTTTTTTTTAAATAAATATAATTTTATTTTTCTACCAATTCTGATAAATTGTAATGTTTTATTGCTTTTTGTTTAATTGGATTTTTACTCCACTCATCCATTCTCCGGTATAGGGATCATAGCCGGATTTCAATGGTTGGGAAATATCGAGTCCATCAGTAAGCTCAGTATAAGCTCTACAATCCATACAGATATAGCGGAATTCACAGTCCTTACAAACTTCTATTTTATCTTTGGTAAGATTCCAGTACTTCTTAAAATCCGGATGTTGCAGAGTTGTTTCTAAAGTTGTATCTTTTATATTGCCAAAGGTTTATGGCATTGATGGACAGTTTTTTATATTGTCTTCTTTGTCTATTGCCATTTTTTTACGAAGACAAGAATTATAGGCAAAAATTTTTATCCAAACTGTAAAAAGTGAAAAATCAATCATAATCGAAGAATTCTTATATAATGAAAACGATGACTTTAAACGCGAATTTATCTTTCCAATGTATCAAGTAAAATGAAAACGCTCCAAAAGGTAGTGACACTTTTAGTATTCAGAAAAGTGCCACGCAAACTTTTGTAAATTATTGAATTTCAGTGTGTAATTGTGATGGTCAACTTTGCTGCCCATTATTAATGCTTTTCAAACAGATCTTAATTTACTTTTTAAGCTTAAACAGATCAAAAGAATTATACTGGGGATCATAACCCGTTAGAAGTTTGGTCTTCTGAATGTCAAGTCGCTTGTATGTATTATTAGAAATGGCATTTACTATTTCAAATTTTATATTTTTAGATTCAATGCACAGATGCAGGAGCTGATTTAGATCATCGGGATGCAGGTAGGCACTTAGGTCCCGGGCGTTCATTTCTGTGAAATCCTGCGGAAATTCATAGGCTCCGATCCTAAGACATATCGCGTTTAAATCGCTGCTAAAACAATGGTAGGAAAGGAGAGCTTCTCCAAAACATTTGGAAACACCGTATAAGTTTCCGGGCTTTACAGGCATCTCGGGGTTAAGCTGAACATCTTTTGGATAGCCTTCTATTGTTTGTGCACTGCTTGCATAAATAATTTTTTTACAACCGGCTGCAATGGCTGCATCAATGACATTCTTTGTTCCAATGATATTGGCGTCCAGTAAATCATCAAATGTAGCATCGGGACTGGCAATACCACCCAGATGAATAACAATGTCCACATTTTTACAAGCCTGCATGAGATATTCCTTATCCGTAAGATTTCCCTGAAAATATTCAACGGATGCATCCTGAACCTTGGGAAGATGAAGGTCAAAAACTCTCAATTCATATTGAGCTGAAAAAGATTTGATAAAGTGGCTTCCAATTTTTCCGGAGCCTCCGGTAATTAATATTTTGTTGCGCATGAGTATTTGTTTATATATAAAAAATTTAAAATATTGATAGTTCCAGCTGCATTGTTGTTGACGGGAAACTCCTGCCAGTGCAAAAGGTTGTTTTCTATTGAAAGTAATTCGTTGTTACAAAATAATTAACTGTGTTCACATGCAGGTGCTGCATGTTTCAATTGTCTTGCCTCTTCATTTTCTGTACTATTTTTCGGAAAGGTTACAAAGCTCAGAATAAATGTTAGTGTCAACAATAAAACACTCACCCATAAAACATACTGAACTCCGTAATAGGCACTCACTATCCCGCCGAGAAATGCACCTAAGGAAATTCCAATGTTAAAAGATGAAGTCAATAAGCTGTTAACAAACTCCAGTGCATGATGCGGAACAGACTGTGTGGTCCGGATATTTGAAACCAGGAAACCACCAGTATGGATCATTCCCCAAAAGGAAACAATGATGACCATAGGAGTAAAAATTCCTCCAAGGTAATAGGCAAGAATCTGTACTGTTACTAGAAGGATTAAAAATAGTCTTGCAGTCATAAGTACATTGCGGTTCAATGCAATTCCCATAAGCCAGTTCCCAAGCGTTCCCATACCACCGAAAAGGAGCAGCATCATACTGATCTGGGCACCATCCATCTTTGTAACCTGTTCAAGAAAGGCAGTAAGGTAGGTATAGCTGGCAAACATTGCCGCCAGCGTGGCAATGCTGGAAATCAGGTTGAGCCATAAAAGAGGGCTTTTCAATACGGCTAGCTGATTCTGAGTGGATCTTGTGTTATCTGCAGGAAGAGAGGGGATGAATACTAAAAGGCCAATAAAAGCAATTAAACTTATTGCACTGCTGAGGAAAAATGAAGCCTGCCAATGATGGAAAAGGTCTACAGCATAGGTTGTTAAGGGGATGCCGAGCACTGTAGCTAAGCTTAATCCCAACATTACGGTAGACACCCCTTTTGCTCCTTTTTCCTTGAATGCAATGGCTATAGAAATATTCCAGAATAAAGGATGCAGTATCGCCGGTAATATCCTGGCGATCATGAGTGTCGTGAAATTGGTGGAAAATGCAGAGATTAAGTTAGAAAGAACAAATATGCTCATGACCAGGCATAGCAAGAACTTCCGGTTTATTTTGGTTGTAAATGAAGTGATAAAGGGGGAAGAAACAGCTACAGTTATGGCAAAGGCGCTAAGCAGCCATCCTGCCGTATCTATTGATACACCGAACTGCCGGCTAATAGTGGGTAGGATACCGACTATCCCGAATTCAGTGGTAATAATGCCGAAAGCTCCCAGCGCCAGAACATAGATTGATGTTTTCATGAATGCTTACAATTTTGATGTAGCAAATTTGAACAGAAAAATTGTAAAAAATCAGTATATTTTAATGATAAATGGGTATTTTTACCACATGAAAAGAGAGAATATAGATCAATTGGTAAAGGTAGAATACCATCAGGCCGCAAACTGTCCTTTAAAAGACAGTCAATTTTCCTTTTTTCAGATTGTATATGTCATTTCAGGAAAAGGGTTCCTTAAGATCAATAATAATATGGCTTCTTACAGTGAAGGAAGTCTTATTCTCCTGACACCTAATGATCTGCACTATCTGGAAATTGTTGAAAAAACTGATCTTTTGCTCGTGAAGTTTAGTGAACGCTATGTAAAGGAATATAAGTGGAACAGTATTAATTCTATGGAATGTTTATTGTATGGGGCTTCTTTTCTGTCTGGATGTATTTTGCAAAATAAGCCCGACATTGTCTTGGTTGATTCCATTGTAACCTCGCTGCTCCATGGTCTGGAGCATCCTGACCTCTATCATGAGGAACTGACATTACATTATGTGAATGCATTGATTGTAATAGCCGCCAGAAATATTTCAAAGATGAGAGCGGAGAACGTGGCTTCCAATACTGATAAAAGAGTACTGGATATCATCAATTATATCCAGGGTAACATCCATGATCCGGCATTGCTGAAGGTCTCTGCGATATCTCAGAAATTTGGTTTTTCTGAAAGCTATCTTGGAAGTTATTTTAAAAAACAATGTGGAGAAACCGTACAGCATTTTATATTGAATTATAAAATGAGACTGATCGAGCATCGACTTCTTTTCAGTGATATGCGGGTGAATGAAATTGTAACCGAGTTTGGTTTTTCAGATGAAAGCCACCTGAATAAGTTTTTTAAAAAACAACATAATATGAGCCTGACGGAATTCAAAAAGACGAAAAAGCTTACATCAATGGTTGAATAATCTGATTCCCTAAATAGTAGCCCAATTATTGTTCTTGGTGTGGAGGTAAATGAATACAGTATTACTTTTGTCTTCTCCAACACCAATTGATCCTGCAGCAAAATCATTTATATTAAAAGAAATATGGCGGTTAAGCCATCTTTTGTATTGAGACCGCCTTTCTCCGGATTTGATATAAAAATCTTCTGCATTTTTATATTGATTGTCCAATTCCTTAACTGTAATAAATATAGAAACCAGAATACCATCTTCAAACCTTAAAGATAAATGGGGGGAACTGTCAGTCAGTTCTATTTCAGCATTGCTAAACTGTACCTGTATCTTATTGCCGAGTACCTGAAACGGTGTTGATTCTGTGGCAGTGAAGTATTCCGGCAATTCTGTGATCTTGATTAGCCCGGTAATCGTAAAATCATCCAGTTCAATATCGCCATTTAATTTTATTCCTAATTTCCTTGTCATTTTATTGTATTTTGTTGACTATGTTTATATAACCCAATGCTGAGGTTACCAAAGATTCCGGCCATTCTAATTTTAGAGCAAGATAAAAAAAAGACAGTTAACGTTGAAACAACCAATTCACATAAGCCAAGAAAATATCATGCTGAAAATCAGAAAGAAGAAATAGGGCGACTATTAAACATAAGTGCTACAAAAATGGAAAATTGGGAGTATGAAGAAAATGCTGACTATGCGGTTTTGCCAGATCCCGGACAATTCTTTTATGCTGTCCAGGTATAAAAAACACCAAAGATTTTGTTTTTCAATAATTTATGCTTACATTTGTAAAATAATCAGGCTCCTGCCAATGCTTCTTCTGATATTTTGAGGTTACTCTTTTTGCCAGTCTTCGCTTTTTCAGCCGCTATTTTTGTCATCAATATATCAGGTAAGTTTCTTTTCCAAATTGAATATTTTTCAATACGCTAAAAATACCAACTTCATTTTTGTTTACAGATTGATTAATTGCTTTAAAGGTATGGTTATCAGTAAAGTAATGGCAAATGCCAAAAAATTTAATAAATACATAATTTTATAATATAATGCAACAAGGAACAGTAAAATTCTTTAATGACGCCAAAGGTTTTGGTTTTATTACACCATCAAATGGAGGTCAAGATGTTTTCGTACATACATCAGGTTTAATTAATGAGATACGCGAAAACGACACTGTAACATTCGATTTAGAAAACGGTAAAAAAGGCATTAACGCAGTTAATGTTCGAGTAGTATAAATTCAGTAGAAAGCCTCAAAACTTTCTCAATGTTAAAAAAAAGCAGATAGCATTTATGTTATCTGCTTTTTTCGTATGTTTTCGCATGAAATTACAGACCTTAATCTTCAGTTATGAATATTCTTTTTTCAGATTTTTATCTAATATAAAAGGGGCAAAAGGTAATATTGAAGCAATTAAATAGATTGTAATTCTTTTAAGGCTCCATCTGTATTTTATTGAGGCTAATATAAGAACTACCAAGAATATAAGGAACAGCATCCCATGGATCCATCCAAAGTATTTTACACCTTCCGTTATATTAAGAATGTATTTTAAAGGCATTGCAATGAACAGTAAAATCAGGTAAGAAATCCCTTCAAGCAACGCTATTTTACGATATATAGTAATCATCCAAACAATTATTTAGAAAAAGATTATTTTTAAACAATAATAACTTATTCCTGTGGAATATACAACAAAGATTTAAATCTCAAAACTTTACCGTTTTCTATGGTAAAAACAGTCAATACTATATCTGGGGTTTATGTCAGTGGCAAGTCATACTGTTAAAATAGGTAAAAAAAATATATAAAATTTATTGATTACACTTGTTTTGTACTCTTGTAAGTATGTTTTGGCTCTTAGAATACTGGAAATTCTGCAGCTGATAATTTGAGTTATAATAAATAAATTGGCTTTCAGTCTTGGTTTGTGTTTATTTTTAATAAAAATAACATTTTAATAGTATAATAATAATAAATTTATATATATTAGTTCACATTATTCATGATTGTATCTGATTGGTAATTAGTTTGATAGTGATTCCAATATAGTTTGCTATATGTAAAAAACTATACATTCTCTGAAAAAAGAACCATTAAAACATAAAATCATGAGCAATGAAAATTTTAACACCCTTGAACTGCTTCGCAATCAGTTCAGGTACCCGTTCCCAACACTTAAAAATCCCAATGCCGAGCAATTGCAGGAGATCACCGAGAAACAATGGATCGACGGGGAATACCTGTGGCTTTATGAGCAGAATCCCGATCTACGCAAAAAGTACAAAAAAACAAAGACAGCCCATATTGCGGCCCAATGGTTTCCAACTGCATCACCAGAACGGTTCAAACCCATCTGCAGGCTAATGCTGTGGACCCTCTACAATGATGACCTTTATGAAGAAAGTGAGCCTGAAGATATCGGACATATACATGCCCAATCAATTGCCATACTCAATGGTGAGATCAGTGCTGAAGATTCCGGAATCCCGTTAGGTCCTATGCTGGCCGCATTAAGACAGGAGCTATTACAGTTTATTCCTCAGGAATCGGTTTTCCGGTTTACAAAAATGATCAGCAAATATTTTACAGGATTAGAAACCGAATTAAAATACAAGAAAAATAAAGCCTATCCCAGTGTGAGTGAATGTATTGCCTTACGTGAAAACTCTATCTGCCTTTACCCTTTCCTTCAGCTTACAGAGCTGGAAACAGGAATTATTCTTCCGAAGGAGATCCATGAGCACCCGGTGATCATCCGTTTACAGACACTGGCCTGTCATCTGGTTACCTTTTTCAATGAAGTACAGTCTGTATTGAAAGATGAGGCAACCGACAGTATTTATTACAATATTGTAAAGGTAATCCAGCATGAACGTCAGATGTCTTTGAAAGAAGCCTGTCTTGAAGATTTGCGCCTTCATAATGAAGATCTGAAAGAATTCATAGAACTACAGGCTTCTCTTCCTGATTTTGGAATATGGCAGGATGCTGTTGTAAACTGGGTACACTATATGAGTATGGTGCTCAGTGGATGGAAAAATATATCAACCCAACTTGACCGCTATAATAAAACTGAATTTCCGAGTGCCCTGGAACTAAAGGAGAGGTTGAGCCGAAGCCAGACTCAAAAAGAAATTTAGTAAGCGCTGCATTATTAATAACCTTAAACATTTAATCATGAAGCAAAAAGATATTTCTGTTTTACAATATCCCTGGCCTTATGAAATAGGACCCTTCTCACAGTCATTTTATGAAGAACAAAATGGTTGGATTGATACAGATTATTTGTTCATGTCCGAAGTTGCCCGTACTAAATACAAAAATCAGGGTTTGGTAGAGACTGCATCGTATATGTTTCCTGCGGCAAGCAGTAAGGAACTGGTAAGACCTATGGCCAGATTTATTGTATGGCTTACATTATTTGATGATTACCATAAGCTGTGTCCTGTCCATCAGCTTGCTGATATCAGGGATCATATCATGGATGTAATGATGGGGCAGAAACCCAGGGCTGATGATATAGGTTTAATAAGACAGGTTGCTTTAAGCAGAGAGGAGCTTCTTCCCTATGTGAATGATGACTGGTTTCATCGGTGGACAAAGGACTTTTATAACTTTACTACTTATGGTATGATGGAAGAAATACCTTATAGGTTAAAAAAACAATTTCCTGCTCTGGATACCCTGTTGCTAGTCTGTGAGTATTCTATTTCTATATACCCTTATGTAAATCTGGTTGAGCCGTCTATCAATTTTATAATTCCGAACTTTATATCTGAGCATCCCGTTATCAAACGGTTAAAAATGCTGATGTGTCGTATCATTACAATCCAGAATGATTTCTCTTCATGGGAAAGAGGATTAGCTGTTGATACAGAAGTTCTGAACATTATACTTGTACTACGGGATCAGTACAAAATTTCATTGGAAGAGGCTTGTGCTGAAGTGCGGAATATCCATGATCAATATGTCAATGAATTTATAGGACTGCAGAATAATGTTCCTGATTTTGGCTTACACCAAAAGAATGTGGCTCGTTTTGTTCATAATATGGCCTTAATGATCTCAGGAATGGGAGCATGGCATCATAAAGAAGGCGCTGTACATTATAAAATCCCTAATGAGTTTCCACAACCTGAATATGGAACATCAGTATAATTTAAAATTCAATGAAGAACGTGCCGTTATTGAGTATATGTATGTATCCAACGAGTTATGTTGCTCAGTGTAATGAGAAATAATAAAATCTTCACTGATTTCCTGTTAATTGATATGCACAAGAATCTCAAAAGTAGAATCTGATATTCCATTATCGTTCCTGCTCATACACAAAAATAAGCCTTAGAATCAAAAAATTCCAAGGCTTATTTATTTCTGAATGGTATGTATTAATACCTTTTAAGTTGTTAACTTAATATATCACATGGGGCTACACATATCACCCATGGACATCTTTTTATTCCCGGAGGTGGGCAGCATGCTTCGGAACAGCCTGATGCTCCACCATTAATACTCTTTAACAGATCTCTTGAAATTTTCTTACAATTTTTCATAATAAAGTAATTAATTGGGTTCAACTTACAATTAAGGCTGGTTTCCACCACCACATCCGTCATATGGCATACATTGCCATTTTCCGCTGATTAAGCATATCTGACCACCTGGGCAGTTGATTCCTCCCTTAATTGCTTTCATTTCCTGTCTTTGGATTTTTTTTAAATTTTTCATAATAATAAGCTTGTTTGTAATTCGAAATTAATCAAATTTTGTGAACTGAAGTAATATTATTCTGAATTTTTTCTCTTTATTGATTTTGTTTGAATGGTATTTTATGTTAAAATTTATTAATTAAATAAATGAAAGATGCCCTGAACACCTGAAAAAGTATCTGTTTAAACGAAATGCAAAAAAATGATTTCATCCGAATAAAATCTTGTCTTGTGACAAGTGAGTTTTCACAGCAAGTTGGTAATTTTGATTAACAGTTTTTTTGATGAACAAAATCCAAATCATACTATGAAAAATTTATTTAAATCCTCTAAGTTTATTAAACCATTATTCATAATGCTTATTATTATGTTTACGGTAACAACATTATATGGACAAAAACTAACTCCGTCCGGCAGTGGTTATGTGCCTGTGAACGGCAGCAAAATATATTATGAAGTATATGGTGAGGGCAAGCCCATTGTATTATTACACGGTGCTTTTATGACAATTGATATGAACTGGGGGCAACTGATCCCGGACTTGTCTAAGAACCATAAGGTAATTGCTGTAGAATTGCAGGGACACGGACATACCCCATTTTCAGACAGAAAATTATCACATACTACTTTAGCAAGTGATGTAAAAGGGGTATTGGATTACCTTAAAATAGATAAGGCAGATGTAATAGGGTATAGTTTTGGAGGAGCTGTGGCTTACCAGTTTGCCATACAAAGCCCTGAAAAACTAAATAAGCTGGTAATTATTTCTGCTACCTATAAAAGTACCGGGTGGGTTCCCGAGGTAAGAAATGCTTTTAAGGCAATGAAACCTGAACTTTTTATGAACAGCCCTATGCAGGAAGCCTATAATGCTGTTGCTCCCGATAAAACAAAATGGACAAAATTTCTGGAGCAAATGATTGCATCTGCAGGGCAGCCTTTCGACCTGGGGGATTCCAATATTTCGAAAATTCCGGCACCTGTTTTAATTATAGCCGGTGATAATGATGGACTGGATAAAACGGAGCTGGCAAAAACCTATAAACTACTGGGAGGTGGCATCTCTGCAGATATGGCTCCCATGCCGAAATCTCAGTTGGCTATTGTTCCGGGACAGGGGCACGTTACCCTGATGATGCAGACTGCAACGATTCTGAGCTACTTAAACAGCTTTTTAAAGTAACTTAGATCAAATTGGAATAAAAAATATATTAATTAAACAGATCAATATGAGAAATATAACCGTTTTATCAATGATCACACTGGATGGTGTGATGCAGGGGCCCGGAGGTCCTGAAGAAGATGTGTCCGGAGACTTCAGATATGGTGGCTGGACAGTATCTTATGGAGATGAGCTTTTTGGTCAGATCATGCAGGAAGAAATGAAGCAGGCTGACTATCTTTTAGGAAGGAAAACATTTGACATTTTCTCATCCTACTGGCCGGATCATGCTAACTTCTGGCCCGCTATTAATGAGGGAACGAAATATGTACTGTCCCAAACTATGGAAAAATCTGATTGGAAACATACCGTTTTTCTCAGGAATCTGGCGGATATACAGAATCTTAAACAGTCTGAAGGAGCTGATATCCAGGTTTGGGGAAGCAGTGAGCTTATTCATCTGTTGTTGAAACACGACCTCGTAAATGAAATTCGCCTTAAAATCTATCCGCTGATTCTTGGTAAAGGAAAAAGACTGTTTGACGATCATGCAGTTCCGGCAACCTTTGTCCTGACAGAGAGCCATGTGACATCAAAAGGGGTAATCATAGCCAACTATAAACGTGACGGCGAGGTTCTAACAGGTAATATTGAAATCTAGCCAAGAGTGAGAACTTATCTGTTTAATTTTTGGGATTACTATTGAAAAAATATATACTATGGATATAAAATTTGAGGCAGGAGTTAATATAGCTATAAAAATTCCTAAAAATAAGTACGAAAAAACAGTGGCTTTTTACAGGGATATTTTGAAATTGGATGTTGAAGAAAAGCCCATTGCTAATCCCACTGTTTCCAGAACACATGAAGTGAAATTCGGCAGTAATATAATATGGTTAGATTGTGTGGACAACTACACGCATTCCGAAACCTGGTTACAGCTTACTGTTCCTGATGTAGAAGAAGCTACAAAATATCTGCAGTCAAACGGTGTGGAAACCTGTGACGAAATTGAGGAGCTTCCTGAAAATATGCACTGGATTACCGATCCTGCAGGCACGGTGTTCAATGTACAGCAAACGCAATAGCAATACAAGCACGTAACAATTTCAAGGTAAAGGGAATTGTGGTAATCTGAGAAATTTTGAAAAATAACATATTGGGGGTAAAACTCTTGCCCCCGGCATGGAAAATGGAAATTTCTTATCCGAAAAATCTTTTTTTCATACTGTCGATTACAGTATCAATTCCGTCTTTTCTTAACCAGATGTATTCTGATGAAGCTAGGCTACCTGCGGTATAATGCAATTGTTTCTTTCCATCTGTAGCTGCTTCGTAAACAATATCTGCAATACTTTCGGGAGTATCACGCTGAGTGGCTGCATCTCCTCTCATTGCTGTAATATATTGATTAAAAACTTCGTGATAATCCTCATGGGTAACCATCTGTGCATTATTTCCAAAACCAGTCTTCATATAAGCGGGCACTATTGTTTTGATGACTATACCCAACCCGTCTAATTCATAACTCATTCCTTCTGTCCATGTTTCCAGTGCAGACTTTGTTGCGGCATAAACGGCCACAAATGGATAAGGAATGTTTGCGGTAGAAGAGGTTACAGTCATAATGGTTCCGTTTTTTCTTGCTCTGAAATAGGGAAGGAATGCTTTTGTAATAAGCATGGTTCCCAAAAAATTGGTGTTAATTTGCTGAGCCAGCTGTTCATCGGTAGTTCCTTCAAAAGCCCCCATAAGCCCATATGCTGCATTATTAAACAGCACGTCTACCGGGCCTATTCTCTCTGCTTCATGTGCTATGTTAGCAATTTCCTGGGCATTGCTGAGGTCTAATTTCAAGAGATGAACATTGGCTAACTGTGTAAGTTCTGTTTCTTTTTCAGGTCGTCGCATTGCTGCAGTTACAGTCCATCCTTTTGAGGCAAATAATTGGGCGGTTGCTTTTCCCAATCCTGAAGAAGCCCCTGTAATGAAAATTGTGTTGTTCATTTTTAAATTTTTACAATTGATACTGCAAAAATGCATCGTTTAAAAATAGACCTGTTTACCATTTGGTAAAAAGCAACTTAACGGATGTTTTTTCTTATTCTGCTTAACGATTGTTGAGTAATTCCCAGGTAGGAAGCGATGTATGAAAGGGGAATACGGTTGACAAGTGTAGGATATTTTTCCATAAATTCCAAATAGCGGGTGGTGGCATCCTGTGATACTAACGGACTTACCCTTTCCAGTTTTTGAACCAGCGATTTATTGGTAATCTTTTGAATGATAGTTTCCCAGCCGATGATGGTGTCGGAAATTTCCTTCCAGTCAGAATTGGAAAATATAAGAAGTTGACAATCTGTTGCCGCCTGAATATATTCTGTAGAAGGTACATTTTTGAGGTTAAAAAGTAAATGCTTTTCTTCTATGAAAATTTTGGTAATTTCTTCCCCTTTATTATTGTAATAGCAAATACGGAAATTACCGTCAGTAACAAAGGCTACCTGTTTCAAAACCTTTCCTGCTTCTGCAAAATATTCATCTTTCTTAAGTTCTATTTCTTTTGCTTTGCTTGTGATCAGTTCAATTTGCTGTTGGTTCAGGTTACCAAACAGTAATAGGTATTCTATAAAGTCTTTCATTTCCATAAAATTAAGAATAATTGTTGTCTGACAAATTACCATTTGGTAAAGAATCTTTTTGAAAAGCCCAATCTGTAATGTTCAATAGTAGTAATACTCTTACACTTTGTGTTTTTTTAATAAGGCCCAATAGAAATAGAAGTTTTTCCTTTACAATCAGGTGGATTCCAGAAGTACAAAATAAGGACATATCAGGAATCTGGATGGCTCAAAGAAAAGAAATTATCTTTCTCTCTAACTTTTGATACTAAGGATATGTTTAACAAAATGTGATTATTACAATGATTTTTTTTTTAAAAATATCACCACTGTAAGAGTTATTTTGTTAATTTTATGCCGCATCAAAAAACTAAAATCATGAACTATACCTTTCTTATTATGGACGTTTTCTTTTTTGTTACAGGTTGTACTATATGTTACCTGATCAATAGAAGAAGATTAAATGCTGAAGGACTGGAAGGCTTTTCTCTACATAACCACACTGCTTCAACAAAATTTATAAAAGACATTGGAAAGCTGATCGCTTATGCACTTATCACGTCAGGTATTTTATAGTAGTTTTCTTTTCTGAGTCTCTCGTAAAGAGATGAATGCAGGGCTTGCCATTGGTACTGCACCTTTATTGCAGCATAAACCGGCACATTTGAAAAATCAAGTGACGGGTCAGAATATATCCGGCAAAGAAATCAATCCACGAAGAATTCAGGACATCCATTTGAAAATTTCGTAATGCAGAACATTGCTGAAAATGGATGTATCCTAAA
Organism: Chryseobacterium sp. WG14; assembly: GCF_024586945.1. Taxonomy (NCBI): domain Bacteria; kingdom Pseudomonadati; phylum Bacteroidota; class Flavobacteriia; order Flavobacteriales; family Weeksellaceae; genus Chryseobacterium; species Chryseobacterium sp. WG14. The sequence goes on from NZ_JALCZD010000004.1 coordinate 32,599, forward strand.
AATATAAATGATAAAGACAATAAAAACATATATCTGTTAATTTTTTTAAACTAATATCTAAATGAGTACAATCCATTATCCTTTACATCCCGCACAGCGAGATATTTTTATTGACCAGGTAATGAATCCGACCAGTCTGCGCTATAGCCAGGGTTGCTATTTAACATTAAAAGGTCCTTTGGATAAAAACATTTTTTTCTCATCTGTTAAACAAATGTTATTTGCCTATGATGTGTTCCGGTTACAGTTTGATATTGATGACTTAGATTCAACGGCAATCCTTGTGGCAGAGCTTCCTTCAACAGTGTTTACGGAAAAGGATTTTAGCGGAGAATCCGAAGAAATTGCATTGATATGGATGCAGGAACAGCTAAATATACCCATAGTATTGAAGCCGGGGCACTATCCCCATAAACACTATTTATTAAAGATTAATGATGATACATATTGGTATTTTATTCATTATCATCATATCATTTTAGATGGTTTCGGTTTATCCAATTGGCTTAAAGAAGTTGCACAATACTATCGGGAAAATACATCGGCCATTAATAGGATAAAAGAAGGTCCATCTTATGTAACACTGATGAAAACTGCTGATGAGTGCTATAAATCTCATGTTTATGAAGAAACCAGAGAATATTGGAGAAATAAATTTACGGAACCTCTTCCCTCATTACTTGACAAGAAATATCCCATAAAAGGAAAAGAGACCAGTGGATTATATACCATAGAACTGAATACTGCACAGACCGCGTACCTGGATTCTTTAAAAAACGGTGCAGGTGCTGGTTTATCTGCATTTTCGCTGGCAGTATTAACTATTTATCTTGGTCAGGTTACCGAAGAAAATACCTTTACCCTTGGAGTAACATTGCATAAAAGGAGAACTGATTTCGAACGTTCCTCTGTAGGAATGTTTTCCGGGATCCTGCCATTTTCCTGTCAATATGATCCGGAGAAATCATTTTATGAATTATTGGCAGATATAATGGCAGCTCAAAAGGAAAGCTATCCGCATTACCGCTACATGGTTTCCGATTTTACTACGCTATTCCCCGTTGATGAAGAAAGAACATCTCCCTTTGAGATTATTGTGAATCATGGAAGACTTGATTTTGCACTGGACTTTGGACGAGACATACTTTCAGACCTGAAACTGGTGAGAAACAATTATCAGACACTTCCGTTAGAAATATTTTGGAGGGACTTTGGTAACAATCAGCCGTTACAGTTAGAGTTTATTTATAACAAAATTTATTTTTCTCCCGAAGAGATACAGCTTTTTGCCAGCCGGTTTTTATACATTCTTGAGCAATGCAGCTATAATCCTGAAGCTCAGCTAAAAAATATTCAGGTACTGCCTTCTGAAGAATTATCGTTATTGGAACAGTATTCAAACAACAAAGAAATATATACTTCTGAAGATACCGTTATCTCCATGTTTGCTGCAAAGGTTGCTGCACAGCCTGATGCTGTTGCAGTAATTGCAGGTGAAAAAAGATTTACTTATTCAAAACTGGCGACACTTTCTGATGCACTGGCTGTACACCTCAAAGAAAGAGGAGTAAAGCCTGGTATGCCTGTGCTTTTATGTATGGAACGTACACCGGAACTGATGATTGCTATTTTAGCAATTCTTAAAGCAGGGGCTGCTTATGTGCCGGTTGAACCGGATCTTCCTGCTGAGCGATTACAGGTGTTGATGGAAGAAGTAGACAGCAAAATTGTGGTGACCACCCTTCATTATGCTTCACGGTTTATTGCCCCGGAAATTATATGTATAGACAGCCTGCAGCTGCATTCAGGAGCAATAACAGATATTGCCATTCAAAACACAGACATGGCCTATATAATGTTTACTTCGGGCTCAACGGGTAAACCTAAAGGAGTAATGGTGACCCACCGAAATGTAGTCAGTTTAGTAAAGGCAACAGATTATTTTCCGATTACAGCGAACGACTGTATATTGGCTGGTGGTTCTTTTGCTTTTGATGCAAGTACTTTTGAATATTGGGGAGCATTATTAAACGGGGGCACACTGGTAATGGCAACCAAAGCAGAATTGATGGATGCTGCAACATTAAAATCCATTATTCGTACGCAGAAAGTCACTAAAATGTTTTTTACTACAGGATGGTTTAATTTGCTGGCGGATACCGATGTTTCGGTATTTGAAACATTAACAGCAGTTATTGTTGGTGGAGAACGTTTCTCTGTTCAGCATGCCCGGAAGGTGGCTGCTCATTGTAAAAACTTACAAATTGTAAATGGTTACGGACCTACTGAAAATACCACTTTTTCAATGGGATATTTAATCGGTAATAATAATTTACCTGAAGAAGTTCCTATTGGCAAACCACTGAATTTCCGGAGTGCTTATATTCTTAACAAACATCAGGAGCTTGTTCCCATTGGAGTTACCGGGGAGCTGTATGTGGGAGGTGCGGGATTAACTAATGGATATTATAAGAAACCAGAGCTTACTGATGCTGCTTTTGTATCCCATTTGTTTAAAGAAAATAAGGGTGAAAAACTTTATAGAACCGGTGACCTGGTGCGTTGGTTACCGGACGGAAATATTCTTTTTGTAGGCCGTGCGGATGATCAGGTGAAAATCAGGGGATTCCGTATAGAACCGGCAGAAATAACAGCTGTATTACTTCAGTCACCTATGATAAAACAGGCTGTGGTTATGGCCAGACCAGATGCTACCGGTGTTCTTCAGCTGGTTGCTTACGTTGTTGAATCGGAAAATCCATATAAAAAAGACCTATTGTTGCAATGGCTTGAAATGAAGCTGCCGGGCTATATGATTCCTGCCCATATTGTTTTGATGGAAGCACTTCCACTCAATTCTAACGGCAAAGTAGACCGAAAGGCATTACCCATTCCTGAAAACACGGTAGTGGAGCAGAGTGACAGACCGCGTAATGAAACAGAGCATAGGTTAGCTAAAGTATGGCAGGATTTACTGCAGGTACCGGAAGTGGGTATCCGCGATAATTTTTTCCACCTGGGCGGCCATTCTCTAATGGCCATGCGTATAAGTGCTTTTATTAAAAACGAATGGGGACAGCGTGTGGCACCTACCGTATTATTCACTTGTAAAACCATAGAACGTCTTGCGGCCTATATTGATCAACTGCAGGAGGAGGAACCCACAGAGAAAGTTATCAGGTCAGAGGAATATCACACAGGAAAACTGCCATTGTCATTTGGTCAGGAAAGGATGTGGTTTCTTGATCGTTTGCATGGTTCCGTACAATATCATATCATTTTAGCATTCAGGCTCACAGGTGAGCTTGATATACCATCACTGGAAAAAGCACTGAGGTATATGATTGACCGTCATGAAGTGCTGCGTACTGTGATCCGCCAGGATGACGGCGTACCTTATCAGCATATACTGGAAAAAAATACATGGAAGATCGATATGTATGAAGATGATTTTTCAGCCTCAGATGAACAAAGTGTTCAGTTTCTGATGGATGATCTGGTAACCAGACCTTTCGATTTATCTGATGAACATATGCTCCGCGCACATCTTATTCCACTTTCTTCACAGAAACATATACTGGTGATCAATATTCACCATATTGCGGCTGATGGTTGGTCTTTGTCTGTTTTAACAAAAGAACTTGATACTTGTTACCGGGCTTACCAGCAAGGTAAAGAGCCAGCATTGGCAGCACTACCGTTTCAGTATAAGGATTATTCGGTTTGGCAGCGTCAGCAGGAAGCCGTGTTGGCTGAGAAGCTTGATTATTGGAAAAGCAAACTCAATGGTGTGGTTTTACTGAATATGCCTACCGATTACGCTCGTTCTGCAAAACAAAGTGTTCGTGGTGATTCTATGAAGTTCAGGGTAGACAAAGAACTTACAGAACAGTTAAAATTATTTTCAGTAAAAGAGGATGTCACTTTATATATGACACTGCTTACAACATTTAAAGTATTGTTACACCGTTATTGTTCTCAAGATGATATTTGTGTTGGTGGTGCTATCTCAGGTCGTTTGCAGCAGGAATTTGAACCGTTGATTGGTTTCTTTGTAAATACGCTTGCTTTACGTACCGATTTGGGTGGGCAGCCTGGTTTCCGTGAAGCATTACAACGTGTCAAAAAAACACTTCTGGAAGCATATGACCATCAGGAGGTACCTTTTGAGAGGGTTGTAAATCAGGTCCAGGGAGAACGGGATACCAGCAGAAACCCTCTTTTCCAGGTAGTATTCGTATTACAGAATGCTCCGGATATGGAAATGAATAAGCTCGACGAAATAATGGTAGATCCCATAAGCCACCGCTACCGTACCAGCCAGTTCGATCTTCATTTTTCAATACACGAAACCCCGGATGGGTTATATGCAGATGTAGCGTATTGCAATGATCTTTTTAAGGCTTCTACTATTGAACGCTTATTGGGGCATTTTGAAACGTTATTGCGATCCGTGGTTACAGCTCCTGATAGGTCTATCGGTAAAATGACGATGCTAAGCACAGCTGAAACAGACCAGTTACTATATTCATTCAGTGGTGTTCCTGCCACTTATCCTACCCAGCAAACCATTGTGGGGCTATTTGCAGATCAGGTGATGCGGACCCCTGATCATATTGCGGTTAGCTTTGAAGGAGAAGATCTCAGCTATCGTACACTTGATGAACAGTCTACGAGGCTTGCGGTGCATCTCCGGCTTGCAGGTGTTGATAAAGGAACATTGGTGCCAATATGTACAGGTCACTGTTTGGAAATGATGGTCGGTATTCTGGGAATATTAAAAGCCGGTGGTGTATATATTCCTGTAGATCCCGAATATCCTGAAGATCGTATTGGCTTTATTCTGAGTGATACAAATGCGCCTGTTGTATTGGTAGTAGAACGTACATTGCCTGTAGTAAAAAAAATATATGAATCCCGGTTAATTTGTGTGGATGGTGATTGGGACGTCACCGGACTTACAGCTGATTTACCTGCCTGTGATCCGGGGCAGCCTGCTTATATTATTTATACTTCCGGCTCTACAGGCCGCCCTAAAGGAGTGATAATTCCTCATCGTAATGTGGTTCGTTTGTTTATGACTTCTGTTCCGTTGTACGATTTTAATGAGCATGATGTATGGACCATGTTCCATTCTTATTGTTTTGATTTTTCTGTCTGGGAAATGTATGGAGCTCTTTTTTACGGAGGTCGTCTGGTGATTGTTCCTCGTACTGTAGCACGTGATACCATGGCGTTTACGAAGCTGTTGGTTAATGAGGGAGTAACAGTTCTTAATCAAACCCCTTCAGCATTTTATGTATTACAGGAGTATATTCTGCTGAATCCGGTTTCCTTAGGAGTCCGTTATGTTATTTTTGGGGGGGAAGCACTGCATCCGTTGCGTTTAAAGGGCTGGCACAAATTATTCCCTGCCTGCAAATTAATCAATATGTATGGGATTACAGAAACTACAGTACATGTTACTTATCAGGAAATTACAGAAAAAGAGATGAATGGCAGCGGCAGTATTATAGGTAAAACAATTCCTACATTATGGGCTTACATTCTGGATAAGAATCTGCAGCCAGTTCCTATTGGTGTACCGGGAGAACTGTGTATTGCCGGTGAGGGCGTTGCCACGGGATATTTGAATAGAGAAGAGCTTACTGCAGAACGGTTTGTGAGGAATCCGTTCAGTGAAGACGAACACGAAAAGCTGTACAGAGCAGGCGATTTGGGAAAATGGTTAGAAGATGGAACGATAGAATACCTGGGCCGTATAGACCATCAGGTAAAAATACGTGGCTACCGTATTGAATTGGGTGAGATAGAACATGCCTTAAATAAATTGCCGGAAGTAGCTGAAAGCTGTGTTGTTATAAAAAACTCAGAGGATCAGTCAGATAAAAAATTGGTTTGCTATTATGTGCCTGATCTAAGCAAAGTAAAAAACTTTGAGAAGTCTCTTTATCAGGATCATGTGAATAAATGGCAGAGGCACTATGAAAAAACGTATGATAAAAAATATTCAGATGACGGAACGGCAGTATCTGATACCATTGGCTGGTATGATTCTTTTACAGGAGAAGCCATTCCTGAAACAGAAAGGAAAGAATGGCTCAATGATAGTAGTCAGATAATTCTTGCACACCAGCCACAGCATGTGCTTGAGATAGGATGTGGTACAGGCTCGCTTTATGATCGGCTGGCACCTCATATTAAACAATACACAGGGATTGATCTTTCACATCATTCCATCGAAAAATTGCACAGCCACATTAAAGATGATCCCAATAATTTCCCTGCTACACAGCTGCATGCCTGTGCTGCCCATGAGATGAGATCCAATGAAATAGAGGGTGCTGATACAATAGTACTTAACTCGGTAATACAATACTTTTCGGGAGAAGATTATCTTACAGATATTATTTCGGACAATATAACACGTCTCAATGGATATGGCCGTATTATTATCGGAGATGTGAGAGATTATCGCCTGCTACATACTTTTAAATCCCGTCTCTGTCTGGATAAAATACAGGAACATACAGGGATTGATGAATTTCGCTGGCTGGTAGATCAGGAAATGATGAAAGAGGAAGAATTATGTTTTGCTCCTGATTATTTTTATCAGCTCACAGAAAGATTTCCGGATATAACCCACGTAGATATCCGTTGGAAAACTGGAAATGGAAATAATGAACGTACGCTGTACCGCTTTACAGTAATTCTTCATATAGGAACAGATAAGCAGCTGTTGAAACCGGAATGGGTGGATTGGAATCTGATGAAAACTGATCCTGAAAAGTGGATACAAAATGATTTCCCTGTGTTGGCAATAAGCAATATGCCAAATTACAGACTTTGGAAAGAACAGCAATTGGCAACAGGATTAACGGAAAAAACAACGATAAATGTCCGTGATTTACGCCATGCTGTCGGGCAGCCTTCCCAGGAAACCGGGTTAATATCAGCCTTCCTAAAGAAAGCTTCCGAAAAAGGATATCATATACGCATGATGCCTGCTGTAGATCCTCTGTGTGTTAATGTGTTATTAGAGCAGAATCCTACAGCTGATTTTGTCGATCCTCTGTATGAAGTTAACTATCATTCAGCATATAATAATATACCTCTTTTCTCCGATATTATAGCGGTCATGCAAAAGCAAATAAAAGAAGCGCTAGCTCGTACTATTCCTGACTACATGATACCTGCCGATATAATTGCTTTACAGCATATGCCTGTAACTTCTAATGGAAAAACGGACCGAGGCTTTCTTTCGCAGATTGAGGATCAGCAAAGAAAACGAAGTACCGGATATGAGATGCCTGTTTCTGCAATGGAAATTGTACTTGCTGATATCTGGCAGGAAATATTGAGTATAGAGCGGGTAGGTGTTCTTGATAACTTTTTTGAAATTGGAGGAGACTCCATCCGTGTTGTAAAAGTAGCGGCCCGTATCAAGAATAGGATCGGTGTTGAAATAAGTGTCGCAGATATCTATGGGACACGTACCGTTCGGGATCTGGCTGTTTTATTGGAAAACACTAATTATGAGAATACTAATGAAGTCCTTAAAGATATAACCGAAGAACTGTCTGATCTGGAAAAAAAATACCTGCCTTTACTTGATTCAGGAGGTAACTTGGAGTCTGTTTATCCTATGACCAGTATTCAGAATGGGATGATCTACGCTTCATTACGCGACCCGGATTCATCTATTTACCACGACCAGTTTCTATATCCTGTAGAACGGAAAATAGATAGACTGCTTTTTGAGAGTGCCTTAAAGCTAATGGTTGACAAACATGAAACATTCAGAACTACTTTTCATCTCGGACTTCATGAAACGGGATTGCAGGCTGTGTCACGAAGTATACCGGTGATGGTAGAAGAATTGGATTTGTCTGATAAGGATATAAATGGGGTAAAGCAATATCTGACCATCTATCTGGAAAAGGAACGTGTGAAATCTTTTGATATTCAGGAAGGCCCTTTATGGCGTGCAGCTCTTTTACATTGGCATGAAGGCACTGTTTTTATTTTGCAGTTTCATCATGCTATACTGGATGGCTGGAGTGTGGCTGCTTTTAACACAGAGTTATTTAACCTGTATTTACAATTGGAAAAGAATCCGGTACATCAGCCACTCCCACGGCTGAATGGTCATTATCGCGATTTTGTAAAAGAAGAGATGAGCAGGAAGAAACAGGCACTGGACCATATTTTTTGGCAAACTGAAATGGAAGATCATCAGCGGCTTGATATCTTTACCCAGGAAGAGAACTATGAAAATGTTGTTGTTGGATATGATATTCAGATACTAAATCACCTGAAAGACCTGACCAGGGAGTATGGACTGTCATTGAAAGGTATATTTCTGGGAATCAGTCTTTACGTAACAAGTATGCTTAGCTACAGACGCAAAATAACAATTGGTCTGGTGGCCAACAACCGGCCTATAGTAGAAGACGGAGATAAATTGCTTGGGTGCTTTCTCAATACAATACCATTTGTACTGGATATGCCCGGATCTGATATATCCTGGATAGATTATTTCAGAACAGTAGAAGATAAATTAAAACAACTGGAAATTCATGATCGTACACCTCTTGCAGAAATTGCACGCATTAATGGAGAATCTTCACCCAAGGAAAACCCTTTCTTTGATGTTATTTTTAATTTTATCAATTTTCATATTTATGATGAACTTGAAAAAGATCTTGTCAATGTACAATTAGGAAAAGAATCGCTTACCGACACCAGCTTCGGTGTAGCAAATACATTTCTTAATTTTTCCATAAGCCTTACGGGAGATGATATGAAAATAGTTTTCTCCTTTTCCAGAATGCTTCAAAGTGGCAAAACAGCCGGAGATCTGAAATACTACTTCGATTATGTGCTGGACTGTTTCCGTCACCGGGCAACACAAAAGATAGAGAAGCAGCTGCTGTTACCAATGGCAGAGCATGATTATCTTATTAAAGATCTCAACAATTCAGGAGCCATTTTCTCACAAGATAGTACACTTTCTTCCGGTTTTGATAAAGCCGCGGAAAATCATCCCGATAAGATTGCACTGGTAACGGCAGAAAAAGAATATACTTATCGTAGATTACAAAACTGGGTAAACAGGCTGGCTGCTTTGTTTATCAGTGCGGGTATTAAGCCTGGTATGTATGTTCCGGTAATTGCTGACCGTACCGCAAATACAGTAGCAAGTATTCTGGCCATTATGAAAGCAGGTGCCGCTTATGTACCTATTGATCCTAAAATGCCGGAAAACAGAATGCTAATGATATTGAATGATACAAAAGCCACCATTGTAGTAGGCCACCAGCTGCCTGTATTTCAACTTTCTCCTGGAGCTGTATTTGTAAATACTGCGGAGGTTTCAAGTATTGATGCGGCTGATGTATTTCCTGTACTGTCCTCTTCCTCTTATGCCTATGTGATTTATACTTCGGGATCTACCGGAGTGCCTAAAGGGGTGCCTGTAAAACACAGATCTGTGGTGAACCTTATAGAAGGATGCAGCACGCAGCTTGATTTTTCTGCAGATGAACGCTCATTACAGTTTACAAATTTCACCTTCGATGCATCTGTGGAAGTAATGTTTTTATCTTTATTAAAAGGTGCTGCATTGGTTGTACCGAATGATGAGGTATTACATGATCCGGATCTTTTTTGCAAATTCGTAAAAACACAAAATATCACTCATCTTGTTCTTACTCCGGGTTTCTTACAAAGTCTCGGTCATATAAGGCTGTCATCTACCCTTAAAAGGATTGTAGTGGGTGGAGAAGAATGTCCACCAATGCTGGCGGAGTATTGGTCTCAATACGTAGATTTTTATAATGAGTACGGACCTACAGAAAGTACGGTAACTGCCACAAGGTACAAGTATACAGGGGAATCCTTAAAAAAAACACCTATAGGAAAACCTGTACAAAATGTATCTGTTTATGTATTGGATGAATTACAGCAGGTGCTTCCATCCGGAGTTACCGGTGAAATATACATTGGTGGAGAAGGAGTTACAGATGGCTATCTGAATCGCCCGGAATTAACGGAACAACGTTTTATACCTGATGTATTCACTGATGCCTCAGGGGCGGTCTTGTATAGAACCGGGGATATAGGAAGATGGCTGCCGGATGGTAACCTGGAATATCAGCATAGAGCTGATAATCAGGTGAAGGTACGTGGCTACCGTATAGAGCCCGGCGAAATAGAATCCGTATTGCTTCAGCATCCGGGCATTAAACAGGCTGCCGTACTGGTACAGACAGATATGCATCACAACAATCGATTAATTGCTTACGTATCAGTTGTTAATGGGTTGTCTGAAGAAGATGTTATTTCTTATTTACGAGAACAGCTTCCGTACTATATGATTCCGGCATATATTCAGTTATTGTCACAAATTCCGCTCACTTTTTCAGGAAAGGTAGATAGAAATGCCTTGAGCATTAGCACACCAACGGATTCTGGATCCCGCCAGCTTATTCTTCCGGCAAATCCACTAGAAAATATGCTGGCAGATATATGGCGGGAGCTATTGAATGTAAATGAGATAAGTACTGATGATGACTTTTTTGCACTGGGAGGGCATTCACTTACTACATTACAATTGCTGAGCCGTATACGGGCAGCAGGATATGAAGTTCAATTGCAGGAAATACTTGCCCATACAACAATTGCCGGACAAGCTGTTTTCCTGATGAATAATCAGCAAAGAGCAGACTCTGATAAGGCAATGCAAAACGAACACATTAGAATACTTAACAAAAGCCGCCAGCCTCAAAAAATATTTTTATTGCCGGGATCAAATGGTAATTGTGATGGTTATGATGAACTGGCTGCTTCATTGGCTCCTTTGGGAACTGTATATGGTATTCAGATGATGGGGGTGCTGGAAGGTGAAAAGCCATTGTATAATATGAGGGAAATTGCAGAACTTCAGCTTAGCTGGATACGGGAAATACAGCCAACAGGACCTTATCAGTTTATTGCTCACTCTTTTGGCGGACATGTATTATTTGAAATGATTAAACAGTTGGAACAGGCTGGCGAAAAAGTAGAAATGGCTTCCATACTGGATGTAGCCACAACTTTACCTGATATGTTTTTTAATGCCGGTTATGTGATGAATTTTGTGATGGATTCACTTGCGAAATATGGTTTATTAACGGTTTCAGATCCTGAATGGAAAGAGGACCTGCATACTGAACTGATCACATTGATTTCTCAAAAGAAGATTCCCGATATTACTGAATTATTGAAACATAGAATTATAACACAGCCTGAAGGTAATGGTTTGATACTTCGGATTATCAATATGAATATAGCCAACATGATGCTTGGCCATGCTATTGAGGATAAAATTGATACTCCTCTTATCGTAATAAAAGCAGCGGAAAATAAAGTATCTCATGAGCTGTCTGCACTTGGATGGGAGAACCACAGTACATCGGTACAGGTTGCAGAAGTGGCCGGAGACCATTTTACAATGCTATACAAAAAAAGTGCTGTGGAAATAGCCACCTTGGTACAGCAATTTATTGTTGAGCTGGCAGAATAATTATAGCCTTTATTTAATTCTAAAACAAGATTAGAATAGTTATTTAATCTTACAGTTTTGAGTAGCTTCTTTTCAGTTGTTATAATGTGGAAAGGGTATTAAAGCCTGCAGTTTTTTAAAGCTGCAGGCTTTATTTTTTTTGATAGCTGTTCATAATTTAGCAATAACTGAAGAAATTTACTTGGAAGACATCGCTTTAAATTCAGTAGGACGCATATTGGTTAATTGCTGAAATGTATTGCTGAATGCTGATATGTTGGAATAGCCGATCTCATAGGCAATTTCACTCATACTGAGATCGGTATCTTTAATCAGTTCCATGGCACGGATAATGCGCAGCATTTTTAAATATTGGACAAATGAAATCCCCAGCCTGGTTTTAAACAGGCGGGTCATACTTCTAACACTCATTCCTGATTGGCTTGCTATATCTTCCAATGTTATAGGTTCACTTATTCTTTTCCGTATATCACCTGTTATATCCCCTAATCTGCTGTCATCAGTAGTAGGCAGCTGAATAGAAAATCTTTTTAAGTTCTCCCTGGGAAGCAGATTCTTTAGAGTCGTTAAAAACTCATATTCCCAGTCACCGGAAAAGAAATTCCCCTGCCATTTTTCACTGTAAGACAGCATCTCAGATAAAAGTTTACTGACCGGATAGATCCCCAGGTTATCATAGAAGTCCTGCTGATCTCCCGGTGGAAAATAGATATTGATGATGTTCAGATCCTGAGTATTATACATCAGATTGTGAGGATAGCGGGCAGGAATCCATATATAATGGCTGGACGGAATGTAAAAGTCCTTTTCATGAGTCTGCAAATACGCAATTCCTCCAAATACCAGTAAAAGCTGCCCTTTGTCATGCTGATGGGCAGGTAGTTTCTGCTCAGTCTGCTGCCGGACAACCAAAATAGAATCCTGATACTGATCTATAATTCTGTTAAGTTCCTTTAAAATTTCCATCTGGCCAAAATTAACAAAAAATAGGCTAATTATATAAAATAACACAGAGCTGAGTGCGATAATTTTGTATCAAAGTTAATAAGCGGAATCATTATGACAATCAAAAAATATAATAAAGGATTGGAAACAGGAAGGAAAACTGTCCAAAATCAGGTAAGCATCAGAGAACTTTCATACCATAACCCTGGCAAAGCTTACTGTATGATCTCATCAGTGTTTTTACTTCCGTTCTTCTCCCTGGGAAATGTTTCAGCTTTCATCGATGGGCTGATGATCTTTCTGAAAATCCGTACAGGAAAATTATGTAACAGTAAAATTAAATAGGTGAAAAATACAATGAAACCATTACAATTAATAAATGCAGGCTGCGCTGTGCTATTCTTTTTGTTTTTTCTGCCAATTGATGCCCAGGTTTCCGACAGTATTCAGGTATTGAGACTGGAAGAAATCTGGAAAATAGCAGAATCCGGCAACAGACAGATAAAACTTACAGATCTTGAACAAAAAGAAAGCGGCATCAGTATCCTCGAAGCCAAAGATAAACTTCTGCCTGAACTTTCCGTTGCCGGAGATTTTAAACTCAATTCAAAATTTCTCATTTACGATAACGGATTGTTTTCAACACCTCAAAATGTACCAGCATCCCGATACGGATATGCAGCAGGCTATAACTTTAGCCTCAATATTTATAACGGTGGCAGAGAGCAGCGGAATATCAGAATAAAAGAGGAAGAAAGAATACACAGACAACATGAATCTGAGTTACAAAAAAACACTGTAAAATATGCCATAGCCGTTGCTTATTACGACCTCAGCAAATTTCTTCAGTTCCGGGATTTACTTTCTTCAGAAATGATCAACGAAAAAAAGCAACTGTCAAAGATTGAAAGCTTACACCGGAATGGTATTGTCCTGAAAAGTGATGTATTAAGGACCTCACTGAAACTATCCCAATTGGAACTGAGCTTTTCAGATGTTGAAAAAAAGATTGAAGTGGCAAGACAGAGACTGAATATATTAATGGGACGTAAAGGTGATCAGGCATTGGAGATTCCATACCAGGAAATACTCAGCCATAGCGATATAATGGAAACTGATTATTCAGACTACGTGGCTATAGCGCTTAGCCAGTCACCGGAAATAAAAATAACACAAAGTAATCTCAGGTTAAGTGAACTGAATATAAAGCAGGTAAAAGCAAGCCTGCTTCCCAGGATCTCCCTTTATTCCTATTACAATTATACTTATCCCCAGGTTTCATTCTTTCCGTATTCAAATGATGTATGGGGGTATGGCCAGACGGGTGTAAAAATGCAGTTTTCCATTGACAATCTATATAAAAGTAAACACAGTATTGCCCATGCAAACAATATAAATCTGCAACAACAGGAAAAATCCAATATAAAAAAAGACGAAATAAATATTCAGGTAAAGGAAGCTTTTCTGCAAAAAAAACAAGCCGAAGAAAGCGTGGAAACAGCAGAAAAAAATATTATCCAAAGTACGGAAACCACACGGGTAATACGAAACAGCTATCTCAACCAGGAATCATTATTGACAGACCTGCTGGATGCAGAAAATACGTTGCTTGAAGCCAAGTTTACACTTACATCAGCCCATATGGCTTTGAAATTGAGTGCTATAAGGCTTTTAATCATTACAGGAATATTTGAATACTAAACATTATGAAAAACAACAGAACCGATAAAATAGTAGTCCGTGCAACCCAATGGCTGGGTATTGCCTTACTTATCACGATCACGATATGGACAGCATTATATTTCCGGAACAGATTGCAGTACGAGCAAACCAATGATGCACAGGTGGACGCTTATCTTTCTCCCATCAATGCAAAAGTAGGCGGATATATCAGCAAGATCAGATATAAAGATAACCAGATGGTGCATAAAGGGGATACACTTGTTTTGATAGAGCGTGATGAATATGGACTGAAAAGGGATGCCGCTTTTGCAGAACTCGTAAGCTCCCGTACAAAGCTGGATATATTGAGTGCTAATGAACAAACTCAGCTTAAGAATATTGAAGTAATCAAAGCCCAGATTTCGGGTTCCAAAGCAAAGCTTGAACAGCAGCAGAAAGAATATAAAAGATATAAAAGCCTGTTGGATGAAGAATCTACTACTCAGCAGAAATTTGATAATGTATATACAGCCCTGGAGATCAATCAATCTGATTTTAAACAAACGCAGGCGTCCTTACATGCAGCAGAGTCTAAGTTAAATGATGTAAAAGCCCAGCGATCTTCTGTATACGCTGAAATCAGAATTAAAGAAGCACTACTTCAAAGACAAAACCTGGATATCCGGTATACTGTCATTACTGCACCTTTTGATGGGCAGATCGGAAAAAAGACCATTCAGGAAGGTCAATTGGTACAGCCCGGACAAACACTGGCTTTTCTGGTGAATACATCTGATGATAAATGGGTAGTGGCCAACTTTAAGGAGACACAGATTAAGACGTTTGCCATAGGCCAGAAAGTATCCGTTGAGACGGATGCCTATCCCGGAGAAAAATTCTCAGGCATCATCGAGTCGAAATCTCCTGCAACAGGATCACGGTACTCCCTGTTGCCTCCCGATAATGCAACCGGAAATTTTGTTAAGGTTACGCAACGTATTCCTGTCAGGATCAAATTAACTGATCCCCGTGAGAAACTTGCCAAATTATCGGCAGGGATGAATGCCAATGTTTACGTTTTAAAAAATTAAAAATATGCAGATTCATCAGATTCTTATCTTCAGATCCTGGGTACCAGAATGGCTGGCACGCACCGTTATTTTTTGCCTGCTCATGAGCTCCCTTTTTAGTTTTGCATTATATAGCAATCCTGCAGCCCTTATGGGATACTATGGGGTAGAGCCTGCAGATGTACAGTATGGGATGGTTCTTACCTATGCTTCAGCTGTTACTTTTCTGGCACTGGATTTTCGTATTGTCAAGTATTTCAGTTCAAGAAAATACCTGTTATTTGGCCTTTCTTTGAGCTGTTTTTGTTCATTAGCTTGTTTTTATACCAAAGGCTGGCTTCTTTTTCTGGCTTGTGCATTTATTCAGGGGATCACCTGTGCACTGATATGCAGTATTGTTTTGAATTTGGTTTTTCCCCGCTTAGATTCTGCCAGGGCAAGGGTAATAGGTTATACAATTCTCTATGGCGGGATTCAGATTTCAGTTCCTTTTTATGCGATTTATGCCAATATAATGCTGCATTTTTTTGATCTTAACTGGATTTTTTACGGACATATTATTTTACTTACTGCAATTGCCGTTATCGTCCTGATTACCATGAATGCTAAGGCCAGATTCCATAAAAAAATTCCACTTTACCAGGTCGACTGGACAGGATATTTTTTCTATACTGCTTTTTGCCTGGTTATTGGATATATTTTAATCTACGGACAGCAGCTGGGATGGTTTGAAAGCAGCTTAATAGGATTTCTTACGGTATTTGGGTTTGTACTGCTTTTTCTTTTTGTCATCAGGGAGATAAACTTAAAACGCCCGCTCATCAATTTACGGATTTTCAAGGCTAAAAACTTTGTGATAGGGCTTCTTCTGCTTTTTGTCTTTTATATTTTCAAAGGAACTACGGGATTAACATATGGTTACGTAGAAACTATTTTGGGTACAGATCCTCTTCATATATTTCCCATTTGGCTGGCTGTGATTGCGGGAACGGCTCTCAGTATGTTTGTAACGGCACGCCTTATACTTACAGGTACTGATCTTATTCTATTGATCATAGCCGGTTTTGTAATCATGGGGATATATTATGCCTATATGCTTACATGGATATCCGTAACGGGGGAGACCAGTGATTTTATTTTTCCTATGTTTATTTATGGGGCAGCAACAGGGGTTTTATTTGTTCCTATTGTTTCCTTTACAGCATCATCAGCTCCCCCTCATATCGCTTTCAATGTCGGTTTTGTGGGGATTTTTGCCAGGTTTGCCGGTTTCTGTGCCAGCATGGCCATCAACAACCAGTTACAATTGTTTACCAAAGCTTCTGTAAGCGAAAAAGTCCGGGAAGCCGTACATGAAAGCAACAGCCAATTTTTACTTACTTTAGAAAATATTCAATATGCCTATCTCAATAACGGAAATGATATTTATACTTCAAAAGCAGCTTCACAGCTGTATTTTAATACCCTGCTCAAAAGACAGATATTGGCGCGGGCCAGTATGGATTATTATGAGGTGATGCTGACAGGAATTGTTGTTGTAATCGTTCTGATCTTATTTTTACCAAAAATTCATTCATTTGTACCAAGAAGATCTGAGACTGGGAAAAACTCCTGAGATTTCAGCGATGGAATCTATAATTATTACAATTTCATCATCACAGAGAATGTATAAAACGGTCTTTATTATACAGAAATCAGCAATAAAAAGATGAGACAGGGGAGTCTCATCTTTAATCAATGGTTAAGGTAAATTGATTTTTTTGCCCTGTTCAGGGAAGATGTAATTTACTTCTAACGGATTATTTTCCAGTAATTCTTTTTTTATAATTTCGGGATTGTCCTTTGTCGGTTTTCTGTGGGTAACCACAATGCTTAAACCTTTCAGATTCTTTTGTCCTGTTTTTTCTTTCAGCTTCTGCAGTTCTTCCAGCAGCAGATTAGGGGTGAGGTGGCCGAACAGAAGGTTTTCAGGTTGGCTGTTGGGGAAAGAAACTTCGATTAATATCGTGTTTAACTTCCCTTTTTTTATAAGTGGAGCTATACTGTTCCAAAGCTTATTAAGCTGTTCAGATTTTTCAATCCGATCTGCACCGGTATCCCCCAAATAAAGCAGATAATGATCATCTTTTCTGACCAGTGCGGCACTGCTTTTATAAGGATTCACATGGCTCAGTTCATATGCCGTTATAAAAAGAGGTGTTTTGGGTACCGCTATTTCTTTTCCCTCCTGAAGCTCATTATAATGGTATTTTCCGAGCAAGGGTTTTTGCCCCTGATCGGCAAAATTAATCCAGGTATCTGTGATGAAATAATGATTCTGCAGAATTTGAAGTACCGGAGCTATAGCGAAAATATCCTTTTTAGAATCAGCCGGAGAATTGATAATGAGCCCCGATAAATGGTCCAAATGACCGTGTGAGATAAAATATCCTTTTATCTGGTCCTTTAGAACGGTTTCTTCCGGTCCGTTAAGGCTTTTCATTTGAATAGCTTTCCGTATTCCCGTATTTAAAGTACCTGCATCAAGAGACAGAAATGTGCTGTCTTTTGGCGCTCCCACTAAATAAGCTGATAAATTGTCCTCTTGTTCTCCACCATATATACCCAATGGAATAAGGTCAAAGTTTTGTCCCTGACAAGCCATATGCATAATGAAGGCCAGTAAGGAAAATGCTGTTTTTTTCATATGATCTAAAGCTAAGAATCTACCTTTTACAGTAGAATAGGGCAAATTTACATTATTTTTTAACGATTATATCCCCCTTTTATTTTCATAAAGCAGCTCTTATTAAACATAGATAAAAGTAAAAAGAGATCTTTTGTAGATCTCTTTTTATGATATTGTGACCAGAATTCAGCTATAAAGCTTTAGTATTAAGCCTTGTATCTGCCACTTTTGTTAAAAGCGCATCACATTTTTTTTCTTCGCTAAGGGTTGCTAAGAAATTTTTGAGACAGAAATTTTCTTTAAGAACTTTAGCATAGGCTGCCAATGTCCCGTAGGTAGCGATTTCGTAATGTTCCACTTTCTGTGCTGCAGCGATGATGCCCGCATCTCTTACAGATCCCGGTGCTGTTTCTTCCATAATACTTTTGCCCTCATCCAATAGCCCCTGCATAGCATCACATTTTTTTGCCGTTGCCCTCTTTTTTAGCGATTTAAAGCATTCTTCCAGTCTTTTTACATGAACCTGGGTTTCCATTAAGTGGTTTTCAATGGCTGTTTTAAGTCTTTTATCTGTCGCATTTTTTTGCATCTTAGGTAATGCCTTAACTAATGCTTTTTCTGCCCAGTAAATGTCTTTCAGCGAATCTTCAAACAAATCTTTCAGTTCTTTGGCTGCGTTTTTTTTAGCCGGAGCTTTAGCTGTTTTTTTCGCTGGTGATGACTTGCCTGCCGTTGTTTTTTTTGCGACTGTTTTTTTTGTGGTGGTTTTAGTTGCCATAATATTAGATTTAGTGTTGTCCACTATATACCTACAATTTTAAGACCATAGGGTCTCAAGTCCTTTTTTTATTTCGGCTGTTGCTGTGTCACACAATGTATCATTCCTCCATTGGCAAATAAATTACGGCAGTCAATTCCAACTACTTTTTTATCCGGATACAGCTGTTGGATAATCTGGTTGGCAACAGCATCATTAGGATCATTGTAATTAGGGACCAGCACGCGGTTATTAGTAATATAATAATTGATATAAGAAGCACGGCCTACATTTTTTCCATAGGTGGTCATCACATCATATTGAGTCAAAGGAACTTTTACAAACTGATATGCGGCTCCATTTTTCCCTGTGGCACGGTACAGTTTATCAATATCACCATCCGGAATCTGCCAGTAGGCCAGATCATCAGAGTTCATTGTAATAATGGTAGAAGAATTTACAAACCGGGCAAAACCGTCAATATGCATGTCTGTGATGTCCAGGCCTGCTTTTCCTTCCAGCCAGATAAACTTGGTTATCCCTAAATTCCTGGTGAATATAGCCTCAGCCTGCTGCTGGGTCATGCCCGGGTTTCGGTTTGTATTGAGGATGGAACTTTTGCAAGCCATTAATACTCCGTTTCCATCAATTTCTACACTTCCGCCTTCATTAATCATTACTGAGTTGAGATCAATTTTTGGAATATGGGCATCTGCAGCAATTTTAGAGGGAACCGAATTGCAGTGGCTGTATTCTGCCTTATTACCCCAGCCATTGAATCCCCAATCCTGAATAAATAATTTTCCGGTATTATCCTTTACATAGATAGGGCCGTTATCTCGTACCCAAAAATCATCCGTTGGATAAAGTTTAAAATTAACATGGGTGAGCGGAATTCCTGCATTGGCTAGCAATGCTGTAATGCGCTGTTTTTCCGTATCGTCATAAGCAATGATATGAACGTTTTCACTTTGTACCAATTCCCTGGTCATGGCTACCCATGTTGCATCCAGGCGCTTTCGGTAGGTAACACCATATTGATATTCATGTGGCCATTGAAGCCATGTTCCTTCATGTGGAGCAGATTCTTCCGGCATTTTGTACACAGCATCAGTGGATTCATTGCCTGTCCCCGAAGTATCTGTTATATCTGTTTGCGTGCATGAGAGAAGAAGAGGTAATAATAAGAATGGTATCATATTTTTTTGCATAATTAATCTATTTTTTGATATGACAAAATTAGATCGATTACTATTTTCAAAGTTGTCCGGAATTGACAACTTACTTCAGAGGTAATAAAATATAAGTCAGCTGATCGTCCTGACTATCTGTATGATCAGCATGTCTTTCATATTTTTCTATAATAGGAGTATGGGAAAATTCAAGACCGGAATTGAAAATCCAGCGGGAATAAATATTCGTGTAGGTTTCATCTATGGTTTCATAGCTTCCCATATGTGTAAAACGGGCATATCTGCATCCGAATATTTTTTTTGTAGGTAGCTTTTTATTTTTAGCCTGGGCACTGGCACAGGCATCATAACGACAGTTTATTTCAGTTTTGATCAACGGTTCATCTGCGATAATCCCAAAATACTCAGTACCGGAAACGGGAAATTCATTTTGTGTAAATTTTCCCCATAATACTTCAATCTCCTCATTGTTGTAATAAGTTGGAGTGCTTTGATAGTACACGGGTATTGATGTAAGGTATACAATTTCAGGTTCCAGCAATATATCAGATGCTACAGGAATCAGATCAGATCCACAAAGCAGCTCTTCTCTGCTCAGCTTTGCTGCTTTAGGTGAAATACCGAAATGCTGTTTGAAAGCTTTTGAAAATGAGGCTATATTGGCAAACCCTACTTCAATACCAATGGCTGTCAGACTTTCATGGGTATAGAGAATACGTTTATAGGCGTTTTCCACTTTCAGCCTTTGCTGAAAAGCACCGATTGTTTCTCCACAACTGTATTTGAAAATACGCTGTATATTTCTGTAAGAGTAGTGGGATACGTCTTCCAGATCTTTTACAGAGATCTGCTGATCATAATTCTTCTCTATAAAATGAATGACCCTGTAAATACAGTTCAAATTGTCTTCCATAAACAACGATTTTTAGCTTCCTTAATCAATTATAATAATTTTCTGAAGATTCAATTCATCTTTATACTGCTCGTTGAGGCTCTTCATTTTTTCTTTATACTGCAATTACTTTCAATATAAGTAACAATGTTATTTGTCTTAGCTTTTTTGCTTTTGTGCCTGTATTGTACTGGGAGAATAGCCAAATTGTTTTTTAAATGCAAAAGAAAAATGGGAAAGGTTTTCAAATCCCAATTCCAAATAAATATCAGAGACCGGTTTATCTTGTTGTGTAAGTAAAATGTGTGCCTCCTTCAGTCTCCGAAGCTGTAGCCATTGTCTTGGCGGTATCCCAAAACTTTTTTGAAAATCCCTTTTAAAAGTAGATAAGCTTCTTCCCGTTAAATAGGCAAAACGTTCAATTTTAGCATTAAAATGGAAATTCTTATTCATAAATGATTCAATATCAATTTTGTAAGGTTCTGAAAAATCAAATAATATATCTTTGAGATCAGGATCATAAGCGAGCATCAGAATTAATGCTTCCTTTTGTTTCAGGCGAATAAGCTCTGTTGAAGCAGGATTGCTCAATAATTCCTCGTAGGGAAGAAGAGAACGCATAAACGTGAGTAATGGCTGGTTGTCCGGCTTTATAAATGTTGAGATATTTTCTTTTTTCTCTGCCGAATATCCATATTCCCTGCTGAAATTCTGTAATACGGCATCGTCAAAATAGAGAGTTACCGTTTTAATTTCTCCATTTTTGGGTGGATATTTAGCAAATTTCAAAAGACGGTTTTTACGTGAGGAATAAAGCTCACCTTCTTTAAATACTGTTTTTGTACTTCCATCATCTAATTCCATTTCACCGGAAAGGACCAAACCCAGACTGTGAATTTGAGTGAACTGTTCTCCCTCCCGGAATTCTGAAAAATGGCAGGAGTAATTAACGGGCCAAACTGTTTTCTGATCATTCATTGCTCAAATGGTAGTTTTCTATTGATTCTTATTCAAACTTACAAACTTTTTCCTCATTGCAGGAACATATAAAATGTCTATTCCTTACAGCCAAAACTATGAGGAATAAGCTCTGGTTATGATAAAATAGCTTTGGGTTCTAAATAGGCTTCCAGTCCAAAGATACCATATTCACGGCCAATACCGCTTTGTTTAAAACCACCGAAAGGAGCAAGCGGATCATGGGCAAATCCATTAATGCAAATCCTTCCGGCATCAATCTGGGCTGCAACATGTTCTGCATGTTCCCGGCTGGAAGAACTGATGTAGGCTGCTAATCCATAGGTTGTATCATTTGCGATCCTGATAGCTTCCTCTTCGTTTTGATAAGGGATAATAGATAATACAGGACCAAAGATCTCTTCTCTGGCGATGCGCATATTATTATGAACATTTGTGAAAATAGTTGCCTTTACAAAATTACCGTCCTCAAGACCTTCAGGTTTTCCTTCACCTCCCGCCAGCAGAGTAGCACCTTCGCTTTGTCCAAGCCTGATGTAACTTTGTACCCGCTCATATTGTTTTGTACTTACCATGGGACCAACAGTGGTATCCTCTTCATGTGGATGTCCTACTTTCACATTCCGGACAGCCTGTTTTGCGAGCTTATTCACTTCATCCAGCTTATTTTGAGGGACAAGCAGGCGGGTAGGGGCAATGCATGCCTGGCCATTATTCATATAAGCTCCAAACACAGCCATGGGAACAGCTGTAGTAAGATTTGCATCCTCCAGAATGATATTAGGCGATTTTCCACCAAGTTCCAGGGTTACCCTTTTCATGGTATCTACCGCTCCTTTAGCAATGGTTTTCCCTGTAATTGTAGATCCAGTGAAAGATATTTTAGCAATATCAGGATGATTTGTAATTTCAGCACCCACTACATTTCCGAAACCATTAACTATATTAAAAACAGCTTTTGGCAATCCGGCTTCATGGAAACATTCTGTAATTAATTGCGTCTGTTGGGCACTCATTTCACTCGGTTTGATTACAGCAGTACAGCCGGCAGCAATTGCTGTAGCCAACTTATTGCATATAAAACTGTTGCTGGCATTCCACGGAGTGATAATCCCTACAATGCCCAATGGTTCAAAACGTACTTTTGAATGTCCTGCGGTTCTTTCAAAATCAAAAGATTCCAGTATTTCAATAGTGGTTGCAAAAGAGGAAATGGCATTCTGTATACTCATTTTACAGAATTGAAGAGTACCTCCGTATTCTTTAACCATGGTGAAAACCAGTTCTTCTTCCCGGCTGCTGACTGCCTGATGAAGCTTTTTCAGGAAAATAATACGTTCAGCTTTGGTAGTTTTTGAAAAGGTTCTAAAAGCTTCTTTTGCAGCAGCAATGGCTGCTTTGGTATCTTCTTCGTTTCCCAATATCACTTCGCCGGTTTTCCGGTTGGTCGTTGGGTCAATAAGATCAAAAGTATCTGTCCCTTGTGGTGAAACAAATTCGCCGTTGACGTAAATTTTATTAATCTGTATCATTTTGTTTGATTTTAATACCACAAAGTTCGTCCGAAATACAAAAGTTAAGTTTGCTGTGCAGTTCAATTTTTGTTTGTTGTATGGTTCATTGTAATTTCAGTAGATAGAATTACTTGAGCTTAATACTAATAGAAAATATTTGTTTTGAAAACGGATAGAATTTCAGCCGTAATTTAATTTGGCAAATAGAGCCTCCGGATCAGCAGTCCGGAGGCTTTTGTTATTGAAATATCTTATTTTAGGATGTTTTGTGGTCGAAATCTTAGATATGCATCACAGTCCTGAATACACTTACTGCATTCCCTGTAATGCTGACGATATTGGGAGTACTGCCTTTTACCCTAACTTCCACCTGCACTTTTCCAATACGGTTGATCGCTTCTCCCTGTTTACCTGTAAATTGGAAAATATCTTCAGTAATACTGATAATTTTATTTTGAATAAGATAGCCTCCCAACGGTCCATTGGCATTTCCGGTAACGGGATCTTCTGAAATGCCTATTGCCGGGGCAAACATTCTTCCATAGGTCAGGATTTCCTTATCATCGGAATCAAAAGTAAATACAAAATAACCATTACAGCTGATCACTTTACTTAGCTGAGCTAAAGCCATAAGATCAGGTTGAAGATGATTTAAAGTGTTTCTGCTTTTAATACCAATCATAACCTTTGAGTGGCCTGTCGAAGCAATTTGTACAGGGCATTTCTCATCAAGATCTTCCATTATCAATCCTAATGCATGAACGATATTTTGTGTCGTTAACGGATCAAAGGCCGGGCTTAGCTCAAAACTTCCCTGTGTCATTGTGATTTGATAATCATGGTCCTGTTTTTCAATCCTAATGGGTAAAATTCCGATTTGAGTCATTATTCTGATGGTACAGGAATCCAACTGATCTTCCATAGCTTTTGCATATAATGCAGCAATAGTGGCATGTCCACAGGAAGGAACTTCTGTTGTCGGGGTGAAATACCTTACATGGTATTCAAAATTTTGTTCCTGAGTAGTGGGGCGGAAAACAAATGCTGTTTCCGAATTGTTGAGTTCCCTGGCTATCAATTGCATTTCCGAAGTGGTCAGATTTTCTGCATTTAAAACGACCCCGGCAGGGTTTCCTTTGAATTTTTCTTTAGTAAAAGAGTCAATTTGATACACAAGTACTTCCTTCATCATACCATATTAAGTTCAACGTAAAGGTAAGGATAAATGAGATGTGAAAAGCCTTTTTAAAGACATACTTATGGCTTTAACAAGTGTTCTAATGAATCAGCTGGGTAAAAGAAAAATCAGGACGGCGCATTTCTATTTCATTTCTGAAAGATGAAATCTGGGCTTCGGAAGCATAGATAAACATTTGCTCTTCATAATCATGAATAGCTCTCTGCAGAGAATTGTATTTTCCGTCAGTGAGATTCTCAGCTAAAATGAGAGCATCCATCAACCCCGTATTGACGCCCTGGCCGGCAAAAGGAGGCATGAGATGAGCTGCGTCTCCAATAAGGGTTATCGGTAAAAGGCGGTCAGTCTTCCAGGGTGTATTCAAAGGAAGTTTTTTGGTAGGTAAGCTCAAAAAAGAGGGCGTCAATTGAATTAAATGTTGGTAACATTTGTCCCAACGGGCAAAATTTTTCAGGAGAAATTCTCGGATACTGTCTGTATCCTGGATATTATATTCGGTATTATCAGGTTTTTCGAAAATAACACCATAAGTTAATGCGCCGTTATTGTTGGAATTTACGACCAGCAGCTTACCCTGAAAAGCTGTCATCAGCCTGTTTCCATTGCATAATTGATAAAATTCGGGACAATCTGTTTCAGGATGAGGGATATCTCCCTGAATAATTATGGTTCCTGTTTCTTCAATTGCTGTATCAGTCACAAACTTCCTTATGGCAGACATGCCTCCGTTGGCACCAATGACAAGATCTGCCGTAGCTGGTAATCCGTTCTCAAAAAGCAGTTGCCATTTCCCGCCACAAACCTTAAGGTCGATGCATTTTCTATCCCAACTCACTGAATCATTGGTTAAACTTTCGAGTAGCATTTTTCTCAGGTTATTTCTGTTGATTTCAGGATTGTCAAACTGATTTTCAGGGGTGATTTGTTTGGTGAACAATATTTTCCCCTGTTCATCAGTGATGGTAATCCCCATGGGTACAGCTGTTTTGTAATAAGCTTCCAGCAATCCGGCCTTTTTCATCGCTTTCTGTCCGGAATCTTTGTGAAGATCCAGCGTTCCACCACATATTCTGGCATCCGGATCTTTATCTCTTTCGTATACGGTTACTTCAATGCCTTTTTGCTGAAGTAATTTTGCCATTGTCAGCCCAACAGGACCGGCTCCAATAATGGCTACTTTTTTGTCTTTGAGTAACATAATTGTTGTGCTATTAAATATGGATACAAATTTCCGTGTCATTTTAGAGATAAAATAATTATATTAGACTTAAAAATAGCTGTAAAAGACTTTTATGGATATGATTGATCAAACGGTTCCCAATATTCTAAAGACCTTAGCCTGTTTATTGGGTTCTGAAATAAAACAGAGAAAACTGGAGATTCCATTCCAGTTTGGAAAAGGATATTGCAGTGGGTTTATTTTTAATCAGTATATCCGGATGCTCATTAGTAATTATGAGCTATATGAAGACTTGATCATTGAAAATCCGGATGTGAATATTGCTAAAAAAATGATCTTTTTTAAGTTTCAGAATATTTTTCCCAAAACAGAAATATCTCCGGGAGGAAATCCGGCCGAACTGCCTTCGGTTATGGTGGCAACGAGCCGTCTTAATACCGATAGGTTCATCCCTATTCATTCCAATAGAAACACAATCAATATAGAAGTGGATGCAGATTACTTGAAAGGGTTGTTTCAGATATCAGATCAGTCACCGATATTGAAAAGTCTGCTGGAGAATACTGAACCCTTTCTGTTTGAACATATGATTAATCCTTCTCTGCAAAATGTTGTCAATGAGATCGTTTCTGAAGAGGTAGATGAAAATTTTAAGCTGTTTTTTTTAAGGATAAAAGCTGAAGAGCTGATTTGCAGACTATTGATAGAATTGGAAAAACGAGATGAAAAACGTCTCTACGCGCTCAACATCCATGATATTGAAATGATGTATACAATAAAGGCAAAAATTCTTGAACAACTAGAAATTCCTCCTGTCATCAAAGACCTGGCTGCAGAAGCTGGAATGAGTGCTACCAAGCTCAAACGACTGTTCAGACAGATTTTTGGGAACAGTATTTTTAATTATTATCAGGAATTCAGAATGAAGGAAGCCGCGCTATTGCTGAAAGAGAAAAAGTATTCCGTTTCTGAGGTGGGCTACAAACTGGGGTTTTCTAATCTGAGCCATTTTTCAAAAGTGTTTAAAGAGCACATCGGGATGAATCCTAAACAATACTCAATGGGATAAAAAGTGAAACAGCAGAGGTGATTTCAACAGCGAAATGGCCTTTTTGTTATAATTAAATCTAATTTTGTTGCCAAATAAAATGAAAGACGGTTATTCTATTTTTCAACCGGTATTAATTCTATTGAGTATGGCTTGAAACTACATATTTTCCGGCTTCGGTAAAAGAAGAAACTGACACCTATAAGTAAATAAATAGCAAATATTCCAATGTCCAGAAAGCTTGTTTAACTTGAGTTGGAAGCATGAATAATCGTTATTGTATTAACGCTGCGTTCGCCAAGGTTCTATTTAAGTCTTTATTTACGTTCACAAGGGCACTTTGTTTAGCAGAGAAAGAATACTTTGCTGAGCTAATTGCCCTTGCGAACGTAAAAAATTTCAATTGTAAATAATCCTTTGCAATCTGTAGCGTTTAAAAAATTATTTATAGGTTTTTACCCTGGATTCGGAGTATTTACTTGGCCTGTCCAATATCCAGTCTTTCAAATTTACCTTCAGAATTCTTATGAAACTTGAAAAATACGGGAAATGTTCCCCATTGTCCGGCTTTAAAGCTTCCGTAAATGTCCTTTCCTTCATTTTCTACGCGGTCTATGCTGAGAAAATGTTCTTTACCCAAGGCTTTGGAGAAAAAAGAGGTAAAATCTACAGTATTGCCGTCATCTGTCATGACCGGATTTTCTGTAAAGAAGCTGTACCATTTTTTATCTCCGGTTTGCAGTGCTTCTATGGCATTTTTTACCGTTTCGTCTGTTATTTTTGATAAGTCCATTGTTTGTTGTTTAGAGGATTGTGTTTTTTTTTGATTTTCTTTGACCTGTCCGCAAGCTGTCAGGGAGAAGCTTGTAACCAATATTGTCATGTATATATATTTTTTCATCTCTGTTAGGATTTAAGAGGATGTTGCAGATAAATGATCAGGAGGTTGAGAAATAAGAAGGGAAGCTCAATAGCTACACCTTTAAAATCTTTGTCCATAAGGTGAAAGCAGATAATCAACAGGATACCTGCTGCCATCAGGAAATTCCCCCAGACAAATGTTTTTGGAAATAAAATCATCACTGAAGCCAGGATGGTAACAGCTCCATTAATCATGAGTGCTGTTCGGCTGAATCCCCATTTTCCGAACATCTCCACCATTTCCTGTTTTCCGGAAAACATGGCAGTTCCTTGTTTAAGTCCCATGAATACAGCGCCCAGAATAAGTATTGAACTAATAATCTTTATTATCATAATGTGTATTTTATAAAGTCAGCTGCTTTAATAAACAGTATAACAAATATGCAGGAAAAGAATGGTTTTTGAATGGTGAATTTTTCGGAAGTTATTGCTCATTGTCATTTTAAATGTATTAAAAGATAGAAGCCACAGTTTATAAACTGTGGCTTCTATAACTACTAAGAACTATTTAATACTATTTTGTTTCCAGGTAACCGTAGTGTAAAGAGGGGTCTTTTCCAAATAAACAGGAAAAAATATTCTGGAACTCATGGATATACCTGCATTTTATAGAATTGCCATATATTTTGAGCCCTTCCAGTATTTTCCTGGAACTCAAGTCTATATCATATTTTATAAATGTTTCCGGTCTTTCATACCGTATTCTCTGATCTGAACTATACGTTCTGGAAAAGCCCAGTTTTTCAAGCCATTCTTCCGTGATACGAATAGGTTTAATAGAATCTGCCGGAACTGAAAGGCTCTGACTGTCATTTTCAATTTTAACAAAATAAGCTTGCTCCAAACTCTGAAAAATTTCAGTGATCGTATAAATCTGATTTTTGTACTCGACTAAATTTTTGATTTTAAGATCTGCTACGTTCATAATATTTTGATTTTAAAGGTGGTATTAGTACTATATAAATTAGCAAATACTATGCCCTGCATCATATTGTCTGCCAGCGTTTTAATGAATATTGTGTTAAATATCACACCTAAAAGATTAATAAAGTGTTAAAACCTTTATAGTCAGAGGGATTAGAGCCTGTTTTTATAAAAAATGTGTGGTATCTATGTGGTACCGGTATTGGCAGATGTATTGGCTGTAGCCAGCAGAAGGGCTAATATAACAGCAATAACAAGTACGGAGATAAATACATTCCAGGAAAATGAATGAAGGAGATATCCGGTACCACTTCCCAGAATACTGGACCCAAAATAATAAAATAACCAGTAAATGGAAGTAGCTGAAGATTTTCCCTTTCTGGCATGAAGGGCAGTCATCTGGCTGGCCATAGTATGGGCTGCAAAAAAGGAAAGTGTAAATATCCCCAGCCCGAAAATGACCACATACAAATTTTCTGACAGCAGTAAACATAGTCCGCAAAGCATCAAAAGAATGAAGC
Organism: Chryseobacterium sp. WG14; assembly: GCF_024586945.1. NCBI lineage: Bacteria > Pseudomonadati > Bacteroidota > Flavobacteriia > Flavobacteriales > Weeksellaceae > Chryseobacterium > Chryseobacterium sp. WG14. Next base: position 61,636 of record NZ_JALCZD010000004.1, read on the forward strand.
TTTTCAGAATGTTATTTTTGGAAAATCTTTTAGAAAGCTTTCCTGTAATCATAGTACCAAATACTCCGAAAATATACATCAGAAATATAAAGGCAATAATAAAGTGACTTAATGAAAAAGGTTCTGCTTCTAACCTGAAAGTAAGATAATTGTAAACACTTACAAAAACACCCATCAGTAAAGCTGCAATAAAGTATAACCGAAGCATATAAGGATTCATGAGAAACCCTTTCATCTGTTTTACCTTTTGATGGTAATCGGTTTTCTGTGGATTGAAGAATTTTGACTCGGGAAATAGTTTCCAGAATATAAGCCCTAGGATCAGACTTTCCAGCCCAATAATAAAAACCGCATTACGCCATCCGAATTCGCCAGCTGCAATGGTAGCCAATATCCTTCCGCTCATCCCTCCAATAGTATTACCACTTAAATACATACTGATGGCAGCGGGTACCGCAGCGAGATAAACCTCTTCAGTAAGGTAGGCAAGGGCGACAGCAGAAACACCGGAAACCACAAATCCTTTCAGTACTCCAATTCCAATAAGAAGACTGAGACTGGGAATCCAGGTTGAAATAATAGTTAATAAAGCTGATGAAATCAACGAAAATACCATCAGCCGTTTTCTGGAATAGCTGTCTGCCTTAAAAGCGAAAAACAATAATCCCAGTGCCATCCCTATAGTAGATGAAGAAACAAGCAGGGAAGTATCACCTACGGTTACATTGAACTGCTCTGCAGCCATCGGGAGCAACGGCTGAAAAAGATAAAGCTGCGCAAATACAGAAAGTCCCGAAAAAAAAATACAAAGTTTTATATATCGGAGGCGCAGGCTTCCCTGGTTGGCTTTTTCAGGTGAATTCATGATTTTTTGCAATTAAAATGCAGTATTGACTGTAGAAATTTTGGTTCTGTAAATTTCAAGATATTTTTTTAATCCTGAAAATGCTTATCTCAATGATTTTTATCGGCAAAACCAATCAATGCATCATCTCGTATACCTTAATCAGCTCTGCAATATTACTGACCTCCAGTTTTTGAAATATCCTTTTCTTATACGTGCTTACAGTAGACATCTGGATACTGAGCTTATTGGAAATCTCCAGGTTTCCGTATCCGTCAGCCAACAGCTTAAAAATTTCATACTCTCTTGAAGAAAGCTTTTCTACAGGATTATCCCGCTTATTCTGAATGATCAGGCCGATAAGTTCTACAGGATAAAAATAACCTTTTTCAATCACTGTTTTCACTGCGTTTTTAATTTCTTCCTCACTGCTCTGCTTGTTCAGATATCCTTCAGCACCTTCCCTGATATACTGGATGGCTACATCCTGGTCATAGCCTGAAAATACAAGAATCTTTAAATCTTTCTGTATATTTTTGAGCTCAGAAATCATTTTTTTATATTGAGTTCCCGGCATATCAATATCCAGGATCAGAAGATTATAATATTGAGACTTCAATGCTTCTTTTACCCGTTCATAGTTTTCAGCAAAGTCTATTTTCAGTTCAGGGTAAGCAGATTCAAGAACAAGGGCTGTTCCTGCTCTTACCACATAATGATCATCAGCAATTAAAATTCTTTCATTCATATAATTAGTTTTTTTTGAGGGTAATTTCTACAATGGTTCCTTTCGGGAAATTTTGGCTGAAACTGATCTCAGCGTTAATCTTTTTAACCAGGTGAATAACCATATGCAGCCCCAGTCCTTTACCTTTAAAACTGGGCGTTTTCCATTTAGGATTTTTGAACAAATTCATATAAATGGCTATTTGTTCCGCAGACATTCCGGTTCCCGTATCATCTATGATGATAATGACTTTCTGTTCATCCTCTATAATATTAAGACTAATCTCTCCTTTATATGTATTTTTTACAGCATTATCGAGGATATTATGAATAATGGCAGACAGAATACTTTCGCTCATTCTGCTGTTTACATTAGTCTCCGTAGCATTAATAATAACAGTCTCTCTTTCCTTTGCGATTTCCCAGAATAATTTTTTCTTGATCTCTAAAATCCTGTTGACAGGATATTCCTGTTCCTCAACAATGCTTTCGGCTTTATAAAGTTCTGTATATTCTTTTAAATTCAATGTAAACTGGTACAGCTGTTCCGAAGATTTGTAAATACTGTCAAAATACTTTTTCTGAAGCTCTACATCATCAGATTCATGAAGCTTTTGGGAAAGCATGGCAATAAACCTGATGGGAGTAGTGATATCATGACTAATGGTCTCCACCAGCTTTTTTTGATATTCCGTTTCTTTCTGTAAATCATTTTTTACCACCTCAAGCGTAAGGGAAGTTTCCTTAAGTTTGGAATTTTTGTTGTGAACAATCCGTTTTAAAGCTTTGTTTTTTGTTCTTAATAAATTGGTAGTCAACATTATAATAATGATGATTCCCACAAGGAAAATAATAGAAAGTAATATCTTAAATAGCAGCGTTTGAAAAAAATAAGGCTGAATTCTGAACTTAACAGCTTTTTCTTCATATTTCCCATCCGCAGAGGCAAGTACCCTCACCTTTAAGGTATATTCTCCCGGGCTGAGGGTGCTGATAGTATACTTCAGATCTTTCCCCAACGTCACCGCTTCCCAGTCAGATTCTTCTTCTCCCGATATTTTAGCCTCTATATAAAGGTTTTCAAAATCAGAGAAATAAGGAATATCTATGAAAATGTCAGCTGTTTTGTAGTCATTCTTCAGATCGAGTACATCATCAAAATAGAGGGTTTCAGCATGACCAATTTTCGCTCTTTCTATATAGATTTTTTTAGGATCCGGATAATAGGTCTGAACCTGAACAGGGTTGAAAAATACAAAACCATCCATGGAAGGAAACATAAACTCTCCATTTTCCAAAGCATAAGCATTAGGCTGGGAATTGCCATTGAATTCATTAGAAGTAAAACCGTCTTTTTTAGTGAAACGGTAATAGAAGACCGGCCTTTTCCTGTTCTCTGCGTACTGAAGAAGCTGTTTTTTAGGAACTTTATACAGGCCATTATTCGAGGATATCCAATAAAACCCCTGTTGATCCTCAAGAATAGAATGGGCAGACTGCAGGTAGTTATTCCTGTCATTAGGCATCTTAATCAGTTTCCTGTCTTTAAAAAGATAAAAACCGTTTTTATGAGTCATAATCCAGATCAGATTATCCTTTGTTTTTACAATACTTTTTACAGAGATATTTTTGATTAACAGATGAACTGTATTTTTATCTAACATTACCAAATGCAGTCCATTATTATTGCCTGCCAGCACCTGATTTTCATTATATTGGAGAAAAGCAGTGACAGGGCTTTTAAAACTATAAATATAATCTGGCTTTGTAAACTGATCCTTTTTGAAAATCTGCAGCTGGTACCGGGAAGAGTTTAACAGGGAAAGGGCATATAAATTTCCACTTTTCATAAAGTTCTCAAAACCCAGTTTAAAAAAAGTAGAATCTTTTTTCTTATAACCCGAATTTTTATAAAACCTAATGATGCTCTTTCTTTTGCGGATCAGAATATTACCCGAGTTATCATACATCATAAGGGAATTGTCATTATTCCCAAAAGCATATTTATTGACAATGCCGTCTTTCCCAAACTCGGTTCCATCCTCCGTTATAATTGTATTTTTACTAAAAGGTAATGAGGCATTGGATACATTATTTGAAAAATCATCTTCCTTTCTGGCCACATGTATGTTTGAAAGATGAACAATATTAAGTCCGTTATTCAATGTACCAAGATAAAGATTATTGAAATTTTTGCCGTAATACATAGAGTAGTAGGAGTGGCTGCCTATTTCTTTATAGGTTACAAGAAATTTTAAAGAAGGCCTGTTTCTGCTGTCCTCTACAAGGTAGATATTACTTTTGTTGATGATAAAAGACTGATTGGTGATCTGCTGCCAGTATATTTTAGTTTCCGGATCATTAAAAAGACTCGGTTGATCAAAAACAGAAAGTTTTCCTTTACAGAGAGAATATGTTTTTCTTGTTTGAAGATCATTTATAAAAAGAGTTTCATGGAGAACAAAAATATTATTCAGATCTTCATTGGTAAAAGGGATGGCTATTCTTGTTTCAATACCCTTTTCATCCTTATATATTACAGCGTTCTTTTCTCTGAAAATATACTTTGAGTTTTTGAGCTGTATAAAATATTGAACGTCATTATAAAAACTGGAAGATATGGTATTGTTTGCAATTCTTTGGATCTGCTGATCTCCTTTTGAAAAAGAAACCCTGTCATTAGGGTTGAGCTTACTGAGCCTTGGAAATCTGTTTTTGATGATGATCTTATCTTCCTGAGAATTAGTAAGTGTTGTAATACTGTCTTGAATGGAATCGCCAATAAACACCCCGAAATGCAGGCTGTTTATTTTAAAATTATTAAACGTGACAAACGAAATGCCATCATACCGCACAAGTCCGTTTTCCGTAGATATCCAGATAAAACCGTATTTATCCTTGACAATAGCCTTCGCACTGCTTTGTGGAAGACCATTATCTATATTATACCAGGTGGAAGTATAGCGTTGTCCGTAAATAGGTAAGTATAAGAAAGCAAAAAAAACTACCCAAGCCCTCATATGTGCAAAACTCATCTATGTTCTCGCATATCAATGCAAAAATTTGTTAATATTAGTTTTTGTACAAGCCGAAGTTTTTTTTAAGATTGAGAATGATTGAAAATAATTTTTTGTCACTTAAGTTTTCTAGGTTTTGCGTTTTATCGTTAAACATATTTGTTTTACGGTGTAAAAATAGTGAAATTATACAGATAAACCAGTATTTTTCAATTTGTTTTAATTTGTGTTTTTTTTATAACCATTGATAATTAAACATATAATGGCTGTTTTATTTCTATTGGTGGTGAATAAATATTCTTTGAAATTAGAATTTCTATTAATAATTTTAATCCAAAATACGCTGAAATCATCTGGTTTATTCCAGCAGATAGCTGTACTTCTTTTGATAATACATTGATAGATAAGAATATCGATACTAGATATTCTCAAATAGGTGATTTTTTGTATTAAATGTTTATTTTTTATATTATTTTAAAAATGAATTAATATTATTCTTTTACTGAGTTTTTTGTAGTAATAATTTTACAAAAAGTAGGATGTTAATTCTATGGATAAATTTTGCATCAGTGAAATAAGATATATATTTTTGCAAAACAATTTCTAAACATCGATGAATAGAGGGTTTTTATTTAAATAATGATTCTGAAAACACAAACGGTTCAACCCACAAAAAAAGGTCTCTTTTAAGAGATCTTTTTTGTTTTTTAAGGCTTTGCCCACTTTTATTTTTAAAATTCTTTTACTAAACGCTATAGAACTGTCATTTTTTTTAATGGTTTGATAATAATTATTTATTATATTTAATTTTCTATTACCAAAAAAATATTAAACTATGGATCTATTTATGTTAGTGCCAATTTTTGGTGTCGTGGCTTTGCTTTATACATTTCTTCAGAGTAACTGGGTCAGTAAACAGAATGCCGGAAACGAAAAAATGAAAACAATCAGCGGATATATTGCTGATGGTGCGATGGCTTTTCTAAAGGCCGAGTACAAGATTTTAACCTATTTTGTTATTGTAGTAGCTATTTTGCTCGCTGTGATGGGAACCACCAATTCCAATTCACACTGGAGCATAGGAGTTGCTTTTGCAGTGGGAGCTGTATTTTCGGCTCTGGCAGGCTTTATAGGAATGAAGATAGCTACAAAAGCTAATGTAAGAACTGCTGAAGCGGCAAGAACCTCACTTTCTAAAGCCCTTAAGGTCTCTTTCACCGGAGGTTCCGTTATGGGAATGGGAGTTGCAGGACTTGCTGTATTGGGATTAGGATCGCTGTATCTGATCATTAAACAGATTTTTGCTCCTGATGCTACAGTAGATTCACATGAGATGGAAAGGACAATTGAGATTCTTACCGGCTTTTCTCTGGGTGCAGAATCTATTGCTCTTTTTGCAAGAGTAGGTGGGGGTATTTATACGAAAGCAGCAGATGTAGGGGCTGACCTTGTAGGAAAGGTAGAAGCCGGAATTCCGGAAGATGACCCTAGAAATCCTGCTACCATTGCAGATAATGTAGGAGATAATGTAGGAGATGTTGCCGGAATGGGAGCTGATCTTTTCGGTTCTTATGTAGCCACAGTCTTAGCGACCATGGTTTTAGGAAGAGAAACAATCTCTGATGATTCCTTCGGAGGCTTTGCTCCAATTCTGTTACCCATGCTTATTGCAGGAACAGGGATTATATTTTCCATGATAGGGACTTTGTTTGTAAGAATTAACGACAATGAAGGTTCATCCACATCCAGCGTACAGAATGCTTTAAATCTGGGAAACTGGGGAAGTATTGTCATTACAGCTATTTCTTCTTATTTTCTGGTCAATTACCTGCTACCTGAAAAAATGATGCTCAGAGGTCATGAATTTACCAAAATGGGGGTGTTTGGAGCTATAATGGTGGGACTAGTTGTAGGAACTTTGATGAGTATCATTACGGAATATTATACAGCTATGGGTAAAAGACCCGTTTCAAGTATCGTAAGACAATCTTCTACAGGTCATGCTACCAATATTATCGGTGGGCTTTCTGTGGGGATGGAATCTACGCTGCTTCCAATTCTCGTACTGGCAGGTGGAATTTACGGTTCTTATTTGTGTGCGGGATTATACGGAGTTGCCATTGCCGCTGCCGGAATGATGGCTACTACCGCGATGCAGCTGGCTATTGATGCTTTCGGACCTATTGCAGATAATGCAGGAGGTATTGCAGAAATGAGTGAACTTCCTAAAGAAGTCCGTGAAAGAACAGATATTCTGGATGCTGTAGGAAATACCACTGCAGCTACAGGAAAAGGATTTGCTATTGCTTCAGCAGCATTAACGGCTTTGGCCTTATTTGCTGCTTTTGTAGGAATTGCAGGAATAGATGGTATTGATATTTACAGAGCCGATGTATTGGCCGGATTATTTGTAGGAGGAATGATTCCTTTTATATTCTCTTCCCTCGCGATTACCGCTGTAGGACAGGCTGCAATGGCTATGGTAGAAGAGGTTAGAAGGCAGTTCCGGGAAATTCCGGGGATTTTAGAAGGAAAAGCACAGCCGGAATATGAAAAATGTGTAGCTATTTCTACAGATGCCTCTATCAGAAAAATGATGCTTCCGGGAGCTATTGCTATCATTTCACCATTGCTGATCGGATTTATTTTTGGTCCTGAAGTGTTGGGTGGATTTTTAGCTGGTGCTACTGTAAGTGGTGTTTTAATGGGTATGTTTCAGAATAATGCGGGGGGAGCCTGGGATAATGCGAAAAAATCATTTGAAAAGGGAGTGGAAATTAACGGGCAGACTTATTATAAAGGTTCCGAACCTCATAAAGCTTCCGTAACAGGAGATACCGTAGGAGACCCGTTTAAAGATACGTCGGGGCCCTCAATGAATATCCTGATCAAATTAATGTCCATTGTTTCATTAGTAATTGCGCCCACCTTAGCGGTGTTGCATAAAGATAAAATTGAAGCCAACAGAAAAGCAAAGCTGGAAAGTTTAACCAGGGCAGAAATGGACCATGGAGGCAGTAACGGAACAGATTCAGTATATGTTTCAGCTCCCAAAGAAGTGAAAGGTCACCTTAATGAAAACGGAGACTTTGTCTATGAAACAGGGGCTGTCCAAAAGCTTAATTTAAAAGGAGGAAAAACAATTGCAATAGGAGAAGGAAGCCAGATCTACCAGCTGTATCAATCCATAAAGAAGAATGATCAGTCCATTGTAGATCCTAATAAATGGTATACCATAGAAAATCTTTATTTTGAAACCGGATCAAGCGATCTGAAAGCCGGCTATGAAATGCAACTGAATAATCTGGCAGAAATTTTAAATGCATATCCTGATCTTAAGATCAAATTGGGAGGTTACACAGATAACAGTGGAAATGAAGAGACTAACCAACGGTTATCTAACCTGAGAGCACAGACCGCAAAACTGAAACTCCTGGAATTGGGAGTGCCTTCAGACAGGGTAGAAGCTGAAGGATATGGTTCGCAGCATCCGATTTGTGAAGCAAATGATACCGATGAATGTAAAGCTAAAAACAGAAGAATTGATGTAAGGGTACTTGCTCTTTAAAATCAAACTAAATATAATTAAACACTGCTTCGGCAGTGTTTTTTTGCTTTATAAAGTATTAAAGTTTACTTTTCACAGATAGTATTGGTTATAAATAGAAATCCAGAGTCTTACGGAATGACAAAATCTGTGGTTAGAAAAAGAATTAAAGGTTTTTCCTCAAATGTTCTAAAGCCTGAATAATCACATCATCTTTTTTTGCAAAACTGAACCTTATATAATCTGAATTCTGTCTTGAATTGTAAAATGCAGAAAGAGGAAGACACGCTACTTTTTTTTCAACGGTCAGCCATTTTGAAAAATCCACATCTGACATCGTGGTGGAGACATTTCTGAAGTTGACGACCTGGAAAACACTTCCTTCTGCTTTCTGTTCAACCTGTAATGGAGTATCCCGGATCATCTCATGGAAAATATCCCTTTTTTTCTGCATCATGCTTTTATTGATATTGGGATCAAATACTTCGAGATATTTTGCCAAAGCATATTGGGCAGGGGCATTAGCACTGTAGGAAATATATTGCTGATGACATTGGAATAATGCCGTTAATGCTGCCGAACTAATCATATAGCTTACTTTCCACCCTGAGGTATGAAACATCTTACCAAAGGAAAAAATACAAAATGTCCTGTTTTTAAGTTCAGCATGAAGAAACGAACTGTAATGTTCCGTGTCATCATAGCAGTATGTATCATAAATTTCCTCTGAAATTAAATAGATTTCCCTGTCCTTAATCAGTTCATACAATTGGTTCCAGTCTTCCTTTTTCCATATTTTTCCAGTCGGATTTTGAGGAGAATTAACAATAATAGCCTTCGTTTTTTCTGAGATGCAGTTTTGAAACTTTTCCCAGTTTATCGTAAAATCATTATCAAGATCATAATAAACAGGAATTCCTCCGTTCATCACAACGGAAGGGCCATATGTATAATAGGAAGGCTGAATAATGATCACTTCATCTCCTTGGTTTAAAGTAGATTTCAAAGCAGTATATAAAGCAAAAGTAGCACACGGCACAATGGTAATCTCATCTGTTCTGAGCGGTATACGGTTTTCCCGTCTGGCGTTATAGGCAACGATGTTTTCAATGAGCAGCGGATTACCTGCAAGAGGTTCGTAATGATGATGGTCAAGGCTTGCAGACTCTTTTAAAAAGGCTTTTAGCCTTTCATCAATATCGAAATCGGGAAGTCCCAAAGAAAGATCAAAGCTTCCGTGCTTTGTGGCAAGCTCAGACATTTCCGTAAAAAAGGAATAATGAGTGAATCCGTAAATTTTATCCATCAATTTTGCATTTATATCAAATATAATGAAAATAACATTTCACCAATGATTAAATAAAATTTGTTATTTTTAAGAAAATTATTCTTTATGAAAAAACTGCTTATTCCGTTACTGGCCATTACTGTACTCACTGGCTGTAAAACGGCAAATACTTCTAATGGAACACCTACTGCTTCTTTTAAACATGACAAGGCCTTTTCGGCTGCCTATAAGATGATTAAAGCAGAGGACTTAAAGAAGAACTTATATGTAATTGCTGCTGATGGAATGGAGGGTAGAGATACAGGAAGCCCAGGGCAGAAAAGAGCAGGAGAATATATCGTTACCTATTATAAAAACCTCGGTATTTCCCACCCCAAAGTGCTTAACTCATTTTTCCAGAAGGTTCCGGCAGATTTTATGAAGAAAAGAGGTGGCGGAAATCTTCCCGATTCTGAAAATATCCTGGCTTTTATAGAAGGCAGTGAAAAACCGGAAGAAATTGTTGTAGTTTCTGCCCACTATGACCACGTTGGAACAAAAAACGGTGTTGTATATAATGGTGCCGATGACGACGGAAGTGGTACTGTAGCAGTGATGGAGATTGCAAAAGCTTTTCAGGAAGCTAAAAAGGCTGGTAAAGGGCCTAAAAGATCTGTTTTATTCCTTCATGTTACAGGAGAAGAACACGGGCTGTTTGGTTCCGAATACTATTCCCAAAACCCTGTTTTTCCATTGGCTAATACTGTTGTAGATCTTAATATCGATATGATAGGGAGAGATGATCCTGCCAACAGAGGGAAACAATATGTGTATGTAATTGGTTCTGAAATGCTGAGCTCTCAGCTTAAAGTGATCAATGAAGCCGCCAATAAGAGAACCAATAATCTGGAACTGAACTATAAATATGATGATTTAAATGATCCTGAACAGTTATATTACCGTTCTGATCATTATAATTTTGCCAAACATAATATTCCGGTGGCATTTTTCTTTGACGGAATTCATGAAGACTATCATAAACCGACAGATGATCCTGAAAAAATTGATTATCCACTGTTAGAAAAACGTACCCAGTTAATTTTTACTACTGCCTGGGATATTGCGAACAGAGCAGAAAGAATTGTGGTAGATAAGAAATAAAAACAGATAACAAAGGCACAGGTATATAAACTCTTTGTGCCTTTGTATTAACTAACCATATAAATACAATTCAACGAATGAATATGATCATCCGTGAAGCAACTTTAAAAGACATTCCACAAATCCAGCTCGTAAGAAATTCTGTGAAGGAGAATACATTATCAGATCCCGGTTTGGTTTCAGACAGAGATTGTGAAGAATTCCTGTTTGAAAGAGGAAGAGGCTGGGTAGCTGAGAACAATGAAAGAATTATTGGGTTTTCGATTGCTGACCTGAAAGAAAATAATGTCTGGGCTCTGTTTGTGCATCCTGATTTTGAAAACAAAGGTCTCGGAAGAAAACTTCATAATATCATGCTCGATTGGTATTTCACACAGAAAAAAGAAGCCATCTGGCTTGGAACTTCTCCTGAGACAAGGGCTGAAATATTTTACAGAAAATCGGGTTGGAAAGAAGTCGGAACCCATGGAAAAGGAGAGGTTAAATTTGAAATGACTTTTGAGAACTGGAAAAACCTGCAATAATGACGTCACAGATAAAATCAATCAGACCTTTTATCGGGGCTAAAGATTTTGAAATAAGCCGTAATTTTTACAGAGATTTGGGATTTGAGGAAGTGGTTCTTGAGCCTAAACTGTCTTTGTTTAGTTTACAGGGAATTTGTTTTTATCTTCAGGATTATTATGCCAAAGACTGGATTGAAAATACAATGATCTTTATGGAAGTGGCCGATACTGATGAGTTTTGGAAAGAGCTTCAGGCCTTAAACCTTACGGAGAAATATAAAGATATACAGCTTAGTCCTGTGAGAACCATGGAATGGGGAAAAGAATGTTTTGCCCATGATCCATCGGGAGTTTTATGGCATTTTGGTGAATTTATTAATAATGAACAGAAATGATTTACGCTTTTGATACCTATTATTATGAGGATTATGCCAATACCGTGTGTATTGCTTTTGAAGAATGGGATTCTGAAAAGGAGGTAGAAGTTTTTACCGAACAGATTTCCATTACCTCAGAATATGAGAGCGGAGCCTTTTATAAAAGAGAATTGCCCTGCATTCTGAGTTTGCTTAGTAAAATAGCATTGAAAAATGGAGATGTCATTATTGTTGATGGATATGTTACCCTTGATAATAATGGTAAACTAGGGCTGGGAGGATATCTTTATGATGCTTTGGACCAAAAATATCCCATCATCGGAATTGCAAAAAATGAATTTACCACACCTGATTCTCAAAGAAGAAATGTCTACAGAGGTGAAAGCAAAACGCCACTTTTCCTTACTGCAAAAGGTGTGGACGTGGATGAAGTACAACCTAAGGTGGAACAGATGCACGGACCTTTCAGAATACCCACTTTATTGAAGAAACTGGATCAGCTGAGCCGGTTATAAAAGATTCTTCTCTGATTGTATTGAAAACTTTACTATACAATAAAATACCAATTGGTATATTTTGTATATTTGACAAAACGCTTTTTTAACAATGAACATTTTAAAAAGGGAAATTTTTTAACCTAAAATATACTGATCGGTATATTTTTAAAACAATAGTATATGAAAGATGTATTTATTATGGCTGCAAAACGAACTCCTGTTGGTGGATTTATGGGGAGTTTATCCGGATTTACAGCCCCACAGTTAGGAGCAATAGCAATGCAGGATGCTTATGAAAGTATATCGCTTGCTCCTGAACATATAGACAGTGTATATATGGGGAATGTATTGAGTGCTGGGGTGGGGCAGTCCCCGGCAAGGCAGTCGGCTGTTTTTTCTAAAATTCCCGTAGATAAAGATGCTACAACAATCAACAAAGTTTGTGCTTCCGGGATGAAGGCTGTCATGATCGGGGCCCAGCAGATTCAGCTTGGACTGGAAAATAGGGTAATGACGGGCGGAATGGAAAGTATGAGTAATGTTCCTCATTACCTCTATATGCGTCAGGGGAAAAAACTGGGTGATGAAATGCTTACAGATGGGCTGATTAAAGATGGATTATGGGATGTTTATAATGATTTTCATATGGGAATTGCTGCTGAGCTTGGGGTAAAAAAATATGGCCATACCAGACAACAGTTGGACGACTATGCCCTGTTATCCTATAAGAGAGCCCAGGAAGCTTCGGGAAAGGGTAAGTTTAAGAATGAACTGATTGAAATATCAGTGACTGGAAGAAAAGGAAGTACAACGGTAGATAAAGACGAAGATATTGACAAGCTTATTCCTGAGAAGATTTCATTGCTGAAACCTGCTTTTGAAAAAGACGGCCTGCTTACAGCTGCCAATTCCAGTAACCTGAATGACGGCGCTGCTGCTATTTTATTAGGTTCATCGAAAGCTTTAGAGTTCCATGGCATCAATCCGCTGGCAAAAATTATAGCATATGCCGATGCTGCACAATCTCCGGAATGGTTTACCACTTCTCCTTCTATAGCTATTCATAAAGTACTCAAACAGTCCGGACTCAGTCTTTCTGATATAGATTATCTGGAGATCAATGAAGCGTATTCATCTGTTATTTTATCCAATCAGCAGATTTTAAGATATGATCTGGACAGGGTAAATGTATATGGAGGGGCCGTTGCATTAGGTCATCCGATAGGTGCTTCAGGAGCAAGGATCATTGCCACTCTGGTCAATATATTACGCCAGGAAGGAGGAAGGTATGGTATTGCTGCCATCTGTAATGGTGGTGGAGGAGCTTCAGCTATTCTTATTGAAAATATGAGTTAAAATGAGTTTACAGAAGATAATAATGTTAATTGTGTAACAAAATATAAGGGTAGTATGGAGAGGAGATCCCCGGTTTGTATGGTAATATAAAAAAACATGTAAAAAAGGATATCAAAATGAAGCTTCCTGGCCACTGTACTCAAATAGAGAAGCGGGAGATCAGGAATATGCAATCTTCCTGGGAAAAGGAGAAAGAAAAGTGAAACTTAACTGGTCTGATGCAAAGGATGCTATAGAAGACTACCAAAAGAAGTATGAATTATACAGAGAGAAATCACTGGAGATCATCAGAAATTACAGTAAAAGACAGTAGATCGTTTGAAAAAACATACGATGAAGGATAAAGCCTGAATTTTTATTTAAAAAAGTAAATTTCCATTTTTCCAAAGTAAGTGTTTGGCTGCTATTCGATTAATCAATTAATTTTCAGTTTTAAATAGTCTCTTTTGTCTCAAATGTTAATAAACTGATAAATGTCATTACATTCTTATTTTTATTGATTCTAAATAAATATAAATTTGTCTCATTCAAAATTAAGAATTCAATGAAAAAAATAACTACTCTTTCTGCTGTCATTCTCTGTTCTTTGATGGAAGCACAATATTGTACTCCTTCATTTCAATACGGGGCAGCCAGCAACATGATTACCCATATTAATTTTGGAAATATTAGTAATACCTCTCCGTTTCAATCGGGATCAACGCCTACTTATGAAGACTTTACATCAATATCTACTGATCTTCAGGCAGGGAATAGCTATCCTATAGCTATAAAAGGTCCTTCGGGAACATTTCCCAGCGATGTAGTTGTTTTTATTGATTTCAATAACAACGGAAGCTTTAATGATCCAGGGGAAAGTTTTTATATCGGAAGATTAACAGAAGCTACCCCTTTCAATGCTTTGACTATCAACGGAACCATTACAGTGCCGGCAAATGCTGCAAACGGTGCTACTAGAATGAGAGTGCTTAAAAACAGCAGTGTAGCAGCGTATTCGGATCCTAATGCTGGAAACTCGATCAGTACAGCTTGTGATGCCGGCTTAAGATCCGGGCAGGCAGAAGATTATACCGTTATTATTTCAGGGGGTAATGTCGTATTCCCGTCCCCTTATTGTGGAACTGAAAATGTAACCACTTCTACGGTAAGCGAAATAAGTAAGGTAGAATTTGCAGGAATCACCAATTCCAGTCCTATTGACGGAAATTCTGAACTTCTGGAGAATTTCACAGGTACTGTTTTTAGTGTTAACCGTGGAGAGACCTATCCTATAACAGTTACAGGAGGTACTCACGGGCAGATTACCGTATCCGTCTATGCGTATATCGACTTTAATCATAATAATATTTTTGATACTGATGAAAAGTTTAACCTGGGATATTTAGATAATTCCAGTCCTGTTTCCAGTACAGAATCTGGTATTACATCAGAAAATATTACCATTCCGGATACAGCATTGTTGGGAGCTACACGCTTCAGATTGGTAAAAGCTTATGAATCCAACTCATCGATGGGTACATTGGAAAATTTACCATGCCCTTCAGGTTGGTTTATAGGACAGGCAGAAGACTACACCATTGAGATACAGCCTGCTAATCTTTCCACAAAAGAAACAATGGCAGACTCTTCTGTGAAAATATATCCTAATCCTACAACAGGGTCAGTAAGTGTAAAAACAGCAAAAGGGCTTGAAAAGTACGAAGTTTACAATATCTCAGGACAAAAACTTACGGAAGGTAATACTGCCAGTATCAACTTAGATGGCTTTGTACCAGGGATTTATTATATTAAAATCCAGACTAAAGATAAGAAGGTAATCATTGAAAAGATGATTAAAAAATAAACACATATCTAATCATATCCATATCAATTTTTGTTTTTTGACCGGCAGATTCTTCTGTCGGTTTTGTTTTTTTGAAGGAATAATTAAGGAAAATCTTTATTCCGGTTCCAGGATTTCCAGAAGGTCCTGTTTTGAAAACCCTTGGAACTTGGCTCCATCTGTTTTAAGAAGTTGCTGGGCAAGCTGACTTTTTTTCTTCTGAAGAGAGAGGATTTTTTCTTCCACCGTATTGGAACAGATCATCCGGACAGCAATTACATTTTTAGTCTGCCCGATGCGGTAACTGCGGTCTATAGCTTGATTTTCGGCTGCAGGATTCCACCACGGATCTACCAGATAGATATAATCGGCCTGGGTAAGATTGAGGCCCACTCCTCCGGCTTTCAAACTAATCAGAAATACACGGATGTCCTCATTATTTTGAAAGCTATGTACTTTTTGCCCCCGGTCTTTGGTTTGACCTGTGAGGTATTCAAAGGTGATTTTTCGGCGTTCCAATTCGGCTTTTATAAGATCCAGCATTCCTACAAACTGTGAAAATACCAGAATTTTATGATCTTTTGATTTTCCAAGGATCTGCTCCATCAGAATTTCAATCTTCACGGAATGTTCCCCCGAATATCCTTCTTTGAGCAGGATAGGAGAGTTACAGATCTGTCTTAGCCTTGTTAGGCCTGTAAGAACGTGCATACTGTTTCTATTAAGGTCATCTTCATCATTGGCTGCAATAAATTCACGAAGCTCCTTTTCATAGGCATCATATATCTTTCGCTGTTCAGCATTCATTTCACAGTAGATCACCGTTTCAGTTTTTTCCGGAAGTTCTTTGGCTACCTGCTTTTTTGTCCTGCGGAGGATAAAGGGTTTTATCTTTTGCTGAAGTTCCATAGCCCGTTTACTGAACTCAAATTTATCAATAGGAATCGCATAGATGTCTTTGAAGTATTGCTTGCTTCCCAACAATCCGGGACAGGCAAAAGAAAGCTGGCTATACAGGTCGAAGGTATTATTTTCAATGGGAGTACCCGTCAGTACAATTCTGTTTCTCGACTGGAGAAGACGGGCAGATTTATACCTTTCTGAGTTGGGATTTTTAATAGTCTGCGACTCATCAAGGAACACATAATTAAACTGAAAGGTTTTCAAAAACTTAATATCTGAAAGAAGCATTCCATAGCTGGTGAGTATTACTTCATAATCAGACATATGAGTGATACTTTTCTGTCTTTCGGCTCCATAATGAAGCCATACTTTTATAGAAGGTGCAAATTTGCTGATCTCCTCCTGCCAGTTAAAAAGAAGAGAAGTGGGAACTACAATAAGATTGGTGGTATGACCTCTTTTCTCTCTTTGGGAAAGGATAAACGCAATAATCTGAACTGTTTTTCCTAGTCCCATATCATCCGCAAGACATCCACCGAAATTAAACCTATCAAGAAAGTTAAGCCAATTGAGTCCTTCGTGCTGATAGTCTCTGAGTTCCGCATGTAATGTAGAGGGAACAGGGATTTCCGGAATACTCTCACCTGAATAAAGATGGGATGAATAGGAGGTTATTTCTTCCTTTACTTCATCGCTTATCACTTCTTTTTCAAAAAGAGAAGAAACTTCCGTAAAACTTATTTTAGGAATTTTCAGTACTTCTTCATCAATTTCACCAGCCCGGAAATAGGCTGAAATCCTGTCTATCCATTCTTCAGGAAGCATTCCCAATGAACCGTCATCCAGCTGAATAAATTTACTTTTATTACGGATTGCCCTGTGAAGCTGTTTTAAAGAAGCATCTTTCTGTCCGAAGCTGACCTTCAGTTTGGCATTGAACCAATCCAGGCCACTGGTGATCTGAATGTTTATTTTAGCCCGGTGTGAATTGAGTTTATTGTTTTTCAGTTCATTAAAACCAAGTATAGAGACTCCCTCATTCCTCCAGACCTCGAAGGCCTCCAGGAACCAGTTGTCTTCCAGGAATTTATCCCGGTGGAGGTAGAAATACTGATACCCATCCATCTGTTCTTCAAAATCAGGATGCTGCTGCATGACCAAAGAGGTAAAACGGGCTTCTAACGCTTCATTTCTTTCTACTTTAAAGAGGTTCCCATTCTGATCAGAATCGAAAAGCTGCTTCCTTGAATAGACAGGAACTTCCAGTTGGCCATAACGCATCACGGGAGTAATTCCGATGTAATTCTCCTGTTGACGCAGATAAATGATCTTCTCCACATCAAAAGCCTTTTCTTTAAGCTGTACTTTCGATGCAGGCTGTATGTAGCTGTAATTTATATTAATACGTTCTTCTAAAGAGGATAGAGTAGACTGCATAAAATCTTCATATTTAGAAGAATGTACCAGCAATATTTCATTATTGGCTTTGAAAAATTTGATGACTCTGAGCATGTCAGGATCTTCTACTAAGCTGAATGTGTGGTTGTTATATACGAAATAGTCATTCCGGAGCATTACATTTTTAAAAGGGATAGAATGGTCCTGAAACTGAACTTCTCCCGTTATTTCATAAAATGGATCTTTCTTAAATACAGAAAGTTGAAGCTCTGCATTTAAAGTGTTCATTGTAACTTTTGTTAATGACTTTGAGGATATGGTTTCCGCTATTTCACGGTCATGATAATAGACTTCCAAGTCCAGAGGGTTCTGTACAATCAGTTTTAAAGCTTCAAGTTCTGCCGGATTATAATCCTGGTTATAATTATTCTGAAAGGACGAAATGGCAGTATAAAATTTTATTTCCAAAGGTTTTTCAGCCCTCCATATCAACTGCATAGCATCTACAGGGCTAACCGGATTTTTTATTTTTCCGGCTTGAGTCATTTCTGCTTCCATTAAATTAAAAATCAGATGATTATAATAACGGTGCTTACCAATGACCAATATCTGTTTTTTAGAGGTGTCGTGCAATGCAAGTTCATCCAGTTTCGAAGGGTGCTGAGGAAGAAGATCTTTTTTTAAAACGTGCTCATCAATCGGAAACATTTCTTTGATCTTAGGCATGATTTCAATTTTGCCTTCATGGTATTCCACCTGAAAATAAAGGTCAAGATCAGGTTCGTTTTCCAAGCCATATCCCTTAGCCTTGGGGATCATTGTTTTTTTACGAAGAGAATCATCAAAGAAAATCCGATACTTCTTTTCTTCTAAAATGCAATGAATGATTTCTGCCTGATGCAGGCAAAGTCTGTCTTCCGGAGTATCGCAGGTACAGGAACAAAGCAGGGTGTTGTTTATCCTGCTGATGGTGACAACAGGAGAACTCTGCAGGGATGATTTTTGAGTGAATATTCCCGTATTAATTTCAATAGAAACAGGATAGATACCGTGAAAATTTTTGCTTTCTATAAAAGAGCTCTCTGAAGTATGTTTCAGCAGGTCATATACGGAAAGTGTACTGATATTGATGTTTTCAAGAATATATTCTGCCATAAAAATTAATAGAAGCAAACTTACAAAAAAATGCGAATGAAAAGAACGGGGCTCGCATCCATTTTGGATACATTTTTACCCGTTTTGGCAACTCCGGCATTTTTTCTAATGCTGAACTTTGTCCTACAATTAAACAAAGAAAATATGAAAACAGTTTTTATAACAGGTGCATCTACAGGATTAGGAAAAGCAGCAGCTCAATTATTTCAGAATAAAGGCTGGAAGGTCATTGCTACGATGAGAAATCCTGAAGCTGGGGCAGATCTTTCTGCTTTAGAAAATGTAACGGTATTTCCATTGGATGTTACCAATCCTGAACAGATAAAATCAACCGTTAAAAAATCATTGGAATCAGGAGATATTGATGTGGTTTTCAATAACGCAGGATATGGCCTGCTGGGGCCTTTAGAGGCGCTGACAGATGAACAGATTGTAAGACAGTTGAATACCAATTTATTAGGCGTTATCCGGGTGACGCAGGAATTTATTCCGTATTTCAGAGAAAAAGGAAGAGGAACATTTATTTCCACGACTTCGATAGGAGGATTAATTACCTTTCCGCTGAATTCTGTTTACCATGCTACAAAATGGGCATTGGAAGGCTGGAGCGAGAGTATGGCCTTTGAACTTAATGCATTAGGAATAGATATCAAAACAGTCTCTCCCGGAGGGATTAAAACAGATTTTGTAAGCCGTTCTTTAGATTCTGCATCAAGTCCCGCTTATGAAGAAATGCTTAGTACTCTTTTTTCCCGTATGGAGGGTATGATGGATGCAGCTTCTACACCGGAACAGATTGCAGAAGTAGTATATGAAGCTGCTACGGATGGTAAACAGAATCTGAGATATGTTGCCGGTGAGGACGCAAAAGCTTTATATGCACAGCGCCTTGAGCTGGGAGATGAGGCATTCAGAGAACAGCTGGGAAAACAATTCATCTAGCCACTTGTAACCCGTGGCAGCATAAGTGATCATTTATGCTGCCTTTTTACGTTAATAATCAATACATTTATATCATGGAAAAGAAAGAAAATGTACCGCTGAAAATTTCATCCATATCAGAAATGCATAATATGCTCAAGCTGCCAAAACCTCTTCATCCGCTGGTGAGCTTAGTGGATAATACCAGGATGACTGTTAATAAGGAGCTCTTGGGAAGAAGTTTTATTCTGAATTTTTATAAAATTTCCTATAAATATTCCACAAACGGGAAAATGGGCTACGGACAGGGATATTATGACTTTAATGAAGGAGGAATGATGTTTACCTCTCCCGGGCAGATTCTTTCTACAGATGAAAATACAGAATATTGCGGCTATACTTTGCTCGTACATCCCGATTTTATCAGGAATTACCCTTTGGCTAAGAATATTAAAAAATATGGTTTCTTTTCCTATGATACCAATGAGGCGCTGCACTTATCTGATCAGGAAAAAACAATGATTACCGGACTTCTGGACAGTATTACCCACGAACTGAATACGGCTATTGACGAAATTAGCCAGGATCTGATTATTTCCTATATTGAAGTGCTGCTCAACTATAGCAACCGCTATTATAAAAGACAGTTTATCACAAGAAAATCTGTAAGCAATGATCTTTTATCTAAAATGGATACTATCCTGGAAAATTATTTTGACCGTGAAGAAACCCTGAATAAAGGGCTTCCTACCGTAGAATTTCTGGCTTCAGAACTTCATCTGTCGCCACACTATTTGAGTGATATGCTCCGTAATCTTACCGGGCAAAATGCGCAGCAGCATATTCATGAAAAACTGATAGAAAAAGCCAAAGAATATCTTACGCTCACTAATTTTTCCGTATCAGAAGTCGCATATGCACTGGGATTTGAGCATCCCCAGTCATTCAATAAGCTATTCAAAAAGAAAACAGATAAAACGCCTTTAAGCTACAGGCAGTCATTTAATTGAATATAAATATTTCTTATTGATCTACCCGGCGGTGTGCCGGGTATTTTATTTATGGCTGTTTGTAGAATGAAAAGGGTTTTACATAGATAAAAATCATTTTTAAAGAGGAAGCCTTTTTACTTTCGATAGAACAAAAAATAACATCAATATGAAAAAGTTAAACTCCATTGTATGCATTATGATAGGCATTACAGCCTGTGCACAGCCTTCAATAACAAGATTAGGTGTTGATAGGGTGAACGCCACCATTACTTTTAAGGCAGGAGATGCAGCCGCTACTGATACTCCGGGACCTTCAGGGGCTAATATAACCTGGGATTTTTCTGCCTATACCGGGCCAAACGTAACTACCACAAACACCAATGAATGTCCGGGACAGGCCAACTGTTTTAGGTTTGCAGGAGCCAACAGGATCACAAAACCAACACTTTCAGATGTCTATGATTTTGCTTCTATCACCGACACAGAAGCCATAACGCTGGGTTCTTATGCCGGCTCGGGCTTTGGAGATGCTACGACTACCTATACAGATCCTTTAATCGATTTTAAATTTCCAATCACTTATTTGCAGCAGTTTAGTGATACCTATCAGTTTACCAATGTTTCTGCAGCGAGCGGAACCACCAACGAGTCCGGGCAGGTAGACTATACGGTAGATGGCTATGGAACGGTCATCACACCTACGGGAACCTATTCCAATGTACTGAGGATGAAGAGTATGAAAGCATCAACAATCATTGTTCCGGGATCACCTTTGCCATTCAACTATACAAACGAAAATTATACATGGATCAGTCAGACCTCAGGGATCGTATTTACCTTTGGAATCAATACTTTTGCTTTTAATGGGGTGCCGAACATATCAAAATATATTTCTTATCTGGATACACTTGTTTTATCAACGGCCGGGTCTGCGGGTAGAAAAACAGAAATTTCGGTATATCCGAACCCTGGTTCCGATTTTATTAACCTGGAATCAAAAGAGGATATTAAAAAGGTGTCTGTGAATTCATTGGATGGTAAGACGGTTTTAATAACCGACAGCGCTAAAAATATTAATATTTCAAACCTTCCCAAAGGGACCTATATTCTTCAGGCCGAATTGAAGAACGGAGGGTCTGTAACCCGAAAAATTATTAAAAAATAATATAAATTTCTTTTAACAGTTTTTTTATGGCCGGGGACACACGATATAATAAACACAATGGGTCTTACTGTGGATTTCAAGGTCCCCGGTTTTTATAAAAGCTGGGAGAATTTTGTTTTTTTCTTAAAGGCTTTTTGATTCTTTTAACTACTGATGTTTTCAATAGCTTCAATCTGCCATTGATTCGCTTTACGCAGGGTATAGCGGTAGGTCATTCCGCAATTTTTTAAATGAAATTCCACATAACATAATCTATTGTTGACAGGTTTTAGATTGAAAATTATAGTTTCAATATTCTTTAAATCAGATTGATAGTAAAAAAACGAACTTACAAAAAATAGATAATCTATTTACTTTTTAATTTTATAATTCTCTCTGTAAGTATTGGCTGTAATACCCGTACAACGCCTGAAATACCGACAGAATAGGGAAGAGTCTACAAACTGCAATTGGTTGCTGATCTCTTTAATAGACAGTGAAGTTGTTTTAAGAAGCTCTTTGGCCTGTTTGATAACCCTATAACTGATCCACTGCTTGATGGGTTTTCCCGTTTCTTTTCTTATTAAACTGCTTAGATACTGGGGCGAAAGATGCAGCTGATCAGAATAATACAAGACACTTCTTTGCAAATGACCATGTTCATTTAATAGTTTAAAAAAATGGTCTATGATATCCTGACTTCTGGTTTGTAATAGACTGTTGTTTTTAATGACCGGCAAATAAAGTTTTGAAACCAGCTCCAGTAAGGCATACAGCAGATATTGTACAGACTCCAGAGTGCTTTTTTCTTTCGTTTTGGAATGATATTCCTGGATCAGTTTTACTGTAGGCCAGATCAGTTTTTTAGAAGAAGCTTCCACTTCCATGACAGGACTGAATTTTATTTCATCACTGGCCAGCAGTACCGTGAGGAAACTATAGGTACTGATGAAGTCTAAAGAAATAAAAAATACAGTCAATTCTAAATCCTTACTCCCCGAAACATCAGTCAATTCGGTATCCGGTAGAATCATGATCACAGCATTTTTCTTACTATGAAACGGAAGTGTATGGATTGTAAGGCTTAATTTACCTTCAGATAGAAAGCAGAGTATCAGCTTGTTAAGCTTGCTGGCTTTTTTCTGAAGCCCGGTAATGCTTGCTGCCTTATATTTTTCAATATACAACCCTTCGAAATTTGGCTTACTATCTGTCATGGTACTGGTGGATGACTTCCTGGATTGGGTTAAATGTTTTTGGCTTCTGTATTTTTGTGATTAACTTCCGGACAAATGTAAGCAGTTAATTTTTCTTTTTAAACGGGTTGTTTAAAATGGAATATAAAATACCAGAAATGGAATATATTTTATTCCTGAACTGTTCCTAAATTCGCAGTCGGAAACTTTAATCAAATACTGTTATAATGCACAATACAGAATCTCCTAATGCGAAAATGCCGAAAGCCTGCTTTTTACTTTTCTTTGCCCACGGGCTTGTTTTCTCTTCCTGGGCAAGTAGAATTCCTATCATTAAGGACGCCCTTTCAATTAATGAAGCCGAACTGGGGACGCTCTTATTGTTAATGCCTATAGGACAGATTTCCACCATGGTTCTTGCCGGAAAGCTGATCAGTAGGTACGGAAGTTCCTGGATCATCAAAAGATGTTTTCTGCTGTATCCGATGTTTCTTTTACTGATTGGGTTAGCACCTTCTTACTGGGTTTTGGCAGCTGTTTTGTTCTTCTTTGGAGTTTCCGGTAATTTATGCAATATAGCGATCAATACACAGGCAATTGAGATAGAAGGGATTACAAAAAGGACCTTGCTTTCTTCCTGCCATGGCGCCTGGTGTTTTGCAGGACTGGTTGGTGCTGTTGTGGGATTGCTGATGATTAACCTGGGAGTAGGAACTTTCTATCATTTTATAGTTGCTTTTGTACTGGTATTTCTACTTTGGTTATACAGTAAGGCTCACCTGACCAATATCATTCATAAAGTAGCTCCTCAAAGACAGTCAATTTTCAAATCGGTAAACCCTACCTTGGTTGCTTTAGGGATCATAGGGTTTTTAAGCATGGCTATTGAAGGAGCTATGTTTGACTGGAGCGGGGTGTATTTTCAGACTATTGTAAAAGCACCGGAAAAGCTTGTGATCGTAGGATATACCAGTTTTATTTTAATGATGACACTAGGCCGTTTTGTGGGAAACCGTGTTATAGAAAAATACGGAAAAAGACTTGTTCTGCAGATGTGTGGTATTTTGATGAGTACGGGCCTTTTTCTAAGTGTTTTCTTTCCGGAATTATGGGTGTGTATTATTGCCTTCATGATTATTGGGTTGGGAAGTTCTCTGAGTGTTCCGTCTGTTTATAGCACGGTAGGAAAGGTGAGCACTGTAGCTCCCAGTATTGCATTGTCATTTGTATCCAGTATTTCGTTTTTAGGATTTTTAATGGGGCCGCCTCTTATCGGATATATTGCTGAAAGCTTTGATTTACGATATTCTTACGGACTTTTTGCATGCTTTGGAATCTTACTGTCTGTTATGGCAGGGCAGATGAAAGTATTCCGAAATAAAAATTGATGAGAGAATCTCTATCTGAATCAAAAGCTACCCGGAGGTAGCTTTTGATATTGTAAGCTTAGGATATCCATTTTTCTACCAGATGAAGCCATAATGCTTTTTCCTCACCAATGAGAAAAACAGCAGACGATTTCCGCTTTGTAGGAGTTTCTCCCGTTACCTGAATTTCGGTATAGGTAGCCAGTCCGTGACTTTCCGAATGTTGGATTTCTATATTTTCCACCGTCACATGACGATCCTGGAATTTGCCATATACCGTGGGAAGCCAGTCGGAAAGCATGGCTAAGGTAACCAGATCATTATTGCCGTTAATCATTTTAAAATCCGGAGAAAATCCGGAAAGCAATTGCCTGTAAAGCACTTCCTGATCTTCTGATTTTCCCTGAAACCATTTTTCAATATCATCATGAAAGCCCTGAATATCTTTACTTATTTTTTCTGTAATGCTCATAGAGGTAAGTTTATATTATTTATTTCGAAAATGTGTTGATCTCTTTAAGACCGTTGAATATACTTTTTTAATCTGACAGTAATGAGTATTCCGGTTACCTGAAAGATACCAATCATAGCAATGGCTGCTGCAAAAGCTGTGGGAAATCCCAGCAAGTCTGTCAGATTAAAAAATAAAGTGCCAATAACAGCTCCTCCGGTTACACTGCCTATCTGGATTCCGATACTGATGAGCCCGGATGCCTGTCCTGCTTTATCTTTGGAAGTAAGGGAAATGGCAGTCCTCATCATAACAGGCATAATCGTCCCATGTCCCAATCCTGCTAAAAAAAAGGTGATATTTGTTATATAAGAAGGTTTTTGCTGAACATAAAAGGTGATGGCACTGAAAACAAAACCTCCCATCAGTAACCCTAACCCTATATAAATCATTTTATGAGTTTCTAGCTTTACTCTTGCCGAAACTAAGGGCCCCAGGAAAAAAGCAATTCCATAGGGAACAATGGCAAGCCCGGTCTGCATAGAGCTTTGATGCAAAAATTGCTGAAGATAATAAGGATAGCAGATAAATAAACCGGCGGTAAAGTTGTAGAAAAATATGATTAAAAGACTTAACGCAAATGGCTTATGCTGCAATAATATAGGGTCTATAAGTACCGGACGTCCTTTTTGCTGTAAGGCTATTTCATATTTTAATAATAATGTTAATGAAAGTATTCCTGTACATATAATTCCGAATATCCACCATGCCCATTGAAATTTTTGCCCGAAGATTAATGGACAGATAAGCATTAATAAAGCAAAGATTAATATCAGAGAACCTTTATAGTCAATACCCATCTGGTCTGTGCTGTGATTATTGTCCATTGTAAAATGTATGCCGGCTATGCAGATGATGGTAACCGGAACATTCACAAGGAATACAAGCTCCCAGGAGAAATCTCCCCAATGCATACTCAGCAGTATACCCCCAAGCAATTGTCCGATCACGGAAGCTAATCCGAAGACAGAGCTGAAAAGACTTACTGCCTTAGGCTGTTCCCGGCTATCAAATAATGTTTTTATGGAAGCTAAAACCTGTGGCGCTAATAAAGAAGCTCCAACACCCTGGAATAATCTGGCAAAGATCAATAAGGTGATGGTGGGTGAGAATGCACAGGCAAGAGAAGAAAACAGGAAGGTATACAAACCTAGGACAAAAATCTTTTTCCGGCCGTAAATATCCCCTAATTTTCCGCCCACAACAACCAGTGCGGCATAAGTAAGCCCATAAATAGCTACTACCATCTGCAACTGATGGTCGCTGGCTTTGAACGCCTCTTTTATGGAAGGTAATGCCATATTCACAATAAAATAATCCAATGGCGAAAGAAATGCTCCTGCTATCAGAAAATTTAATGCCTGCCACCGTTTGGAATAGATACTCATATTTTTTTTATGCAAAATTAACCTCTTAATGTAATAGTAAAATTGTACTTTTGGAGGAAAATTAAGTTCAAAGAATGAAAAGCTTACATCTTGAAGGAATAGACGTAAAAGAAATATGTTTGAAAGGCGAGGAGCTTCCTTTCAAAACAAAAGACTTTCTTTCCTTTGCTTATGTTGTAAAAGGCGAAGGGGATCTAGCCTATGATGAACGCAGTATCCGTTTTTCTGCAGGTAAACTTTTTATTATTCCCCAACAGGAACTTTACCATTTTACAAGTAGCGATGCAGAGCTTATTGTTATCCAGTGTCCCATTGAATTTATTGATAAGATACGCCTTGAAGCAGACCGTATTGAAAGTTGTGAAAATTTATATAAACTGCAGTATGTCAGCAATAATTACCATGCGAGAGCCGGATGTGTTTTCCGTAACAAAAACGATGAACATTTTGCCGAAACTATTATTCTCCAAATCGCCAATGAATTCAAAAATAAAGCAGATGATTATCTGATCATCCGTAACTGCATTTCAATTCTGCTCAACCTTATTGCCCGCAATATCATTCAGAGTGAGACTTCAGATCTTCAGGAAAACAGGAAAGCTTTTTCCATCATGAAAATCATCACCTATATTCAGCAAAATATAAAGGATAGAGAAAAGACAGGTATTCAGACTATTGCAGATCATTTTGGGATTTCAGGAAACTATTTCGGGGAATATTTTAAACAACAGACGGGGATCTCCTACCAGGATTATCTGCTGGACTACAGACTTAAGCTTGTAGAAACCTATTTAAAATACAGCAGTATACGCTTAAGTGAAATTGCCTATGAACTTCAGTTCAGCGATGAAAGCCATCTTTCAAAGCTTTTTAAAAAGTACAGAGGGCTTACGCCGGGAGCATTCAGAAAAAATTATAAATGATAGATAACCATTGTGTTATGTTAATTATTTATTAAATATAAAGTTAACTATATAGTTGACTTTATATTTTTATATATTTACTATAAATATTTTTTCAATGGATTTTGACTTTATTAAAGAGCTGGGATACAAAGCTTTTGATAGCCGGCTGAAAAGAATAAGTGACCGGATGTCTCATGACGTAAGAAAATTCTATAAAGAGTTTGGAATTGATGTAGAGCCCAATTGGTATCTTGTTTTTATGTTGCTGCAAAAAAGGGGGGAGATTTCTATTACAGATATAGCGGAACCCCTGGGATATTCTCATCCCTCTGTAGTGGTCATTGTAAAAAAAATGACAGAGAAAGGCTATCTGCTTGTCACCAAAGACAGTATTGATAAACGGAAACAAATGATCTCATTATCACCCAAAGCTATTGAAATGCTTCCCCATCTTGAAAAAATATGGGATAGCTGTGAAAAAGCTATTTTAAAACTTTTATCAGAAGATCTTAGCATTTTATCGTATCTGGATACCATAGACCAGGAACTGAAAAACAATCCTTTTCATAATAGATTTAAACAGGAATATTTAAAATCACTATAATCATGAAAGTATTTATCCTCATCGCAACGTTTCTTTTTTCTAATCTTATGATCTCTGCTGCGGAAACGAAAATAATGATCCGAGCTAAAGCAAGAGATGCCAAATTTATCGGAAGTTCACTTGGCGGAGCTCATATCATCGTGAGAAATAAGCTAAACCAACAGATTCTCGCAGAAGGAAATACGGTTGGAAGTACTGGAAATACAGATTTGATCATGAAAAATCCTAAACTAAGAGGAAATTCAATTGCCGATGCCCAAACAGCCGGCTTTCTGGCTTCCGTGGATATTGATGAGCCTACATTTATTAACATAGAAGTGATTTCTCCTTTAAACAATAAACAGGCCCAAGCTACAGTAAGCACTGAATTATGGCTGATTCCCGGCAAACATATTTTGGGAGACGGTATTGTTCTGGAAATCCCGGGTTTTATTATTGATATTCTTAAACCCAGAACCCATCAGTATATTCCTCTGAATACAGTTAAAGACAAACCTTTTACATTTCAGGCTAATATTGTCATGATGTGCGGATGTGTAATAGACAAAAACGGGATATGGAATTCTGACGAAATAGAGGTGAAAGGAATTCTTAAAAAAGACGGTAAATTTATGAAAAATGTAGAGATGTCCTTAGTGTCAACCAACTTGTTTGAAGGAAATACGGTAATCAGTACTGCAGGGAATTATGAACTGGTTTTATACGCTTATTATGAGAAAAGCGGGAATACGGGAGTCGATAAAATTAATTATGTAGTGATTGAATAATAAGGATACAGTATAAAGGGGATTAATGAGTAGCCTGTAATAATTCTAACGAAGACTTTTTATAGAGCTTAATTAATGCAGTAGAAAAGCATTATTAATAGGATGGAGGCCCGGATGGTCTCCTTTTTTTGATGGCAGTGATTCTGCAATGCTTTTTGAAAACGGAAAATTTACAATTAATATGGGGCAAGATAAAAACGAACTTTGTACTTCAGGTATTGCATTAGTAAAATATTATTAAAATGAAATTATTAAATAAATTATTCTTTTCATTTTCCATTTCAATTATACTTTTTACCATTTCAATTTTAAAGTATAATATCAATTGTATGGAAGAAACTCAGCAAGGCATTGGTCATTTTCTTGTTTGGTCGGTAAGAGGTTTTACTTCTTTAAGCTATAAAGTAGATTTGTTAAGATTGATATGTGATTTTTTATTATTATTTTTTGTGCTATTTTTTTTATTAAAAAGGCAGTTAATAAATGGTTTAAAATAATAATTTATGTCATTTCATTTATAATAATTTTATTGCTAGTACCCTATTTTTTAATTACAGAAATATATTTTGAAAAAATTGCCTGCCAGGTAATTTATTCTAGTTTTTCTTTAGGTTGGTTTTAATTAAAAATGTTATTATATCAGAAATGATAAAAAATATTTTTATAGTATCGGAAGTACAGGTTATAAGATACTGAAAAATAGATAAAAGGACCTGAGATAACAACTTTGGAAATTAATATACCGGAACTGAATGTAAAGACGGAAGACTAGAACCCAGATGGGGAGAAATAATAGCCTAATATAAGGCATGAATAAATGGAAAATATTTCCCGGCATCATTATTTTAATACAGCTAATAAGTTTAGGACATCTGTATTATACTTATCAATATGAGAATAGTGAGATTCCTGCAACATTTATTGAGCTCAATATTTTTGCTGGTATCAATATTATAATGTTGGTATTATCATATTTCTTTTATTTCAAAGCAGATAAAAAACATATTTTGTGGTGGGTGTCTATATCTGTATCTGTTATTATTATTGTTTTTACTTTGATTTGCTACATCACTATGGGAATTGATAAATATAGATAGTATCTGCTTGCTTCTGAACCTGGAGGCCGTAAAAAAAATGATTAGGGGTTGAACAGGTAAATTATCCTGTCTCTTTTGAATACATTCGGTATACTTATAAATGAATTATGAAAAATATAGCAGCTTATACCATCTTATTATTCCTTACAGCAAATACTAATGTGTTTTCGCAAAAAACGATTAATAAAGATAATTACACATCTCTGATACAAAAAGAAGAGGGTGATTTGAATTATGATAAAAAGAATGACAGGATCATGGTGGAAATGGATATAAAGGATGAGACCAGACCATTAAGATTACAAATATTCCTCTCCCAACCAGATAAGAAACTTCAATTAGTAGTTTCTTCTACAAAAATCATTGAAAGCCAATATCCGGTTAATAAGAAAGGAGAGCATAATGATAATGTAATTCCGGATTTTTTTATTGAAGAAGGTAAATTGAAAATGCTTACCGACATTAAAGATCGAAAAAGCAGCTATGAATTCAGGCTGAAGCAAAATAATTTTGAATTGATCAAAATATCACGGGTAATATGGGATGGAAAAGACACCACTTTTGAAACAGAAATTGACTTAATCGCAAAAACGAAAATTGAGTATGAACAAGTAACAGGTTCAGATAAACTTTTAAATAAAAAGAAAAAACTGATAAAAGTCAGTGCATTGCCAAAAATCCAGGATTTAAGCTTTTACGATTTGGAACAGTACTAAAATATCAATCAGACTGATGACGAAAATTTCCTCTAAATAATACTAAGAGAATAGCTGATCAACTAATATAACGAAAGGAAGATACAGCAACTGAAAATGGATAGGAAATCAGTAGAATAACAGGAATGGAAGATGTAGCAAAACAGGAATATACAAAGGTAAAGGTAGAAGGGATTCTGAACCTAAAAAACTTTCCGGAGAGTATAAGCTCACTCCGGAAGAGTTGGTAGGTTTCATAATCAATACTGCAGTCTTCAGGAGTTGTTGACCTTGTCACTGCCTAAGTATGTGGAGTATATTTATATTCCTTCTGATAAGTTCGAAACCAGGGACAGGAAATTACTGAAAAGTGCAGTATTGGAAATTCCTTCCATTTCCGGTGATAAGATTTATGGAGTGATTATCAAATTTTCACCTAAAGATCTGCAGATTCACTACAAAATAAAAGTAAAGAGGACTGCATTCCAAATTGAACTCACCAAGGAAAAAACATATGTAAACAATCAGGGAATTGATAAAATAATAGAGCAGCTGCTTGAAAAAGCAGAGCAAATTTTGTATCCGTTACAGATTTCGCTAAAGAAAAATGGAGGGCTTACCAACATTATCAATCATGAAGAAATAGTAAAGCGCTGGAAAACTGAAAGTCTAAAACTGAAAGACTATTATCAGTCTGAAACAACAGATCAGATATTTGAAAAAATGGATGAGATGTATGCTGATATTAATCTGAAGAAAGACTGGTTTGACAGAAGTATATTTTATAAGTTATTTTTTCTACCTGTTTATCAGGAGTACCCACAATTTTTGAAACATAATTTCCTGCAGATTTATTTTTCAGGGCTGTCTCAGGATGAGAGAGCAATATCAGAAGAGCATTAAAAAAAGAAAGAAGGTTAAAAATAGATCATAACACCTGTAGCTCTTTAAAAACATCAATAACAGCCTCAATGAGCCCTTTTTCTATGGCTGGATTTGAAGCGTTATCAGGAACGATAGCCCGTAAATTACCCTCATCATCCCGCTCAAAGACTACATCGGTACCATTGATATTGACATAAAGTTTATAACCGTAGGTAAATGTGGCAAGGCGTCCGGTAAAAAGAAGGTCTTTGCCTTTATAGGTTACCGGTATTTCTAAATCATGTTCCATGAGTGTGAGTTTCTATATATTCTAAATACCGGGCAAAGGTCGGAAATCTTACCCTGAAATTATAATTTAAATAATAATTTTTTAGAATATGGAAAAAAACGTTTTCATCCTTTCAATCAATGGTAAACCGTTCATCGAATGATAAGATTAACTAATATTTCCTGATCTGGACTGAAGATACTTGCTTTATTTTTACCCTTTTTCCTACTTTTTTCAGCAGTCCCGTTTCTGCATTTCGTCTGAATACAAATGCATCTCCGCTTTGAGCATTCGTCACAATTAAGAATTTTCCGGTTTCATCAATAGCAAATACTCTTGGATGTTTCCCTTTGGTTGGCTGATAGCCTACGGTTTTTAGTTTTCCGTCATTTTGAATTGAAAATATGGCGATATTATTTTCAACGCCACGATTGGAAGCATATAAATAAAGCCCGTCAGGAGAAATATGAACGTCAGAACTTTCAAAATCTTCTTTAAATTTTTCAGAATGAGTATCTATTCTCTGAATAGGAGTCAGTTTTCCCTGAGCGTACGAATATACACTTACAGCACCACCCATTTCTTCAATACAATAAGCATATTTTCCGTTCGGATGGAAGGTGAAATGTCTTGGTCCGCTTCCTGAAACAGTCTGTGTAAAAGGAGGCTCTGCAGGAACTAAAGGCTCATTTTTTTCATTTTCAAATCGATAACTTCTGATTTTATCCGCTCCCAGATCAGGAAGGAAAACATAATCAAAATCTGGCGAAAAAACAGTAGAATGAATATGAGAACGTTCCTGTCTTCCGGGATCGATACTGCCTTCCAAAAATTGAAAATTCTGAACACCCGGCTGTATGCTTCCATTTTCTAAAACCGGATAAACAGAAACACTTCCTTCTGTATAATTTCCATTAATTAACCATTTTCCATTTTGGTGAGCCATTACATACACCGGGTTTTCGCCGCCGCTTTTCTGACTGTTTATAAAAGTCAGCTTTTTATCTGAAGGATTAAATGCAAAACTGCTTACACTGCCCGCATTTTTTGTTTTGCTTTCCGTACACGCAAAAACATATTTTCCATTGGGAGATAAAGTCAGAAAAGATGGATTTAAAATACCTTTAACGGAGGTTACTTTTGATAATTTCCCCTTGATGGTATCCAGTTCATATACATAAATTCCCTCAGCGGTTTTATCACGGTTAAACGAACCGAAAAACACATACGTATTTTGTGAATATAATTTTGTAAAGGCTAAAATTATAAAGACTAAGCTTAGGGTCTTCTTCAAGGGTATAAATAATTTTTAGAAATTTTAAGGCAGTACCGCCGATAGATTGCAAATCTACATATTTAGGTTGGCTTGACAGCATATTTCTTTATGAAAATGAGTGTAACTCTAATGTTTTATTCGTAGTTAAGAATTTTCAGTCATTTCGTTTTTATTGCTCTAGGAAAACCATTATATTTCCCGGTATAAAGATCACCTTAGCAGATAAGTAAAAGAGAAGCTTTTATGAAGACTGCGAACGCAGTTCAGCCAGGGTAAGTTTTACGGTAAACTTTACCGTGCAAATAAAATTCGAAAGCTAAATGATAAATTTTGTTAAAAGATATTACACTATAATATTTGCTATTTTAACTATAGCAATGATCTTTTACCAATATCATTTTATAAGAAAATTTAAAAGTTCTTATAAGCAAGATGGCCTTTATGCAATTGGTACAATAAAAAAAATTAATGGTTATGGAAGAGGGACTGGTTTCAATTTTATATACACTTTTATTGTAAACGGAAAGAAATTTACATCAGTATGTGATATTGGAGATTTATCGTTTTCAACTGCACAGAAAGAAGTAGATAAAAAATGTTTAATTATATATTTGAATAATGATGTTCATAACAATAGACTTTATCCAAGTATTCCTTTAAATGATTCTCTAAATAATGATATTAAAATACGAAAGTGGATTGATAGTAATTCTAAGGTCAAATCTAAAATAGATCCAGTTCCTTCACCAGGTTATTTTTTGCAAAATTATTTTTAGAAATATTTAAAAATAGTTTTCAACTCTGTTACTCTAATGATTTTCTTGAAGTGAATCAATACTATTCCCTAAAATCAATGCCTACAATATTTAAAAATAGCCCCACCAGGAATCGAACCTGGATCTAAAGTTTAGGAAACTTCTATTCTATCCATTGAACTATGGGGCCTTTGGAGTCGTAAAGATACATATTATTTAAATCTGTTTTAATGATTTGAAGATGGCAGAATGGAAATTGGTATTGGTTTATCCAACAAAAAAATAAAAGAACCCGCTCTTTAGGAGCGGGATTCAGTAGATAAATACATCTCATTTTTTTAATTAGACAACAATAAAAAGCACAGCCGACAATGCTGTGCTTAAATTTTTATTTCAAATTTAATTGCAATTTCAATAGTAGTAAGAAAAGCAAATAAAGTTTCCACTTCGATTATTATTACATAGTAAATGTACAAATAATTCTCATACGAAATATGAACTTAATGTTAAAATTCACAAGTTATCCACAATTTTTTGTGGATAAGTGTGGTTGTGCAGATTTTTCGACTCACAGAAGAAGGGAGATAAAAAAAACAGAGAGCTCGGTGGCTCTCTGTTTTATAGTTAGTTTTCAAGTTTTTCCTTGATATATTTTGCAGTATAAGACTTCTTATTTTTTGCTAAATCTTCCGGGGTTCCGGCGAATACCACCTCACCACCATGTTTTCCGGCTTCAGGGCCGATATCGATAATATGGTCGGCACATTTGATAATATCCGGCTGGTGTTCAATAACGATCACAGAATGTCCAAGATCAATCAGTGCCTGCAGAGATTTCAAGAGTTTCTGAATATCATGGAAATGAAGCCCTGTAGAAGGCTCATCAAAAATAAATAGGGTTTTATCTGTTGTAACGCCTTTAACAAGGAATGATGCCAGTTTTACACGCTGTGCTTCACCACCGGAAAGGGTAGAAGAACTCTGCCCCAGCTGCAGGTAGCCCAGTCCAACCTCCTGTAAAGGTCTCAGTTTGGTGACAATTTTTTCTTCATTATTATCTTTAAAGAATTCCAATGCTTCATCTACTGTCATATGAAGGATATCAGAAATATTCTTTTCATCAAATCTCACTTCAAGGATCTCATTTTTGAAACGTGTCCCTTTACAAACCTCACATTCCAGTTCAATATCAGCCATAAACTGCATAGAAACATTGATTACCCCTTCACCCTTACATTCATCGCATCTTCCGCCATCTACGTTAAATGAGAAATGTTTAGGTTTATAACCCATCATTTTGGAGATTTTCTGCTTGGCAAAAAGATCACGAATATCATCATATGCTTTCAGATAAGTTACAGGGTTGGAACGGGAAGACTTTCCGATCGGGTTCTGGTCGATCAGTTCAATATTTTTAATCAGTTTTTTAGGGAATTCTACAGAATCATAATCACCTTTTTTACCACCCATTCCTAACTGGATCTGGATATCATTGGTAAGGATTTCTTTCATTAAAGTAGACTTTCCGCTTCCTGAAACTCCCGAGATCACAACCAGGCTTTCCAAAGGAACATCTACATCAATATTTTTAAGGTTGTTCTGGCGTGCCCCTTTGATATGAATCCATTCCTTGGCCTTTCTGCGTTTTTCAGGAACTTCTATTTTCAATCTTCCGGTAAGATATTTTGACGTCAGTGTGTCAGCGTTTTTCAGATCTTTGTAATCGCCTGCAAATACAAGCTCTCCACCAAGATAACCAGCTTCCGGGCCTATATCTATAATATAATCGGCGGTTCTCATCACATCTTCATCGTGCTCTACCACAATGACTGTATTTCCTAAATCACGAAGGTTTTTCAATACTTCGATCAGGTTTTCCGTATCCTTGGAATGAAGACCAATAGAAGGTTCATCCAGGATATAGATAGACCCTACTAAAGAACTTCCCAAGCTTGTGGCAAGATTAATTCTCTGACTTTCACCACCGGAAAGTGTATTGGAAGTTCTGTTTAAAGTTAAATATCCTAAACCAACCTTTAATAAAAATTCCAGACGGGTCGTGATTTCATATAACAGTCTTTTTGCTACTTCCTGATCATGTTCAGACAACTGTAATCCGTTAATTAAAGGTGCCAGCTCATCCAAAGGAAGTTCAATCATCGATTGGATGTTATGTCCGTCTACTTTTACCCAGCTGGTTTCCTCACGAAGCCTTAACCCTTCGCAGGTATGGCATAAGGTTTTTCCTCTGTAGCGGGAAAGCATCACACGGTATTGGATTTTATACAGGTTTTCCTCAAGCATCTTGAAGAAATTATTGATAGAAGGGAAGCTGCTCTTTCCGTCACCTTTCCAAAGGAAGTTTTTCTGTTCCTTTGTTAATTGATGATAAGGCTTATGAATAGGGAAGTCGCCTGCTTTTTTTATGAAATCTTTTTTCCATTCGCTCATGGATTCCCCTCTCCAGCATACTACGGCATCTTCATAGATGGATAACGTTTTATTGGGTACCACAAGATCGTCATCAATTCCGATTACTTTTCCATAGCCTTCACAAGCGGGACATGCCCCATAAGGATTATTGAAGCTGAAAAAATGAACATTGGGTTCCAAAAACTCTATCCCATCCAGCTCAAACTTATTGGAGAATTCTTTTACCACTCCCGTATCCGGATTTTCCAGCGCACAATATCCACGGCCTTCATAAAAAGCCATCTGGATAGAATCGGCAAGTCGCTGTAAGAAACTTTCGTCTTCCTCATAAGAAAAACGGTCAATCACAAGATTGATGATCATTCCTTTTTCAGGGATAAATCCGAAACTCTCCAAATCTTCTATTCCCGCTACATTTCCGTTTATTTCAAGTCTTGTGAAACCGGCTAGTTTTAAAATATTCAGTGTTTCTTTAAAATTATCTGCATCATATTCCAAGGGTGCAGTCAATAAAAAAGGAGTGTCTTTTTTTGATGCTTTAATAAAATCTACCACATCAGAAACAGAATCCTTTTTCACTTCCTCCCCGGAAACCGGAGAAAAAGTTTTCCCGATCCTTGCAAACAGAAGCTTCATATAATCGTAGATCTCAGTAGATGTTCCTACTGTAGACCGTGGATTGGAAGAAATTACCTTCTGCTGGATGGCAATGGAAGGAGCCAGCCCTTTAATATCATCAATTTTAGGTTTTTCCAGTTTTCCTAAAAACTGTCGTGCATAAGAACTTAAACTTTCTACATATCTTCTCTGTCCCTCTGCATAGATTGTATCAAAAGCCAAAGATGATTTACCGCTTCCCGAAACTCCCGTAATCACGATCAGTTTGTTTTTAGGAATCAGAACATCTATATGTTTCAGATTGTTAAGATGTGCATTCTTAACGAAAATCTGTTTTTTTATATCTATTTCTGTAGTATTAGCCATATTTTGTTTATTCATATAGAGTATATTCTGACTGGAAGGTATCGCCAGCCAGTGTGATTGTTTTGTTTCCGTAGCTAATATTTACATTTGCCACAACTTTATTTTCTGATTGGGTTTTGACTTTAGTCATTCTTTCCTGATCATCATAAGAAAATGTTTCCACATAACCGGGTTCTTTACCGTCAAATAATGTAATTCTCTCAGCAAGTAAGCCATTTTGATAGCCGTATTTAAAAACAAGTGAGCTGGTACTGATAGAAGTGTTTTTATCTGGATTGTATGAAGATTTTACCATTTGTTTTATTCTGTGGTCTTCATCATAATCATATTGCCCATCTTCTGCTTTATTTCCATTGTAAGTAAGAATATAGTTTGTGAGAAGATTGTTTGTATAAGAATACCTTTTTTCTATAGAGGTTCCCGTATTTTTAAAAGAATCTGATAGAATATTGCCATCTGTATCATATGAAAAAGAATTAAGGCTTGTTGATAACTTTCCCTTAGAAGAAATATATTCACCGGATATTACAGCCACTTTTCCTTTAGCATTATATTCATAGGTGATTACACTCTTTTCCCCAGCATACTTTTCAATTTTTTTTATCAATTTCCCCTTTTCATATATATATTCATATTCTTTCCCCTTTCCCGTTATTTTTGAAATATTATTTTTTAAGTCGTAAAATATCTCACTTTTATCTGTGGGAAGGTCAAGAGATGATTGCTCAAAAGAAATGATTCTATTGTCTGCTACAGCAATTTTATATTCATCCTTTCTTGTTGGTTTATTTGATGTTTCTGTTATATCACTGGCGAAAAGTATATTTCCTTGAGGATCAAATTTCTTAAGTTCAATAATAGTCTCATTTTCTTCTCCTTTTGTTTTTATGTATGATTCTTTAATCTTTTGTTTTCCAATAATCAAATTAATGAGCTCATCCTTTTCTATCATATCTTCTGCAGGATTAGATATCTTAGGATCTGGATAAGTAAACTGAGCATTTACATAAATGCCTATAAAAAATATAGAAAAAAATAATGTTTTCATTGTAAAATTAAGACCCACAAAATTACGAATTTTTAGTGAAAATTCTATGCTTGTTCTGTTTTCAAAATAAATAGCAGAATAAGTGAAAAAAGTGTTTTGAAAGCTAAATAATGCACTGATAAAAAAGAAAATAGAGACTTTTTTGCTGCATTTACTTTTTTTAAATATTTATTTTTCATTGTATTTTATGGAATTTTATGATTTTGATTATGTTTTTTTATGCAAGTATTGTTTTATGTTTAAAAATTATTTAAAATTGTATTCATAAATATGTAATATAGAGATGAGGAAATTATTCAGAGATCTGGTTACACATTTAATGAGAAAAAGATAGAAAAAATTACTCCCTCAACACAAGATGCAGCACCCCATGCTGCATCTTTTTTTATGACAAGTATCATTTGTCTGTCTTAGTGAACTCCCTTACTTTTGGAATCTGTTATAAAAGAAAATTACGGATACGTTATGATCAAAAAGATAGGAAGTGCTTTTTTTCTGGGATCACTGCTTTGGGTACAGGCACAGGAAAAGACAACAGATATTGAAAGCATTGAATTTCAGGGGAAATTTATCTCTACACCTTATAAAAGTGCCAATCAGAATATCAGTGTCATCACCAAAGAAGATATTGCTCATTCTCCGGCCAGAAGTATTGATGAAATTCTTCAGCAGGTTTCAGGAATGGATATCAGAAGGAGGGGAGCCAACGGGGTGCAGAGTGATATAGGCTTCCGTGGAAGTTCTTTTGAACAGGTCTTACTATTGCTGAACGGGATCAGAATGAATGATTCCCAAACCGGGCACAACAATATGAATATTCCGGTAGATTTAGCAGATGTAGAAAAAATAGAAGTTATCAAAGGTCCTGCTGCCAGACGATTTGGTCAGAATGCCTATGCGGGGGTAATTAATATCATCACTAAAGTAATCCCAGGAAAGCGAGTGAAAATCAATGCAGATGGGGGAGATTATGAAACGTATGGCCTCGGTTTCAATGCTCAGTTGGGAAATGAAAAATTTTCAAGCGCCTTTCAGGCAAATTCTGCTTCTTCACAGGGATATATGTACAATACTGATTATGAAATCAGGAATGTATTTTACCAGGGCCGGATGGGGATTAAAAACGGAGATCTTAAACTTCAGGCAGGTTTTTCAGAGAAAAAGTTCGGAGCTAATGGATTTTATGCTTCTAAAAGCGCTACAGAACAGTATGAGGAAACCCAGGCATCCATTGTAAGCGTAGCCCATCAGCAAACTTTTGGAAAGCTGAAGCTTAATTCTAACGTATATTGGAGAAGAGGGCAGGATATGTACCTTTATAACAGGCAGAATCCCTCTTTTTACAGGAATATGCATATTGGAAATAATATAGGAGGAGAAGTAAATTCAAGTTACCAATGGGGGCTGGGAACAACCGGAGTTGGCGTGGAATTGAGGAAAGAGTTTTTAGTAAGCAGTAATTTGGGTAACCCTAACCGTTTTGTGTCGCAGGTTTTCTTTGAACATCATTTTTCATTACTCGATAAAAAGCTGAATATCAGCCCGGGAATTTCATGGGCTAATTACTCCAAAGAAGGCAATTTTTTCTATCCGGGACTTGATGTAGGCTATAATTTCAATGCGAATAATAAAATCTACGGAAATATTGCAAAAGTACATCGTATTCCAACATTTACTGAGCTTTATTACGTAAGCCCAACCGAAC
The DNA here is from genome assembly GCF_024586945.1 of Chryseobacterium sp. WG14. Lineage (NCBI taxonomy): Bacteria > Pseudomonadati > Bacteroidota > Flavobacteriia > Flavobacteriales > Weeksellaceae > Chryseobacterium > Chryseobacterium sp. WG14. The sequence goes on from NZ_JALCZD010000004.1 coordinate 101,153, forward strand.
ATGGTAATATCAATTTGCAGCCTGAAAATGCCATTTCATCAGAAGTTGGATATCAGTTTCAAAACAGTAAAATTCTTGCGAAAATCAGTGGATTTATGAGGAATTCCGATAATTCTATCGATTGGGTTAAAAATACGTTTAATGATAAGGTCTGGTATGCCCAAAATGTTGGCGAAATTAAAATAAAAGGTATAGAGGCTGAAGTGAATCATAAGGTAAATGATTGGTTAAGATATTCGGTTGGATATACTTTCCTGGATAGCAAATACAAAGAAAATAATGAGTTTGTTTCAAGGTATATTCTTGATAATTTGAAACATCAGGTGGTAGCCAGACTGGAGACGAAATTCCTTAAAAGCTTTACGAATGAGCTTGTGTACAGATATAATGAAAGAGAAAATCTGGGAACCTATAATCTGCTGGATGAAAAATTAAGTTTTGCCCAAAAGGACTTTTCAGTCTATATTCTGATCAATAATGTGACCAATACAAATTATACTGAAGCCTTTGGAGTAGAAATGCCCCAAAGATGGTTCCACATTGGTTTTTCATACACTATTGATATTAAGTAGCTGTTAATTTAATATGAATTAAAGTTAATATTAACAAATTGTTAAAAAATATACATTTGCAAAAATTTTTTTATGAAACTTTTTTTAAGTCTGAGTTTACTTTTGAGTATGACATTATATAAAGCCCAGGAACATCTTTCCAGCTTCAATGCTGTGACTTTAACCTATAAGTTTCATCCAAAATTTTTCATATATGCAGAAGGGCAGCTGCGTGGCAATGAAGACTATACTTACCCCGACTATTATGAAATAAAAGGTGGACTGGGATATAATCTTACCAAAAACCATAAACCTTTTGTAGGGCTTGGGAGATATGTCAATTATAAAGACCATAGCCTGAGCAGAGAAGAGTTCAGGGTATGGCTTCAGGATGTAATCGATTTAAAAAAAGGTATCGTAAAATTTGAAAACCGTTTCCGTGTTGAAAAAAGCTGGTTTTATGAACCGCAGATAGACAAAACCTCTCAAAGGATGCGTTACCGCTACCGTTTGAATGTCAGTGTCCCTTTAAATGCTAAAACAATAAAGAAAGGAACTGTTTTTGCCAATGTCTATGACGAAATTTTCCTTGTATCACCTATGAAGCCTACTTTCGCCAGAAACAGGGTATATGGAGGGTTCGGCTATCAGATCGATGAATACTTTGGAATTCTAACCGGATATCTTTGGCAGCGTGAATTTGAAGCCAAAGGAAATAAAAACTTACATTTCATCTACCTTGCCTTGAATATCAATATTGACGGTACGGATCATCACGTGAAGACGTACGACTTCCCGGGTGCCGATTAGTATTTCTCTATCAGGTAATGATAGGCTTTCAGATATTTATTAAACCTTTTGATATCCTTAGGACTAAGCTCCCTGTTTACTCTTCTGAGGTCCATATTGTCGCGAAGGTCATTTAACTTTACCGCAACAGCCAGCGGTGATCTTTCGGTCCTTTTCACAAATTCGTCGTAATCTTCTTCCGGATCAAACTTGGTAAGACAGCTGATCGCGAAAATGATATATTCCGGAAAACCTTCGGTTCTTAAATAATCCAGACTGAACTCCACAGGATGGTCTTCTACGACATCGTGCAGTACACCCACTATTTTTTCATCCAGTGTTTTACCATACTCCATAACCCGCATCACATGAGCTATGTAAGGAGCATGATACTTATCCGTTTGTCCTTTGTGTGCTTTGGTCGCTATTTTTATAGCTTTATGTAATAAATCTTCTTTTGTCATTTTTTCTAAAAAATAGAGTGCAAAAATAAAAAATGCCCTAAAAAGATAAGACATTTTGTTGATATTATTTCAGATGTTTTTTTATAAATCTGTTTCATCATCTAAAGAGGCATGGGGAGCATTGTTTTTTACGGATTCTATTCCGTTTTCCATACCGTTTTCAGATTCATACATCTGGCTTGATCCTATGATCTGTCCGTTTCCAGCTTTAAGATTAAAATAACATCTGTCATCTTTAGCCTTATTTCTTTCATATTTTGTGTCATCCTGAGAATGGGTTCTTACAGATTCAACTCCTTTTTCACAGGAAGATTTTGAGCTGTATCCCTGGCTCGTTAAGATCACCTGTCCGTTTCCTGCTTTAAGGTTAAATTGAAATTCACTGTTTGTTCTCTTTGAAATAACGAATTTTCCCATATGTTTTTATTTTGAGTTATTAGTTTATAAGGCTGTACAAAAGCTGAGTGAAACGCTATAAACACTTTAGTTTATTAAACTTAAGCGTTCAAGGAACGCTGTAACTTTTATGGTTAAAATAAAAAGTGTAAACAAGTTCTGTAAATAAAATTAGGAAAAAATATTGAATTCCGGAGTTTTCTGAAATTCGTTTGCTCTTTTATACTTTGTAATTAAACATAAAAACGCCCCAAAAATGGGACGTTTTAAAATCAAATTTATGTTATAAAGACTAATAAGCTCCTTTTTCGATATAATGAGCCGCTACTTTTTCAGTTAGGGCCACTACATTTGGATGGTTAGCATATTTTGTAAATCTTCTTAACCCTGAAAGCATCATTCTCTGTTCATCACCTTCAGCAAAAGAAATAATTCCTTCTTTAGCGGCTACGATGATTTTCTCAACAGCCTTGTAAAGGTTTAACTGAGCCATTGCAGCTTCTACAGAATCAGGAGAGAAGTGTTTCTCAGCTCTCAATACAGCAGATTCAGCCATGTAGATCTGGTTAAGAATTTCAGAAGCATTTAATAATAAATGCTGTTGTTTCTCAATATCCATCATGTATTTCTGAAGAGCAGCTCCGGAAACCATTAAGAACACTTTCTTAAGGTTTGCGATAATTGATTTTTCCTCACTCATAAATTCTGAATAATCAGGAACTTCAAATGAAGGGATTCCCATCAACTCTTTACTGATAGCCATTGCAGGAGATAAAAGGTCTAATTCACCTTTCATCGCTCTTTTAATAAGCATTCCTACCGCTAATAATCTGTTGATCTCATTCGTTCCTTCATAGATTCTTGAAATTCTTGAGTCTCTCCATGCAGATTCCATTGGGGTGTCTTCAGAGAATCCCATTCCTCCATACACCTGGATGCCTTCATCAGCAGTGTGCTGTGCAAGGTCGGAAACGAATACTTTAAGGATTGAACATTCTACAGCGAATTCTTCAACACCTTTTAGCTCAGCTGCCTGATGATCCATTCCGCCAGCTACCAACTCATCAATTTTATCCTGAATATCTTTTGCTCCTCTGTAAGAACCAGCCTCACTTACGAAAACACCGGTAGCCATTTCTGCAATTTTCTTTCTGATCGCCCCGAACGTTGAAATAGAAACTCCAAATTGCTTTCTCTCGTTAGAATACTGGATAGAGTGGTTTAAAATTCTTCTCTGTGCATCTAAACAAGCTGCTGCTAATTTGATACGGCCAACGTTAAGCGCGTTTAAAGCAATTTTAAAACCGTTATTTCTTTCCCCTAAAAGATTTTCTACAGGAATCTTCATATCATTGAAGAATACCTGACGGGTAGAAGAGGCACGGATACCCAGCTTATGTTCTTCTTCACCGAAAGTTAAGCTTTCAGGATTCTCAAGCTCTGAACGGTTGATTACAAAACCTGTGATATTTTTATCATCATCAATTTTAGCGAATAGTGTGAATGTATCTGCAAATCCTGCATTGGAGATCCACATTTTCTGACCATTGATGATATAGTGTTTTCCGTCTTCGGAAAGTTTAGCTCTTGTTTTTCCTGAGTTGGCATCAGAACCTGCATCAGGCTCTGTTAAACAGTAAGCCCCGAATTTTGTTCCTGTTGCCAGGTCCGGAAGGTATTTTTTCTTTTGCTCTTCCGTTCCGTAAAGAACGATAGGAAGTGTTCCGATACCTGTATGAGCTCCGTAAGCTGTTGCTAACGATCCTGTAGTTCCAGAAAGATAGTCGCAGGCAAGCATCGTGGTTACAAAGCCCATTCCCAAGCCTCCGTACTCTTCAGGAACAGCAATTCCCAACATTCCCATATCTCCAAGTTTACGCATTGTTTCTTCCGTAAATGCATAATCTTTCTTTTCAAAACGCTCTTTTTGAGGAACCACTTCTCTGTCTATAAATTCTTTTGCAGAATCACGAAGCATTTTTTGTTCTTCGTTCAGTTCTTCAATACTGAAAATTTCGCTTGCAGGAATTTGTTTGATTAGGAATTCCCCGCCTTTTAATGTAGCCATATATTATTTTATTTTTTAAGATTAAAGAACAAAGAGAAAAGAATAAAGACTTTATGGTATTAAATTTTTTTTGAAAGCCAGAAATCATTCTCTGTAGTTCTGTGATTTTATTTTCTATTTGTTCAGTTGTAGAAAACTCAAAATAATTTCTATTACCTGAAATAATAAGTTGAGTTTGCAATTCGTAAAGAGAGCCGAGACTTATTTCTAAAAAACGATTAAAATCTTTAGTTGAACTCCGGCTTGAGCCTTCAGCAATATTTGAAGCGACAGAAACTGCGCATCTCCTAATTTGAGACTTTAATCCAAATTCTTCATTTCTTGGAAAGGTATCCGTGATTACATAAATTTCATCAGCTAATTCTATGGATAGTTTCCAGATATTGAGATGTTTGAAATTATGTTTCATTAAAGTCTTTACTCTTTATTCTTTACTCTTTTAATCTATAACAATTCGAAAATTGAAGCTGCTCCTTGTCCTGTTCCTACACACATAGAAACCATTCCGTATTTGTTGCCACGCTTTCTCATTTCGTCTAAAAGCTGAACAGTAAGTTTGGTACCTGTACATCCCAGTGGATGCCCAAGAGCGATTGCTCCTCCGTTTACATTTAAAATATCAGGGTTTAAGCCTAATTCTTTTTTAATAGCAACAGACTGAGAAGCGAAAGCTTCATTAAGTTCAATCAAGTCGATATCTTTTAATTCTAAACCTGCCTGTTTTAAAGCTTTTGGAATCGCATAAATAGGTCCCATTCCCATGATTCTCGGCTCAAGTCCCGCAGCCGCATAAGCTACCAGTCTTGCCTCCGGCTCCAAGCCCAATTCTTTGACCATTTCTTCACTCATTACCATTACAAAAGCAGCTCCGTCACTCATCTGAGAAGAGTTTCCGGCAGTTACACTACCTCCGTTGGCAAATACAGGTCTTAATTTTGATAATCCTTCAAAAGAAGTGTCTTTTCTTGGACCTTCGTCTACAGAGAAATCAAACTTTTTAGTCTGCATTTTCTGATTTTCATCAAGGAAATTATATTCTACTGGGATAGGAACAATCTGATTGGCAAATTTACCTTCCTGATTAGCCTTTAAAGCTTTCACATGAGATTCAAAAGCAAACTGATCCTGTTCTTCTCTTGTGATATTATATTGCTTGGCTACTTCTTCAGCGGTGTAACCCATTCCCCAGTAGTAATCAGGGTTAGTCTTTGCAATATCCGTTTCAGGAACCGGTTTGTAACCTCCCATTGGAATATAAGACATAGATTCTGTACCACCGGCAATAATACAGTCAGCCATTCCGGCCTGAATTTTTGCCGAAGCAATAGCGATAGCCTCACTTCCTGAAGCACAATATCTATTGACCGTTACTCCCGGAACTTTGTCTGTATTTAATCCCATTAAAGAGATCAGACGTGCCACGTTAAGCCCTTGTTCAGCTTCCGGCATAGCATTCCCAACAATAAGGTCATCAATTCTGTTTTTATCTAATTGTGGAAGCTCAGCCATTAATTTTTCAATAACGGTAGCTGCCATGACGTCAGGTCTTGTGAATCTTAAACTTCCTTTTGGAGCTTTTCCAACGGCAGATCTAAAACCCTTTACTATATATGCTTGTTTCATTTTTTTGTTTAATTAATTTGTTTTTGAAATTTTTTTGCCTCGTAGAGGTAAACTGTTCATAGCTGTTTATTTGTCTTCGTATTTTTTGTGGAGCTCCGTAGGAGCGACCTGTTAATCTTCAATCCATTCAAATAGGTATTTTGGATCATATTCAATTTCGAATTTTGACATCAGATTCAGATACTCTTCTCTAAAAGTTTTCTTTTTATGATGCTCCTCCTGGTTTAAAATATATTTCAATACCGGATCAATACTGCTTTTAGAATAAGAAAACGCTCCGTATCCTTCCTGCCAATTGAATTTTCCATTTATCCATCCTTTTTCATTAATGAATTTTGAAGAGCCTGCTTTAATATCTCTTACTAAATCTGAAACTGACATTGTCGGATTCATACTTACAAGAATGTGAACATGGTCAGGCATTGCAAAAACTGCGAATAATTTTTGATTTCTATTGGAAACAATACCTGTAATAAATTGATGTAATTCTTCTCTGTTTTCTTTCGAAATCAGGTTTTGTCTTCCTTTAACAGCGAAAACAATTTGAATATAAATTTGTGTGTATGTGTTTGCCATAAAAACTAACAGGTCGCCTCTACGAGGCTCTGCAAAAATTGTAAATTATTCATATAGCTATTAACAGCCTGCTCCTACGGAGCCGCCCATTAATTTCTCAACGGTTTACCATTTTGTAACATGTACTGGATTCTTTCAAGGGTTTTTCTTTCTCCGCAAAGTTGAAGGAAGGTTTCTCTTTCAAGGTTCAGTAAGTATTGTTCGGTAACTACTGTTGGTTCAGATAGATTTCCACCTACCATTACATTAGCCAGCTTATCTGCAATTTTTTTGTCGTGAGCAGAAATATAGTTTCCGGTAAGCATCTGGTCTGTTCCTACGTAGAACATTCCTAATGCGTCCCTACCCAATACTTTTACTCTTTGCTCAATAGGCTGGGTATACCCTTGTTCAGCTAGTAGTTTTGCTACTTTTTTAGCTTCTGCAATCTGTCTGTTTTTGCTTACAGAAACGATATCTTTACCTTTTTCAAGAATTCCCATATCGTAAGCTTCGTAAGCTGAAGTGGCTACTTTACCCATAGCAATGTTCATGAAAGCTTCACGAAGTCTGTTGTTTTTAACATCATCGCTATGGAATTCTCTTGAAGTTCTCAGGGTAAGTTCTTTTGTACCACCCCCTCCAGGAATTACACCCACTCCGGTTTCTACCAGTCCGATGTACGTTTCTGCTGCGGCAACCACTCGGTCTGCGTGCATGGTCATTTCACAACCACCTCCTAAAGTCATTCCGTGGGGAGCAACTACTACAGGAATAGAAGAGTATCTTACTCTCATCATTGTTTTCTGGAAGTAGGCGATCGCCATATTTAGATCATCCCAATCCTGCTCAATAGCCATCATAAGGATCATAGCAAGGTTAGCTCCTACAGAGAAATTTGTTCCCTGATTTCCTACCACTAATCCGTCATATTCTTTTTCTGCTAAATCAATAGCTCTGTTTAATCCATCAAGAACTTCGCCTCCAAGAGAGTTCATTTTTGAACGGATCTCGAAGTTGATGATTCCGTCTCCCAAATCTTCAATAGCAGCACCCGAGTTACTCCAGATTGTTTTATTCTTTCTGATATTATCTAAGATGATGAAAGCATCCTGACCAGGGATCTTGTTGTATTCTCCTGAATTTTTATCAACGTAAATACTTTGTCCTTCATCATTTACTTTATAGAATGTTTCTACGTTTTTCACCCAGTCTGAAACTTCGTATCCAGCATCTTTTGCCAGTTCAATACCCTTTGCAACGCCTACGGCATCCCAGATTTCAAATGGTCCGTTTTCCCATCCGAAACCAGCTCTCATGGCATCATCAATTTTGTAAACCTCGTCAGAAATTTCAGGAACTTTATGTGAAACGTAGGCGAATAGTGCCCCTAAAGATTTTCTGTACAATTCCCCTGCTTTATCTTTACCACCGATCAATACTTTAAATCTGTCAATAGGTTTGTCGATCGCTTTTGTAAGCTCAAGGGTAGGGAATGAAGATTTTCCCTGAAGCTCATATTCTAAAGTATCAAGGTTTAATCCGTGAATTTCAGATTTACCTTCAGCATTTTTTACTTTTTTGTAGAATCCCTGTTCTGTTTTTGATCCTAACCATTTATTATCCATCATTTTCTGGATATAACCCGGAAGAGCAAATACATCATTGAAATCGTTAGCTTCAGCACCGCTTTGACGAACTCCGTTGGCTACCATTACCAATGTATCAAGACCTACTACATCAGCGGTTCTGAATGTTGCAGATTTAGGACGTCCAATGACAGGACCTGTCAATTTATCTACATCAGAAACCGTTAATCCTAATTTCTGTACATTATGAAGAAGATCCATCATAGAAAATACACCGATTCTGTTGGCGATGAAAGCCGGAGTATCTTTGGCTAAAACAGTCGTTTTACCTAAGAATTTTGCTCCGTAGTTCATATAGAAATCTATAATCTCAGGATCCGTATCGTTAGTAGGGATAATCTCTAAAAGAGGAAGATATCTTACCGGATTAAAGAAGTGTGTTCCTGCAAAATATTTTTTGAAATCCTCACTTCTTCCTTCTGTTAAGAAATGGATCGGAATTCCGGATGTATTAGAAGAAATTAATGTACCCGGCTTTCTGAACTGTTCAATCTTTTCATATACTGATTTCTTGATATCAAGTCTTTCTACCACTACTTCAATGATCCAGTCTGTATTTTTTATTTTCTGTAGATCATCATCGAAGTTTCCTACTTTAATTCTATCTGCAAACTTTGGAGAATAAAGAAGTGCAGGACTTGCTTTTTTCAGTTTTTCAAAGTTTTCGGTAGCAATTCTGTTTCTTACTACTTTGTCATCTTTGGTCAAACCTTTTTTCTGCTCAGCTTCAGTCAGTTCAAAAGGAACAATATCCAAAAGTGACACTTCAACACCGATATTGGCGAAGTGAGCCGCGATACCGCTTCCCATAATTCCTGAACCAAGAACCGTTACATGTTTGATTCTTCTTTTCATATGTAAATTTTTATTTTTAATAAGGTCGTATGTAACCATACGGTTTCATTATAATTTATTTTCTGTTGTTTAATAATTCGTTGGCTATCTTCATGATTTCAGTCATCACATCTTTAAAAGTATCCAGCTTCTCGGGAGCAATTTTTTCCATCACCTTTTTATTAAAGTTGACCACTACTTCCTTAGACATGTTTCTGGAATTTAACCCTTTATCTGTAAGTTTAATGATAACCTCTCTTTTATCAGTGGTTGTCTTTTCCTTATAGATATATCCGTTATCTTCTAAAAGTTTGATGATTCTCGTTAAAGAGGTGGGCTCTATGGCCATCTTAGGGCCAAGATTCGTACTTCGGGTTCCTTCTTTGGGATCTATCTTAAGAAGGGTGAGGGCTTGTACTGCTGTAGAATCATGTTCCTGAGCTAATTCTGTGTACATTTTTGAAACAGCCAGCCAGGTCTGCTTCAAAATTAAATCTACGTTTTCTATTTTATCTTTGTCCATCATTTTTGCGCTAATGGTTTTACCCAAATTTAGTAAATATTATGCATGCATAGTATTTATTAACGTTAAATTTTGTTAATAAGCTGATAATAAACGGATTAAATTGTATGATTAGCATAATACTATGCATGCATAGTATATGAAATAAACAACAAAAACTAAGTATTAATGAATGTTTTCAACGAAATTGATGATTTCTTCAAAGGATTGATATTGTTGTTTGGTGTTATCTTTAGTAATTACCCAAAAATGGTTCTTAAGCTCAAAATGAAATGAAGAAAGATCTTTTTGGAAGTTTTTTTGAAGCAGAGAATATAACATTTCTTTATAAACCTGGGGTGCCGAGATATGAGGAGCTATAAAATTCTCACTCATTTGAAATAAAGAAGTAGTAGTCAGTTCCTCATTCTGAAGCAGAATATCTTCTACAATTCCCGAATATAACTGATAGTTCTTGATATACCATATTTTATCTGCAAATTCTTTTGCCAGCCTCCAGTCATGAGAAGAAAACAGGATAAGTTTATTCTGTTCTTTAGCCAGCTTTCTAAGGGTTTTAAGAATGATAATCTTATTTTTTTCATCAAGATGAGTAGTAGGCTCATCCAAAATAATAATAGGGGAGTTCTGCGTTATAGCCCGCCCGATAAAAGCTTTCTGAAGATTACCATCCGAAAGATTTTTAAGAAGGGTATGTCGATATTGGGTTAACTCTAATTCTTCTATAATGTGAGCGACTTCGTTCCGGTCTTCTTCTTTTAATTCAAAATAAAAAGGATAGTAAATATATTTTCCCAACGAAATAAGGTCTTCAACCGTATAATGCTGCGGGACAACCGATTTTGAAAAAACAACAGCAATCTGCTCAGCAATTTCTTTTACCGAAAACTTTTTTACATTTTTACCATTAATTAAAATCTCTCCACTCTGTAAAGAAATCTGATGGAGAATAGATTTGATTAATGTTGTTTTCCCAACCCCGTTATTACCAATCAACAGACATACATCGCCAAGCTTAATCTCTGCATTAGCATTTGATATTAAAGTAGTATGGTAACCGATGTTAGCTTGTTTGATTTGTAGATGCATATTTGAGATGGTTAAACGCAAGGCGCGAAATATCTTACAAAAATACTGTTTTTAAGGCGCAAAGAATTTGACTTTGCCAGTTTTTTATACTTTTTATAGTTTATAAATGATTGACAACTCTTGTTACTCCATCTTTGAAAACATTGGATTGAAAGTTAAGTAATAATCCTAATTTGCAATTTGTCATTTTTAAATAGGTTAAAAGTTGAGCTTTATGGGTAGGGTTTATATAATCAACTGTTTTTATCTCTAAAATCAATTTATTTTCAATGATAATATCTAACCTGAAAGCATTCTCGATTCTTAAATCTTCATAAACAATGGGGAGCAATTTTTGTTTTTCTACTAAAAGTCCTGCTTTAGTTAGTTCATAAAACATGCATTCTTCATATACATGTTCAAATAATCCTGCTCCAAGTTTTTTATGAATTTTTAAACCCATAACAAAAACAATTCTTGATAATTCATTTTCTGTCATTTGTGGTATTTTAAATAAATATATGAATTGTTGGGTAAACGCAAAGGCGCAAGGGGGGGCTCCTGAATTACGTATATTTTAAGGCGCAAGAAAATCAAAGATTTTCAGGAAATACTTTTGGTATCGATTAGTATATAAAAACTACCATTTTAGCAATGTGGGATTTAATTTTATCGGAGATAAAATCCTTGCGTCTTAAAAACATTATAATTTGAAAATTTCTTTGCGCCTTAGCGTTTACCAACCACAATTAAGTTTTATTTTGCTTTAAAAGCATCATCAGGATCACTGGAATATTGAAAACGGAGCTTATTAGATTCAAGGAATTTAATGTTGGGTAAACGCAAAGGCGCAAGGGGAGCTCCTGAATTGCGTATATTTAAGGCGCAAGAAAATCAAAGATTTTCAGGAAATACTTTTGGTGTCGATTAGTATATAAAAACTACCATTTTAGCAATGTGGGATTTAATTTTATCGGAGATAAAATCCTTGCGTCTTAAAAACATTATAATTTGAAAATTTCTTTGCGCCTTAGCGTTTACCAACCACAATTAAGTTTTATTTTGCTTTAAAAGCATCATCAGGATCACTGGAATATTGAAAACGGAGCTTATTAGATTCAAGGAATTTAATGTTGGGTAAACGCAAAGGCGCAAGGGGAGCTCCTGAATTGCGTATATTTTAAGGCGCAAGAAAATCAAAGATTTTCAGGAAAATACTTTTGGTCTTGATTAGTATATGAAAACTACCATTTTAGCAATGTTGGATTTAATTTTATCGGAGATAAAATCCTTGCGTCTTAAAACATGATCTCCTAAAATTTTCTTGCGTCTTTGCATTTTTCCAAATAAGATCAAACTTTATTTTGCTTTAAAAGAATCATCAGGATCACTGGAATATTGAAAACGGAGCTTATTAGATTCAAGGAATTTAATGTTGGGTAAACGCAAAGGCGCAAGGGGAGCTCCTGAATTGCGTATATTTTAAGGTGCAAGAAAATCAAAGATTTTCAGGAAAATACTTTTGGTCTTGATTAGTATATGAAAATTACCATTTTAGCAATGTTGGATTCAATTTTATCGGAGATAAAATCCTTGCGTCTTAAGAACATATTCATTTGAAAATTTCTTTGCGTCTTAGCGTTTACCAACCCAAATCAGATTTTATTTTGCTTTAAAAGCATCATCAATATCACTGGAATACCAAAAACGGAGCTTATTACGTTCAATGGAATCTGTGTTTTTTCTGCAATAATGGAGAAAAACATCATGATTAGCATTCCTAAAAACATATTCAGGATCCATTGCTGCCATAGTTTGGACGGGTTATAGACCAGCCTGCAGAAATGTGGAACAATAATTCCAATAAACAGGATAGGTCCTAAAAACGCTGTAATAGAGGCGGAAAGGAGAGAAGATGCTATAATAATTAATAGCTTCAGACGTTTTAAATTTACACCCAGGCTCTGTGCGTACGATGTTCCTAAAGAATTTCCGATCAGGGGTTTTATAGTTTTAAAACAGAAAAATAACCCTATTAACACAAGAATTGATAGAATATAAATCTGATTTCTGCTTACCATATTATTAGCTCCAAAAGACCATAGAATATAATTTTTAAGACTTTGGTTTTCGGCATAGAACTGAAGCAGGGAAACAATAGCTCCTGCAAAAGCAGAGATAAGGAATCCAAAAATTATAAGGTAAGATTTATCCTGGAATTTATTAGACATCGATAATAATATCAACATCAGCACTAAACTTCCTCCTATGGCGGATAAGCTCAAAAAACTATTTTGAAGAAATTCAGGAAGGAGGATATCTTGTGAAAAAAAAATGTAAAAAGCTACAGATAAACTGGCTACCGAAGTAATCCCCAATATATCCGGACCGGCTAATGGGTTTTGAAAATATTCCTGCATCAGAAAACCGGAAGTAGGAATTGAGATTCCTGCAAGAAGCATCACAAATACACGATTGATACGGATTTCGGCAATCTGGCTATGGGCAGAATCCTGAAAAAAATCCTGCAGCTCTAAACTTAAAAATCCTGTGTTCAGATTAATGCCAGCAGCTATAATAATAGCTACTACTAATAATAAACACAGGATTCTAAACCTTTTTGACATTATTCAGAAAGAATTTCTGTATATTTTTTACTTTAAAAAAGAATCGATTTTTGAATTCAGTACATCTTCTGTCATCATTCCTAAATACTCATCTGTTTTATCACCCTTTCTCATGAAGGTAAATGGAATAGAGCCACCATCCCATTGTTTGAAGTTACCGGAGAAGAAGGTTGGATCTAATTTTTGTCCATCCAAAAGAATAACGCTGCCGCTCAGATTGTTTTCTACAACAAAATTTTTCACAGCACCATCCCAATCTGATTTTTCATCGAGATTGACAAACGTGAATTTTACAGGTTTCCCTTTCAATTCCTCCATTTTATTTTTAAAACTAGGAATTTCTTTCATACACGGTCCACACCATGTAGCAAAAAAATTCGTCACATATAAAGTATCATTATTTTTGGCTAAATGTTGACCCACATTTTCCGGAGAAAGTTCTTTTGGAACATAGGCAGTTGTTTCAGCAGCCGTATTTTTTGTTACTGAAAGTGAATCTGTAGCGGTATTCTCTGTTTTCTGGCTTTCTTTTTTACAGCTGAAAAGAGCGGTAATAATAAGCGTGGATAAAATTATCTTCTTCATAAATTATTTTTTATCTATTTTTGAATTGAAGTATGGAACAACAAATCTATAAAGGGAAACTGATACAGTTTCATCGGTTAAAAGTAGCGAAAAAGGAAGAACTGACCAAAAATACTTTTTCTCTGGAGTTTGAAATTCCCGAGAATTTAAGGGATAATTTCAAGTTTGAAGCAGGGCAGTATGTGAGTGTAAAGTTTCAGTCTCATGGTGAAGAAGTAATTAATGATTATTCAATGACTTCGGCTCCGTATGAAGGGAAAATTTGTCTGGGAATAAAGGTTAATTCCCCTGAAGGAGCTACTTCGCAGCTATTTCAGAATTACAATGAAGGAGATCAGTTGTTGGTAGGTGAGCCTGCCGGAAGATTTACATTAGGGTCTAAGCCAAGTGAATTCCGGACTATTGTGGCTTTTGCTGGAGGTATAGGAATTACTCCCGTTTTAAGTCATTTTAAAAATATCCTTCATAATGAACCGAGGACGAGACTTTTTTTGTTTTTTGGAAATAAGAGTTCTGAGGACCTGATTTTCAGAGATCAGCTGGATCATCTTGCAAGAACCTGTGGAGACAGACTTCAGATTTTCTATTTTTTCTCACAGGAAAAAACAGCTGACCGCTTTTTCTATGGCAGGCTGGATGAGAAAAAACTGAATTTGATCATCAACCAGATCCTGCATCTGGATGATACTGATGAAGAATCTACCATATGGGATGCTGTAGATGAAGTGCTGATCTGTGGGAAAGGAGAAATGATAAAAACGTTGGCTAATGCCTGTTATCGTCATGGAATTCCAAAAAAGAATATTCATTTTGAGCTTTTTGAGGAATATAATGATGATATTTACCCTGTAGAAAAGGAATTTCCGCTTATTGAAAATATTGAAGTGGAGTTTACGATGATGGGTAAAAAATATACAACAATACTTCCCGATAACAGAGATAAAATTTTGCAACAGCTTCTGATTCAGAAATTTCCTGTTCCTTACTCGTGTAAATCGGGAATCTGTGGAAGCTGTGAATGTTCTTTGGAAGAAGGAGAGGTGGAACTTCTTGAAAATGAGTACCTAACTGAAAAAGAGGAAGGGCAGGGGCATATATTGGCTTGCATGTCTATTGTGAAAAGTAAAAAAATAAAGCTTAACTTTGATCTTAGTTGAGAATTTTTAAAAACATATTTGGTCTCGGTGTCATATCAGTGGAATTAGGAATTTTACTGATATGTTTCTGTAATGTCTGGGTTTTCGGGCTTACGAATGGCCGTACCTATACCAAAATATCCAAGATCCCTCCAAGGGAAATTGCTCTGGTTTTGGGGACATCCCCCAAAATGAGATCCGGGTTGTCTAACCCCTATTTTACCAAAAGAATGGATGCCGCAGCACTTCTTTATCACCATGGGAAAATCAAAAAGATTATTGTAAGTGGGGAAAAAAGCAAAGGGTATAATGAACCTGCTGCTATGAAAAACTATCTGGTGAATCAGGAAGGTGTTCCGGGAGATATTATTGTAGAAGATCCGAAAGGCTTCAATACATATAAAAGTATATTACGGTGTAAAGATATTTACAAGAAGAAAAATGTAATTATCGTTTCGCAGGGATTTCATAATCTTCGTGCCTTATTTTTCGCAAGAAATAATGATATGAATGCGCTGGGTTTTGATGCACAAGATGTAACCAAACCTGAAAGTTTTTACAGAAATCAGGCGAGGGAAATCCTCGCCCGTGTGATTGCTGTAATTTACTTTATTTTAGGCGTTTCTCCGGATTAGAAAGGATATCCAAACGCAATATTAAGAGTCGGTTTAAAAGGTTGGATGTTTTTGATTCTCCATCGGTCTCCTTCCGCTTTATTAGGGTCGTAAATCTTATAAGCAAGGTCAATTCTTGCTGTGATGTAGGCAATATTTATTCTCAGTCCAAATCCACTACCAATACCCATTTGTCCCAGGAATTTATTCAGTTTAAATTCATCATTATATCCGTCATTATGATCACGCAGACTCCAGGTATTTCCAATATCTGTAAATAAGGCTCCTTCATACATACTGTTGAAAGGTATTCTGTATTCAATGTTTGTGGTAAGTTTTACATTATTGGTCATATAGGTACGTACCCTTTCATCAACCTGAGAATCTGCCGGACCTAATCCTCCAAATGCCACCCAGGCCCTGATATCGTTGGACCCTCCATTAAAATAAGACTTAATAATAGGCATATCCTGAGAGTTCCCGTAAGGAACACCCACTCCAATAAACTGACGGAGGACTAGTGTCTGATTTCCATTGAATTTGAAATATTTCCTTGCGTCGATATCAAATTTTATAAATTGAGCATAAGGAATTCCAAATATGGTTTTTTGAGGTGAGGTAACAACTCCGCCATCATTATCTTTTTTGTTGAATAAACTTAGAATATTACCTGCAAGCTCTACTTTACCGTTGAAATAAAAGGCATTAGGATAATCTTTCTTACCAATTTCACTATACACAAAATTATAGATCATAGAAGAAATCAGCACATCCTGGGTCTGTCTGTCTTTATTGACCAATGTTCCTCTAAAGGCTGTTAAAAGATCTGTTCCTTTTTGATCCAGATCATCACGGTATTCCTGATCCTGCAGAAGAAGTTTTGAAACGTCATCAATACTAAGCTTGTTATTCTTATAATCGATTCCAATCTGGGGTCTGTACGCAAAATAGCTGCCGAAAATATCGTCTTTTACCCTTTCATCATTAACAAAATAGCTGTAATAAGCATCTTTGTTTTTTGTTAAACTGATTTGGGTATTAAATAAAGTCAGCTTATGATAAATCTGATCATTCACATTAGCCTGATAGTTGAGCCCCGTATTGAAATTCAGTCTTCCCAGTCCGATATTGTTCTGTATAGATGCTCCCAACAAAATAGAGGAGGTAGGAGTATAACGTTTGGGGATAAACTTATAATAATTGAAAGGAAGTAAGAGCCTTGGGAAATTAAGGGAAGCCTGGGCAGAGATTTCGTATGCTGTGCTTCTTTTATCAATATCCTGTGTACTTCTGATAGATCCGAAAGTTCCGGAAATACTGGTGGATATATTTTCTGCACCCCTGAAAACATTACGGGTCGTAAGGTCTATTGAGGGCGAGATCCCCAAATTTAATAGCTGGGAATAGTTCACATCAGTTCCTACTTTAAGATCATATTTTGGAAGTGGTTTCAATACATACAAAACATCTACAATGCTGTCATTAGGTGAAGTTATCCCACCTCTTCTTAGGGAATCCCGGGCTTTTACAATACTAAAATTGTTCATGGCCATGAAGTTCCTTTTGGTGACATCCAGTTTCTTTTGGTCATAAGGCTGTTTGCTGTCTACAATAACAGCTCTCCATAATGAGGATGTTTTATATTTCTCATTCATTTTATGGAATCGTACCCTTCTTAAGCTGTCTTTAACTGTATTTTTTGGAAAATCTCCGGGTTCATCAACAATAGCGACATCTATATTTCCGAAAGTAGCTACTTTATAGGGACGGTCCAGAGAATCTTTATGGATTTCCAGGGTCAGAGGAACCTGTTTCTTACTCTTAATAGAATCTGCTATAAAATAAACTTCATCATTGGAACTATTGAATTTATAATATCCAAAATCTTTCATCAGATCTGTAATTCTCGTTACTTCTTTTTCAAGAACAGTCTGATCAAGAACTTGCCCTGCTCTTATAAGCGTTTTGTCTTTAAGATGAGAATAGATATTTTTTATACCCTGATCCGGAATATTATAATAATAATCTTTAATATAAGTGGGGTCATTATGTCTGATGAAATAATTGACAGCTGCTTTTTTAGCAGAAGAGTCCAGATCTTGTTTAAATTTTACATCTGCGTCCCAAAAACCTCTGTAGATAAGTCTTTTTTTGATAGATTCAGCACTTTTCTCACTTTTTGTCTGGTCTAAGATTACCGGTGGTGTTCCCCAGTTGTGCAATACACGGTCAAAAAAAAGACTTTTTCCTACACTGCTTTGCATATTGTACTTGATGAATAAAGAATCCCTTAGTTTTTGATTTCTCATCTCCCGGGGATAGGTCATGTATTCATTAAGTATCGTATCATATTTGGGGCTGGCCATATTGTAGAAAGCCAGCGTTAAAGGCATGAAAAGCAGCTGTTTTTTGTTAGGTTTCTGCTGAACGTAATCTTTCAGTTCTTCATCAAAGAATTCTTTCTTATCCTCAAATTTAAAGCTGTTTCTGGTAAGGAGATATTCACCATTCGGAACCTTTTTTGTCGTACTACAAGCATAAAGGAGACCAACAAATGTTGCAAATGATATAATTTTATAATACTTTTGAGGAGAATTCTTATAATGCTTACAGCTCATACAATAAAAATTTTACAGTCTTTAGATAAAAAGAAGTTCAGACAAAAATACAATTTGTTTTTGGTTGAAGGTAATAAAATCATTTGTGAACTTTCTAATTCTAATATTAAAGTTAAAGAAATATTTTCAACCGATCCGCAAAAATTGGACCGTACCGATATTCCTGTTTTCCATATCTCTGAAAATGAGCTAAAAAAAATTAGTTTCCTTAAAACTCCGAAAGATTCTGTGGCAGTATGTTATCTTGCCGAAGAAGAAAGAATGGAAGATAAAAACATTCAGCTTGTTTTGGATGGTATTCAGGATCCCGGAAATCTGGGTACTATTATCCGTCTTGCAGACTGGTTTGGAATAGAACAGATCATCTGCAGCGAAGATACTGTTGATTTCTATAATCCAAAAGTAATCCAGGCCAGTATGGGATCTTTTACCAGGGTAAATATAGTATATACAGATCTTGTGGACTATCTTTCAAAAACGGATAATGTAAATATCGGAACGGATATGGATGGTGAAAGTATTTATAGTTTTGAAAAACCGGAAAAGATAAATCTGATTTTAGGAAATGAAGGAAACGGCATGAGGCCGGAAACGGAAAAACTTCTTCAGAAGTGTGTTACTATCCCAAGATTTGGAAGTTCCCAGTCTACAGAAAGCCTGAATGTATCAATGGCGGCGGGAATTATTTTAGGACAGCTTTTTTCAAAATAGTTATCATATAAAAATATCAGATATCAGACAGGGAACTTAGACAGTAAGTTCTTAAATTATAAATAGCTACTATTTTAATTTAACAAACTGATCTAATGTATAAAGTTCGATATCTGATATCTGGCATCTATATCTTACTATATCAGCTGTTCCAAGCTTGAAACACTTTTATTTTTCTGGTAAACTTCCAGTTTTTTTCTGACGAATTTTAAGGCAATAGGGGCAAGGTATATTAAAGTAACACCTACAAGTTTATTCTTCCAGTTGGTACTTTTCATATTCTTTTTGGCATAGTTTCCTACTATGGCAGTAATGCCCAGTTTTATAAGGCCATCTGCAATATTTCCATTAAATGCAGAACTGGCAATACCTACAGCTGTATTTTTACTGATGAGAAGATCTTTCACTTCTGAGGTGAGCTGTCTTGCGATTACATCTTTTCTCAGGACTACTTTTTCATCTCCGTCTTCATCTACCTTTTCCTGAAGATACTGATCTGTTAACCCATTGGTAAAGGCACTTAAGCTTTCTTTTGTGTTCTTAAAGGTAAGAAGGTTCTCAAGATCATCGATTTCACTCTTAAGCAGTTTTTTCTTTCTTCTTAATTCTTCTATGCTTTCGTATTTTCTGCCCATAGTTTAATGATTTAAAAATTTAATAACCTGATCTGCAACAGTATTGACAATCTTATTTTTAAAAGCAATGACAAAAGCCATTACTAAGGCATAAAATGCAGCAACAATTAAGAATCCATAGGAATAATTATCCAGTGCTTTGCCAATGAGAAATGCAATTCCAAAATTGAAAAGAATAATAAAAAAAGCAAAAGCAACAAGCAGTACTACAAAGTAGGTAATGAGCCCGGCAGAGAGAGAAGACTTTTCAGTAGCTTCTATTTTCAGAAGATCAATTCTCTTCGAGGCGTATTCTTTAATAGTCTCTATCATTGTTTTTTTTTAAAGTTACAAAAAAAGGAACTTTTGTACAAAAGTTCCTTTCTGTAATTTACTTAAAAAAGATAAATTACTTATTTTTTTAGGTCATTCAATTCTGCTTCTACATCTTTCACTACGTCTGCAGTTTTAGAAACAATCTGATCCTTATACTTATCATATCCATCTTTCATGGTGTGCGCTACATTATTCGCTGTTTCTTTGAAAGTGGAAGAGATATTACCATACTGGTCTTTTACTTTTTCAGAAACTTCTCCATATTTATTTTTAGCCTGATCTTTTAAATCATTAGCCTTATTTTTGATTTTCTTTCTGGTTTCTTTTCCTTCTTCCGGTGCGTAAAGCATCCCTAAGATTACACCTGCAGCAGCACCTGCAAGAAGTCCCGCTAATATACCTGCTGTATTTTTTTCTTTTCTAGACATTTATAAGTTTTTTAATAGTTAATAATAGATTAGTTTTTACAGTAATAAAACTTACAATTTGTGTACCAAAGGAGGTTGTAAGCCTATTAAAAATTGTTAAATCTTTTGAATATAAGAAAGCATAAGCTGTATTGTTTCCTCTTTGCTCAGTGTGGAATTATCAATAACAATTGCATCGTCAGCCTGCTTCAGAGGAGCTATTTCGCGCTCACTGTCTATTTTGTCTCTTTCAATAAGATTTTGTTTTACCTGCTTTTTATCGGCTTCAATTCCGAGCCCTTTTAATTCAAGAAATCTTCTGTTTGTTCTTTCATCAATACTGGCAGTAAGAAAGAATTTATAGTCCGCTTTTGGCAGAACTACTGTCCCAATGTCACGTCCATCCATAATAACGCCTCCTTTTTCTGCCAAAGAACGCTGAGCCTGAAGTAAAAAGTCTCTTACTTCTTTTTGCTTGGCTACCACACTTACATGGTCTGAAACTTCATTCATACGGATTTCTTTAGAGATATCTGTATGATTAAGGAAAAGAACCAATGTTCCTTCGTTGTTTTTAAATTCGAGCTCTATTTGATCTAAAGAAGAGAATAATACATTCAGGTCAATGTTGCCGTCTTCATCCAAACAGTGCTGCAATGCATACCAGGTAACGCCTCTGTAAAGTGCACCGGTATCCATATGAATAAGTCCCAATTGATCAGCAATGACTTTAGAGATAGAGCTTTTTCCGGTAGACGAGTACCCATCGATCGCTATTACAGGTTTTTTCATACTGCAAATTTCAAGATTTTTTTTAGAAAATCAAGAAATAATAAGAAATTTTAAGAAGGATTACTATTTTTTTTTATTCTCCTCTATGGCTGGAAAGGTCCATTGATATTCCTATCTGATTGACGTTGGAAGAGTTGTGGTATCTTACATGAGCATAATCTATACGGAATCTTGATACTTTAACTCCAAATCCTGCAGAAAGCCCTGAAAAGTTTCTCTGATCTGCTACAGCGAGTTCATTTCCTCTTTTCACGTTATATCCCAGTCTTATGTTAAAGTTCTTTTCCGGGAATAATTCTGCTCCCAGGGAGAAGTGATCTGCAATCTTTCTGCCGGCATTCACTTTTTGTCCGTCAGTATTAAATTCTGAAGAAATATCAAACTGCTGAAGATCATGAGCCGTAATGGTAACCGCAAGAGGGAAGTTTTTTAATATTCTGGTATATCCCAAATCTACTCTGAAAGGAAGGTTTTCCTTTACTCCATTGAATGATTTTAGCTGGAACCCAAAATTTCTGAGTACAAGGGAAAGAACTTCTTTGTTCTTTTTGTTGTGATAGGTGACTCCTGCCGTTCCTGAAATGGCAGAAGAAGTATAATTATCAATTTTTGAAGTAACAAAATTAATTCCTCCCCCTATTGTCCAGTCTTCTTCAAACTGGTACGCATAGCCTGCTCCAATGGCAACATCTGAAGCTTTGAACTCTCCGTTTTCAAAACCACTTTCATCAGTCCTTGGAATACTTCCATAGCTCATATATCTGGCATTGATAGTGGCCATATGACCATTATCAAAATCTTTGGCATACGCTATGGTTCCGTATTTCGAGTCAGCCAGATAAGCGGTGGCATTAACGGAAAGCTGTTTGTCAGAGTCTTTATTTAACAGGGCTGGGTTTGCAATAGCAAAGGAAACATCATAATCTCTTATCGAAATTGCATCACCACCTAAGGCGGCTTGTCTTGCAGATACAGGTATATTTAAGAACGGATAAACATTTGTTCCTGTTTGTGCATAAGAAACAATTCCTGATAGAAATAATGAAAAAATGATAATTTTCTTCAATTCAATTTATAATTAATGCAAAAATAATCCTTTTTCGTACTTTTCAAAATATTTCTGACATTATTTCTAATTAAATATTTTTCTTTTATCAATATCTATAATGATTATATTTGCAAAATCAAATTTTGGAGAAATCAGCTCCGGTAAATCGTTATTAAAAATAAAAAATGAAATATAAAAGAATCCTTCTGAAACTAAGTGGAGAGGCTTTAATGGGTAACAGACAATACGGTATTGACACTGAAAGACTGCAGGAATATGCTGCAGAAATAAAAAAAGTAGTGGAAAAAGGTTGTGAAGTGGCGATTGTCATTGGAGGAGGAAACATTTTCCGAGGGGTTGCAGGAGCAGCAAAAGGAATGGATAGAGTACAGGGTGACTATATGGGAATGCTGGCAACAGTAATCAACGGTATGGCATTGCAGGGAGCATTGGAAGATGCAGGAATTAAAACAAGACTTCAGTCTGCTATCGAAATGGATAAAGTAGCTGAGCCTTTTATCAAAAGAAGAGCCGTAAGACACCTTGAGAAAGGAAGAGTGGTCATCTTTGGAGCTGGAACAGGAAATCCTTATTTTACAACAGATACAGCAGCTACTTTGAGAGCTATCGAAATTGGTGCTGATGTTATTTTAAAGGGAACAAGAGTAGACGGAATCTATGATAGTGATCCTGAAAAGAATGTGGACGCCGTAAAATACAACTCGCTATCTTTTGATGAAGTATTTGAAAAAAATCTTAAAGTAATGGACATGACAGCTTTTACTTTGAGTCATGAAAATAAATTACCTATTATTGTATTCGATATGAACAAAGATGGTAATTTAGAAAAAATTGTTGAAGGAGAAAATGTTGGTACTTTAGTTAATTTGTAATCTGGTAACCATAATAAGTAGGAGATAAGGAAATTTAAAATTCTTCATTACTTATTACCCATCAATTATTAATTATCAATTAGAACAATTAATGTGCAATTTATCAAACTATAATATAATAATGGAAGAATTAGATCTTATATTAGAATCTGTAAAGCAGGATATGGAGGCAGCTGTAAAGCACCTGGATCATGCATTTCAAAGAATCAGAGCAGGACGTGCTTCTACGGCAATGGTTCAGGATGTAATGGTTGAATATTATGGTGCTCCCACTCCGATTAACCAGGTAGCTAATGTTTCTGTGCCGGATGCGATGACCATCTCTATCCAGCCTTGGGACAGAACGGCAATCAATGCCATTGAAAAAGCTATTATTAATTCTAATTTAGGTTTTGCGCCTTCTAACAATGGTGAGAATATTATCCTTAATGTTCCGCCTTTAACGGAAGAGAGAAGAAAAGAACTGGCAAAACAGGCTAAAGTAGAAGCTGAAAACACTAAAGTAACGATAAGAAATGCAAGACAGGATGGCTTGAAGGAACTTAAAAAGTTAGAGGGTGTTTCTGAAGATGTTGTAAAAGGAGTAGAAGAAGAAATTCAGGGATTCACAGACAAATATGTAAAGCTTTGCGATGATCATCTTAAGACAAAAGAAGCAGAAATTATGAAAGTATAATTTTTAGTTTTTTAAATATTAATAAGAGGTTTCCGGTAGGAAACCTCTTTTATTTTCTGTATATCAGAACTTTAATTTTAATTTTGATGAACTTTATGTATTTAATTATATAAAATTTTGAAGTAATACGCTTCCTTACTATAATATTTTGATAGATATTAGCGTTAAATCATTATATTTATAAAATTATTCCTGAAACACCTTAAATAAAGACAGGAAACAAAACATTATAGTGATGACGAGAATTATTGGTGTAGGGAACTACATTCCATCTGAAACGATAACCAATCTATTTTTTGATAAGCATATTTTTCTCAATAAAGAAGGAGTGTTATTAAAAGAAAACAATGCATCGATTACGGATAAATTAAAAAAAATTACGGGCATTGAAGAGAGGAGGTATGCAAGCAGCACACAGGTTACTTCAGATTTGGGACTTATTGCAGCTCAGGCTGCCATTGAAAATGCAGGAATAGATCCTGAAACTTTAGACTACATTATCTTTGCCCATAATTTTGGGGATGTACGCTTCGGGACAGTTCAGTCTGATACGGTTCCCAGTCTTGCAGCAAGGGTGAAGCATTTATTAGGAATCAAAAACAACTTTTGCGTTGCTTATGATGTTCTCTTCGGATGCCCCGGCTGGATTGAAGGTATGATACAGGCTAATGCTTTTATCAAAGCAGGAATTGCAAAGCGCTGCCTGGTAATTGGGGCTGAAACCCTTTCCCGTGTAGTGGATATCCATGACAGGGACAGTATGATTTATGCTGACGGAGCCGGAGCCGCTATTTTAGAAAAGAGTAATGATGACTCCGGAATAAAATCTCACCTTTCTGCTTCCTATACATTGACAGAAAAAGACTATCTGTATTTTGGAAAATCTTACAATAATGAAAAATGTCCGGATACAAAATACATCAAAATGGATGGGCGGAAAATCTATGAATTTGCGCTTGTAAATGTTCCTGATGCTATGAAGAAATGCCTTGATAATAGCGGATATACCATTGATCAGCTCGATAAGATTATTATTCATCAGGCTAACGAAAAAATGGATGAAGCTATTGTTAACAGGTTTTACCAGCTGTATAATACTCCGCTTCCCGAGAATATCATGCCTATGGTAATTCATAAGTTAGGAAACAGCAGTGTGGCAACTATTCCAACTTTGCTTACGATGATTCTTAACGGTGAATTGGAGCAACATGAGATCAAGAAAAATGATATCGTCCTGTTTGCTTCTGTAGGAGCAGGAATGAATATTAACGCATTTGTGTACAAGTTTTAACTGGCATCAATGTTTGACATACAAAAAGAGGTTTCCGCGGTCGGAAGCCTCTTTTGTTTATATCTGTTGTTTGATTTCTCCTTCCGGCCCTGTATTTTTTTAGAGATTGATCATTGATGAGGAAGGATTTGATTTCTTTTCAGGAGAAAAGGTTCCGGTAGCAAAATAGTGTGTACCGTAGAAGATCACATCACTTAAACAGGCTGTTATTGAGCCATATCATTTTATACTTTAAAAAGTAGAAAACTTTAACATTCTATTTTCAGAAATAAAAAAGACCCGGAATTTCCGGGTCTGTACTGTGTTGAATATTCAATTTCAGGTATCTATTGATATCTTTGATGCTCTTTGTTTTTTGAGAACCTCTTAGTAATAGGCTTAAATAATGCCTTATATTTCTCTGCATCGAATAGCTGTGAGTCTGTAAGTGCTTTATACGTCATCCAGATTCCAAAAGGAAGAAGAATGAAATTAGGGAGCCATGCTGCCAGATACGGATTCATTTTTCCGCTCCAGGATAAATTTTCCACTCCTACATTCATTACATAAAAAATGATGAAAATAACAATAGCTATGATAACGGGAAGCCCCATACCTCCTTTCCGGATGATAGATCCCAAACTGGCTCCAATCAGGAAAAAGATAATACAGGTTACAGAATAGGAGACTATTCTTTGCTGGTAAATAACCACCTTACTGAAATATTTTACATTCGTACTGAACTCACTTTTTTTGCTTTCCAGAGAAGTTTTCAGATTATCCAGTCTGTTGTAAGAGTTATAGAGGATTTCCAGCTTTTTGTCACTTTTTACAGTGTCCAGTTTTACCTGTGGTTTGGGAGTTGCTTTATGAGTGTTGCCTCTATCCATGTAGGCAACTACAGAATTGGTCTGCCCCAGGACATCAGCTCCGATATTATCGAAAAACAGTTTATTTTCTTTTTTACTTTTAGCAATGGTTGCATTCAGCTGTCCGTAGGTTTGGAAACGGTAGTCATCTGTAATCTGTTCTTTTTCGATAGCCTGGTTGATAATTTCACTGATATCAAAGTGAGAGGTCAGTGTATCAAATTTAATAGCCTGATCGGGTTGCTTCATTCTTACATTTTCTCCCTTTCCGGCAAAATTGTCCTCAAATACATATCCGTTATGCAGCACCAGTTTTAAGAAGTTCCTGTTGGCTGCCGGAACAAATTTTCCTTTTTCAGCAACAATAGACTGTTGGTTTTCGTAGGTGTTTGCTTTTCTGTGAACAAAAACGCCTTCAATATTTTCACCGTTTTCTCCATAAATTTTATCAAATTTCACCATATAGCCGGGAATCTGATCGATAAACTGTCCGGGAGTGAAGTTAAGCGCCGGTTTAGTCTGTGCAATGTTGAAAAGCATGTTTTTCGCCTTCTTCTGGAAATCGGGAATGATATTATTTGAAAAGAAGAAAAGCATAACCGCCAATATGGTGGCCACCCCCAGGAGAGGCATCATAACTCTCGTCAGAGAAATTCCTGCGGCCTTCATTGCTGCCAGCTCATATCTTTCACCAAATTCTCCAAAGGACATAATACTGGCCAGAAGGATAGTAAGAGGAAGCACCATACTGATAACGCTTACTCCAAGATAAAAAAGAAGTTTAAGGATCTGCCAGTAGCTTAATCCTTTTCCCATAAATTGCCCTAATTGAACCCAGATAATGTTTACAATAAAGATGAAAAACAATACGCTGAATATAAAGAAAAACGGTCCAAAGAAGGTTTTTATGATATATCGGTCTAGTATTTTTAACATGCGCCAAAATTAATCAAAAAGCCGCAAATTTTACTTGCGGCTTTTATATTTTGTTATTTTTTTAACTTAAAAACAGAATTGCGTATTTACAGCCCTGTTTTCTTGCTTTTTAAAGTTCAGTGATTACGTAGTTTTTAAATTTATTCTTATCAAAAACAAACATATTCGGATCCAGATCCTGATTTTCTTTATATTCTTTGATCGCAATTACAGCAACATCCTTATTGTTTCCGTGCTGTTCAAGCTTTACCATTTGTTTTTTTACAGAATCTACAAAAAGATACACATACTTTATTCCGTTTGATTTTACGGGAGTTAGTTTGATAAAATCAGCATTCACACCGTTGACTATTTTCTTTCCGTTATAGGTTACATTATAGTCATTTCTATACGTATTAAGATAATTGATAGGGGAGAAGAGGGTGCTGTTTCCATTAGGTTTTGCAATGGTTACTTCCATATCGTCAATACTGATATTGTAAATTTTGCTTCCATCAAAGATCTGTTCAGTATCCATGATTTTCAACTTGTATTTATCTCCTGCCGAATAATAAATTCCAGGTTCTGTTTTAGTTACCTGATCATTAAGACCGCTTCCAAAAGAAAATTTGAAGTAAGAATTCTTTTTAGATTTGTAATTGGCTGTAATATCATCCAATATCTTTTTGGCTTTAGCATCTATTTTCTGAGCACTGGTCATACCAACTGCACCTACAACAAAACTTCCTAATATAACTTTTGAAATAATATTTTTCATTTTTTTATTTAATAATCTTTAGACATTTTCTAACTCTTAAGGGTAAAGCCATTCGCTTTTTTCCCCTTAATTACGCAAATCTTCCAAAAACTGTTCCAAAAAAAGTTCACTATTTTTAATACTCAAGTAAAAAAATATAAATTGTTTTTTTTACCCTTTTTAATTTTTAAGGACCTGTTCCCTTGAATAAAGCGTGTCGATAATGATAATGTTTTGTAAATTATCTTGTCTCGGGTCTTTCAATATATGTATCAAAGTTTTCAGGAAGAATATTGGTTACTGTTAATTTATTAGAAGTGATGGTAGGCTCAATTTTAATAACTTTAGTGCCTGCATTAATTTCAACCGGATGTTTACTTCTCATATTCACCATATCTATATGAAGAGCAGTGAATTCATGTTTTCCATTTTCTAGATTAACAATAACATATTCTTTAGGTCTGATCTGTCCCAGAGATTTACCATCAAGTCCAATATTTAATCTTGCTGTATTATCCATTTTGTGGAGAACTCCAGCACCGTTATAAATGAGTACTTTGCCATTTCCCAGAGTATTATTGTCTATGACATCCAGTTTTACAGAAGAATAGTCACTGGGAACAGATCTTAATGCACAAGAAGATAATGTAAGTACAGATGCAAAAATCCCCAGTTTAAAGGTTTGTTTTATTGTAATTTTCATGATATTAGCTGAATTGAATATTGTTTATATTTCCTGGGTTATGTTGTTGCATACCCAGGATTAATTACTTTGTGTGATGAATTAGCTTCTTAAATCTTCCAGAAACTGTTCTAAAGAATGAAGATCACTGATGATCACCTCTCTTGCTTTAGCTCCGTTAAAGCCTCCTACAATACCACTTGCTTCCAGTTGGTCCATAATTCTTCCCGCTCTGTTATAGCCCAGTTTCAACTGACGCTGAAGCATAGAAGTGGAGCCTTGCTGGGTAGATACGATGATTCTTGCGGCATCTTCAAATAATGCATCTTTTTCATTAGGATCAAAAGCCCCTACAGAACTTGTAGAATCTTCAGAAACATATTCCGGAAGTAAGAATGCCGAGGCATATCCTTTTTGTTCCCCAATATATTCTGCAAGCCTTTCAACCTCCGGAGTATCCACGAAAGCACACTGAAGTCTTAAAATTTCATTACCGTTGAAATAAAGCATATCACCTTTACCAATCAGCTGATCTGCACCCGGAGAATCAAGAATAGTTCTTGAATCCACACTGGAGATCACTCTGAATGCTGCTCTTGCAGGGAAGTTGGCTTTAATCATACCGGTAATTACATTTACAGAAGGTCTTTGTGTTGCCACAATAAGGTGGATACCTACGGCTCTTGCAAGCTGTGCCAGTCTGGCAATAGGTAATTCTACCTCTTTTCCTGCGGTCATGATCAAATCGGCAAACTCATCTACTACCAGAACGATATAGGGTAAAAAACGGTGTCCGTTTTCAGGATTTAATTTTCTTTCTGCAAACTTTTTGTTGTATTCTTTTAGGTTTTTACAGAACGCATTTTTAAGAAGGTCATACCTAGTATCCATCTCCACACAAAGAGAGTTGAGGGTATTGATTACTTTATTGGTGTCTGTGATAATAGCTTCATCCACATCCGGAAGTTTAGCCAGATAATGTCTTTCTATTTTTGAGTATAATGAAAGCTCCACTTTTTTAGGATCCACCATTACAAATTTCAGTTCACTCGGGTGCTTTTTATAAAGAAGAGATGTAAGAATAGCATTAATTCCTACAGATTTACCCTGTCCCGTTGCTCCGGCCATCAATAAGTGAGGCATCTTTGCAAGGTCAGCCATGAAAACTTCGTTGGAAATTGTTTTTCCGAAAACTACAGGAAGATCCATATCTGTATTTTGGAATTTTTGAGAAGCAATAACAGAGCGCATAGAAACCATGGTAGGATTCTTTCTTGGCACTTCAATACCGATAGTTCCTTTTCCCGGCATTGGCGCAATAATCCTGATCCCTAAAGCTGAAAGATTCAAAGCAATATCATCCTGCAGTTTTTTAATGGCTGCCACCCTGATGCCGGCTTCCGGAACAATTTCGTATAAAGTAACCGTTGGCCCGATGGTCGCCTTGATCTCGGCAATACCTACATTAAAGTTCTTTAAAAGACCAACAATTTTATTTTTATTTTCTTCAAGCTCTTCTTTATTGATAGAAATTTCTTCATTCCCGTAATCTTTTAATAAATCTACCGGAGGCATCTGGAAATTGGCAAGATCTAATTTATGATCATACAAGCCATGCCTTTCTACCAGTTCCTGAGACTTTTTATCCGAATCATCCAGTATATCAATTACAGGGGCGATTTCTACTTTAAATTTAATGTCTTCCTGAACAGGTGCGGAAGTAGAGACAGAAGATGGAGTAGAGGGTCTGATATCAAAAGCTTCCTCAGGCGTAGACATCGGAACAGCCGGTTTTGGATTAAGGTTTAAGTTCACCGGTTGTGTGATGTCTTTTTGACCATTTTCAAAAGAAGTATGATTCGGAGTAACAATAGTTTCTATATCAGTAGTAAGAGGAACTTCCTGAACCGGTTTTGAAATAGGTACAGCTTCCTGTTCTTTTATTTTATTGATAGGATTGGCAGGGGGCTGCTGGCTAAGGTCACTTACTGTAACACGAGATGCCGCTTCTTCAGCCTCTTCCTTCATTTCCTCATCTGCTTCAAAATCTTCATTGGAATCCGGCATCATAGCTTTTACCTTTCCAATGGTATTTTCATTGATCTTATTCAGCTTGGCTTTGATAGAGCTTGGACGAAGATTGAATTCCAGGATAAAATATAAAAGGATGCTTGCAGCCAATACCGTCCACAACCCTACAGCTCCGATGATGGAATTAAGATAATCCATGATCTGGTAACCATAGACTCCTCCTAAAACTCCTTGTCCTTTGGTAAGTGCTCCCATAAAAATAGGAAGCCAGCAAATAAAAAACAGGGAATGGCCAATGGTTTTCCATGGCTTGAACATTTTCTTTTTAAGAATCATTGTTCCTACCACCAGGAATAAAAATGCAATAATAAATGAGGCAATACCAATACTTTCAAATATGAAAAAATTTCCAAACCAGTCTCCTAATTTTCCAAAAATGTTTGAAGATTTTATACCCTTATCAAGCATGGTTCCTGCCTGGCTTTGGTCTGCTTTCCAGTTCATTAAATAGGAAATGAATGAGAATGCTAGAACAATAGAGAAAAGGATAAAAGTAAGCCCAAAGAATATACGCGGCTTAGATAAAATTCGGCCTGCTTCCGGCGATTCAGTCTGTTTTTTTTGTGTCTTTTTGTCCATAATATCAATATCGCAAATTTAATGTTTTTCCAACATTAAAACCTTTTTTGTAAAAAAAATCATTTTAATTTCAACAATAACAATTCCAAAAATAAAAGATATAATTATTTTTCATTTCAAATGGTTGGTATTGTTATTATTTTAATTCTAAAATTTTAAATAATTTGATTTAAAATATTCTTTATCTGATGAAGAGTATATAAAATAATAATATTTTTTTTGTTTTATTTAGTTTAAAATAAAAAAACATAATAATGGAAATTAATCTAATTATGGATTGTTTTGATTTATTGTAGCCATATAAGATGACGATGTTCTTATTTTTTTTGAAAGGCCGCTTTGTGTGTTTGTCTGATCATCTGTTACCATTTTCCCGGAACTCACCTATTTAAAACCTGTTTTTTATGAACATCATTTTTTGAACTAGTTCAAATGTCAGGAACTCTTTCCGTCATAATTTTGTCCTATTAATTTTATAACAGAAAAATAATGAAAGACACTTTTAAAAGTATTCTGACTTTATGTTTGGTTTTAATTTCATTCGTATGTATAAACGCGCAACAAAAAAGAAAAATGGAAAACACTGCACTATTAATTATTGACGTACAAAACGACTATTTTCCTGGAGGGAAGATGACACTGGAAGGCGCTGAAAAAGCTGGGAGAAACGCTAAAGATATTTTGAATTATTTTAGGAAAAACAATCTTCCTGTGG
Organism: Chryseobacterium sp. WG14; assembly: GCF_024586945.1. NCBI lineage: Bacteria > Pseudomonadati > Bacteroidota > Flavobacteriia > Flavobacteriales > Weeksellaceae > Chryseobacterium > Chryseobacterium sp. WG14. Next base: position 132,608 of record NZ_JALCZD010000004.1, read on the forward strand.
TCCATATTATGCATATCTCCGCCAATGAAGGAGCCACTTTTTTTCTTCCGGATACTCCCGGAATGGAGATCAGTTCATGGGTGAGCCCGAAATCTGATGAGAAAGTTATTGTAAAACATTTTCCGAACAGCTTCAGGGAAACTGATCTGCGGCAGTATCTTCAGTTGAAAAAAATCAAAAATCTGGTGATTACAGGTATGATGACTGATGTATGTGTAGAATCAACTACAAGAGCTGCATTTGACTTTGGCTTTACCAATACCATTATTGGAGATGCTACTGCAACACGAGACCGGGAATTGAACGGGCAGGTCATAAAAGCGGCAGAAGTACAAAGGTCATTTTTAGCGGGGATCTCCGCATTAGGAAATCTTTATGCCAGAATTGTCAGTACAAATGATTTCTTACATGGAAAATAAGTAATGAACAATGGGTAATGAATAAAGGTATCAACAATAATTGGTATCTTTATTTTGCTTAAACAGAATAATGCTTGACTTACTTTATCAAAACATCAGCCGGTATATAGACTTATCCGAAGAGGAATTCACTCGGTTTGCTTCTCCATTTGAATATAAAGTCTTTAAAAAGAAGGAAGTGATTCTTAAAGAAGGGGATTACTGTTCTTTTGAAGGGTTTGTTGTCAGTGGATGCTGTAAAGTATATTATCTCAATGAAAACGGTTTTGAACAGACACTCTATTTTGCTGTCAAAGGTTGGTGGATAACGGACATCGACAGTCTGATTAATCATGTTCCCAGTATTCTGAATATAGAAGCTCTTGAGGATAGCGAGGTTCTTATGATCTCCAAAAAGAATAAAGAACTTCTGTATGAAACAATGCCCCAGGTAGAAAAGCTTTTTAGAATGATGAACCAGCAGTCATCAGTGGGATTACAGAGAAGAATTCTTTCTTTGACAGGTAAAACAGCTGATAAAAGATATGTGGAATTTTTGCAAAAATACCCGGAACTTGAACAAAAGCTTACCCAGCAACAAATTGCTTCCTATTTGGGGATTACCCATGAATTCTTGAGCAAAATCAGGAAAAAGATATTTCTTGGAAAATAAATTCTCTGTCCATCTAATTTCTTATAAAACCGATTTTAATTTAAATAACTTTAAATCAGTTGTTTCTGTTTTGTTGAGTTGTTTTTGAATAGAAGATTTCAATCACGGCTATAGGTATAATGAATCCTGATTTGCCTGGTTTTAAAAATTGTTTTTTCCTTAGTGTTTTTTAAGTTATTAAGAATGATTCAAAATAAGCGAAACGGGCTTTAAAATGACAAAAAACAGCTTTTTTTAATCTCTTTGTAGTTTATCATGCTTATTTTTGCATGTCAAGTATAATTAAATCATGAAGAAGCTCCAAGATATTCTTATCTCAACCAGGACAATGGCTGTTTTGTTACTGGTGTATGCATTTGCAATGGCTTATGCAACGTTCCTGGAAAACGACTATGGAACGCCTACAGCAAAAGCATTAATTTATGAGGCCAAATGGTTTGAACTGATCATGGTCCTGCTTATTCTCAACTTCATAGGAAATATCGGCAGATATAGACTTTGGAAAAAAGAGAAATGGCCGGTTCTTGTTTTTCACCTGGCTTTTATATTCATTTTTATCGGTGGTGCCATCACAAGATACATCAGTTTCGAGGGAACCATGCACATTAGAGAAGGAGAAACATCCAACGAAATCGTAACGGATAAAAACTTCCTTAAGATTCAGATTGAGGAAAAAGGTGATGTCCTTAATTATAAAGATATTCCTTACCTGATGTCTCCACTCCACAAAGATCTGAATGCCACCTATGATTTCCACGGAAAAGAAGTAAAGATTTTTGCCAAGGAATATATTCAGAGAAAAAAAGACAGCCTGGTTGCTGAACCCAACGGTGCAGAATACCTTCACCTGGTGTCTACAGGAAGTACCGGAAGACAGAATGTTTACATCAAACCGGGAGAAACCAAATCAATTAACGGAACTTTGGTAACATTCAACAGAGCTATTGAAGGGGCAGTGGAATTTAAAAATGAAGGAGGAAAATTATTCATCAAAACTCCTGTTGATGCAAGCTATATGACGATGGCCACTCAGGCTACCGGAAGTACAGTAAAGGATGAATTCCAACCGTTGGCATTGAGAAGTTTATATACGATCAATGAATTAAAACTTGTAGTTCCTGAAGGACTGAAAAAAGGAAGATTGATCGCTATTGAAGGAGATAGAAAGAAGGATGCTAACGTTCCAGACATGCTTCAGATAGAACTGCAGGGTCCAAAAACAAAACGTCTGGTTGATCTTTCTGTGGAAAGAGGAAATCCAAATGCCTATAAGCAGGTGACTATGGATGGGCTAAATATCATGGTTGGATTCGGGCCTAAGGTTTACAATACCCCTTTTGCCCTGAAGTTAGAAGATTTCGTAATGGAAACTTATCCTGGAAGTTCTTCTCCAAGTGCTTACGAAAGCCATGTGAAAATTGTTGATGAAGGTAAAGAAACTCCTTATAAAATCTATATGAACCACGTTCTTAACCATAAAGGATACCGTCTCTTCCAGTCGAGCTTTGACCCGGACAGAATGGGGACCGTACTTTCTGTAAACCATGATTTCTGGGGAACACTGATTTCATACATAGGATACGGATTATTATTCTTAGGAATGTTTGTGATCTTCTTCTGGAAAGGAACTCACTTTTGGAAATTAAATAAAATGTTGGCTGACGCCAGCAAGAAAAAAGCAAAAACAGCAGCTGTTCTTTTATTGTTTTTAAGTATAGGGGGTAATGCCCAGAAAATTGAAACACATGGAACTACCGACGGAAGCAGAGAGCATGTACATGTAGAAGGTGACGGGCATACTCATGCTCCGGCTCCATCTGCCCAACCGCTTGATGGTGCTGCTCCAAAGCAGAATTCTCTGGCAACGCCAATGAGTAAGATGAGATCTATCTCTCCGGATGAAATCATTGCAAGAAACAGAATCAGTGAGGAGCATGCTGATAAATTCGGATATCTTCTGGTGCAAAGTTTTGAAGGAAGAATTGTTCCTATCAATACAGAAGCATTGGATGTTTTAAGAAAACTATACAAGAAAGATAAATTCAAAGGAACTGACGGGAAATACCTTACTGCTAACCAGTGGTTCTTATCCGTAAATACAGATACCCCAAGCTGGACAATGGTTCCAATGATTAAAGTGGGGCCGAAAGGAGGAGACGAATTAAAGAATAAGACAAAGGCTGATGATGAAGGTTATACTTCTTTAATGAACCTTTTCCCTGCAGATGCTAACGGTAATTTAACATACATCCTTGAGCATGATTATAACACTGCTTTCCGTAAAAAGCCGGCAGATCAGACCAATTATGATAAAGAAGTAATTGCTGTAAACGAAAGAGTTCAGATTTTTAACGAGTTTTTCAGTGGTCAGTTTATGAGAATTGTACCGGTAAAAAATGATGCTAACCATACATGGCATTCATGGCTTGACCAGAAATTTGAACCGGATATGGAATCTCAGCAGGTAATGGGGCCTTATTTTGCAGAAGTTCTTACCGCTCAGAAATCAGGAAACTGGAGTAAAGCAGATTCGGAACTTGCTAAACTTTCAGAATATCAGCAGAAATGGGGTAAAAGCGTTGTTCCTGCCCAATCTAAAGTAGATCTTGAAGTTTTCATGAATAAAGCAGATATTAATTTCAAATTATTAATATTCTACACCATCATAGGAGGACTTCTTTTGATCTTAGGTTTTGTTGAATTATTCAAGTCAAGCAAACTACTAAATAAAATAATCAAGGTCATTATTGCGATAGGTTTAATAGGGTATTTATGCCACTTCTTAGGCCTTGTTGCAAGATGGTATATTTCAGGGCACGCCCCTTGGAGTAACGGATATGAAGCTATTATCTTTATTTCGTGGGTAGGAATTACAGCAGGGCTTGTTCTTTACAGAAATTCCAATGCATTGATTCCTGCAGCCGGATTTATGGTAGCGGTAATTATGATGGGATTTGCGCATGGAGGTTCAGCGCTTGATCCGCAGATTACACCATTGGTTCCTGTACTGAAATCTTACTGGTTAATTGTTCACGTAGCGATTATTACCTCCAGCTATGGTTTCTTTGCCCTATCGATGATCATTGCCGTGATCTCTCTGGTATTTTATATTATTTCAAACAAAGAGACCTATAAAATTCATCATGATACCACATTGAAAGAATTGGTAGTGGTTTCTGAAATGTCTCTTACCATTGGTCTTTTCGCTTTAACGGTTGGAAACTTCTTAGGAGGAATCTGGGCCAACGAATCGTGGGGTAGATACTGGAGCTGGGACCCGAAAGAAACATGGGCTTTCATCTCGATTATGGTGTACGCTTTTGTACTGCACATGAGATTAGTGCCCGGATTGAGAAGCAGATGGGCGTTCCACGTAGCAACAATGTTTGCGTTCTGCTCAATGGTAATGACTTATTTTGGGGTAAATTACTACTTAAGCGGACTTCACTCTTATGCAGCAGGAGATCCGGTACCGGTACCGGCCTGGGTATACATCGGAATTGCAACAATGATTACTTTATCAGCAGTTTCTTATTTCAAGTTTAAAAAATTAACGAAGAAGTAAAAGCAGCAGACCTATACAATCAAAATCCTGGAATTTATTTTCCGGGATTTTTTTGTGCGGTACAGATACCGGATGATGTGTGATACGGTACGTAGAGAACCTTCTGAGATAGCCAGACCTACATAGCAATCCTGCTATTGCTTATTCCACACCCCACAAAAAACTTATTATTTAGATCTGGCATTCAAAAATTGATGCTATCTTTATGATATCAAAATAATATCAAATTAAAAATTCAGTTATGGAAAAAACATTAAAACCCATGTCGGGTTATATTACTTTAGTAATCTGTCTGGCTTTATTTGCTGCTTCGGTTTATTTCTTTATTTCCGGAGTTGATCAGAGTATTGCCTATGTGATTATTGCGATGCTTTGCTTTTTACTTTCATGCTTCTTCCTGAAAGGATTAATGATTATTCAGCCTAATCACTCACGAGTGTTAAACTTTTTTGGAAAATATGTAGGCTCGGTAAAAGAGAACGGATTATTCTTTATCAATCCTTTGTATTCGTCACAGAAAATGTCTTTGCGTTCCGAGAATTTACAAGGACAGACCTTGAAAGTGAATGATAAAATGGGAAACCCAATTGAAATTGCAGTAGTAATCGTATGGAAAGTGGGAGATACTTATAAAGCAGCTTTTGATGTTGAACGGTATTCAGATTTTGTAAAAATGCAGAGTGAAGCAGCAGTGCGGCATTTGGCCATGAGTTTTCCTTATGATAATCTGGAGGATGACCATGCACCCATTACGTTGAGAGAAGGTGGAGAAAAAATCAATTCTATTTTGGAACAGGAGCTCACAGACCGTCTTTCAAAAGCCGGAATTGTTATTCAGGAAGCAAGAATCTCCCATTTGGCCTATGCATCAGAAATAGCAGGAGCGATGCTTCAAAGACAGCAGGCTACTGCCATTGTTGCAGCGAGAACCAAAATTGTAGAAGGAGCTGTAGGTATGGTTGATCTTGCCTTGAAAAAGCTTTCCGAAGGCAATATCGTTGAACTTGATGACGAAAGAAAGGCAGCAATGGTAAGCAATTTAATGGTGGTTTTATGTGGTGAAAAAGCAGCAACCCCTATATTAAATGCAGGAACATTATATAACTAAAATATGAATAATTTCCAGGGATTGGGGAGTTGTTATCCGCCTGTAAACAATGAATCTGGAAAATAAATCTTCACGCATCTTGCGTTAAAAACAAGAAAAATGAAATCAGAAAAAGTACAAAATTCTTCCGAAAGCAAAGGTAAAAAATCCTTTGTCATAAGGATAGATGAGTCTACTTATAAACTCCTGGAAAAATGGGCAAATGATGAATTCAGAAGTGTAAACGGACAGATTGAATACTTGCTGCATCAGAACCTGGTTGATTCGGGGAGGAAGAAGAAAGAGTAGTTTACGTTTAGAATAACTATTCAATTACCTTAATTATAAAAAGAAAGCTGAGAAAAAATTCTCAGCTTTCTTTTTATATCATTGTCTGTTGTCTTACCCGAATATCGTTGAAAAATATTTGGTAATGATATTCCAGAAATTCTTTCCAAGAAAATAAATTAAAGTCGAGGTAATGATCCCCTTTACGGTAAAAAATATAATTCCCCCGACACCAAAACGCTTAATCCACTGCTTCCACTTTGAATTATCTTTTTGTTTTGAAAAATCTTCTTTTGATGTATTATTCTCCATTTCTGAATGTCAAAATTTTACCCTACAAAGATACATATGTTTATAATTAGTCCAAATAAAAAACAGCTTAAAAATTAAAGTTTTGAGGTTCGCATAATATTTTTATCTTTAGAGAGAACGAAAAGTAAGATTTTATGTCAAAAAAAGTAAAGGATTTCGGAATCGAAACAACACTCAGAAACCTTGGTATTAAAGAAGAAAATAAAGGGACTTCAGTGGGCGGAAAATATTTCGCTTCAGGAAAGACGATAGAAAGTATCTCTCCTGTAGACGGTAAATTAATCGCTAAAGTAAAGACTTCCGGAGAAAGTGATTATGACAAAGTAATTGAGACTGCTCAAAAGGCATTTCAGGAATTCAGAATGATCCCTGCTCCCAAAAGAGGAGAAATTGTAAGACAGCTGGGTCTGAAGTTGAGAGAATATAAAGATGATCTTGGAAAACTGGTTTCCTATGAAATGGGTAAATCATTGCAGGAAGGTCTTGGAGAAGTACAGGAAATGATTGATATCTGTGATTTTGCTGTAGGGCTTTCCAGACAGCTTCAGGGATACACGATGCACTCAGAAAGACCGGGACACAGAATGTACGAGCAATACCATCCGCTAGGTGTGGTTGGAATCATCACAGCATTCAACTTTCCCGTGGCTGTATGGTCATGGAATACTGCATTAGCATGGATCTGTGGTAACGTTACCATTTGGAAGCCATCTGAAAAAACACCACTTTGTGCAATTGCATGTCAGAATATCATGAATGAAGTTGTAAAGGAAAATAATCTTCCTGAAGGAGTTTCAAGTGTATTGGTATCAGACCATGAGATCGGACAGAAGCTGGTAGATGATAAAAGAGTAGCTTTAGTATCTTTCACAGGTTCTACAAGAGTAGGAAGAATGGTTTCTTCTAAAGTAGCAGAAAGATTCGGGAAATCTATCCTTGAATTAGGAGGTAACAATGCAATTATCATTACGAAAGAAGCAGATATAGATATGTCTATCATCGGAGCCGTTTTCGGAGCCGTAGGAACAGCTGGTCAGAGATGTACTTCCACGAGAAGACTGATCATCCACGAGAGTGTGTATAATGAAGTGAAAACAAGATTGACAAAAGCTTATGGCCAGTTGAAGATCGGAAACCCGTTGGATGAGAAAAACCATGTAGGTCCTTTAATTGATACTGATGCAGTGAATCAATATGAAGAAGCTATCAAAAAGTGTAAAAAAGAAGGCGGTAAATTTGTTGTTGAAGGCGGTGTATTAACCGGGAAAGAATACGAATCAGGATGCTACGTAAAACCTTGCGTTGCCGAAGTGAAAAATTCTTATGAGATCGTGCAGCATGAAACTTTTGCCCCGATTTTATATTTGATTAAATACAAAACCCTGGAAGAAGCAATTGCTATTCAAAATGATGTTCCTCAGGGATTATCTTCTGCAATTATGACCCAAAACCTGAGAGAAGCAGAATTATTCCTTTCTTATGCAGGTTCAGACTGTGGTATTGCCAACGTTAATATTGGAACTTCAGGTGCTGAAATCGGAGGTGCTTTCGGTGGAGAAAAAGAAACCGGAGGAGGAAGAGAATCAGGATCTGATGCTTGGAAGTACTATATGAGAAGACAAACCAATACTATAAATTATACCGCGCAACTTCCTTTAGCACAAGGTATTAAATTTGATTTATAAAAGCTTTACTTAAAGCACAAAAAACAAAAACAAAAATTAATAACCTGAATGATTAAGAGCTCATTCCTGTGAGTTTTTAATCATTCACTTATTAAATCACACATCAATTTTATTATGGAACAAATATTAGATATAAAAGCAAATAAAGTAAAAGAAACAGTAGGAAAGCACGTTTTGGCAGATGGGTTTGACTTCGTGATGGACATTGAAAAATCTCACGGATCATGGCTTTACGATAAACTTACAGACAGGGAATATCTGGATATGTTCTCTATGTTTGCCTCAGCTTCTGTTGGATACAATCACCCGTATCTTGTAGAAAGATCAGAATGGTTAGGTAGAATGGCTGTCAACAAACCAACTTTAGCAGATGTTTACTCAGAAGAATATGCTCATTTCTTAGAAGTGTTTGAAAGAGTAGTTATTCCTGAAGAATTACAATATGCTTTCTTTATCGAAGGCGGAACTTTAGGGGTTGAAAATGCTTTAAAGGCTTGTTTCGACTGGAAGACCCGTAAAAACTTTGCAAAAGGACTTCAGACTGAAGCCGGAATCTGTATCCATTTCAGACAGGCTTTCCACGGAAGAAGCGGTTATACGTTAAGCTTAACCAACACTTCAGATCCCAGAAAATACCAATATTTTCCTTTATTTGACTGGCCAAGAATCTTAAATCCGAAATTATCATTCCCGATTACGGAAGAAAATCTGGAAGAAACCATCAAAAATGAAAAGCTTGCTTTATTACAGATTGAAGAAGCTATTTTGATGAATCCGGATAAAGTGGCTTGTATCATCATAGAACCAATCCAGGCAGAAGGAGGTGATAACCATTTCAGAGATGAATTCTTATTAGGGTTAAGACAGCTTTGTGATCAAAATGAAATCTTACTTATCTTTGATGAAGTTCAGACCGGTATTGCCATTACGGGAAAAATGTGGGCTTTTCAGCACTTTACTGCAAAACCGGATATCATTTCTTTCGGTAAAAAAGCACAGGTTTGCGGAGTTTTAGCCAATAAAGAGAAATTTGATGAAGTTCCTGATAATGTATTCAGAGAAAGCTCAAGAATCAACTCTACTTTCGGAGGAAACTTTATCGATATGCTTCGTTTCCAATTGGTAATGGAGGTTATTGAAAAAGAAAATCTTGTTGAAAATGCCAGAGTGGTAGGAGACTTTTTGCTGGATAGCCTGAAAGCGCTTGCTGAGAAATATCCTGAGAAAATTTCCAATGCAAGAGGAAGAGGATTGATGTGCGCCATTGATCTTCCATCAGCGGGAGACAGAAATAAAATTATGAATGAACTCTTCAATGACGGACTGATCATTCTTCCATGTGGAGACCAGTCTTTACGTTTCAGACCTCACCTTAATGTTACCAAAGAAGAAATTCAGCTGGCGTTAGATAAAATAGAAAACAATATTAACAAAATTTAAAACCAGGATTTGTAATTTTCAAAAAATCATTGTATATTTAGATACTCAAACAATATAGAATATGGAAAGAAGTACGAGAGTATCGGTTTTTGAAAGTGATAACCCTTCAGAAATTCAGTTGGTTAAGTCTAAATTGGATGATGGACAAATTACAAACACGGTTGAAAATAATTATCTTACATTTACCACAACTCCCACGGCTACGTCGTTAAAAGTAATGGTAGATCTGGAAGATGAAAAAAGAGCATTTGAAATTGTAGATGCTTACCTTCAACAAAGTGAAAATCAATAAAACAATTTCATAATTTTAAATTTTACTACTTCGAACCGAAAATTAATTTTAATTAGTTTTCGGTTTTTTAATTAGCAACTCATTATTAAAATAAACAAGAATACTAAAGGATGTAAGTGTCAGGCTTCTGAAAAACAGGCTTTATTAGTATACATTATTTATAGTCATCTGGTTTTGCCATCCTCCGGAAAGATAGGAGTAAATAATACGACAGAACTTCTGATTGCCCTAATCCTTTAATCAAAATCAAAGAACAATGAATCCAGAAATTACACTGAGAAAAGCGGAAATTGAAGAAAGAGAAATTATTTGGGGAATCATCCAGCAGTCTATAGAAAGAAGAAGGCTGGATGGCAGTACACAATGGCAAAACGGATATCCTAATCTGGGAACGGTAGAAAGCGATATTGCAAAAGGTTTTGGATATGTTCTTACAGTAGATGGAGAAATTGCTGTTTTCGCTGCTTTGATTTTAAATGATGAACCTGCTTACAGTACCATTGAAGGTGCATGGCTGAGTGATGGGGAGTTTGTAGTCGTACACAGAATTGCAGTAGATGAAAAATTTGCAGGCCAGGGAATGGTGAAAAAACTTTTCGACCATATCGAAGATTTTACAAGATCTCATGGAATTCAGAGTGTAAAAGTAGACACGAATTACGATAATATTGCCATGCTGAAAATTCTGGAAAGTAAAGGATATTCCTATTGTGGAGAGGTTCTTTTGAAAGACGGAATGAGAAAAGCTTTTGAGAAGATTATAATTTAAGCCAAAAGTTAAATCCACTTTCATTGAATTTTTAAAAGAAACTGTATTTATAATCTCTATCATCTTTGTTCGTTTAGTTCTGAACTAATTTCTACTTTTGTTTACATTTTTATAATATGCACAAAAGTATAGAAATTGATGAAAGAATATTTCAGGATGCCGTAAAGTTTTATGGCTTTCTTTTCAACATACCCCCATTAGCCTCAAAAATCTATTCCTACCTTCTTTTCGATTATGAGAAAGTAGGAATTACTTTTGACGAGTTTGTTGAAGTGCTTTCTGCGAGTAAAAGCTCCGTGTCCACAAGTATTTCATTACTTCTCAATATGCAGCTTATCGTAGACCACAACAAAATGGATGAGAGGAAAAGGTATTTTTTCACCAATGATGAATATAAGAAAATCCGATTCGAACAAGTTGTCCAAAAGATGAAGGACGAATTGAGGTTATTAGATGATTTAAACAATTTTAAAAAAAATAAAGACAATGACTACAACAAAAGAATAGAAGCTTACAAAGCGCTACTAAATAAAAATATAGAAAATATTCAGGAATCTCTTAATAAACTTTAAAATGAATAATAAGCTAGTTATACTTTCCATTGCAGCGTTTTCACTAACCGCCTGCAAAAAAGAAGCTCCGAAACAGGATGGTGCCAAGCCCTATCCTGTTATTTCTGTGGAGGCAAAAAATATAGTGGGTTATCAGACGTTTCCGGCTACCATTCAGGGTAGGGTAAACAATGATGTACGTGCAAAAATACAGGGTTATATCACCCAGCTATTGGTAGATGAAGGACAATATGTTACTAAAGGACAGCCTTTATTTCGTCTGGAAACCAATATCCTTACTGAAAATGCAGCAGCATCCAAAGCAGGAATTGGTGCCGCAGAATCTACTATTGCCGCAGCTCAGGCTTCAGTAAATGCGGCTCAGCTTGAAGTCAACAAGCTAAAGCCTCTGGTTCAGAAAAATATCATCAGTAACATCCAGCTACAGACGGCTCAGGCCAATCTGGCCCAGGCTCAGGCACAACTGCAGCAGGCCAATGCGGCAAAAAGACAGGCTGTGGCTAATTACAAAGGAGTAGAAGCCAACATCGATTATTCTATCATCCGTGCACCTATTTCAGGGGTTATCGGTAAACTTCCACTGAAAGTAGGTAGTTTGGTAGGACCTTCTGACCAGATTCCCTTGACCACTATTTCTGATACATCACAGATTTTTGCCTACTTTTCAATGAATGAGAAAGCGTACTTTGATTTCCTTGAAAAATCTCCGGGTGCATCAATGCCTGAGAAAATAAAAAACCTTCCGATGGTTGAGCTTCAGCTAGCCAATGGCAGTCTTTATCCTGAAAAAGGAAAAATTGAAGCCATTACCGGTCAGATTGATCCTACAACAGGAACTATTCAATTCAGGGTAGCTTTTTCTAATGCCCAAAAGCTTTTAAGTAATGGTAACAGTGGAACCATCAGGTTCCCACAACGTTATGATAATGTATTGGTGGTTCCTGAAAGTGCTACCTATGAACAGCAAGGTATTGTTTACGTATATAAAGTAGAAAAAGATACCGCTAAAAATGTTGTGATTAATGTTATTGACAGAATCGACAATATGGCTCTTATAAAATCGGGGGTAAATAAAGGGGAAACTGTTGTAGCAGCAGGAATCGGAGGTCTGAAACCGGGAACTGCCGTGAAGCCGAAACCAATCAAAATGGATAGTCTTGTTCAATCAATAAAACCGAAATTCTAATGATAAAAAACTTTATTAACAGACCGGTTTTATCTACCGTAATCTCAATTTTGATTGTGATTCTCGGTATTTTAGGGCTTGTCTCGTTACCGGTTACACAGTATCCGGATATTGCGCCGCCTACAGTGAGTGTTTCTGCCAACTATACCGGAGCCAATGCTGAGACGGTGATGAAAAGTGTAGTGGTACCTCTGGAAGAACAGATCAATGGGGTGGAAGGTATGGATTATATCACTTCCAGTGCTGGAAACGACGGTTCTGCCCAGATCCAGGTTTTCTTCAAACAAGGAATAGACCCGGATATTGCCGCAGTAAACGTACAGAATCGTGTGGCCAGAGCGACGCCTTTATTACCTTCTGAAGTAACACGTTCAGGGGTTGTAACACAAAAGCAGCAAACCAGTGCACTGATGTATATGTCTTTCTATTCCGAAAATAAGGATCTGGATGATGTATACCTTCAGAACTTCATGAATATCAACATTATTCCCAATTTAAAAAGGGTTAATGGTGTAGGAGATGCCAACGTTTTCGGGGGTAAAAACTACTCGATGAGAATCTGGTTGGATCCGGCAAAAATGGCTGCCTACAGTGTAACACCTACAGATGTTACCAATGCTATCAATGAGCAGAGTAGAGAAGCGGCAGCGGGTTCCATTGGCCAGAACAGCGGCAGCTCTTTTGAATATATCATTAAGTATGTAGGTAAATTCAACGATAAAGAACAGTATGATAATATCATCATAAAATCTCTTGCAAACGGACAAAACCTGATGCTAAAAGATGTTGCTAAAGTAGAGCTGGCAGGCCAGTCTTACACAGGAATCGGGGAGAATGGGAATTCACCTTCCATCAGTATGGGGATCTTCCAGACGCCAGGTTCCAATGCCCAGGAAATTATTAAAAATATCAAAACATATCTGAAGTCAGCAGAAAGTACTTTTCCAAAGGGAATTAAATATACCTTCAACTTTGATACCAATGAATTTCTTGAGGCTTCTATTGAAAAGGTAGTACATACCCTGATTGAAGCTTTCATCCTGGTATTTATTGTAGTATATATTTTCCTTCAGGATTTCAGATCTACGCTGATTCCGGCCATCGCGGTTCCGGTATCTATTGTAGGGGCATTTTTCTTCCTGAATCTATTTGGATATTCATTAAACCTGTTAACATTATTCGCCTTAGTTCTCGCGATTGGTATTGTCGTCGATGATGCCATTGTGGTCGTTGAAGCCGTACATGCGAAGATGGAACATGGTATTTCTGATGCGAAAAAGGCGACGGTAGAAGCGATGGATGAGATTACAGGGGCTATTATTTCTATTACTTTGGTAATGGCTGCGGTATTTATTCCGGTAACGTTTATTACGGGTCCTACAGGAGTATTCTATCAACAGTTTGGTATTACGCTTATTATAGCGATTATCATTTCTGCTGTTAATGCATTAACGTTGAGCCCGGTTTTATGTTCATTATTCTTAAAACCTCACGAAGAGCATCATAAGGAGTATAAGAACTTAAATCTGTTACAGAAGTTTTTCTATAAATTCAATATTGCTTTTAAAACAACTACTGAACGTTACGGAAGAGGATTTGTATTTCTATTAAGACATAAATGGGTAACCCTGATTATTTTTGCTGTTACAGGAGGTATCTTATTCTGGGCAAGCAGCAGTATGAAGAAAGGGTTTGTACCTACAGAAGACAGAGGGATTATCTTTACAGATGTCCAGCTTCCTCCGGGAGCTTCTATGGAAAGAACTTACAACACCCTGAAAACACTTCAGGCCAAAGCATTGAAAGTTCCGGGAGTACAGAATGTAACAATTTCTACAGGGCGGGGATTCTTATCCGGAAACGGAAGTAACAATGGTCTTGCCTTTGTTAAGCTAAAACCATTCGAAGAAAGAAAAAAAGACGGACAGACTTCTGAAGATATTACCAAAAAACTATTTGGAATTGTAGGATCTGTTCCTGATGCCAAAGTTGTATTCTTTCAGCCGCCAAGTGTACCTGGATTTGGTAACAGTGCAGGTTTTGAAATGGTATTGCTGGACAAATCAGGTGGAGAATATGCTGATCTGGATGATAAAACCAATGAATTTATCGGAAAACTGATGCAGAGACCGGAAATTCAATTTGCTCAGACTTCATTCAATACAAAATATCCTCAGTATCAAATGGATATCAATGTTCCGTTAGCAAAACAACTTGGGGTTTCCGTAAGTGATATCCTTGCTACCATGCAAGGATATATAGGGGGAGTCTATACTGCTGACTTTACCAAATACGGAAAACAGTTCAGAGTAATGGTGCAGGCCCTTCCGGATAATAGAAAAAGTATTGATAACCTGAACGAGCTGTATGTAAAAACAGGTTCAGGAGTAATGTCTCCGATCTCCCAGTTTGTAACTCTTACTAAAGCATACGGGCCGCAATCTGTAAGCCGTTATAACCTGTTTACCTCAGTGAAGGTAACGGGAGCAAACTCTGAAGGATACAGTTCCGGGGATGCCATTACCGCTGTACAGCAGGTGGCCAATGAAACCCTGAATCAAAACTATGCAGTAGAATTTACTGGATTGACCAGAGAAGAATTGAATTCAGGATCTCAGACGCTTCTTATTTTTGGGCTTAGCTTGATTTTCGTTTACTTTATCCTTTCTGCACAGTATGAAAGCTATATCCTTCCTCTGATCGTTATTATTTCTCTTCCTCTTGGGGTAATGGGAGCTTATTTCGGACAGAAGATTATGGGCTTGGAAAATAATATTTATTTCCAGATTGCCCTGATCATGCTTGTTGGTTTATTAGCTAAGAATGCGATCCTTATTGTGGAATTTGCTGTTCAGAGAAGGCATCATGGTGAAACGATTGTAATGTCAGCCATCAATGCAGCTAAAGCCAGAGTAAGACCCATTCTAATGACATCTTTCGCATTTATCTTCGGTTTATTGCCGTTAGTTTTAGCAAGTGGAATTGGAGCAGTGGGTAACAGATCAATTGCAACAGGAGCCGCTATTGGACTATTGATAGGAACAATTTTAGGATTATTTGTAATTCCTGTTCTGTATGTGATCTTTGAAACACTGCAGGAAAAAATTAAACCTCTCAAAAAAGAAGATATCAATTTAGCAGAATAAAAAATAATGATTTGGAAAAGAGAAGTTAGACACTGGCTATCCGGTTAAAAACTAACTTCTCATTTCTGGATTCTAACTTCTAATTTTAAATAATGAAGAGTTTATTAAACATCATAAAAGGAATCACTTTTTCAGTTTTCATACTGGGAGCCATTACATCCTGTATGGCCAGAAAAGAGTATGAAAGGCCGAAAAACGTTGTAGACGAAAAGCTTTTCCGTACAGATATGCTTCCTACTGACAGTACCAATATTGCAGATATTTCATGGAAAGAAATCTTTACAGACCCTGTACTTCAAGGCCATATTTCAAAAGCTTTAGAAAATAACCTGGATATCAGAATTGCTTTACAAAGCATCAGTTCTGCGGAAGCTTATCTGAAACAAAGTAAAGCAGCTTATCAGCCTACCGTTTCTATTGGCCCTAACTATACTTTCCAGACTCAGTCTATCAACACTCAGTTTGGGCAGATCATTGGAAACCGAAGCTATGTGAATCAGTTTGATATTACAGCAAGTATTGGCTGGGAAGCGGATATCTGGGGTAAGCTGAAAGCACAGGAAAAAGCACAGCTGGCCACCTATTTAGGCACAGTTGCTGCACATAAAGCGGTAAAAAGCAGCCTTGTTGCTTCTATTGCTTCTGCCTACTACCAGCTGTTGACTTTCGATGCTCAGAAAAAGATCATTACGGAAACCATTGCAGTACGTGAGAAGAATTTAGAAACAACAAAAGCTTTGAAAATTTCAGGAACCGTTACAGAAGTGGCGGTACAGCAAAGTGAAGCCCTTGTTTTTAATGCAAGATCTCTATTGATTGATATTGATACGCAGATACAGTCACTTGAAAATACAATGAGTCTTCTGATGGGGGAACCTTCCCACACTATTGAAAGGTCTACGCTGGAAAACCAGAATCTGCCTATTGACTTAAAATTAGGATATCCTACTCAGCTACTGGCTAACCGTCCGGATGTCATGAGAGCAGAATATAGCCTGATGAATGCTTTTGAATTAACCAATTCAGCTAAAGCCCAGTTTTATCCTACTTTAAAAATCACCGGAAGCGGAGGACTTCAGTCTGTAGATATCGACCACTTATTCAGTGTCAACTCATTGTTTGCCAATGTAGTGACAGGGTTGGCTCAGCCTATTTTAAATAAGAGACAGATCAAGACGAACTATGATGTGAGCCTTGCCAATCAGGAAACAGCTTATTTAAATTTTAGGAAAACAGTGCTTACCGCTGGAAAAGAAGTATCCGATGCCATCAGAGTATATTCTGTACAGGATTCTTTTATTGAATTGAAACAAAAAGAATTGGATGCCTACAAAAAATCAGTTGACTATTCCCAGGAATTGGTAAACTACGGTATGGCCAACTATCTCGAAGTTTTAAATGCAAGTGTGAATTCATTAAATGCAGAGCTTAATATCTCCAATGCACGATACAATAAAATGAAAGCCGGTGTAGAGCTTTATCAGGCTTTAGGCGGAGGCTGGAAATAAAAGATATTTTACGCTTACCTATATAAACGTATGTCATCACTGACATACGTTTTTTTGTTCCTTTTTTTTAAGAACTGTTAAAATCATTATAAAAATAAAATTATGTTTGTATATACGTAGTAAACTACGTAGTTTCGTTTTTGTGAATATCACACAATATTAAAATGATTGTTTAAATAAAAGAATACGATGAAACCACTGATAAAGCCTATAGGCAATTCATACTCAGATCAGGCTATAGACCTCATTCTTACGATTCAGCAAAAAGAGTTTAACGTTCCGCTGACAATCCATGACCAGCCGGACCTTTTTGAGATTGAAAGCTTTTATACCGAAGCTGGAGGAAACTTTTGGGGAGCTTTTATAGATGGGGAACTGGTGGGAACCATTGCTTTGGTCAAATTTGATGAAAGGGCAGGAGCGATCCGGAAAATGTTTGTAAAAAAAGAATTCCGGGGAAAAGAACTGAATATTGCACAGGAATTATTGGAAGTTTTACTCTCTTTCTGTCATGAAAATGGAATAGATGATTTATATTTGGGAACCATCACGGTATTGAAGGCTGCCCAGCGGTTCTATGAACGGAATGATTTTGAAAAGATTGAGAAAGAAGAACTTCCGGCTCAATTTCCATTGATGGGTTCCGATGATGTTTTTTATCATTTAAATAGGACTCTATGAACGTTATCAACGAAGCAGGGATTCTTGCTATTTCAACCCGGTTACACCGCCTGAGCGAACAGTTAAGAAAAGATGGAGCTATGATCTACAAAGCATTTGGGATAGATTTTGAACTCAAATGGTTTCCGGTCATCTTTACCATATACAAAAAAGAAACTGCAAGTGTGGTGGAAATTGCGAATGAAATTGGGTATACCCATCCTTCTACCATAACGCTGCTCAAAGAACTTGAAAAGCTTAAACTCTTAGCATGGAAAAAAGATAAGAGTGATGAACGTAAAAGATTATTTCTGTTGACTCCCAAAGGTACTGAGCTGGTTGAAAAAATGAAACCGGTATGGGAATTGGTAGCCACTGTATTGAGTGAAATTGCAGATAATGAAAATAATCTCCTGAAAGCGATTGATGAAGCTGAAGAAAAAATTGCCAATCAGTCTTTTTATCAACGGGCAATGCAGCTTAAGAATTCAAAGTAAATATCTGTTATTGGATAGAAAAAAGATGTAGTAAATAATTAAATAATTATAATGATTAGGAAAGCTGTTCATGGTGATGTACTTCAGGCTGCTCAGGCGCTTGAAGAAGTAAAAGCACATATGCTGATCACGGTATTGATCAATGGGATCAGGAATATCAAGTAAAATGATTCGGTATGCCGAAGAATTTGCCAGGCGAAATCAATATCCGTCGATTCGGTTTAATGCTTTTTCCATGAATGATACTGCGAATGCTGTTTATACTAAAAAAGTATACGACCTTGTAGGAACAGTTCGCTTCCGAAAAGGATATTTAACTGCTATGAAAAAGTTTTGAAATAAAAACAAATCATACTATTTGTAAATTAACGTCCATGTTGCTGATTATCTGATCATAACATGGATGTTTTATTTAGCAGTGACACGAAAAGCTCCGTAGAAAGGTTTTTTAAAAATTCATTGTCGTAGTTCTACTACAATTTTTGAAATAATAGATAGTTCATTTTGACGTGAATATTTAAGGTTATATATTGCATTACCAAAATCACCGAAAAAACTTATGAAAAAATACAATAATCAATCCAGTAAAAAGTACTGTCTGGTACTTAAAGTGGAATTGCACTTCTGAAAATTCCGACTGCAACTATCTCAGATCAATCATAAAAAAGCTTGTTCAAGAGGCCGTTGCAAGCTGCCGATTGGTTCTTTAAGTTAAAGGGTCTCACCTGTAAAGGTTGAATATCTAATTAAGTCATACACCAAAAAAAAAATTGACGTCATGTTTCAGGAACAGAATAATCTTCCCAAACCGGAAATAGATTCAGACAAGACAGGTTTTGTAAACAAAATCCAGGAAAATAAAAAAATCAAAGAAGTAAAGAAAGTTACTTCAAAAGTGAATAATGCAGTGAATGCAGTGAATACAGGAAAACAATTCCTGAATCAGCCTTTGCTGCCGAATGAACCTTCCATTACTAAAGGAAAATTATGGGCAAAGCAGCCTACATCAAGAATATTTAATGCAGACAGTATTCCGGAAAGCGCCATTGCAGGCATTAACCGCGTAGTAAAACTTGATATTCATGTGGAAGGCAAGCCGATAAAATATTTCAAACACTTTAAACTCACCCAAAGCACTACCAAACATCATGAGTTTGAACTCATTCTGGCGCATGATACTTTAGGAAGTGCAGAAAATCATAATCTTGAAGAAGTACAGAATTTTCTTGGAAAAAGGATTACGGTTGTTTTCAAGTATAAAGATGTGGAAGGTGGTGCAGAACGAAATTTTGTCGGAGTCATCACAGAAGTCGGATTCAGTCAGGAAAAGGGAAGTCTGGGAAATCTTATATTATCAGGATTAAGTCCAACCATCCTTTTGGATGCAGCCCCTCATATTCAAAGTTTTGGTGGAGCACAGCCTATGAGTTTGAACAGTATCGCTAATGAAGTTATTAAAGAAGGGCTGGGGCAGGGAAAATATGATTTCAGGGTAGACGCCCGTCAGGGAAATGTATCTTACAGTTGTCAATACGAAGAAACTCATTATAATTATCTGGCGAGAATAGCAGAAGCTTACGGGGAGCAATTCTTTTATGACGGGGAAGTGCTGCATTTCGGACAGCTGCCTCCACAGGAAAAACCTGTGATGCTGACTTATGGCAGTAATCTCACTGACGTTAAAATTAAAATGAAAGCTCAGCATGTGAATCCATCATTTTATGGATACAACAGCAGCAAAAATGAAAAATTCAAAGGTGGAAGTTCAAAAATTAACCATACCTCAGAGATCGCCAAGCGTGCCTATGAAATTTCAGAAAAGACTTTTCAGACGCCGTCTTTACGTGTTGCACCTATCAAGGCTGTTTCCTTTATGGATATTGATGCCTCACAGAAAGGTGCTGCGGGAAGCAAGGCTTCAGAAGTTTTTGTTACTTCAGGGAATACAACTGTACCATTCCTTTATCCAGGCTGTATTGCAGATATAGAAATGCGTAAGTCAGATACTAACGATACCGGATATTTTACCAAGCTTATGCTGATAGAGGTAACTCATGAAGTAGATGCCCGTGGATATTATGATGGATCTTTTCAGGCAATAGCTGCTGATACCGGATTTATTCCAAGACCGGAATTTACAGTTCCGGTGGCAGAACCCCAGTTTGGAAAAGTAATTTCCAACACCGATCCTGAAAATCAGGGCCGTGTACAGGTTCAGCTTGATTGGCAGAGTGGACAGGATACCACTGAATTTATCCGTGTAATGACACCAGATGCCGGAAGCAGTGAAAAAGTAGGCAAGAACCGCGGATTTATGTCTATTCCCGAAGTTGGGGATCAGGTGATTGTTAACTTTGTACATCTTCATCCGGACCGCCCTTTTGTCATGGGGGGAATGTTCCATGGCGGAATAGGAGCTGGTGGCGGTACCGGAAATAATATCATGAGTTTCAGTGGCCGAAGCGGTGCAGAATTGAAATATGATAATGGTGCCGGATCCATGAATCTTAAAGATCAGGGTGGTGCCAATATGAATTTTGACGGAACCGGAAATGCAACCACCAACGCCAATAGCAATCATACCGTAAATGCAGGAAGTACCAATGTAATCAACGTTGGGGGTAAGAAAGATGCTCCACCACAATCCTTATTAAAAATGGATGCTGGAGGAAATATTACTCTTGACGGAAAAACAAGTATCACTCTGAAGGTAGGAGATAATTCTATTACCATATCTGAAGCAGGAATTACGGCATCAGCAGGAAAAGGAATCATTGATATTACTGCACTTACCGGTGCACTCGGACTTTCAAGTAAAGGAGGAGCGATGAATATTAGCACAGATTCTCCACTTACAATTACCGGAGGGCCAAGCGCTGTGATGTCTTCCGGAGATACCAATATTATGTAATTCTAAAACAGAAATCATGGATGAGTTAGAATACATAACCCTCAATGCCCTGATGATGTGTGATCAGGGAGCTGCCCCGGATTTCTTTAAACCTACATTCAATACAAAGGTGAAGATCCATGGTTGTTTGGTGGCCACCAATCAAGATGCCGCTCCTCTGATTAATATTCCATCCTTTAAGGTGTGCAAAATCAGTGGTGGTCCCTGTACTCCCGCAACTGTTCCTATGACCTGGCAGGATACCTGGCAGGTAAAAATCAACGGAATCAGATCTTTGATAGGAAAAAGTACCTGTCAATGTCCTGTGGGTGGAAAGATAGAATTTATGACGAGCGGACAGGTTCCTCTTCCGGACGATGCCGCTCAGGAAGTAAAAGATATGCAGGATCAGGCACAGCGTGAACTAGATGACAGCGGACATGGAGACAGTGTGGGAGAAGCAGGTCTTGTGGAAGGGATGATCCCAGTTTGGGGAAGCGGCCGTGATCTTATCAATGATATACAGACCGGTGATGGCTGGGGAGCAGCCATGAATGCCGGATTTTTAATCTGGGATGTGGCTTCTATTGCGGTAGGAGTGGTTTCTTTTGGAACCGGAACAGTAGCCATGCAGGGTGCAAAAGCCGGTGTGAAAGGTGCCATAAAAGCTGGTGCAAAAGCTATCTCTAAAGAAGCTCTTCAGCAGATGGGAAAAGCCGCATTGAAAAAACTGAGTAAAGAAGCCTTAAAGAAAAGTGTAGATGATGTTGCCAAAAAGCTTCTTAAAACCTGTGTTTTTGCTTGTTTTCCGGCTGGAACACCTGTTCATACTGAACATGGAATTAAAAATATTGAAGACATCCGCATCGGAGATCTGGTCTGGGCTTATGATGAAGATACAGATACCGTAGCCCTTCAGCCGGTGATTGATTTAATCACTAATGAAAGTGACCATACGATTAGTATTTATACAGAAGCTGAAGTCATTGAAACAACGGCTACACACCCTTTTTATACCAATGGTGAATGGACGGATGCTTCAGAATTGAAAGAAGGAGATAAAATTCTTTTGCGTGACCAGCAAGAAGGTATTATACAAAAAACAGAATTCAATTATACGCCTCAGAAAGTCTATAATTTTGAGGTAGACCACTGGCATAATTATTTTGTAGGGAATTCAGGGGTTCTGGTGCATAACAGTGGAAAATGCTTAAGTAAAATGGCTGATGAAGCCGCTGAGCTTGTAGCAAAAACTTGGGATGACCTCGCGAAACTTAAACATTGTTTTCCGGCCGGAACTTTAGTGAAAATTGATGAAAATAATGGTTATGCAGCTATTGAAACAATTTCAGTAGGAGATTATGTTACAGCTTTTGATCAGGATAAACACACGGAAGTCTTAAAACAGGTTACCGGAGTGTATGTAAATCATACTGAAAGTCTTTGCAGGCTATATATTGGGGATGAAATCATTGAAAGTACATCAGCCCACAGGTTCTGGTCGGTAACGCATTCTGACTGGATTAATGCAGAAGATATTGAAAGCGGAAATCTGTTGATGGATGCCACCGGAAAATCTATTATTGTAGAAAAGACCGAAAAAATTGTTGGAAATTTCAAAACCTATAATCTTGAAGTTGACGAAGTACATAATTATTTTGTGTCTTCACTTGATATTCTGGTGCATAATGGAAAGTCTTATCCAAATTCAGTTTTTCATGATCTCACTCCTAAGCCATCAGAAATTTATGGGATTTGGGATAAGAAAACAAAACAATATGTTTATGTTGGAAAAACAATACAAGAAGATGGGAAAAGATTTACTCAGCATGTCTTAGAGAAAGGACTCGATCCTAGAAGATATGTTAGTAGAACATTAGAGTCTGGAACTTGGAATGCATTTCAAACAGCAGCTCGTGAACAATATCATATAATGCAAAATGGAACTAAAACTTTAAAAGCAGGAGCGGAAATTAGAAATAAGATTAATGCGCTAAGCAAAAGGAAATTTAATTATTTTAGTAAACTTATAAAATGTCCATAAAAATGATAAAAAAATTAGAGGTTGGAGATATTTTCAATTTAAAATTAGAAAACAAAAATCTTTTTATTTTTGGTAGGGTCTTATTTGATGTAGACAGCCAGCTAAAAAAATCAAAGGCAAACGATGAAAACTATTTTACAACTTATGCAGGATGCCATCTAATAGAAATTTACAAAGGTATATATGATTCTCCCAATCTTCCAGATAGTATGGAAGTATTAATTCCTAGAGTTTTTGTATTTAAAATAGATTCAAAAGCAAATAGTTTAAAATGGGAAGTTGCTGGACATCATAAAGTTGATGTTAAGAATATAGAATTTCCGGAAGTTGTAGGAAATGCATATAATGAAGTTCGGTTAATGAGGGGAGAACTTTATTTCAAAACAGCTATTAAGGATCCGATTCAATATCCTGGAGTTCTTCCTGCTCCGGAATACCCTGTTGTGATTTTAGATGCTAGTTTAGGGTTACAAGGAAGAGAGGATTTAATAGACGGAGATTATTATGATGAAAGCCTTACAGATTTAGATCTTTTATATCATCCCGATGAAAGAAAACAAATTTATTCAGATTTAAATTTAGATCCAGATAAAAGCTATTATGAATTATCTAAGGAAATGGGATTTGATTTAGAGCGGTTTTATTAAGAAATGAGTAAGAAATTAAATCAAGGAGATCTATTTTATTTACAACTTGAAGGGTTGGATAAGTTTATTTTCGGGCAAATGGTTTCTGGAGAGCATTATAGCGATAGTTTTAAGGAAATGGATTTAAGAAATTTTCCTGAATTAAGAGAGAAAGTTTATAGAGATTTGAATTTAGATCCAAATATAAGTTATTATGAATTATCTAAGGAAATGGGATTGATTTAGCCAGATTCTATGAATATTAATTTTAAAATATAATTATGGGGGCTTGGGGATACAAGAACTTTGAAAATGATACTGCTGCAGATTGGTTTGCAGAACTGGAGGAATCTCCGGATAAAGAATTAGTGATTCCTTATCTCACCAAAATTTTGGATGAAGATGATTTTATAGATGATGAAGAGAGCTTTATTACGTTAGCAATACTTGAAGCACTGAGTGGTCGTTTGAAACTGATTTCCACAGACTACATTTTGCCACAGTTGGAATCCGTAGATACGATTCTATTAGCTCAAATGGTTATAAAAGCCGCCAAAAAGATCCTTTTCTTTAAAGAGCATTCAGAAGTAAGAGAATTATGGAAAGAATCTGATGAATATCACCAATGGTTTAATTATCAGGTTTCTTTAATTATGAAGCTCGATAATTTTTATAGCAACTATAATTTTGTTGATGAAGAAAATAATGATCCGGAAATTGAGGAAGAGTGGACGAAATATATAAAAACCAATTTTTCATAATAAATAAAATATCTTTAGAAGAGATCATTTAAACTGTACAGGAGTCAAAATAAAGTAATGAGTATTTCAAATTTCTTTTTTGGGGAAAATATTCCTCTTCTTCAACTTGAAAAATTCTCGCAGGAATATACCCTGAATGTGGAGAATATCTTTCTGATGGGTAAGGAAAATTCCCCAATTTCTTTAAAAACCTCATCTGAACTTCTTCTTGACCAGCAGAAAGAATCAGATCTTATTTACAATAGGATAAATCTTCTTGAAATTACAGGAAATACGGAAGATCATACAATGAAATCCTTTTTACAACAAAGTCTTGCCCTTGCTGATATTTCACGTAATCTTTATATCAAACGAAATGCAAACGGAAAGATACTTTCTGTTGAGAATACAGAGGAGCTGTGGAAGAGCTGGGAAGAATGGAAAGAAAATAAAATGGTTACTGTTTTTCCGGAAGAAAAAGATCAGATTAAATTGGTTGCCAATTATGAAAAAGGATTGAAAAGCTTTGAGGGAGAACTGAAGAAAAACCTACAGTATATTCTTCTGTTACCGGAAGTTTATAGTCTGATATTTCCACCTAATGAGTACTACAGTTTTTTATCCAGTCCGTTGAGTATTCGTTCCAGATTGATGCAGGGAGTAGAGTATAGCTATCAGCTAAAACTGGTGAAGCTTGAAGAAGAAAATAATACTCTTTTTGTAGAATTTCATTCCGTACTGAACAACCGTGCTGAACTCATTAAAAGTCATATCAAAAAGCTTTACGAAAATGAGAAGGAATTCTCTATTGATCAGTTTGAATTCAGTGTCAAAACAAAATATAATTTTGAAAAATCAACCGGTAAGATCATGAATGCTGAGCTTCATTTCACAGAAAAAATGCATGAACATCTTGCTTATAGGATTGATATGGATTTAAAGATTAAATCGATTGAGAATTAATGATATTGATTATGGGATGAAGAGAAGATAACAACATCTTTTAAAAGAAAAGAACCCGTCACTTTTGACGGGTTCAATTGATTGATATTCAGATGGTATAATTAGAATCTGAAAGTTGCTGCAACAGACCAGGTTCTTCCAAATCCAAGGAATCCTGTATTGCCGTCAGCTACGCCCTGATAAACCCTTCCAGCTTCCTGGTATGTTTTTCCGGCATCCGGACCATTGGCAATTTTATCACCTGCAAAAATATTGGAGCTTAGCTCAGAAATATAGTACTTATTGAATAAGTTGTATACATTAGCTCTTAATGTCAATGATTTTTTCTGATCAATGATGAATTTATAAGTAGCCCCTACATCAAATAAATGATAGCTTGGTAATTTTACAATCCCTTTTTCTCTTGCTGCTTCAGTAAGGAAGTTGATAGGATTGAATTGTGCATATAGCTTGTCATAATATTCCCAGTTAGCATCAATGCTGAAAGCTTTGGTAATATTATAATCAGCCCCGATGCTTGCTGTTGTTTGGGCAGCATCTCCTACCTTCAGATCTTTGATGTTGATGATTCCTGTTGCTCCGGTGACTTCCTGGTTGCTCTGAACATCCATGATGTTGAAATTTGCATTCCCTTTGTACTTCCAGTTACCTAACGATAGCATCCCTCTAAGCCTAAGGTTAGAAAGAGGTCTTGCTTTCGCTTCCAGTTCAACTCCCTGGTGTACTTGTCCAACATTCAGGGCGTTGTAGAAATAAGCATTTCCAAGTTTTAACTGAGAGAAATTGGCAACATCAGCGGCACCGGCATTAAATGTTCTTGAGATGAATCTGTCATCCCACTGTGTTCTGTAAGCGTTAATATTAACATCCACATAACGGGATTTGAACCCATATCCCAATTCTACAGAAAAGATTCTTTCATTCTTCGCATCGTTGTATATGTTTTGGTTTGATGGGAATAAAGCATTGAATAGCGGTTGTCTCGAAATAACTCCCGTATTGAAAAATACATTATGATGCTGGTCTATATTATAGTTGGCACCTCCTTTTACAATATATCCCGTTTTATGATACCACTTGGTTTCCTGATTTCCGGGAGTATACAGCATATAGTCTATTCTCTTGTAATATTGTTCAGAAACTGAAGCCTGAACAGATGCACTTAGCTTTTCTGAACTGTACTCAACCATTCCATATAAACCTGCCCATTTTACCAACCCTTCGTTGTATATAGATACTTTCTGAGCATTATTAAGCTTGGTAAGAGGTTCCGGTTTTACGGTTTGGTCTACATAAGATCCTTTTGGAGCATTCACCGTATTAGGAATATATAATGCATCAGAGCCCAGCATATCAGTAACGATATCATAAAGCGCTCCTTTGTAAGTTTTAAGGTCAATCCCTCCGTTAAAGGTCCAGTTATTCTTTTTGTAATTAAGATCTGCGATGGCTCCATACCAGTCATGAGAATTAATGCTCTGCTTTCTAACAATACCGGAAGTCCCGTTTAAAGTAGCTACATATTGTCCATTATAATCAGCCGGAGATCCTGCAGGAGCAGTAAAGGTTGGTTTCTGGAAGGAGTTTCCATTATAATCAGTGACCATACCTCCTCTGTTGTAACGGTAAATCATATCCCAGTTGATAGTGCCGTCTCCGCCCTGGCCATAATTCATGAAATTCATAGTTTGCCCGTTAGCATTTTTAATAGAACCATTAAGCCCGGTACCACCGCCACCACGTCCCCAGGAACCATAAACAACTGTAGAAAGCTTCAGGGCATCATTAATATTCCAGTCCCAGTTAAGTGATGCAATAGGTTTGTGATAGAAGTTGGGCGCCAAGTTGAATGAAGAACCATTCAGCATTCCTGTTTGTGGATTATATCTTCTTCCATAGGTTTCAAACTGTCGTAAAGTGGCTACATTCGCTCCGGTTGCAGAAGATCTTCTTGTGTCGTGTACCTGTGGTGCACCTGTAGCAATTAAATTGAATGCATGCTTTTCATTAGGCTTAAATCCTGTAGAGAAAAACCATGAATAGCCTTCTCCTTTGGTTCCGTTGATATAACCGTCACCTTGCCAACGGGAGAGTAGAACAGTTGTTCCCCACTTATTTTTTAACCCGGAAGAATACATGGCTGATACTCTGGAGTAGTTGTCATTACCTGCTTCTGCCTTTATCATTGCTTTTTGCTCAGAATCAGTAGCTTTGGTTACAATATTTATCGTTCCCCCTACAGACGGAACTACAAATTTAGAAGCTCCCAACCCTCTCTGAATCTGAATATTGCTTGCAATATCTGCCAATCCGGTCCAGTTGGACCAATATACAGTACCTCCCTGCATATCATTAACAGGCTGTCCGTTGATGATCACCGCAATGTTGGCACCATCAAAACCCCTCATGTTAATTCTGCTGTCTCCAAATCCGCCGCCTACTTTAGTAACGTACACGGATGGGGTAGATTTCATAATTTCGGGAAATTCCCTGTTTCCTAATTTTTCCTGAATTTCAGCTGCCTTAATGGTAGAAACTGCAACAGGGGTTTTTCTTTCTTTGGCTGTTTGGGAAAGGTTTCTTCCCACTAACATCACCTCATCAATAGATTTAGATTTTTCTAAAGAATCCTTCGTACTCTGTGCATAATATATGCCGGCCGTTGGTAATACAAGCGCTATAAGTAGTCGCTTTTTAAAAATAATGCTCATGAAATAAACTAGCGTTTTTGAGTTTAAGGCTGCAAATATGGATATTTATTTTTTAATAGAGTATTAAATCTTTATTACGTGATTTCATAAAGAAGCTAATATGGGGATTATGGCTGTTTTTTGCGAATAAATAAAACAGTTTCATTGATTTCATTTACAGGTTGTTAGGGTGAAATTCTGTGATTTATTAAGTATGATTATATTTATTATTAAAAATTTTAATCATATGATCTTTAATCTATGAAAATGATATTTCAATGCATGATCTGTTGAAAAGAGATTATATTCACCCATAATCTAATATAATGCTGAGAAAGATTAAGCTCGGTCCAAGCCATTTATCCATGCTTTATAGTAGTGTTTTATGGTCATAAAAATTTCTTTTCCGTATCACAAAATTTCCTTTTCGTGTCATCCGATGGTTAGCATAATGTTACTTTTGAAAGAATACAATCCTCTATTGCTATGATTATGAAAAACTCCCTGTTACTCTTAATGCCTTTCCTGCTCCCGGGCTTATCATTGGCGCAACAATATCATCCGCTCACTGCCCGGGAAGCAGAAAAAAGATTACTGCCCCAGTTCCAGGTAATGAATAATACTCCTATTCAGGATATGACGTTTGAAGAAGTGAAAAGAGATCGCAAAATTCAGGCAGAAATGCCTTGGCCGGAACTGAAAAACAAAGACAGTATTGAAGTGACACGGTCTAAAATTCCGGGACTGAACGCAAAAGACCCCGAAATCCCGGTAACGGTTTATAAACCCAAAAATTCGAAAAACCTTCCCATATTTCTTTGGTTTCATGGGGGTGGTTTTGTATATGGAACTCCCAAATGGGATCACCAGAGGTGTGCAGATTATGCATTGAAAGGAAATGCTGTGGTTATCAATATAGACTACCGTTTCGCTCCGGAAAATCCTTTTCCGGCAGCCCTCCATGATGCCTATGCCTCGTTATTATGGGCCCATAAAAATGCAGGAAATATAGGTGGAAATCCAAAACTGATCGCTGTAGGAGGTTCCAGTGCAGGAGCTGGTATATCCGGAGGCCTGGCACAATATACAAGAGATAAGAAAGGCCCAAAAATAAGTTTACAGGTTCTGGAAATTCCGCCTGGAGATTTCAGGATGGATTATCCATCAGTTATTGAATTTAAAAGAATCCGGGGTCTTAAAAGTGATGACTTTCCGGTTTTAAAAGATTTCTATATAGGAAAAAACGGCAATTCAGAAGAAAAATATGTGCTGCCCGGAAATGATAAAGATCTTTCCAACCTTCCGCCAACTGTCATTTTTGTTGCCGGAACAGATCCCTTGCGGGACAGCGGATTGGCTTATGCTGACCGTCTGATGAAAGCAGGTGTTTTTACAGAACTACATGTTTTTGCAGGCTATGCCCACGGAATGCAACTCCCGGAAAGTATGGAGATCACGGTAAGAATGATGAAGCAGTTTCTTAAATAATCAGCATAAAAACAGGGCAGGAAGTATGTAATTTTTGACAGCAGAAGAAAAAACAATATTCCATAGATTTTGATAAAGAAAAATATTTTCCTTACTATTGATTTAAATAACGCAGTACCATATTGTAATCTCTGACTGCGAATTTCTTACATTTTAAAATTAAAATAATGCAGTACTCACAAAAAATATCTTTACTTCTCGTCTTATTTTCTTCCATTGTGTTTTCCCAAACGTATAAAACTTCTTCAACAGTTTTACCGGGAAAAGAATTCCCGAAAATGGACGCAGAGAGAAAAGCAGAATTTCGGGTCTATTTTCCTGATGCAAAATCAGTAATTTTAGATGGCGGCGACGGAATGAAAAGTATAAAATCCTCTGCTTCCAAAGATAAAAATGGATTTTGGAACATCTCTACTACCCCCATGGAAAAAGGGTTTCATTATTACTGGTTCAACGTAGATGGGCAGCGTACAAATGATCCCAATACACAGCTGTATTTTGGATACAGCCAGCCTACCAGTGGAATTGAAGTCCCTTCCGGGGAAGATTTTTTCCTGGAGAAAAATGTAAAGCATGGAAAAATTGTTAACGACAGTCTGAATTCAGAAATAACCCATGGCGCACGGAACTTTAAAGTATATCTTCCTCCCAATTACGGATCTGAAAAACTCCCCGTTTTATATCTGTACCACGGTACCGGAGAAGATATTACAGGCTGGGAAAAACAAGGCTATATCCTTCATATCCTTGATAATCTTTTCGCAGAAAAAAAGGCTAAGAAAATGATAGTGGTAATGGATTATGGAGTTGCATTGACTTCCGAACAGGAAAAAATGCCGGACAACTATCCCAGAACGGTACTTTCTTCTAAAAATCTTGGCAAAATACTTACCAAGGAGCTAATTCCCTATATTGAAAAAAAATATAAAACTTCTGGTAAGAAAGCTATTGCGGGACTTTCCCGTGGCAGTTATCAGGCTATGCTGATTGGGGTTTCCCATCCGGAGTTATTCTCGGCAATCGGGGCTTTTAGTCCTGTAATTTACGAAGGAACCGAAACCGAACCTTTTAGAGAACTCCCTATCGGAAATTTGTTGACATCTAAGAAAAAGCCTTATTTCTTTATTGGAATCGGGGGAAAAGAAGATGCGATCTTTTTTAAATTTAATCAGATATTAACAACTTATTTAAGTAAAAATAATTATCCTTATGTCCAATATAACTCTCCGGAAACCCGTCATGAATGGCTTACCTGGAGGAGGTCACTCTATCAATTCTCACAACATATCTTCAGATAAATACATGATATTTGTCATGTTTTATAATTTTATTAACTTACAGTCCAATAAATTACCGTTTTATGGAATTACTCCTTCCTTACCTGGAGCCGGATGGTTTTAAACAAGGTCTGATTCAGGATTACAGATTTTGTGACAAAGATTTCCTGAACTCTACTGTTCTGGAGATGCCCGAGGATTTGGGAAGCGGGAAGCTCATTCTTTTCAGCAAGAGAAATTTTCACTTTTTCCGGGGGAAATGGAATTTTCATGAAGAAACTATTTTCCACTCTCCACATAAAGTCGGCGACAACGGAATGATGGATTTCCGGATCAACAAAGAAGGGAAAATCAGCAGCAATTTTATTAATGATGAAAAAAAGTTTGAACACAATACCACCGATATTGATGGCGTGAGAATTTTTGTTCCGAAAAACCTTTTTTCAAAAGATAACGGACTGTTGAAAGAAAAGCTGGAAAATGCACAACGCAATTATCTGAGCCAGGAAAAACTGAAAACTATTTTCGATACTCCGTTTGATGATGCATCCTGCAGCATTATTCTTGAAAGCAGAATGCTGGAATTCTTAAGCTACTGGATTCATTATCTTCTTTCTGATGAGAAGACTTTTGAACACAAAAAAGCATTTGAAGACAAAATAAAGCTCGCGAAAGATTTTGTGGACACCAATGCATTCCAAAGTCTGGCCATCAGGGAAATCAGCCGTTACTGCGGGCTCAACAGCAGTGATCTTAAAAAAGGATTTAAAGATTATACCCAGCTGCCTATCCATCAATACATCATTAAAACCAGAATGGAAACAGCCCGATCTATGCTTCTGGAAACCGAAAAGTCGGTAGGAGAGATCAGTGATTTTATTGGGTATAATAATCGTGGGCATTTTTCTCAGCTTTATCTCCGTCATTTCGGAAAACTTCCTTCCGAAGAACGTCAGTAAAACTTAAACACTTTCCGGATGGATGTTGTAAATGTTGTCTATTTCGGCGTTTACAAGAGGTTGTATTTTTATACACTTCGAAAAAATTTCTTTTCCGTATCACAGAATTTCCTTTTCGTATCACCACGTGTTCAGCATATCATTAATTTGGAGTTAAGATTAGTTCATATGAAATATCCTTTAGCTAAGGCCCTTTTCATATCAACATTAACTTAATATGAACAAAACTATGCTGAACTTATCAATTTTAGTGGAAGAAAGTGCAAGAAGTAACCCCAAAAGACCAGCCCTAAGCCTTGGAGACACTACCATCAATTATAGAATCTTTCATGAGAAAGTCTGTCAGGCAGCCAATGCATTTACAAAAGCAGGAATAGGTTATGGTGACAAGATCGCTTTGCTTTGCCCCAATATTCCTCAATTTCCGATTATTTTTTTTGCCATATTAAAAACCGGAGCAACAGTTGTACCCTTTAGTATTTTTCTTAAACCTGAAGAGATTGCTTATCAGCTTTCCGATTCCGACAGTAAACTGTTTTTGTGTTTTGCCGGAACTCCGGAAATGCCTGTAG
The DNA here is from genome assembly GCF_024586945.1 of Chryseobacterium sp. WG14. Lineage (NCBI taxonomy): Bacteria > Pseudomonadati > Bacteroidota > Flavobacteriia > Flavobacteriales > Weeksellaceae > Chryseobacterium > Chryseobacterium sp. WG14. The sequence goes on from NZ_JALCZD010000004.1 coordinate 164,935, forward strand.
GGAAATTCGGAAAAGAAGGCTTTGGCCAATGCGAAACTTGCAAAGATTTTATCAGCATAGGGCATTTGGCAGAAGATATCGGGAATTTTGATGATTTCATTAAAGATGAAGAAACCTATTTTGAATCTTACATTACCTCAGCAGAAGATACAGCAGTTATCATTTATACTTCGGGAACTACAGGAAAGCCCAAAGGAGCAGAGCTTTCACATATTAACCTTTTTACCAATGCAGAAGCCAGTACCACCATAGTTGCGGCGGCTGAATTTGAAACGCAGCTTGTTGTTTTGCCATTATTTCACATCTTTGGCTTAACGGTGATGATGCTTGCAGGAATCCGGAAGTCACTTCATCTTATTCTGCTTCCAAAATTTAATGCCCAGACAGTTTACCAGCTCATTACCCGCTTTGATATCGGAATTTTTGCGGGCGTGCCTTCCATGTATTGGGCGCTTCTGAATGAAGAGAATACTGAAGAGAATACCAATAGTATTAAAAAACTGAGAATCTGCATTTCCGGGGGAGCTTCTCTTCCTGTAAAAATTATTGATGAATTTGAAACCCGTTTCGGAGTTCCCATTATTGAAGGCTATGGAATGTCCGAAGGTTCTCCTGTGGTGACATTCAACCAGCTGACTGTGGGAAGAAAACCCGGTTCTATCGGAACTCCTATTTGGGGAGTTGAGGTAAAGATTGTAGATGACCAGTGCAATGAACTTCCGGTTGGGGAAAAAGGAGAGTTGATCTATCGTGGTCCCAACGTGATGAAAGCCTATTATAAAAGACGTGAAGAAACTGACGAAGTTCTGAAAAACGGATGGATGTTTTCCGGAGATATTGCTGTAAAGGATGAAGACGGCTTTTTCTTCATTGTTGACCGTAAAAAGGAAATGATTATCCGGGGAGGAATGAATGTTTATCCCCGTGAAGTGGAGGAAGTGATGATGAGAAATCCTGATATTTCTATGGTCGCCATTATCGGTATTGATGATGAAAAACTGGGTGAAGAAATTAAAGCTTTTGTGGTGAAAACAAAAGAAAGCAACGCTTCAGAAGAAGATATCAGGCTATGGATAAGAGAAAGGATTGCCAAGTATAAATACCCGAGAATTATAGAATTTATAGACGAAATGCCATTAAGTGGCACAGGAAAAATACTTAAAAAGAATTTAAAAAAACAACTGAAATGAATTATTTTAAAATCGCTGCTCTGTCCATTGGATTATTGACAGTAAGCTGCTCAACACAAAACGTAAAAAGTGCCAAAACTGCTTCTGTAAACCAAAAAGAAGAAAAGCTTACCGACATACAATATGGAACACACGAAAAGAACATAATGGATGTTTATCTTCCTGCCGATAGAAGCCCTAACACAGCATTTCTCATTAGCATCCACGGTGGTGCCTGGACAATGGGTGACCGAAAAGACGATGTTAAATTTGTAGAATATCTTCTTTCACAGGGGATCGCTGTTGCCAATATCAATTATCGGTACGTCAATCTTACAGACACACATCTTCCTGAAATTCTGGATGATATTGACCATGCTGTAAAATACCTTTCTTCACATGCCCGGGAATGGAATACCAGGAAAAACGGGTTTTCAATTTCCGGAGGAAGCTCCGGTGCCCATGTTTCCCTGATGTATGCCTACACAAAAAATACTCAGATCAAAACCATCATAGAGATGTGTGGGCCTGTAGATTTTACAGATGTTCAGACGTTACAGTACGTGAAAGCCGCTAACCTTTTGGGGGTTCTGGATAAAATGTCTGGAAATAAGGTGGTCTGGAATCCTGGTGATGCTATCCCGGATGCTTATACTAAAACAAGCCCTGTAAAATTTATAAACCAGATTCCCACATTGATTATTCATGGGGATAAAGATGAGGTAGTTCCCATCCAGCAAGGTTATATTCTGGAAAATGCGCTTAAAGCAAAAGGCGTTCAGTATAAAATGGTAGTCGTTCCCGGAGCTGGCCATCTTATTACAAAATTACCGGAAAATGAGCAGATTGTATTCGCCAACGTGGCTGAATGGCTTAAAAAAAATGGCACAAATTAACGATTAAAGTATATGAAGACTCAATTTTTACATACAAAAATTACGGTAGCCATACTTTTTCTGACAGCATCTTCTAGTATGATGGCCCAGAAAAAAGAAGCTGATACCCTAAAAACAAAAGATATTGATGAGGTGATCATGACTGGGGTATTTGATAAAAGAACAAGAATGAATGCCCCCATTGCGATCTCTGTTTTGAAAAGTGATGTCATTGATAAACAGGTTCCGGTGAGTGCTGCAGATCTGCTGAAAAATGTTCCCGGAGTATATGTTAATTCGTCATTGGGAGAGATCAGAAACAATGTAAGCTCAAGAGGGATCAGCGCGGGCTCCTCAGATGGTACGTTTGCTTATGAATATATATCTATGCAGGAAGATGGTTTGCCGGTAACCAATACCACCTATTATAATTATGGACCGGACTTTTTTCTAAGAGCTGATGCCACTATTTCTCAGATTGATGCCGTGAGAGGAGGCCCTGCTTCTATTACTGCTGCCAATGCGCCAGGTGGAATTTTCAATTATATATCAAAAACGGGCGGAAGTAAATTTGGAGGAGAAATCCGTGCCAAATATGGTGTTCAGGGAGCAGATAATTCAGGGTATCATAGACTTGACATCAACTTTGGAGGACCTTTGGGAAAGAACTGGTTCTTTAATATTGGTGGATTTTACCGGTATGATTTGGGTGCCAGATATGCCGGATATCCATTTAATAATGGGGGGCAGGTAAAGGCGAATATTGTAAAAAAATACAATAAAGGAAGTTTGAAAGTATTTGTAAAGTATCTTGACGACAAAAATGGCTATGCACAATTGGTTCCTACAAGAAATTATACGAGCCCTGAGCCGGCAGAAGGGTTCAGCAGCAGTTCATCCCTGCTGATTCCGAAGTTACAGTATAATTCTCCGGATTTTATTCATGGAGGGAATATAGATTATAATTCAGGCCGCCTGGTCAACAGCAAATACAGGTCTGTAGGATTAAACTGGGATCATAACCTGGGAAATGACTGGAAATTGTTCTTGGCAGGCAAGTATTCTGATAATGACGTGGTACAGAACAGCGTAGGGAATTCTTTTCTTACATCGCTGGATGATATGACCTCGTATTTTTTGGTCGGCGGACTGGGAGTGGGAACCTATTCTTTTAAAGATGCCCTCACAGGACAGGAGCTTGCCAGTGTTAATTCTACGCTGGGAGCTGGAGGATTACCTGTTTATCAGATCACGAAGAATCAATTGCCGGGTCAGTCTATTCAGAATAATTCATTTGTAATGTCATCGCTTAATTTTTATGAAAATAAGGTAAAGGAATCTATGAATCAGCTGACCATCAATAAAAAATGGAATACCATGAATTTCTCATTTGGCGGCTATTATGGTTACTCGGATGTATGGCGTTTTTCCGGAATCAATGGAATAGGACTTACGACTTTAGAGAATCGACCAAGAATGATAACCTTAAGTTTAACGGGAGTTACCACGTTAGATTTTACAAAACCCGGTGTTTATCAACTGACGAATAATGAAGGTTTTGCACAGGCGGCCGGGAGCACGGGAGATTTGTTGGAACTCAAAGCTAAACAGCAGCAGGGAGCTGTATTTTTCGGGCATACCTGGGATATTACAGATCACCTGACATTGGATTGGGGAGTACGGTATGAAAAGGTATGGATCAAAGGGGATAACACCCGGACGTATCTGTTTTCGGACAAAAACGGAGGTACGGATGGCAACATTTATACCGTATACAATAATAACGTCCTGACAAAGCTTACCAATGTTGTCTACAGCAGACAGCTGGAAAACTTTTCCTATTCAGCAGCACTGAACTATAAATTCAATAATAATGTTGCCGTATATGCAAGATATTCTAAAGGCAGCAAGTCTCCGGATCTCGATATATTCTTTGCGGCCAACAGACCGGAAACCATTGGCTTACTTGATCCGCAATCGAGAAAAACACAACAGGTGGAAATGGGATTTAAGACTAAAACAACCTATTTTGATGCTTTTATAACTCCATTTTACAGTTTGCTGAGCAATGTGCCTTACAGCTTTATGGCCGATGACGGAAAAGGCGGGTTCTATACAACTCCATCATTATACAATAAAAATGAAACATTTGGAATTGAACTGGAAACCAATATCAGGCCATCCGACAATTTCAGTATCAGGGCGGTGCTTACAGTACAGGATCCGAAAGTGAAGCAAGGGTATTTATGGAATTTAGGAAGTGCACCCGGCCCATCAGATGATACTGTATTTTCATATTCAGGAACTACAATTGCGTATACTCCAAAAATTATGGCCAATATAAGTCCTAATTTGAAAATTGGTAAAGCATTTGGATTTGTAACCTGGAATTATATGGGAAAAAGAGAGGGTAGCAATACCAATGTCTATAAATTACCGGGATTTTCACAGTTTGATCTGGGAATAGGATATAACGTAAATGAGCATCTCAGCATGCTGGTTAATGTGAACAATGTATTTAACAAATATGGCGTGATGAGCTACCAAAGACCGGGAACTCTTCAGCAGCAGCTTGCCGGCTTTGAAAACTTCACCCAGGCTGAATATGCTTCTGCAGTTGCCGGCAATACTCCTTATTTCACGATTGCAATTCCACCGACTTCCGGATATCTTACAGTAACCTATAAATTTTAATACAATGAAAAAGTTTTTAAATATATTCTTTGCAGTTTTACTCTTCATCATTCTGTTATTGTTGGTTATTCCCATGATTTCGGTGTACCTGAAGGCACCCATGCTTCTGAGCGGGTATAGCAGTTCGTTCACCATACAGTTCAATTCACAGTTTGTTATTTTGAGTCTGGTATTCCTGTGTATCTCTTTCCTTTTTTATAGATATGGAAAATACTGGCGAAACTTATTGAAAATTAATCTGGTTCTTTCAGTACTGTTTTTTGCGGCTCAGATTTACTTCACCATAGTTATGTTTTCTACGGCTAAAAAATACAATACCCAGGTTTCATTTTCTCAGGGATTGAAAAGTTCTGAAGAACCGGTAAAACCTACGGAAACTTATTCTTATCTTAGTATTTATAATGAAGAACAGCATATAGATGTTTTCCGCCCTGACACAAAATCTTCTACACCTGCCATTCCGGTTATTTTGGTGCATGGTGGTGCTTTTATCGAAGGAAACAGAACCCAGGTTGGGTATGCTGCCAATTGGTTTAAAGACCATGGATACACGGTTTTCTCCATAGATTATCCTTTAGGAAAGAACGATCGGCACAATTGGGAATCTGCGGTTAATTCAGTCGTGACTTCGATGGGGTTTGTTATGAAAAATTCAAAAAAATTCAATGTTGATCCGAACAAAATAGTTTTGGTAGGCGGTTCTGCGGGAGCAGCTTTGGTAATGCAGGCAGATTTAGGAGTAAGGAAAGGTTTTGCTCAATCTTATGATTCACCTCAGCCTCCGCTTCCGGCGGCTGTTATTGCTATTTATCCACCAGTTAGCCTATCGGAACTCTGGCAGAAAATAGATGAGAAAAAAAATATCGACCTGAAAGATGCAGCCAGAAAATACCTTGGAGGATCACCCACTGAATTTCCACAGCGGTATGCCCAGCTGAACTTAATAGACCAGCTTTCCGAAGGGATTTCACCCACATTTATTATTGCCGGTGAGATCGATCATGTCGTCAATGTAGAAGCGACAAGAAAATTTGTGAAAAAAGCAGAAGATCTGAAACTTCCTGTTTCCTATGTTGAAATTCCTTACGGTGAACACGTCTTTGACGCAAATTCCAATGCTATTGCCGGACAGATTGAATGGAATAAAATAGGGGAGTTTTTAAAGAAGAATCACCTCAAAAACTGATGAGATTATGCTATCTCATTAGAAGTTTATTTGGGTGTTGGAAATGGATGATTTCCATGTGATGAAAAAATCCTGTAATTCCTGAAAATTACAGGATTTAATTGTTTTTCAAGCATTTTTAATGAGCCTGTTGATCTTAACAGGAATACCGTATATAAATTAATTAATGAACGCCAAAAGCTCTTTATTTTAATCGTAGATTTGTTTATTAGATTTATTGTGAATTTATTTTATACATGAACAGAGAATAAATATGAACATACTATTTATCAAAAATATGGTCTGCAACCGTTGTATTATAGTCGTGCAGAATGAAATGAAGAAACTTGGATTAAAGTTGGAAAATATTAAACTGGGTGAAGTTACTCTTGAAAAAGAGCTGTCTTCCAGTGAAAAAGATGCTTTGGAAAGTGCTTTGGTACCTTTAGGTTTTCAAGTGATCGATGATAAAAAAGGTAGGATAATAGAGCAAATAAAGAATGTAATTATTGATCTGGTACATTATAAAGATAATGATACAAAAGCCAATCTATCTGATATATTAAGTAAAAAACTAAACCATGACTACAATTACCTTTCCAATCTGTTTTCAGAGGTCGAAAGTACTACAATAGAGAAATATTTTATTGCTCAAAAGGTTGAAAAAGTAAAAGAACTTCTGGTTTATGATGAGCTGTCTTTAAGCGAAATTGCATACCGGTTAAACTATTCTAGTGTGGCCTATTTAAGCAACCAGTTCAAAAAAGTAACCGGACTTACCCCCAGCTATTTCAAACAAATCAAGGAAGAAAAGAGAAAACCGTTGGACAAGGTGTAAGTAAATATTACAAATCAATTCTATAATTCCACAATAACTGTTCTCCATATTGTCGCCAATTTTGTATTGTAAATAAATCAATCGAAATTATGGCTACAAATAACAATAGAGAAACGGTTTACATTCCATTAGAAGACGTAGAAAGTGAACATTGTGCGTTAATTGTTGAAAAAGGATTAGCACAGGTAAATGGTGTAGAAAGTCACAAAGTGGAAATAAATAACCGCAGAGCGGGCATTACTGTTACAGATAATGAAACAGTTGGTAAAGCCGTTACAGCTATTAAAAACTTGGGTTACGGTGTTCCAACGGTAAAAAACACCTTTCCGGTTTTGGGAATGACCTGTGCTTCTTGTGCCGGAAGTGCAGAAAGTATCGTAAAGTATGAGCCAGGTGTGATCGGCGCTTCTGTCAACTATGCAACCGGAAATCTTACCGTAGAGTATCTTCCCAATATGACAGATGCTTCCAAACTGCAAAAAGCGGTACAAGGTGTTGGTTATGACTTGCTTATCGTTGAAGAAACAAAGCAGCAGGAATCCCTGGAGACCATCCACGCAGAGAAATTCAAAAAATTAAAATACAAAACTATTTGGGCTGTTATCCTCTCCATACCTGTAGTAACAATTGGTATGTTTTTTATGGATATGCCTTACGGTAACGAAATTATGTGGCTCTTTTCCACTCCTGTGGTCCTTTGGCTGGGTAAAGATTTTTTTATCAATGCATGGAAACAGGCCAGACACCGTTCTGCCAATATGGATACTTTAGTAGCATTGAGTACAGGTATTGCTTACATTTTTAGTGTATTTAATATGCTTTTTATGGATTTCTGGCATCAGAGAGGTTTACATGCACATGTATATTTTGAAGCTGCTGCAGTTGTTATTGCCTTTATTCTTTTAGGAAAATTATTAGAAGAAAAAGCCAAAGGAAACACCTCTACTGCCATTAAAAAACTGATGGGCCTGCAACCAAAAACTGTGATGGTAATAACACAGGACGGAACCGAAAAACTAACTGCCATTGAAGACGTACATGAAGGTGATGTACTATTGGTAAAGCCAGGCGAAAAAATTGCAGTGGATGGAATGGTTACTTCTGGTAATTCGTATGTAGATGAGAGTATGCTGAGCGGAGAGCCTGTACCTGTACTGAAACAAGACGGTGAAAAAGTTTTTGCCGGAACAATAAACCAGAAAGGAAGCTTTCGGTTCAAGGCGGTGAAAGTTGGCAAAGAAACCATGCTGGCCCAAATCATTAAAATGGTGCAAGATGCACAAGGTAGTAAAGCTCCCGTTCAAAAATTGGTTGATAAAATTGCAGGCATCTTCGTTCCGGTGGTGATTAGCATTGCTATTCTCACATTTATTTTGTGGTTTATTTTAGGGGGTGATAACGGTGTAGTACAGGGGTTGCTGGCAGCCGTAACGGTATTGGTTATTGCATGTCCCTGTGCATTGGGATTAGCTACTCCTACGGCTATAATGGTAGGCGTCGGTAAAGGGGCTGAAAACGGTATTTTAATAAAAGATGCCGAAAGCCTGGAATTAGCTAAAAAAGTGAATGCTATTGTTTTAGACAAAACAGGAACAATAACAGAAGGAAGACCGCAGGTAACAGGCATTGAATGGCTGAACAATAATGATACAACAAAAAATATTTTACTGAGCATTGAAAAACAATCAGAGCACCCATTGGCGGAAGCCGTGGTGAAACATTTGGAAGGAGTTGATACCACAACACTATCAATGTTCGATAGTATTACAGGTAAAGGGGCTAAAGCAGATTTCAATGGTGAAACATATTTTGTAGGTAATAAAAAACTACTCACAGAAAACAACATTAGTATTGCTGACCAATTACAACAGCAGGCTGATGAATGGGGAAAAAAATCCAAAACGGTAATTTGGTTTGGAAACAGCACGCACGCACTTTCTGTTATCGCTATTTCCGATAAAATTAAAGAGACATCCGTTCAGGCAATTAAAGAAATGCAGGAAATGGGAATTGAATTGTATATGCTTACTGGCGACAATGAAGCAACAGCAGAAGCGATTGCTGAACAAACAGGAATTAAACATTATCAAGCCGAAGTATTGCCACAGCATAAAGCCGATTTTGTAAAAAAATTACAGCAGCAAGGCAAAGTAGTAGCAATGGTGGGTGACGGAATTAATGACAGTACCGCATTGGCAACAGCCGATGTAAGTATTGCCATGGGTAAAGGGAGTGACATTGCTATGGACGTAGCCAAGATGACGATTATTTCGTCAGACCTTACCAAAATACCTCAGGCCATACGCCTGTCTAAACAAACTGTGGCCACCATTCAGCAAAACCTCTTTTGGGCTTTTATCTACAACCTGATTGGTATTCCTTTAGCTGCCGGAATATTGTTTCCGATCAACGGCTTTCTGTTAAACCCAATGATAGCTGGAGCTGCAATGGCCTTGAGTAGCGTAAGTGTAGTAAGTAACAGTTTAAGATTGAAATGGATGAAATAAACCAGTAAATATCACAAATCAAAAAGGGAATAGCGTAAAAAATAAAAGCAGAAAAATAAAGAAATTTGTAATACAAAAATTTATTTAAAATGAAAAATGTAGAATTGAACATACCTGGTATGCAGAGTGCACATTGCCAGACAAGGGTAAGTGACGCAATTAAAAATATAGATGGCGTAAAAGTTGAAAAGCTGGAGTCCACGAAATTATCCGCTTCTGTTGAAAGCGAGGAAATAAAAGAAGAACTGGTGGAAACTATTAAAAGAGCAGGCTACAAAGTAGAGGGCTATGACAGCGAAAAAGAGTCAGGTTCTTCAGCCAGTTGCTGCTCTAACTAGGAGTTTTAAGTTGATTTCAGGGATGATGCATCATACATTGGTCCCTGAAATTTTAAATACAGACTTATATTGCTTTAGAATTTAACGTCAATACTTAAAGCGGAAGTTATGTTATCAAAAAAATCATCCAATGACCGTTTAGAACTATTTAGCAAAGTTAAAAGCATTGCGGACCATATTATTCAGACCCGATTGGATACCGGTAATACTTTAGTTTTTGCTAAACAGATTGCCAGCGAATTGAAAGTAGATTACAACGTATTTGATAACCTGTTTTTATCTGAATATGGAATCACACTCGAAAGAGTTTATGTAATGCGGGTAGTAGAAAAAGTGAAAGAACTGTTGGTCTATACAGAACAGTCATTGAAGCAGATTGCAGGTGCATTGGGATATAATAATCCTTCTTCGCTGTCTGATATACTAAAATACAACACGGGATTTACACCCACCTATTTCAAACAAATAAGAAAAAATAAGCTGGAAATTATCAGGAAACAGCAAACTGAACAGAACGGAAATTGATGATCATTTTTGTATCATCCATGATCAACTGTTTGGCAGGTTTCGTAAATCAAATACGGCATATCATAACATTTTATTACCGCTAAAAACAGACTTTTGATTCCTTAACGTCAGGAATACTAAATATCTTTTTAAATCTATGAAATTATTAATTAAAGGCATGGTATGCGACAGGTGTATTTATGTACTTTCTGAAGAATTCCCAAAGCTTGGTGTGGAAATTTCTGATATTCGGTTAGGTGAGGTAATTCTAAAAGAAACGGATGAAATTACCATGGAAGAAGAAGTTATCAGAGTTATGCTCCAAAAGAACGGATTCGATCTGTTATACAGCAAAGATCAAAAGATTATAGAGTTGATTAAAAGTGCTGTTGAAAATGGCATACAGAAACAACTGGACACTGGTGCTGCCGTTAAATTTTCGGCATTTATCAGTAACGAATTGCATAAAGAGTATGATTCGCTGAGTGCCTTATTTTCATCTTTGGAAGGGTATACCCTCGAAAAATTTATCATTTCAAAGAAGATAGAAAAAGTAGAAGAGCTTTTAGTCTATACAGATCAGTCGCTGTCAGATATTGCTTACGCCTTGGGCTATGGCAGCCCGGCCTACCTGTCCAATCAGTTAAAAAAATATACAGGCTTTACTTCCAGCCACTATAAAAAAATAAGATATGATGGCGAACATAATTAATCATTCATAATACCTCTTATTCATTGTCATTAGACAAATTTTATAAAGTTATTTAAATAAAATCATCTTGCAGAACCCGTTCGTTATATGAGCAGGGTTTTCTGTTTTTAATAGGGTAGCCCCAAACATGATAATTGCCAACACGAATGTATGGTGATCTTTTATCATTCCTGAACCCGTAACTATTTAAAGCCGGAAATAGCAAAGCGTAAATCTTACAACTCTTACCTGTAATAGTCTGAAAACTGCGGCAGCCACGGCCTGTACCTTTGCTCTTAAGTTTTAATCGTCTGTTACATCATTAAACACAAGACCATGTTATACAAATCTAAAATACAAAAGGTAGGGATTTTAATTCCGTTATTGGGCATTTTACTGACTGCCTGTGAGAACAAGTCGGAAAAGGTTTCGACAGAAAAGGCAACAGCAAACGCAGATGCCGCCAAATTGCCGGTAGACATTATTGTAGCACAGGAAAAGCTGCTCAATCACGAAGAAGCTGTAGTGGGGACGATGCTGCCTTACAGGGAGGTTTCCATCGTTAGTGAAATCCCCCAAAAGATAACTAAAGTAGCCTTTAAAGATGGCGGCTACGTTAGCCAGGGTGCCGTACTTTATACACTGAATGATGCCGATATCAAATCCCGTTTAAAACAAATTGGTGCTGAATTGGAATTGGCAAAACTCAACAAAGAACGGATGAGCAATCTCTTGAAAACCGAAACCGTAAGACAGCAGGAATACGATGACGCATTGATGCGTTTCCGCTCCTTAGTGGCGCAACAGGATTTGCTTCGTGTTGAACTCGCCAAAACAGTAATACGTGCGCCATTTTCAGGGAAAATAGGTATTTCAAAGGTATTTCTGGGTGCTTATGTTACGCCTGGTGCTGAACTCGTAAAGCTGCAGGATCAAGGCAGTATCAAAATTAATTTTTCAGTTCCGGAAAAATACCTGCCTTTGATCCAGACTGGGAATAAAGTCAGATTTACTTCGGAGCTGTCAGACCAGGAGTATGTAGCAACCATCAGTGCTACTGAACCAAATCTTGATGCACAAGGCAGGAGTCTGCAGGTACAGGCCACAACCAATAATGCTCACGGGCATTTTCGGGCAGGACTTTCAGCAAAAGTTTATTTCCTTGCTAGTGAGAAAGGCGCAAAAGGGATTTTGGTTCTCACTGAAGCACTTGCACCTGGCGCAAAAGGGTATACTGTTTTTATCATTAAAAATGGCGTGGCAAAACCCACCGAAGTAACCATAAGTAACAGGACAGAAACCGATGCAGTTATTACCTCTGGTATTGCAGCTGGTGATAGTATCATTGTTTCAAATATGCTACGCTTAGGAGATGGTACTCCCGTAAAAGCCATTTTGTCCAAATAATTTATTTCAAATCTTAGCATTATGAGTATATCATCTTTAAGTATAAAAAAACCGGTTTTGGCCGGTGTGTTTTCACTCCTGCTCATTATTTTGGGAATAGTAGGATGGAAACAATTAGGGGTTCGCGAATTTCCGTTAACAGAACCGCCCGTAATTTCGGTCATTACGTTTTATCCTGGTGCAAGCCCGGATGTAATTGCATCGAAGCTTACCCGGCCAATGGAAGAATCTATTGCCGAAGCCAATGGAATACGTACCATTTCTTCTGAATCCAGGGAACAGGTAAGTATTATTTCGGTAGAATTTAACCGTGAAGTGGATCTTGAAGATGCACTGAATGATGTGAGAGACAAAGTTGCCAAATCCCGTAAGCAACTCCCTACCGATGTAGATCCACCCATTGTACAAAAGGCGTCTTCGCCAGACAATCTGGTAGCATTTCTTGAGGTGGAAAGTGACACCAAAGACATAAAAGAAGTAAGCCACCTTGCTTCTACGGTCATCAAAGACAAAATGCAGTCTATTCCGGGAATCAGTAATGTAGCCATTGTGGGCGAACACAAATACGCCATGCGTCTTCGCTTTGACCCCGCAAAACTTGCCTCTTACCAACTTACACCTGCAGATATTCGCAAAGCTTTGATGAGGGAGAACATTGATTTACCTGCGGGCCGGATAGAGGGAAGCAACAGTGAACTGAGCATCCGTACGATGGGCCGACTTACTTCGGTAAAAGATTTTGAAGAAATGCTCATCAGGCAGGTGGGCAGTACGGTAATTCGCCTCAAAGATATTGGCTCTGCCGAATTGGGGGAAGAAAACGAGCGTACGGCAATCATTAACGAAACAGGAAACCTAAACCGTATTGGCATTGGGGTGGCCATCCAGATACAGCGTGGTGCGAATGCCATCGAAGTGGTGGATGAGTTTTATAAGCGGTTGGAACAGCTGCGAAAAGAAGTTCCGTCTGAATACCGTTTGATAGTTGGCTTCGACTATACCAGTTCTGTACGGGAATCTATCAAAGAGGTAGAAGAAACCCTGTTTATCGCTTTCGGACTGGTGGTATTGATTATCTTTCTATTCCTTAGGGATTGGCGGTCAACCATCATTCCGGTATTAGCTATTCCGGTATCCATCATATCCGCATTTTTTATTATGTATGTAGCGGGTTTTTCCATCAATATTTTAACGCTGTTGGGATTAGTGCTTGCGATTGGATTGGTGGTAGATGATGCCATCGTTGTACTTGAAAATATTTATAAAAAGATAGAAGAAGGTATGACACCCATACAGGCTGCATTTAAAGGTTCGAAAGAAATTTATTTTGCAGTTGTTTCCACCACCATTACGTTGGCAGCCGTTTTTCTTCCGATTGTTTTCATGGGTGGAATAAGTGGGCAGCTTTTCAAAGAGTTTGCCATTGTAGTATCAGGCTCGGTAATGATTTCAGCTTTTGTGGCATTGACACTGACACCAATGTTGAGTGCTTATTTTTTAAAGAAAAAAGTAAAGCCAAGTTGGTTTTATCAGGTTACTGAACCCTTTTTTGTGCGTTTAAATAATGGATATGCCCGTTTGCTTACCACGTTTATGAAAGCCAGGTGGTTGGCCTGGATATTCTTAATAGGGACCACTGCACTCATTTATTTTGTAGGCAAAGAGCTTCCTTCAGAACTGGCGCCTGTCGAAGACCGCTCAAACATGAACCTCATAGCCGTTGCCCCGGAAGGTGTTTCTTTCGACTACATGAAAAAGCACATGACTGAAGTTGGTAAATATGTGAACGACTCTACCAACGGGCTGTATCAAACCTATTCGATGGTCGCAATTTCCTTCATCCCCGCGCCTGCACCTGTGAATGTGGCGGTACAAAGTATCTATCTCAAAGATCCTAAAGAAAGAAAGCACAGTGTCCAGGACCTGTACAATCAGTATGGAGCTGCATCAGGGCAATTCAGAGGGTTTCTTTTATTCCCTTATCTGCCGCCAACTATCGGGAGCCGATATGGTGGGGGTATGCCGATACAGTTTGTATTGCAATCGCAAAACCTCGACAGTCTGACGGCAGTGCTTCCAAAATTCCTGGCAGCGGCACGTCAAAGTAAAAAACTGATGTTTATAGATGCCGATTTAAAGATTAATAAACCGGAAGTAAAAATAAATATAGATCGTCAGAAAGCTGCCTTAATGGGTGTATCTATGGAAGAAGTAGCGCATACTTTGCAACTCTCTTTCTCCGGGCAGCGTTATGGATATTTCTTGAGGGACGACCGTCAATATGAAGTGATTGGACAATTAGATAAAGCACATAGAAATGATAAAAGTGACCTGAGTGCAATCTACGTCCGTTCGGCAACAGGCGAAATGATCCCATTGAGCAACCTGATCACCACAGAAGAAGCTGTAAGTCCTGCTGCCATTTACCGGTACGATCAATATACTTCTGCTACCGTATCAGCTGCAATGGCACCGGGAGTGAGCCTTGCTGAAGGAATACAGGAAATCGAAAGAATAAAGAAAGAAGTTTTGGGAGAAACTTTCAAAGCATCTTTAGCTGGCCAATCGAGGGATTATACAGAGAGCCAGGGCAACATCACCTTTACGCTTATTTTAGCATTGATACTTATCTATATGATTTTGGCAGCTCAGTTTGGAAACTTACGTGATCCGCTTACCATTATGCTTACCGTACCAATGGCTATAACCGGAGCTATTCTCAGCCTCTCATGGTTTGGTCAGAGTTTAAATGTATTCAGCCAAATTGGAATAATTACCCTGATAGGATTAATTACCAAAAACGGAATTCTGATTGTTGAATTTGCCAACCATCTTAAAAACACAGGACTTTCAAAACGGGAAGCAGCTATACAGGCCGCCGAGCAGCGTTTCCGTCCTATTTTAATGACGTCACTGGCGATGATATTCGGAGCATTGCCCATTGCGCTTACGCTTAACAGCCGTCAGTCATTAGGTATTGTGATTGTAGGAGGATTAGCATTCTCTGGAATACTAACCTTGTTTATCATCCCGGCTGTATATTCTTACTTATCAAGCAAAAAAGTGGAGAAAGTAGTTGTAGAAGAAGATACCGAAGAAGAGAGCAGATCAGCTGAAGTGTTATGATTCCAAATCTCAAAATAAGTAAAAAAATGAAAAAAAATATCTCATATATAGGTACAATACTGCTATTGATAAGCAGCGTAAATATACTGTATGCACAGAAGAGAACGATGTCTCTTACCGATGCTCTGGAAATGGCAAAGCAGGGAAATAAGGCTTTACAGGTACAGGTTTTAGAAGAAATTAATGCTAAAGAAAAAACCCGTGAAACAAAAGGCGCCTTACAGCCTACTATTTCGGCAAACTTTGGCTATTCCTATTATTTTGACAGGCAGGTTATATTTATGCCTGGTTCGTTCGCAGGTACCAGTAAGCCGGTGCAGGACATCGCCGTTGGCGGGAAAAATATTTATAACGGATTGATATCAGTCTATCAACCTGTTTTTACACCTGCTTTACATCATTTAACAAAGGCCTCAAAAATTAATGAAAAAATAGAAAATGAAAAGACGGGTGACCTGAAAAGTAAAGTTGCCCTTCAGGTTTCAACCCGTTATTTGGATATATTGATGATGAATAATCAATTGGGATTACTTGACCAAAGTTTGCAACGCAATTTCAAAGCACTGCAAGATTCGCGGGCCTTATTGGTGCAAGGAAAAGGCTTGAAATCTGATACGTTAAGAAGCTTTATTGCTGTAGAAAATTTGAAATCCTCTATTTCATATTTAAAAAATAACGCTGAGGTTTCAGGCATTGAATTAAAAAGGTTAATCGGACTGGATGACGCATCCGAATTAGAACTGACCGATGTCCTTGAATTGGGTATTGAAGCGGACAAGAGCGAGTTTTATCAAATTGATGAAGCATTCAAAATTGCAGTAGCCAATCGAAAAGACCTGAATATTCAAAAGTTATCTATTGATCTGCAACAAAAAAAATTAAAAGCTACGCAAGCTATGTTGTTGCCACAGCTTTCTCTAATTGGGCAATATCAGGTACAGGCACAGGCAGATGATATGAGATTTGGGGAATATTCTTTACCAAGAACTTCTTTTCTGGGCTTACAAGTGACTGTACCTATTTTTAACGGTTACCGTACCAGATCTCAGATCAGCCAGGAAAAAATTAAAGGCCAGCAAGAAGATATACGGTTAAACGATATAAAAGATAAGGTTAAAACAGAACTAGCAACCATTATAAGCAAATGGAAAGAAGCGAATACACAAATGGATATACAAGAAACAACGGTGCAATCGGCAGAGCTAAATCACCGCATGATGGAAGACCGCTTTAAAAACGGCTTAGGCTCAAGACTTGAATTGACGGATGCCGAATTGGCATTGACACAAGCAAAGATTAACTATCTGAATGCTGTATATAACCTGCGAACGCTCCATATAGAGCTGCAAAATGCACTGGGACTATTAAGCCTGTAACTATTCATCAATATTTTAAAAAATGAAAAAAAACATGGAACAATCAATAAATAAACCTGCAGCATACAGCAAACGCTGGTCGGCACTTTTCTTACTTTGTACTGCACAATTTATAGTAATTATGGATACCTCTATTATTGGGGTGGCTTTGCCGGCAATAAAGGCAGACCTGGGGTATTCGCAAAGTGGCTTGCAATGGATTTTTAATGCTTATGTTATTGCGTTTGGCGGCTTTTTACTACTTGGTGGCCGTTTGTCAGATTTGTTTGGCGCCCGCAAGGTTTTTATGTGGGGTTTTGCCATCCTTTCTGCCGCATCACTGTTGGCAGGTGTAGCTTGGTCAGAAGCAGCACTTAATACCGGAAGGGCTTTGCAGGGCCTGGGTTCTGCATTGATTGCCCCGGCAGCGCTTACTTTAGTGCTGTCCAAATTTACCGACCCGAAAGAACTCAATAAAGCATTAGGTTTTTGGGGTGCTTCTGCAGCAGCAGGTGGCTCTGCAGGTGTTTTCCTTGGTGGAGCTATTACCGAATGGCTTTCCTGGCACTGGGTATTTCTGATCAATATTCCTATAGGACTTGCTGTGCTGTTGTATAGCCGAAGCCTGTTGTTTAAAGGCAGTACCCAAAAAGGGAAAGTGGATGTTACAGGGGCCATTTTGGCAACTGCTGCACTGGTATTCGCAGTATATGGTATTGTGTCGGCTGAAGGTGCAGGATGGAAATCGCTTCAAACCATTGGGCTGTTGGCTTTATCTTTACTATTATTTGTTATATTCTTTGTCATCCAAAAACAGAAAAAGGAACCCCTGGTTCCGCTAACCATTTTCAAAGTGCCCAATCTTTCATCTGGTAATCTGGTCATGGCTTTGTTGGCTGCAGCGTGGATACCTTTATGGTTTTTCCTCAATCTGTACCTACAGCAGATGTTAAATTATTCTGCCTTCAACAGTGGGTTGGCATTACTGCCTATGACGATTGCTATCATGTTTTTGATGGTAGGTGTTACGGGCAAATTGGTAGCTAAATTGGGTTTCAAAACAAATCTTATAGCTGGGCTTGTTGTACTTGCCGCATCACTTCTCCTGTTTAGCACCATTCCTGCTGATGGAACGTTCCTGGTTAATGTATTACCTGCATCTTTGTTGGGAGCATTAGGTATGTCGTTAGCTTATATTCCGGGTACTATTGCTTCTATGTCTGGTGCAAAACCTGAAGAAACAGGGCTTGCTTCAGGATTGGTCAATACGAGTTATCAAGTAGGTTCGGCTTTGGGTCTGGCGATTATTGTTGCTATTTCTGCTGCAAAAACCAATGCTGTTAAAACAGCGGGAGCTCCAGATATGGCAGCGCTGAATGCAGGTTTTCAAACAGCATTTTTCTCGGCTGCTGTTATATGTGTAATTGCTGCAATTATTGCTTTCTTTTCTGTAAAAACACTTAAAAACTAACCAGCTGCATGGAGCGGTTTAGATATGGAAGAACTTATTTCCCAAAATGAAACAGGAATAATAATGATCCCGGATATATCCGGTTTTACAGATTTTGTTATCAATACCAATATATTTATAGGAAAATATATAACTGAAAATCTTCTGAAATCAATCATTGACAGCAATAATCTTTCATTTAAAGTTTCTGAGATCGAGGGAGATGCGGTATTGTTTTATAAATACCGCAAAATACCCTCGTTTGACGATACGCTAGCTCAGATTGTGGTAATGTACAAGAATTTCAAAAAAGAGCTAGGCAGGTTATCATTGGAGCTTACTATGGAAATTTCTTTATCATTGAAAATTATTGTGCACTATGGCTCTTTTACCCAATATACAATTGGCAGGTTTAAAAAACTTTACGGAGCTACCGTTGTAGAAGCTCATCAAATGCTCAAAAACCACATGGCAAAGTTTCCACCGTATGCTTTGTTCTCCGAAGCCTTTTTAAAAGCTAATTTCGAACAGCCTGCTCAGTCTATTATTGAATATGATAACTGCGACAACTGTATTTACCTGGCTAAAATTGGATACATCCATTACCTGTAATCTGAAACCAGGCCTTCAGTATCGTTAGCAGTACAAAATCTGCAATCAGTAAATCTTACAAATCAAAACCCAAAAACCGCAATAGAAATCGTGTTATTTGGCTCAACTTTGTATCAATAAATAATTTAAAATAAATAAAAATGGAAAATACGAATTTTCAGTTCAAAACAAACATCAATTGCAGCAGCTGCGTAGCAAAAGTAACCCCTTTTCTAAATGATGCCGAAGGGATCGGGCAATGGGAAGTGGACACTGCCAATAGAGAGAAGATCCTAACTTTGAAATCTGAAGGAATTACTGAGCAAAAAGTGATAGAAGCAGTTCAAAAGGCAGGTTTCAAAATTGAAACTATAAAATAATTAAGATGAAAAAGGTCATCAATACATTGTTGGGCGTAACGGTTTGCTTAGTCACTTTATCGGCCTGTAACAATGTAGAAAATAAAAAAAATAAAGATATGGCAACTCACGAGCATACAGACAAAGAAAGCGTTTACGCTTGCCCTATGCACCCGGAAGTAACCGGAAAACACGGGGATAAATGCCCTAAATGTGGAATGGATTTGAAAGCAGTTAATACTGAAAATGCAGTTGCGTATGAGGTGCAATTAACTACTTCGCCACAAAATGTGGAAGCAGGAAAACCAACTCAATTGACACTTGCTGTAAAGCAAAATGAAAAAAATGTAGCCTTGGATATTTCACACGAGATGAAACTGCATTTAATGGTAGTTAGTGAAGATTTAAGCTGGTTCCGCCACATCCATCCGGAAGAGCAGACTGACGGTGCGTATGCGATTACCGAAACATTCCCGAATGGTGGAAAGTATCTTCTGTTTTCTGATTTTAAACCGAGTGGTGGCGAACAGACCTTGAACAAACAGGAAATTGAAGTACAGGGAAAAAGCAGTCCGGTTAATAATGATATTTCAACCAAGTATATCTCAAAAGTTGATGGATATACCGTTACCCTTATCAATGGAAGTGATTTTAAAACCAATAAAACACAACACCTGGAAATCTCCATAGAAAAAGATGGAAAGAAATTAATCGAAAAGGATTTGCAGCAATATTTAGGAGCATCTGCCCATATAGTAATGATAGGCAAGGCAGATAAAGGATTTCTGCATATTCATCCTGTAACAGACAGCCGTTTTCCAATTTTTGCACAAACACATATCGAAAATGCGGGAGTTTACAGAATGTGGGTACAGTTTAAAATAGATGGGAAAGTGCATACCGCAGATTTTACCGTTGATGTAACCAAAGGAAAGAAAGACGAAAATGGAGAACAGACGCACGTACATCAACATTAGATTGTTTTAAAATCAGTAGAGAAATTGGTGATCATAACATGATTTTTTCTTCTTACTGAAGAATTTCCTATCAAAAGTACATTTACAAATAAAGTCAGGCACCGATAGAAATACCGGTGCTTTTTGTTTTTTTAAGGCTGGTTTTTGATGAAAAAAATCCTTCTTTTGACGTAATGCAGCCATTGTGTAGATTTCGGATAAACTGATCATGTGATTCCGCGGCAAGTTGGCCACCAGGCTTCTGGCGAAGTAAGTAATGTCATCAAAAAAATCCCACAAAACATGAATTTTGCGGGATTAATCAGCTTTTTTGATATTTGAAGAAGTAGCCAACTGCGTCAATCCTCCTGTTTTGTTTGGGAACAATTTTTCTCTCTCATCATCAGTGATATATTATAAATGATAGGGCAGGAGGATTAACTAATTTTTAAATAGTTCGCAGTTAATTGGCAATTTTATAGCCATAGAACGAGCTTACGACCACCTGATAAGTAGTTCCGCTGGTTACGGCTGCTGCTGAAGCCATGCTTACGGTTTCTCCGGCATTCAGATAGGTAATGCACGAAACATTGGTCCCTGCCAATATACCCGGACTCGATTGATAGGACTGAACCAATACATTATTGGGAGTGGTGCTGAAGTTTTTTACAAGATATAATATAGCCCATGCAAAATTGGGAGCACCGACAATCGCACCATTATCAAACTGGGTAGAGCCGTAAAACATATAATATCCACTGGTAGCGGCAGTAAACCTTCCATTGGCCGTATTCATTACATTTCCTGTATTGATGACTGTTCCTTCAGGATAGTTAATTTCGGCGTTGATATAAGGTCCGCTTACTGTAGCAGGAAGAGACTGTCTGGTTGTAGTGCTTATAGTGGAAAAAGCATAAGTGGATGCTGCTGCGGGCAGACTATTGGAGCTTGATAGTAAAATAAGTTCCCATGTCGTATTGGTAACCGTTCCCTTGCTTATGAAAAAGGCATAGTAACCCGGAGGAACACTTATAGAAGCTACTCCTGCACCGCTTTGATTGTCAATCAGCTCTGTTCCGCTGGCGGCAATAGATAATGTTGCTGTTCCTGTATTTTTGAAATGGTAGGTTCTTCCGATAAAGTTGCCGGATCCGGTTACAGCAGCAGGCAGAGTTAAGGTGCCATTACTGTTCCCGCTGTAGGCTATGTAGTAATCATTGGCATCAACAGGACCACTTGTTGTTGTGGTTTTGTAGGTGGCAGCAAATGAGCCATTGACGGTTAGTTTACTGCCCGGATCGCTGGTATTAATACCTATATTACCGGTTTGAGAATACATCACAGTATAGCTTAGAACTGCCAGTAACGGCAGTAAAAACATTTTTTTTCTCATATTTGATAAGATTAATGGATAAATTAGCGGGTAAAGAAATTTCACTTGTTGTTAATAGCCGGCATCTGTATCCGCTACAGAGAAAGCATGTTTAATGAACTGCCACAGGGATGAGGGACTTGAAGCAGTTCGGTTTTTCAGATTTATGTGTTTAGAATCATCTTGTATGTTTTTTCTTAATTTTGGAATTTCACAAAATCAAGGTAGAAAACAGGATTACCTACATTAAAACCACCTGGAATTACACCGTTGGTCTTAACAGCTAGAACAGTATAGGTTCCTGGAGTGGAAAAATATAATACCCGGTTTTGATCTCTTGGAGCCATAAAAATGGGCGTATTGGAGGTACAGTAACTTTTCCAGACATCTCCGATTCCGTTAATATAGAATGTATAATCATTACAGTCAGAATTTATGGCAATACCGCTACGGAAAAAGTACCATCCTCTCGCTGGAATAACCACCGAAATTCCTGTTGCCAGATTTCCACCTCCCGTAGATCCGGTAAAAGGATTAACCAGTGTTCCCGAATAAGATGTCCAGTTGTTGGCAAATGCTGTGGTGACCGTTGATGACCAGGTGGCTAAACCATTGGCGTCACTGGTCAGTACATAGCCTAGCTGCTGGGTGCCGTCTTTAATCTGTAATGCACCGTTATTAGTACCGTTGTCTATGACGATTTTAGAATTGGCGGATCCTGCAGGAACTGTATTGGTTCCTACCAAAATCTTTCCGGTTCCGTTGATACTCAGGTTGTTTCCTGCAGTAGCAATATTTGTTGGCTGAGATAGGGTGCCTCCTAATTTAACATCAGTGCCCGATATGGATAGACCGTTACTGGCGGTATAATTACCTGCCGAAGAACTCGCTGATACAATTTCCCAGGTAGAATTGGTCCCGGTAAGTCCTGTATTGATCAGCTGGATGCTTTGGTTGGCAGGGACTACAATGCTGGTATTTCCATTAATTGTTTCCGGTGCTGCGGAATTGAGTGTAACGGTAAAGTTTGTATTATTCTTAATAGTATACATTCGCCCCTTAAAATTTCCAACGCCATTGATGGCTGCCGGAAGGTTGAATACAGCGTTAGCAGTGCCATTGTAAGAGACATGAAAATCAGCTGAATTCAAATTGTATGATGCTGTATTTATTGCAGTGTAATTCGCCGCTATGGATCCATTAATATCTATTGTGGATCCAGGATTGGGAGTATTTATCCCTATATTGCCTGCCTGCGAAAAGACAAAGGAGGAGGCTAGTACTCCTAATATTTGTCCTAATTTTGTAATTTTCTTGATCATTTTTTTAGTTTTAAATTTTAATTCCCTGAATACAAGCTATGTATAGCATAATATATGAATAATATCGCCCCTGATTTATTAATTTCAGGTTAAGTATTTGTTGTTATATTGTAAATTTTATTATGTTATTTTTAAATAAAATGCATTCATAACGCAAAAGTATAGAAATGCTTCTACAAAAAACAATGTGTTTCGTAGAATAAAATAAAGAGTATTGTAGAAAATTTTCTACGTATAGGATTATGGGAAATCAGGTTATATAGGTTTGATATAATCTAATGAGGTCCGCTAAATTTTTCGTTTTAAGTTTGTTATGAATTCTTTTTTTATAAGTACTGATAGTAGGCATCTGGATGCTCATCTTATTTGAGATCTCTAAATTGCCGTTACCCTGCACCATTAAAATAAAGATTTCGTATTCTCTTACAGATAATTTTTTTATAGAATCCAGTGGAGACTGCTGAAGCAATTGCTGTACAATAGATGGGGGATAATAAAATCCCTCAGAAAATATTTTATTTACGGCATCTGAGATTTCCTCAGATTTGCTTAATTTACTGATGTATCCGTTGGCGCCCGCTTTTATATACTGTACGGCTACCTCTTCTTCATAGGCAGAGAATATCAGGATTTTTATGGTGGGATCCAGTGTTTTAATTTCGGAGATCATTTTTTTGTTTTTGCTTTCCGGCATATTGATATCCAAAATAACAAGATCATATTTCTTCCCGGAAATTTTTTCCAGGGCTTCCGGATAATCTTCAGCCTGGTCTATCACAACACCCTGGATTCTTGACTCTAAAATCAGGCTTGTTCCTACCAAAACAATGTCGTGATCATCAGCAATAAGAATATTCTTAGTCATCTTTTTTATTTGTTAAAATCAGTTTAAATGAAGTTCCTTTTAATTTATTTTTTTTGAAGGCAATTTTTCCTTCGATCATTTGAAGCAGCTGCAGGACAAGGTGAAGTCCCATTCCGTACTTTTGAAGCAGTAATTTTTCATTTTCAATATTATCCTGAAGTTTTGTATAATATTCTATTTTCTTTTCATCCATTCCAATACCGGTATCTGTTATCAATAGAATCACCGTATCGCCTTCCACACTGCTGTCTATTGTGATGGAGCCATTTTTTGTGAATTTTACAGAATTGTCCAGAAGATTGTGAAAAATTGCAGATAATATGTTTTTGCTGATCCATACAGACAGTGCCTTATCTACATTATTTATAATTACGGTATTATTGTTTTCTGCTATAGCATTGAAAAGTACCTTTTTTTCATCTATCAGCTTATACAGGGAATAGAGTTTTGTTTTGTTGGATCGGTGATGGGTATAAATATCCGCATATTCTTTTAAGGTAATGGTAAAATTATATAATTGATCCGAGGACTTGTAAATAGAATTCAGAATTTTTTCACTTTGCTGCCCGTTAAATTCATTTTGATTCAGGGCCTCTTTTGCTGTGAGCGCAATAAATTTTACCGGTGTTGTAATATCGTGGGTAATAGTTCCGATCAGCTTTTTTTGCTGTTCAATTTCTTTATGAAGCTTTATTTTTGTAATCTTAAGCTTTTCAACAGTATCAGAAAGGCTCTTTGTGCGGGAATTGACAATTTCTTCCAGTTCATGGTTTTTCTTTTTCAGAAAACGTAATCTCCATCTTACCACCATGTATAATAAGAACAGTATGATGGAGAAAATAAATAGTTTAAACCACACCGTCTGGTAAAAATAAGGTGGAATGATGATTTTTATTTTTTTATAAATGTATTTTCCATCATCAGAAACCAGTATTCTCACTACAAAAGTATGGTTTCCGTAGGTAAGATTTGAGAATGAAAATTTTCCGTCCTTTCCTATAGGTTCCCAGCTGTCATTAGACATGCCGCTTAGCTTAGCTTCTATAACCAGGTTGTCGGGGTTTGAATAATAGGGTATATCAATGAAAATATCAATACGGTTAGATTCCGGTTTTAGACGCAGCACTTTGTCGAAATATTTTTCTTTATTATCAATAATAGCTCTTTCTATGTAAATATTCTCAGGATAATAACTTCTTACTTTCGCCGGATCAAAAAAAACCAGGCCATCTAAGGACGGAAGTACAAATTCTCCATTTTTTAGCCTGCTGCCACAGATATTACTGCCGCCATTGAATTCATTGGTTTTGAAACCTGAATCTTTTGAAAACCGGTAATAGTTAACCCTGAACTGCCTGTTCTGAACATACTGAAGCAGCTGGCTTTCCCGAACCCTGTAAAGCCCGTTATTGGTAGGAATCCAGAAAAAGCCGTACGAATCTTCCAAAATAGTATGGGAAGAAGAAATATTGTTGTTGCCATCATAAGGCATTTTGATCAGGCGATTGTTTTTCAGCAGATAGAGGCCTTTACCTAAAGTGGTTATCCAGAAATTACCATCTTTTGATTTGATAATACTGCGGATGGATAATTCATTACCAGGATTTAAATTGAGTATTCTATTGGTCTTCAATGATACTTTGTATAAACCTTTTATCGTTCCTACCAACAGGTGATCCTCATCAAACTTCAGGAATTTGGAAGGCTGATTATTAAAAAAAAACTTTTTTTCTACCGATTTGAAAGACAGGTCTTTATAAATCATAAGGTTTCCGCTGTATTCGGTAGTTCCATCTTTTTTCTGCTGTATCTCCAGTGCGTAATATCTGTTGGCGTCAAAAAAAAAGTCTATAACGCAGAAATTTTTCTTTGTAATAGTTTCTGTGTAAGATGTTTTCTTCGGGTATATCACCAGGTCATTTGCCCTACGTGCAATAAGATTTTCCTTCTCATCATAAGCCATAAAGAAAGATGTGATGTTTTTAAAACTTTTATCCTCTACCAGTCCGTTATGGTTATAGCTCTCCCCGAAGGTTGTGATTACTGAAGACTCAGTGTAGGGGAGAGTGGCGTAAAAAACAGATTCCGGCTTTGATGAATGCCTCTGAAGGGTACTGAAATCTGAAAAACTGATGACCTGCAGTCCATTGGTGCTGCTTCCAAGATAAAGTTTTTGGTAAGATTTGTCATAATATATGCTAATTATATTCTCCGCAATATGGTCTAGCTGTGCAATTTTTGATATATTGAATTTATTTTGTTCATAAAGACACCTGTATATGCTGTTCTTATTGACTATAAAAACCTGGTTATTAATCCGACTCCAGTAAATTTTAGTATTACTATCTGTCAGTAAAGGTTCATTATAATAATCGACAACTTTTCCCTTTTCAATTTTCTGAATATTTTTTGAACGGTGATCAATAAAGAATACTGATGTGTTGAGTAAAAAGATTTGGGCGGTGTTCTTGTAGAATGTTTTGATGTTTAGATGCTCTTCTTTTTGGGAAACGGCATCCACATATTTCAGGGAGCTTTCTTTTATAAAATAAGTACCTTCTTTAAGCTGAAAATAAAGGCTCATGCCTGGTGATGTAGTATAGCTGTAATTGGACCCGTACAAAAAGTAATTGATATGGTCCTTAAATATAAAATTTGATTTTTTTTTTAATAAGTTTGTTACTACAGGAGACTTTTGGTGTATAAGAACGGTTCTTCCATAATCTGCTGTAGTATAAATGCTGTCTTTTTCGGGATGGCCATAGAAGTACATAAACCGCTGGCTGTTCAATGGAAGATTTTTATAAACCAAAAATTTCATTCCATCATACCTTACAATTCCGTTTTCAGTGGTCAGCCATATAAAGCCGTATTTGTCTTTTATAATATCTTTTACGCTGTTTTGTGGAAGACCGTTGTCTGTATTATATAACTGAATAGTATAGTGCTGGGTGTAAATAATAGAAAAAATAAAGAGAAGAACAGCAGAAGTATATTTTTTCACAAAATTTTGTTTAATTTTTTCACAAATTTATTACCAAATATGTAATAAACAAAAATAAAAGGTTTTTTCTTCATCCTTGATAAAAATGAACGAAAAATAACAGCTGTTCTATTATTTTAAGCCTGATGAAGTAGATGATGCAGGGTTTTTGTTCCCGGTACTTTATAGGTGATTAAGGACCAGGTTATAAACTTTTGTTTGAATGGTATTAAGAAATCTATACTGCCTTGAATAAAACATGTGATTTTTATATTTTGACTTGAAAATAGGATGGAAATATCCTTTTATTTACGCAAAGAATAATAATTCGAATGTTCTATTATAAGAAAGCAAAGAAAGGTGGCTAAAAAAAATGGAAATTGCCACATAAAAATAAAAAAAGTCTGTAATTCAATGATTACAGACTTTTCAAGCATTTTAACTTCTGCTTAGTGGAGAATACGGGATTCGAACCCGTGACCTTTTGACTGCCAGTCAAACGCGCTAGCCAACTGCGCCAATCCCCCTTTTTTGAAGCGGTACAAAAGTAAGTATTTAAATGATATCTGCAAATATTTTCAATAATATTTTTACAAACTTTTCTTTTATACAAATTATGCATTTGGGATTAAATATAAACTGTCACGAAATAACGCAGCCTATAACCATCAGGCATATATGATTGAGATCATAATTTATTAATGGGTTAAAAATTATTTTTGTAACTCTTATTTAGCAGATACAACCTGAATTACTTAAGTATTAGACAGTCTTAATTGTAGTCATTAATGAAATTGGAATAAGGGATTTTTAGGATGTAATTAAATCATAAGTATTTTAGATATAATCTGTTAATTGATTGAGTGATCACCATTTAAAATTTATTAATATGAAAAATTCTGCTTTAACAATTTTTGCAGTCTTTGCTTTTATAGCCTGCAAAAAAAATGAAACAACAACGGTAAGTCAGCCTGCAGACAGCATGTCAGTATCTGCTCCTTCCGATTCTCCAATGGCCGTTAACGACTCTGCAAAAACCACTAATTCCCCGTCTGCGGATTCTCTGAGTGATCAGGATAAAAAATTTGCTGATGCTGCTGCAAAAGGAGGGCTGATGGAAGTGATGATGGGACAACTGGCAGCAACCAATGCTTCCGGTGCTGCGGTAAAAACTCTGGGTGAGATGATGGTCAAGGATCATACTAAGGCCAATGATGAGCTCAAAAAATGGGCCTCAACAGCAGGTTATACACTGCCAACGGGTTTGGATGCTGAAAAGCAAAAAAAATATGACGACCTGAAAGCAAAAAAAGGGGTGGACTTTGACCGTATGTATACTGATCTGATGGTTACCGATCACAAAAAAGATATTGAAGAATTTAAAAAAGAAGGCGCCGAGGGTAAGGAAACATCATTAAAATCTTTTGCTACCAAAACCCTTCCAACGTTAGAACACCATTTAACGGAGTCTGAAAAGGCGAAAAGTACTGTTAAATAATATGTAGGCCTATGTTGAATTCTGGGTGATAAGGTAAATCTTTTATTACGGTAACAGAGTCTGGAGTAGGCCTACTATCTTTTGTGAGCGGTCACTGGTACAATAAAGCCTATGGTTTCTTTAGTAATTGGTCTTACCTGACCATAATTTCGTAATTAATATGGTTATTATATTTATGCGAAATGCAAAAGGTATTTCAATACACCAAACAATAAACTGATCAGAATAAGATAGATCATATGAAGTTTATACCGGTAAAGCAGGACAATTGAAATAATTACCCAGAGCAGTGAAAACCAGTTTATAGCTGCTACAGAAATTACCTGACCGTTGAATAAAATTTCCTCACCCAGATAAAATGCCAGGTTGACAATAACACCCACCACTGCTGCCGTTATTAATGATAACACGCTCTGTATCATTTTGTTTTTCTGCGTTTTTTCGATCAAAGGAGCTCCCATAAAAATCAGGATAAAGTTGGGTAAAAAGGTAAAATAAGAAGCGATAAGCAATCCGATAGAGCCCATTACCAAAGAACCCTCAAAATGGTTGTATCCGGCCATGAAACCAATATAGGACAGTACAATAACCAAGGGACCTGGTGTAGTTTCCGCGAGAGCAAAACCATCTATCATCTGTGCCTTACTCAGCCACATCAATTTATTGGTTACCAGGTTGGCAGCATAGGGGATAACGGTGTAGGAACCGCCAATTGTTAAGAAAGCAGCTTTGGTAAATAATAGGGATGAGCTCTGCCAAAATACCGGATCAATTAAGAAATTAGATACATATAAAAACGGAGCTAACCACAAGGTTACAAATACCAGCAGTTGTAACACGATTTTTTTTACCGATGTTTCAGAACTGCTTTGATTGGAATTCACAAAGTATACATCTTCATGAATAAGATTCTTGTTTTCTTTATTTCTTGCTTTAGGAATTAAAAGTTTGGGAAAAATCAGGTTGACAGTAATTCCTAAGATGATAATGCCAAATAAGATATAGGGCATTGAAATATGAATAAAATACGACAATAAAAAAGCCATCGATGCGGCGAAAAAATGCAGGGGAGTAAGGAGGGATTTTTGACTTACTTTCCATGTTGCAAATAAAATTATAGCCAGAACGGCGGGTTTTAATCCATTAAATACAGATGTTAACAGCGGTGTATTTCCGTAGAGTGCATATATTAAACTCAGTCCCAGTAAAATACATATTGAGGGTAAGATAAAGAATAAACCAGCTATTATGCCTCCTTTTATACCATGGAGCTTCCAGCCAATATAGATAGCCAGCTGATGAGCTTCCGGGCCGGGTAAGACCATACAGGCATTGAGGGCATGATAGAATTTGCTGGTACTGATCCATTTTTTCTTATCAACTAAAAAGGAATGCATAATCGTAATATGACCGGTGGTTCCTCCAAAACTGATCCACCCCAGGATGAACCAAAACTGTACAGCTTCTGAAAAAGGTGGTTTTGAGACTTTTTTTTCGTTTATAATTTGTTGCATTTATTTTATATTTGGGGAACATACTGAATGATTCGAAAATCGATGATCCCTTACATAATGTATAAGGCAAATCCTGATTTGGAATTATCAGGAAAGATAAACTCAAATATAAGCATTTTAGGGGAATTACGGAAGGTTTTGAGCATGGTTTTTAAGGTCCTGATTTAATCATATTGTACTGAATGTAGTGACATACAATTTGACATAAATAAAGCCTTGAAAAACCAATTTCATAAGTAACATTGTACAGAGTTATAATTTCAGAAGCCTTTGTTGAGAATGTCAGAAAAAGGCATCATGATATTTATTTTAAAATGCAAATCTTTCAATTCACAGGAAGCTGATCTTTCATTACATATCATGATTTTTTTAAGCTGTCCTCTATCGATATTCTCTTTATTTAAAGGATAAGTAAGCTGTGATTCATAGTATAGGCAATAAGTTCTGCCGAAGTTTTAGTATTTGTTTTTTTTCTAAGGTTACTTTTATGATTCTCCACCGTATTATAAGAGATAAAAAGTTTTTCTGCAATTTCCGGGCTGTTGAGGCCTTGGGCCATAAGCTTTAAGATGTCTTTCTCACGATTTGTTATATTTGGCTTTTCTGTGTCTATCTGATGTAATTGCTGATCAACATGCTTAAAATACTGAACTTCATTATCACTAAAATCTATTATGGAAAGCAGGGGCAGGTTTTGAATGATGAAATGGGAAAGATCATAAATAACGACTATAGATGCTTTTGTTTCGTAGTTATGAATAATTTGAATGGGTGACTGCAGTAATATCCAACGATAACCCCCATCCCGGGTAATCATTCTGCCGTAATGATTGAACCCGACATCTGTTTTGCCCTCTCTAAGAAACTGCAAACGGACATTGGCAGAAAATACAAATGCTGCCATGACGTATTCTCTATCTTGTGGATGAAATAGATTAATAAAAAATTCATTGCTTGAGCCCATCCAGTCTTCCTTGCTAAAAGGAGTAAATTGTTCAATATTTTCACTGGTTCTTTCTATTTCCATATTTGTTGAATTGACAATAAACCAAAAGAAGGGGCCTAGAGAAAACTTTTTAGCGTTTTCAATTGAATCTTCAAAAAAATCAAAATAGTTCGCAGGCAGTGTGCCATCTTTTTTATTGAAGTAGTCATTATACTGCTTTTCATCCATTGGATTAATATTTTTTCCCATAATATTTCCACTAATTAATATAAGTCTACTTTTTTATTGCGAAAATTATACCAGTATCCAAAGAACCAGATCCATAGTTTTTCCTGGCATACAGTTTCCTGATACTTTTTTTATTAATAATAAAACAAGCTTTGTACTGAAGTTTTTTAACTTGGGTGAGCAGTTTATAAAAGACTATTGTCCTATAAGAAACCCTTGAGAGGTGCTGCAAACCATCAAATTCTGTTATCATATTATAAGAGAAATGATTTTTGATAGGGCCCATGTATTATGCTCGATTTATTTAAAGGACGAGCAAGCTGTGATTCATAGTATAGGCAATCAGTTCTGCCGAAGTTTTAGTATTTGTTTTTTTTCTAAGGTTGCTTTTATGGTTTTCCACCGTATTGTAAGAAATAAAAAGCTTTTCTGCAATTTCCGGGCTGTTGAAGCCCTGTGCCATAAGCCTTAAGATGTCTTTCTCACGATTGGTTATATTCGGCTTTTTTGTGTCTATTTTGTGCAGACCCTGATCAATATGTTTGAAATACTGAACTTCATTGTCAGTAAAATCTATTATCGAAAGTAAGGGATGGTTTTGAATGATGAAATGAGAAAGATCATAAACGACTACCAAAGAAGCTTTTATTTCGAAGTTATGAATAATTTGAAGAGGTGATTGCAATAATATCCAGCGATACCCTCCATTCCGGTCTATCATTCTGCCATAATAATTGAATCTTATTTTGGTTTTTCCCTCTCTTAGAAGCTGTAAACGTAAAGTTGCAGAGAATACAAATGCGGCCATGATATGATGTCTGTCATTTGGATGAAAAAGATTTATGAAAAAATCAGTATCTGAATTGATCCATTCTTCCTTGCTGTAAGGGGTAAATTGCCCAATGTTTTCACTAGTTCTTTCTGTTCTCATTTTTGTATTGTTGGTAATGAACCAGAAATAGGGACCTATAGAGAAGCTTTTTGCATTATTAATTGAATCCTTAAAAAAGTCATAATAATTTTCAGGAAGATCACTGTTCTTCGCAAAGAAATCGTAAAATTGCTGTTCATCTATCGGATTGATCTTTTTTTTCATAATATTTCTGCTAATTAATATAGGTCTACTTTTTATTACGAAAATTATACCAACAATCACTTAATTCAGTTAATTATTTTTGCTGTATATAATTTTTTGATGTGTATTTTTGTGAATAATAAAAGATTTCTGTAATTGATTTTTTTAGCCGGACTGAAGCATTGCTAAAACTTATTATTTTTTGAGACTCTTCCAAAGCAGAGTGGGCCCTCAAAAGTTTTATTCAGTATCGAAAAAAAAGAATTCTATAGGCAGATGTAAGTATTTAGTGGTCACTAATTCAAATTCTGACAACTCTTAATTGTAAATTGAGTTGGAAAGTGCCGGCATATTTAATTAAAATGATAAATGAATTTAAACATAAGTACTATAATAAGTCTGCTTAAACTAATTAAAAATTGAGTCAAAAAAGCTGAGTGAAAATCTATAAGCACTTTAGTTTATTTAAGTTTAAACTGATTGAAAATAAAAAGTACACGTAAGCAAAAAATCTTTGATTTTTAAAAACTTACGTGAGCTTATTTTCACAGTCTCATTAATCTTAAGTGTTCAAGAACCTTTGTGACTTTTTGATAATGTCAAATCTTCGATTTGTAATTATAATAAAAAGTGTAGACAAGTTCAAGAAATATGATACCGATGTCATATTATGGTTTAATATCATAATCATGCACTGTATCTTCATCAAGATATAAATGCAGTCTCAGTTTAAATAGTCCGAAAAATGATTTTTTCAAAACAAAAACACACTCTCGGGTATGTATTCTTTGTACTTGATAATCGGTGAAAAAGAAATCCAGGTCATTCATTTTTTTTCCAATCAACTGGTCTTCCCGCAGCAGAATATTCTGATCCTTATCATAGAAATGATATTTTTTATTGAAATAAAATTTTTTATTTTTCATACTTAGATTTTATTATTTGCAAAGTCTTTTTATTATGCAGATTACAGAACTTGCCGAAGTCCTGTTATCTGATAAAATATATAATAATGTGTTTTTTTTTTAATTGAGCAGGAATGGGCCTTTCTTTTCGGTTCTGTTTGCCGGCCCGATTTATTGGATGAATTTTTTAGAAACTTTCTGACCGTTTTCTATAAATGTTAAAACATAAGTTCCTTTATGATAGAAGTTCAATGTAATTTCGCTGGTTTCAGACTTTCCTTGTTGAATCATTTTTCCACTGATATCATAAATTTCGTAGCTGCCAAATTTTTTAGAACCACTGTTGACAAGAATCAACGAATTAGTCTCTTGCGAATAATGAACTGCTTTGGGAAGTCTATTAATTTCAATAGTATTTAAGGTAGCCCCTGAAATTCGTACTGAATAATCTTCCGTTTGACCATTCGTTAAGTTTTCGCAGGGAGTTTTCTGATTCCTGTCCGCGATCACTCTCATCCTCAGATACGTGTCTTTTACTGCTGAAGCAGGAGGTGTAAAATTAATCACATAAGGTGACTGGCTGGGATTGATCCTGTTAGGTGAAGCACCAATCAATTCTGAATCTTCAAAAATGCCGTTATTATTATAATCAATCCAGGCCTTTATATATTGTGGAGAGCCGCCAAAACTCACCTTTAGCTCATTGAAATTAACGCTGATATCTGTAAAAACATCTTTTGTAAAGCAGTTTTGCAGGCTGTAATCCGCATAATAATGTCCATTGGAATACGTCCAAAATGCATCAGATACATTATCTATGGTGCCGAGCTGAACCCGGGTTGGGCCCATTGATTGATTTGCTGGATTAGTTATACCAGTAGGTTTACAGGCAGTAGCAATTAATATGGGTGTAGGAGAAGCAGGATCGAGAGCAGTTGCTCCTAAAGATCTGGTTAAGTTTGACCGGCGCTGCATGAACATAGCAACACCACGTTCTCTCTGCCCCGCAGTAAATTTCCTTGGCCTGGCCGTATAATTCATGACATTATACTGGATCCCCTGATAAGGTGATCCTGTACATGGATTAATGTTTGTGTTGGAAGGAAATGGCGAAACGTATAAAAGATTAGCAGTAGGCTCCGTATCACATATTTTGTCATTGCTGGTCGTACAGTTTGAATTATCAGGACAATCTGAAGCCTGTGGGGAAGACGAAATGGTAGAAGTTCCGGAAAAAACATGATCCAAGCCAAGTGCATGCCCGACTTCGTGTGCTAAAACAGATTGATTGCTAATGGTAATAGCACTTACTTTCATAAAAGTATTATAGGCACTATTGGGATTTGAAGGAGCGCCAGCCCACCCCATAACCCCGTCAGACCATTTGTTTCCATCAAAGCCAATAACCAGATACATATTAAAATAAGAGTTTTCAGGCCAGTGTGGGGCTATACTTTTTACTTCATTTTGATTAGGCCCGTTGGCCCCTGATTCTCTCATACCAGAGGCATCATATCCGGGTAGGCTACTTCCGTTATACCTTATGATTCCGTTAGTGGTGCTACATTGTGGGGTTCTTTTGGCGAGCACCAGTTTAAAAGGGATGACATTTCCGCCATCATTTCCCTGGCCTTCCGGATAATAGCCATTAGCATAGGTTGTTGCAAATATCTTGTTGCAGTTGTCTATCCATTCCTGAATCTGTGCATCAGTCCGTACGAGAGAAGCGTTGGATGGATCAGAGGACTCTATAACATGTATCACAACAGGAATTTCATAGACCTGTCCGGTATACAGCCCGTTTTTAGAGGTGGCCCCAATTTTATTAAGATATTCCTTTGCATTCATCTTCAAGAGACGGGCTTCTGCCTCTTCTCTTGATTTCCGGACTTCCGGATCTTTCCTTTCCAGTTCCTGCTGAACCCGGTCAAAGGCGCAAGATTCCTGCCCAAATATCATTATCGTGCCTAATGATAAAATAATAGTTAAAATTTTTTTCATTGTGATTTTTTTAAATAATAAGAAAATAGATATGTCCGAAACCTTTTTTGCGTGAAGGCCTGATACCAAGTAATAAAAAAGACTGCTGTCTTTAATTTTTAGAAATTTTGAAATCTCAATTTGGGAATGATTCTATTCAATGAAAATCCAGTAGCCACAGGATAAGAGGTCTTTTCCTGAAAAAGTTATTCATCATATGGGATTATCCCTGTTACAGTTTAGAGATAAATGCAATAAGGAATAAAACTACAGTAAGTATCAAACCAATGATGAATCCTGATAATAATTTATTTTTCATGTTAGTTCATTGCTGCTTTTTTGTAAGTGTTTTTTTTATGGTTTTCTATTATATGTACACCTTTCGTCTTATAGTATTGCCTTAAATAAAACAAAGCATCGGTATCCCAAACAATATGATATAAAGAAATTAGGTCACAACACTATGATAGAATGAATAAAAAATATACCGATGCGGTGTTTTATAATTTTAATTGTAGATTAAGTTTGAATAGCATAGCCATGTATCTTATTTTCAGTAAGGTTATATTTCATACTGATGAATAATCTGCTATTTGTAAATTCCTTTACTGCTTTTATTGATGCATCTTTTTCCAGGCCGCCAAAGTATTCCGACTGAGTTTAAATGCTGATGCAGTGGCTATGTTAGTCATCTTATTTTTTCTTTGATATTCCAATATTTTGGCAATGCTTTCATAATCATAGGATTTGTATTCATTATGTATATTGCCATCATGAAATATAATACGGTTAAGGGTGATAACTTCTAATGAAGATAGTTTTTCCTTTCTCAGATAATGCCTGCAATCAGAAATTTTTTCCGGAAATTTTTTCGAAATGATATCTGAAAAAATCTTCACATAATCGGGTCCTATACTTTCCATGATTTTTTTGTATTGTATGATGATATATTCTTATGATTTGTATTTTTCAAGCCACTTGTATAATGTGGTTTTCGGAATTCTATATTCTTCAATAACCTGCGCTCTGGTTTTTTCTCCGCTTTCTATAAGGTTCACAATGAAATCAATAATTTCTTTGGTATAAATATTTTTTCTGAATTTCGGCAATTCAGATTCTTTTTTTACCTGAGATTGATTTCTTGATATTTGCGGAGCGTATAAAATCAAATGCTGATTGTAAATCCTGAAAAAATCATATTCCAAAAGTTTACTCCATCTTAACAGGAGTTCAGAATCAAGACTTTTTAATGTATACATGGTATCGATTTCTTCATCTGAACATTTAAGAAAATTACAGATACGAACAATATCAATTTCAGATTCCAATACTCTTTTTTTAATAATCTGACCTATATGTATATTTTTAAAATCCATGAATCTTGATTTAAGTTATTGAATACCAATCAGGATAAGCTGTATGCCAATGAGCAGGCATCTTCCATGCAGTTTCTGTCATCTTTATCAGATTACAAGCCTCTAAAGACCTGTAACCAGATAAATATATAAAGTTGTGTTTTTAATATGATAGAAAACTCAAATGATCGTTACTTAAATTCAAAAATATAACTGAGCATAGATTGGTTTAGCTTTCCGGATCCATTTCCTCCCATAGCAATAACACTTGAAAGATCTTCTTTAAAGAGATTCACTCCAATTAAAAACTTTCTTCCTGCCCATTTAGCCGGAGAAGTAATTGTTACATAACAATTTTGAGCTTCACGATAATACGTTATATTATCACCGTCTATCATTCTTCCCTGGGCATTATTTAAACCAACATTATTAGCCATTACTGGATTGTGATACGCATTGCTATTATAGCTAAAAGTAATTCTCTCTCCTGAAACATTATATATAACAGCTGAATAAGTATCTCCGGTCATCCTTCCTATATCAATTCTAAATATATCATTTGAAGCAAAATTGCCATTTGCAGTATAACTCCCATAAAGTCGGGTTTCTGTAGGACTATATAGAGGTGGAGATGAAGAAATTGTACTACTGGTAATGCCTGGATAAATAGGTTTATACCGTCCGAAAGTCATTTTTTCGAAAGGAAGATCAGGCTGCTCACCTAGACATTCCCACTTAGGAGTAGCTGGTGTACCATTATTAACCTGAAGACAATTGTCAGTGGTATTATATATCATCAGACCTGTTGCCGGCTGAGCAATAGAATTTCTATTTTGGGTAGTCATGGTTCCCAGTAATGTTCCTTTGTTCTGGTTCGAACTGTTTCTGGGAGCTACATGTAGATTGGCAGAGGGATCCGGGCTTGATGTACCTATTCCAACTTGTCCTTTTGCCATAATTACGCTTGCTATAAGCATTACTGTAGCATTGAATTGATAAGTTTTTATAATCATTTGTAATTCAGTATATAGATTTGTATTTTATTTTAACCTTCTAACACTTACCTGTGATATGGGGCCAGAACCTGTTGAACCCGTGTTGATTGCTTTTATAGTAAGTGTTTCAGTACCATTGTTAAAATGGGGTGAAGCTCTAAAAGAATACGTTCTGTCATTTCTTAAGTTAATGGAAGTAATTAAGGTATAAGTTTGTAATCTGCCTGCTGTTGGATAACCATCATTAACCCTGGCAACCCATTGATTAGAGACATCATCCCAAAGTCCAATTACAGGTCCTAAACTACCTACGGAAGCTTTGGTATCTGTTAACTGTAAATTCATAATTATAGAATAAACCCCATTCTCCTTAACTCGAAAATTATTCCAAGTAGCAGTAGAAGTGTAAGAGTTTTCATTGTCTATAATTTCAACATTTAAATTTCCGATATATGATCCAACCGTTGGAGCACTAGTTGCAGTTATACTAAAATCATCAGACATGAGAGCCGTTATCTCCTGAGCTACAATTGTTCTTCCGTTCGTATAAATGACTGTGCCGGCTGAAGTAAGATCACTGGGACCGTTTATTGGTTGCATTTTTTGCCAAATCCCGTTTTCAAAATAATAAAACCCTACTTTGTCAATATTAACAGTTGTTCCTGTAGCTGTTCCCGTTCCTATATTATTCACATATACCAACGTAGATACAGGAACCGAAGACATACTCTGTGCTCTCTGCCGGTCAATTCGAGGGACTAAAATCCCATCTACATTAGCAGCGGATCCTGTTGGAACTTTTGCAACAACATCAAGGGTTGCCTGAGGTGTCGATGTATTGATACCTACCTGTCCGAAGATCATAGAGCTTACTAAAGTAAATGTTACAATAAGTAATTTATTATTTTTCATTTTGTATTATTTAATTGTTATTTATGCTGATGTTTAAAAAGAGAAAAACCTTTTTATTGTTTTGTATTGATACATACCCATTGGGACTGAGTGGAATTACCCTTATTCACTTTTAAACATCTTTTTTCAGTATCATAAGCTAGTAAACCATTGGCAGGCTTGGGGATGCTATTGATGTGGCTTGTGGTCATGGGGCTTAAAAGAGCGCCTTTATACTGACCTTCTAAATTTGTTGGAGCTACAGTAAGGTTGCTTGATGGATGCGGAGTTGCGGAATTGATACCGACCTGTCCGAATGCATATGAGGTGCATAAGATTACACCTGTAAGAATTAATATTTTTTTCATTTTTTCAATTGTATCATTACAAATCCTAAACGAGCCTCAGGGCTTGTTTAGGTTCATAGGTTATTGGTGTTTTTTTTTACCGAATGATACCGGTATTATCGTGAGGGCAAAGTTAGTAGATCCAAAAATTAAAACATATAGTAGATATCTATCATTTTTGCTTTTTTAATTTATTATTATGATAACAAAAACTGTATTTTGTCATAAAAATTAATTAAAAAAGCAGGACAGGACGGGGATATGGCTTCGATATATAGTGGAATGTTGTTATTAACAGAATCTTATCTAATAAGGTGGTATAGTTGAGATTTGCCCATCGCAAGGACTAGATTTACTGTCGGCTCTTTTGAGTATACTAGAAGAGCAACCAAGGTGAATATAACAGGACGGTATGTATGCTTTTGACGATCATACTTGTAAAAAGCCCATAGCTTTGTTACCCATTTGGATAGTAAAAATCCAATTTAATATAGAAGATTAAAATCATTATAATTGTATGGGACACCAAGAAATTAATTTTGTTGATAATTCCACTATTGAATTAAATAAAAGCCTTAATAACGACCATACAATATACATTTGGTTTTATCTTTTATATTAAAATGATACAAGAAGATAGCAGTGTCGTGGCTTTTTATTGATTCTTAATGGTAATAGGTGATACAGTTATTCAAAAATATTTTATCGGCTGAAGATAAAAGAGACTGTCTCACCCTTGAGACAGCCTCTACATTAAACATATAATAAAGTCTTTTTAAGCTAGTTATTGAGCATTTTTCAAAGCTTTGGCAATAATATTCATCAACATAACAGAGTTAGATACATTAGCCCGACCTCCCCATTGGCTTATAACGGGTCTCCTGCTGCTATCTAATAACCATGGATAGCTGTTACCGCTTACAGGAGCTGCACTGCCAACATACACTGACATTCCACCGTCTCCGAACCAATAGAACTCTTTTGGTTTATATTTGAACGCCACAACATTGCTACCTGAACTGGACAAAATATCAATTGAGCCAGGATTGCTGAGACTTAGATTTCTCGCAGTACACGCGTCGTTACCAAATATTTTTCCTCTCGCATCTCCAAAATCTCCAACCAATAGGTCACTTGTGCTTGAGTTGACAGCAGTACAAGTTGACCAAGTTCCAAGAGTACTTCCACCTCCTGACATGGTATTGACCAAAGTCGACGTAAATGGTCCGCTTGTTTCAGAGAACCAGAGAACGGTCCCGCCATTTTCAATGAAAATTAAAATGCTGTTGAGATCAGTTTGGTTAGCTATATTATAAGCATACCCTACAATTAGCATTTTGTATCCCGCTGTTCTTAAGTCCGTTAATCCGCCACTGGTTACAGTACGCCTTGTAACGTCCCATGTATTTACTGTTTTAACTATTCCGGAAGGTCCAAAATTATTAGGGCTGTACATTGCAATACCTAATCCTCCGTTAGTTCCTGTATCTACTGAATATGGACTTTGGCCTAAGGCCAATATTTTCATCTTTGATAAATCAAATCCAGCCAAGACGGTCATGTTTACAGTACAGGTAGATCCACCTATATTGACCATAAAACTTGCTGCTCCAGCGGTGGAAGGTGTTCCGTTTACGGTATAGGTAAGACTTCCCGTTCCATTGTTAAAGTTTCCGGCAGCAATTGTGGCGGTCAATCCACTGACTCCTGTTGATGTAATGCTTTGTGCTGTAAACGGACCACCGTTACCTGCAGAATATGGTATTGTAAATGATGCCCCATTTGCAGGAGAATTGACAACCAATGTTCCGGAATTAGTTGATCCGCCGCAGTTTAATGTGGCTTGTCCACCATTCATATTCACATTGACATTTACAGAACAGGAAGAACCGCCCATGCTAATGGCAAAACTGGCTATACCATTATTTGTAGGAGTTCCGGATATACTGAACACCAGATTTCCGGATCCGTTGTTAAAGTTTCCTGTAGATATACTGGCCGACAATCCTGTAACTCCTGTAGAATTGATATTTTGTGCGGGGTATGCTCCCCCGTTGCCGGCAGTATAGGGTACTGTAACAGACACACCATTTGCCGGCTGTCCGCTTACTAAGGTACCTGTGGAGCTTGCCCCTGTGCAGTTCAGGGTAGCAGAGCCTGTGACAGTATTAATAGGCCTGCCACAAATTTCCAGCCATTGATTCTGAGGTGCGGCAGCCCAGTAATTATAACACTTTGTGTCGGTATTATAAACCCATAACCCGTCAACAACAGAGTCTCCGGCTGTTGGTTGAATAGAGGTGATATTAGCTGTTGTAAGTCTGGGAAATAACACCCCTGTATTGTTTGTCTTAGAAACAATATCTAAAACAGTTTTTTGATGGGGTGATGATGTGTCTATCCCAACTTTTCCTCCCTGGCTGTATAAGTTTGATAATAAAAAGATACATATTAGAAATAATAATTTTTTTCCTGTCATTTTCTTGTTGTATTTAAATTTTTTTTTAACTGTATTATTTTACAAATCTTAAACAAGCCTCCGCTTGTTTATATTCATAGGTTATTTGTGTTTTTTTACCAATTGATATCGGTATTATTGATGGGCAAAGTTAGTAGGCCAGGAAATGAAAACATATAGTAGATATCTATCATTTTAGCCCTATCTGCTTGCTATTATGATCGTACAGAATAATTTTGTTTGTATTATTGCCTTGGAAAAATACAAATCGAGTAATCCGAAATAGTTCTGTTGCAAAAAGCTGAAATAACAATTCTTCGGATCTATAATAAGTAATAAGATTATCTCCTTTGAAAAACCTAATGATGGTAAGGTGATGATTGAGTATCTGAAATTTTATATAACTAACCCATAAAAACTCTGACAGTGTTCATTATACAATTATGCTTAGTGTTCATAAAAAACGGATTACTGCTGAAGATTAGTCCATTCCAATGAAAATAATCAATCCAACTATTTAATTTTTTTTTACAATATGGAAAATGAAGTAATAGACTTAAGAAGCGACACCTTAACCTTACCAACACCGGAAATGAGAAGTGTGATGAATGATGCCGTATTAGGCGATGATGTGTACAACGAAGATCCTACGGTGAATAAACTTGAAGAAAAAGTGGCAGCAATGTTCGGTATGGAAGCAGCTCTTTTTTGTCCTACCGGAACTATGACCAATCAACTGGCAATTAAAGTTCACACAAAACCCGGGGATGAAGTGATCTGTGACCAGCTTTCCCATGTTTATCTTTATGAAGGAGGAGGAATTGCCATGAATGCTTTTTCCTCTGTGCGTCCACTGGCTGGAGATTATGGAAAATTAAGTGCAGCTCTGGTTAAAGATGCTATCAATAATCCTAATGATATTCATCAGCCTGTAACAAAGCTTGTGGTATTAGAAAACACTACAAACAAAGGAGGCGGAAGTATTTATAATTTTGATGAGATAAAAAAAATAAAAAAAATATGTACTGACCATGGACTTATTTTACATTTAGACGGAGCCAGATTATTTAATGCTTTAACTGAAACTTC
This sequence comes from Chryseobacterium sp. WG14, assembly GCF_024586945.1. Lineage (NCBI taxonomy): Bacteria > Pseudomonadati > Bacteroidota > Flavobacteriia > Flavobacteriales > Weeksellaceae > Chryseobacterium > Chryseobacterium sp. WG14. Next base: position 206,786 of record NZ_JALCZD010000004.1, read on the forward strand.
AGAGACTCCTAAGGAGTACGGTGAGGTGTTTGACAGCATATCCATTTGCCTGTCAAAAGGACTGGGATGCCCTGTAGGATCTGTACTTATTGGTTCTTTAGAATTCATTAAACAGGCAAGAAGAGCCAGAAAAGCAATGGGAGGAGGATGGAGACAGGCTGGAGGATTGGCAGCAGCAGGTATTTACGCTCTTGACCATCATGTTTCCCTGCTTAAAAATGACCATTTAAGAGCAAAAAAAGTAGGCAACTTATTACTTGCCTATACAGAGATTATACGCTTATATCCCGTTGAAACGAATATTGTAATAGGAGAGCTCCCCGAAGATAGAGAGGCAGTAAGTTTTGTAGCCGGAATGAAGGAAAAGAATATATTATGTTCTCCTTTTGGGAAAAACCTGGTACGATTTGTTACCCATCTTGATTTTACAGATTCTCATTTAGATATATTGGAAAGCAGATTAAGATTGTACAATACCGGTAGGACCAGCTAAAATAATACTATTAATAATGAACTGCTTTATTTTCTATTTCATCTGATATTTTAAACGGACTTTTGGATGACAGATAGGCATCCTTTCTGTCTTCTGCGGCCAAGCCACTTACCGTATTTCTAAGATTATTCTTTTGAATTTAATATAGAATAAAAACAGAAATATCTTCTAAAATTGGCTCTTCCGACACTTGATATAACGACTTTTAGGAGACACCTGATATGTTTTCTAATTGATGTATTACCACAGCATCAGGATAACATTAAAGTGTACACAATAAAGATAGCATTATTGTTTCTTGTTGATCGAAAGCTACACCCGCGGCTGTTTCGGGACATATATGGATTTCGGATCTATAGAAATAGCGGGTTTATAAAGAACTTGTTTAGACTTTTTATTTTAACCACAAACCGAAGATTTGACATAGTCAAAAGCCACAAAGTTTCTTGAACACTCAGCTTTTGTGACTCAGTTTTTAATTAGTTTAAACAAGCTTAAAAACAAAATACAAAACACAAATTATAATTAATCGCATGAAAATTTCCGTTATTATTCCTGTTTATAATGCAGAAAAATATGTTGCAAATGCAGTACATTCTGCATTGCAATTTAAAGAAGTTTATGAGGTTATCCTTATTGAAGATGGATCACCTGATAATGCACTTAAAATTTGCATTGGACTAGCTGAAAAATATGAAAGAGTAAAATTTTTTCAACATGCGGATCAGAGAAATCATGGTGCCGGAACCAGCAGAAATCTGGGGATTGAAAAATCAACGGGCGATTTTATTGCTTTCCTGGATGCTGACGACTACTTTCTACCGAATCGATTTGATGCTGAAAAAGAGCTTTTTAAAAATAAGAAAACTGAGGGAGTGTATGGTGCGCTTGGTGTACATTATTATTCTGAAAAAGCAAAAAAACAGTATTACAGGTTATTTGGTGAGAGACTTACAACAGTTTATAAAAAATATGAACCGAAGGATGTTTTTAAAGGTCAGCTTCATATGCTTGGAACCTTTGGTCTTTTCAGTATTGACACGCTTACCCTGCGAAAAGAAGCCCTGTTAAAAATGGGGTCTTTTTTCAGGCCGGGCTTACAGCTTCATGAAGATACTGAATTCCTTTTCCGCTTATCGTTTTATCTCGATCTGTATCCCGGGATTATAGATCAGGCTGTGGCTATAAGGGGAGTGCATGAAAGTAACAGAATAACAAAAGTAGACAACCGGGAAATAAATCCGGCAATATCAAAAGCGATACTCTGGAAAGAGGTTAACAATTGGATGCAAAGTGAAAAAGAGGTTTCAGAAGATATAAGAATTCATGCTAAAAGAATGCTTAGAAGTTTCGAAATTGCAAAAGCACCTCTGCTGCAAAAATGGGGAATGATAATCCGGTATTTTTTTACAGATTATCCAAGCATACGTTCAGGTCTTTATAATATTAACTTCAGGTCTAGCTTATTGTAAAATATCTAACGGCTCGTCGTTACAAGACTGAACTATTTTAACAAAGGGTTCTCCATTTCAGCAGATGGCAATAATCTAATTAATAATCTCTCCTTTATTCTTCGCTAATTTTTCCTGCCATTGCTGTAATTGCTCAGGTGTCTGTCTTTGCCAATCTGTTATTTCCCCGATGATCTTCAGCGGCTCGCTGGTACGATAGGAACGTGTAGGATTGCCGGGAAACTTTTTATTAGTGACATTGGGATCATCCTCAAAACTGCCACTAGGCTCAACAATATAGACTCGTTCAGACCCGTTGCCCCTGGCTAAAGCTGCAGCTAACCCTGCTCCGTTAACCAATGCTGTAAAGTAGATGTGATTCATTACGAGCTCCGACTGATAGTTGGAAGTACGTCCAGCTGTCAATAGATCACCTACTTCCAGATTTGCTCGTGTACCATGGTAAAAGGGACCCTTATCTGAAGGCTGGTTTACAGATGATAATGCCAATTCATGATACTTTTTTGCTTTATCAATATCGCCAAGTTCTTCATAACATTGAGCTATCTTTGAATAAAGAGCAATAAAAGCTCCTTTCACCGCATCATTATCAGCTTTTAAAGCAAACTCCAGTGCAGTTTCATACCAGCTTAATTGGTCAGGAACCCTTACCTGGCATCGCCCAATAAACCAGGCTGCAAGGAACTTTTCAAAATCGTTTGTTGCCCTGTCCCAGGCCTGTAGAAATAATTTACCTGCTTCTTCCGGATTTTCAGTTTCTTCCAGCTGTATACCTTGCATACAAAGCTGTATAACGGGATTGTTGGGGTTGAATTCCATTTTTCGATAATTATTTTTTTAAAGAACGTAAAAATCATGTTTTGCGCATATAACCTCATCGAATATCTGCAATTCTACTATTTTCCCCTGAGATATTCGCTCAGAGTATCAAGTGCTTACCGAGAGATATTGTAGTTGCTTAAGGGATGGATTGCTCACTTGACCCTTACTGAAATGAGAACGCTTTCCCAAGCAAAATTATATAAATATGGCAAATAAAAAAGTAAATGTTACGTATTTGAATTTCTTAACTTTGCATTATGAAAGAAAAGGTGACAAGAGAAGTTTCCAGATTTAATAATGAGCTTAAACTGCAAGGCTTTAAAGCATTTCAAATAGAAGAAGATGGTGCTGAGACCAGGACTTACAGTAGAAAAGAGTTTTATAAAATTTGCCTGACGACCGGCAGAAGCAAAATTCATTACGCTGACAAAACGTATGAGCAGGAAGGAACGATCCTTTTCTTTGGAAACCCGCATATTCCTTATTCCTGGGAAACTATTTCAACAACTTATGCCGGCTACACTATTCTTTTCTCTGAAGAATTTTTTAAAAACTCTGAGCGTTCGGAAAGTTTACAGCAGTCCTCATTTTTTAAAATTGGCGGAACACCCGTTTTGAAAATTACTGAGGAACAAAGATTTTTTCTCAATACCCTATTTCATAAAATGATAACAGAGCAGGAGAGTGATTATGTATTTAAAGATGAGTTGATTCGCAATTACATCAGTCTCATCATCCACGAATCTCTGAAGATGGAGCCTTCTGAAAATTACGAACAGAATAAGAATGCATCTTCAAGATTGACTTCCGTTTTCATGGAATTATTGGAAAGGCAATTTCCTATTGAAACTATCCAAAACCCACTTCAGCTACGAACTGCACAGCATTACGCCCAACATCTCAATGTACACACCAATTATCTGAACCGGGTTGTAAAAGAAGTCACAGGAAAATCTACAACATCACACATTACTGAGCGAATTATTATGGAAGCCAAGGCCCTTTTGCTGCACACCGACTGGAGTATTTCAGAAATCGCTTACGCCCTGGGATTCGACTATCCAACCTACTTCAATAATTTCTTTAAAAAATTTACAGGAACTAATCCGACTGCTTTTCGTTTGTCGGAAGTTTGATTTTCTTAATCTTTGGTTTGATAATCATTACCACTTTGCTCAAAGGAGGTATTAACTTTGTACTTGGTAATCAAATCCAAATACAATGTCAGATTCAAACAACATCTCCGATTCTACTTCTGTTCAGAAAGATATTTTTGAACGGCTTTTAGCTGGTGAAACGATATTTCCCAACGATTTACAAATAGGCAGGCTAAGAGAGGAAGCATTTGCTGTGAAAGCATTACTTATACAGATGAATAATTCTTCGGACCCGGAGGAAATTACGCAGCTATTAAGCAGGATTTTAGATAAAGAAATTCAGGATGTTGCCGTATTCACACCAATTTACATCAATTATGGCAAGCACATCAGCATTGGAAAAAATGTCTTTATTAATTTTGACTGTACTTTTTTAGCATTAGGTGGAATTACGATTGAGGATGATGTCTTAATTGGTCCAAAAGTCAGCCTTATTACCGAAAACCATCCGTTAAACCCTCAAGATAGAAAAGGACTGATTGGCAAACCTATCCTTATCAAAAAAAATGCATGGATCGGTGCCAACGCGACCATCTTACCTGGTGTAACAATCGGTGAGAATGCAGTTGTAGCAGCTGGAGCGGTGGTGTCTAAAAATGTTCCCGACAATAGCATTGTCGGTGGAATACCTGCAAAATTTCTTAAAGATATTTACTCCTAAATCAAAAATTAAGCGTCAGGCAATTGGTAACCCATATTTTCGGTTTATACACCGTCAATAATAAAAATAAAAAAATATGAAAACAGAAATTCCCAAAATAAGCGATTTTCCTACGGGTGAAGAAAATACTGAATATGCACCATATTTTACAGGTAAATCTTACCTGGCAATGCTTACTACAGAGAAGGATTTAAATGTGCCCCTTTCAAACGTAACCTTTGAACCCGGCTGTAGAAACAACTGGCATAAGCACACTGGAGGACAGATTTTAATTGTCGTAGGCGGTGAAGGATTGTATCAGGAAAAAGGAAAGCGTGCCATACATCTTAAGTCAGGAGATATTGTAGAAATTGCACCTGATGTGGAGCATTGGCACGGAGCAACGGCAAAAAGCTGGTTTTCCCATCTCGGTGTTACATGTAATCCGATAACGAATGAAAATGTCTGGCTTGAACCTGTAACTGATGAAGAATACAGTGAGGCTAATAAGCAGATTAAAAAAGGATGAAGAATTGGAAGTATATACCCACTTTTTTTGTAATCATTTTAAGCGCAACAATTATGAACGCACAAATTAAAAAAGGACTGGATAGCCGGCAGCAGAGTTTGGTGAAAATCTCTGCATTAACAGCAATAGGAAACCTGGAAGATCTTCAAATCCAATTAAATGAAGGACTGGATAATGGATTGACCATTAATGAAATAAAAGAGGAACTGGTACAATTGTATGCGTACTGTGGTTTTCCACGAAGTCTTAATGCAATTAATGCATTTAAAACGGTTGTTGAAGATCGAAAAGCCAAAGGAATAGCAGATAGTGAAGGTGAAAAAATTATTACCGAAAATAATCCACCTGATAAATATGAACAGGGAAGAAAAGTATTGGAAGTTTTAAGTAATACACCACAAATAAAGCCTGCTCCGGGATTTGGGGAATTTGCACCAAGAATTGATGCGTTTTTAAAAGAACATTTATTTGCCGATATTTTTGCAAGTGATGTTCTTACTCATCAGCAAAGAGAACTCATTACCATTGCAGCTTTATCTTCAATGAAAGGAGTAGAACCGCAATTGAAATCTCACATCGCTATGGGCAGGAATACCGGAATCACTGATGATCAACTTATTGTTTTAGCAACAGTTGTAGAGACTATAATCAACAAATAATGAATACATGAATACCATAAAATTATTATCGATAGCTGCCGTGCTTTTGTTCACCCATATTTTGGCCCAGAAAAAATCAATACCTTCAGAAATGAATACATCAAAAGAACATTATACATTTAAATTAAGCGATAAGGTAACCCGTCAAAAAATAACTTTCAAAAACCGTTATGGCATTACATTGAGTGGTGATTTATATCTGCCAAAAAGGGCAGGAAATGAAAAATTAGCAGCATTGGCTATTAGCGGACCATTTGGCGCCGTAAAGCAGCAATCATCAGGATTATATGCCAACCAGATGGCTGAACGTGGTTTTGCCGTTGTGGCATTTGATCCATCTTATACTGGCGAAAGTGGCGGCGAACCCAGAAATGTAGCTTCACCGGAAATTAATACGGAGGATTTCAGTGCTGCAGTTGACTTTTTAGGGTTACAGAAAAACATTGACAGAAATAAAATTGGGATTATTGGGATTTGTGGTTTTGGAGGATTTGCATTAAACGCCACTGCAATTGATAAACGAGTGAAAGCCGTTGCCACAACAAGTCTGTATGATATGACAAGACTGATGTCGAAAGGATACAGCGACTCTGTAACATCAGAACAACGCACTAAAACATTGGAAGATTTGGGGCAGCAACGTTGGAAAGACGCTGAAAACGGAAAGCCTGCCAATGGACCAAGAAATCTGCCGGAATCCCTGAAAGGTGATGAACCACAATTTGTAAAAGAATATTTTGACTATTACAGAACACTACGAGGCTTTCATGTAAATTCTGTGAACTCAAACGGAGCATGGTTGGTAACTAATCCGTTGTCGTTTATGAATATGCCGATATTGACTTACGTGAAAGAAATTTCGCCAAGATCTATTCTTATGATTGCCGGTGAAAACGCACATTCAAAATATTTCAGTGAAGATATATTTAAAGCAGCAAATGAACCTAAAGAATTAATGATTATTCCAAATGCAGTTCACGTAGATTTGTATGATAAAGTGGATGTGATTCCATTTGATAAATTGGAAAGTTTCTTTACAACGAATTTAAAATAGATCAATGGCAAAAATATTTGTAAAAGGTTCTGCATTGACTATATTTACTAAGTATGGACAAAGAAACTGCCAGTTACATCATCAAGTATTTTAGCAACCTCATGGCTGACGATGAAAAGTTAGCATTAAAATATCATATGTATAAAGGAAGTGGATAAGATGCAAGAGGTGATTAAGAAAGAAAATCCGCTGCCCTCCAAAAAAATATAAAAATATTCTATATAACTATTTGTTTTTCTTATCTAAATCACTATATTAGAGATAGTACCTTATAACAGTGGGAAATTTAACAAATGATAATTTATAGAACCATTAAAAATGGAAAGGAAACGAAACATTATTTAGATGTTTTAGATGTGGACGGGAAAATCTATGGATTTTTACAATTGAATCCGGAAGATGAATGGGATGAAGATCACGAGTTATTTAATGAATGTTGTGATCGTCTCAAATTGATGTATGGTAGTAGGTTCAAAAAATTTACACTTAAACATTCAAGAATTTAAAATTTATGCCTTCTCTTTGTAGACTGCCCTTAAAAAGTGTTTAACTTTTTGTGGGCAGTCTAATTGGGGCTTACTTTTGTTTATACGGATTGAAATAGCCGTTTCTATGTGCTGTAATTCTTTTAATTGATATATTTATGCTGTCAATTGTATTTTGATCTAGTAAATAACTTATACCCCTCTTGTTTTTTAGCAAGGATCCGGTTATAAATTCCGATTGAATGTAAGGGGAAACATTATTATAAATTGTAGCCCTCGTAACAAATTGAATTTTTGCTTGTCTATCTGTGTCGGCTTCTATATCTATATCGGACTTGGTAATATTACTAATCATGTATGGAGGAATTGTTGTCTTATAAATAATTTGACCTTCATATTTATCTCCACATGAATAACAGGCAAGTCCCAATATAAAGACAATTTTTTTCATTTCATAATTTTGGTCAAAGAAAGGAAAATATTATACAAAATAATTATGGGATTCCTTAAAAACTATTTGAAAACTATTTGCTTACTGTTAACCCTTTTCCTTTAAGTGCGAAGAAAAGGTTTTGGAGCTGGTGTACGTATCTCATCATCATAATTTCCCAACTTGATTATCCAGCCTTTAGACGGTTTGCATATGAAAGCTCTATGATATCTAATGTATATTCAAATTGCTCTACCTATTCATCATTCGGATTATACTTTTCTCCGTCATTATTTTCAAAGCCAAACCTAATTAGCCACTCCTCAGTTAAAGGAATAGGTATACAATAAAAGCCTTCAATTTTGTAAAGAGACATCGTGATAAGTAAGATATTTCTGAGAAAAAAAGTATTACTACAAAAAAGATCGTAGTAATACTCCAAAAAAATATATAATATCCAGACCGCATATTGGTAATAATACCATCATTGCTGATTTGTAAGTTGTAATCAGAAAATCTATAGAGAATCTTAGTGATCATCTACTTTCTGAATTGGGGTAACCTGCTGTCATTAGACAGGCTCCATTCATTTCGGAATTGATTATACTGTTTTCTTCCAGAAGTTCAGTAATCCATTACAGTCGGTACCCACGATATCAAAACTGCTAGGAATCTCATCCCATTTACTCCAATACGTAACCAGACGGGTACCTACAGGAGTTTTATCAAGCTGTTCCTTTACGTAGTCCGAATAAGCATAATATAAATCTTTCTCCGGCATCACTGTATTGTCTATTAAACATGTGGTATCTATATTTTCATAAAAAGAATTAAAAAAGTAGAAGGCATCATAATCCAAAAAGGAAATTTCATTGATATTGGCATGAATAAACTCTACATTATCGATTTTATTACGGGAAGCTATCTTTTTTGAGATCTTCGTGAGGGAAGCTCTCTGTTCAACACCGAAAAACATCCCTTTGGTAGAAGCTGCCCCCACCAGGCAAAACTTTCCGACACCGGCACCAATATCCAGTATTTTAGTATCAGGCTTCTGGGCGAGATATTCGGCGGCTATCTTTGCAACAGCAATGGGTGTCCAATGACGGCTTGCCAGCTCTTTTATATGACTTGGATAAAGTTCATTAAAAGTACTGTCTTTAACATCAATATTTAATTTGAGATCATTAAAAATCATTTGATAAGTTGAATATATTCTTTATGGGTCAAAAATTCACTGGTGCAAATATCGGCTGAAATACTCAAAAACCAATAACTATAAGGAGCTATATTAATATGTGAAGGCTTTTCGTTCAGCATGATATTGACATCTGTAATGGTAAACTCACCGGGCAAAATAAGGGGGAAAGTTTTGTGAGTTCCATAAACAAAGCCCCATGGTTCCTTTTCTCCTATTGTTTTTTCCTCCAGATTGATTTCAATAAGATTGATTTCACCAATTTCTTTCTGGGCAAAATCAGTAATTCCTATGCAGAAATCATACAATCCTATTTTTCTTAGCCATAAATGATATTTAGTATAATAAAGATTCTTAGGAATAAGCATAGGAATCAAATTTATTTTATGAATGTTGTTTTCCTGGTTATTAGAGTTTTATGAGATTATCTGCCAATTAAAGATGCATATGATTTAGCTCTCAGTAAACCTTCTGTATCAAAAATATTTTCGATTCTGATTTTGATCATCCAGCCTTCTCCATAAGGATCGGTATTCACAAGTTCCGGGTTGGCTTCCAGTTTGGGATTGATCTCCAGTATTTCACCGGGCACAGGCAGGAAAAGGTCTGATACAGTCTTTACGGCTTCCACGCTTCCAAATACTTCATGCTGTTTTAAATTTTCTCCCAGCGTCTCGATTTCAATATAGACTATATCACCTAATTCACGTTGCGCAAAATCAGTAATTCCAATGTATGCCGTATTATTTTCTAATCTCACCCATTCATGGTCCTCTGTATACAAGAGGTTTTCAGGAATCTTCATTTTTTATAATTCTTTTATTTAATTGCCGGTGTAAAAGTAGATCGTTTAGCTGAGACTTATGATGATCTAGATTGTGATAAAATTTGATTTAAATCAAATTGCATAGCTGAAAATTGCTTAATTTTGTTCTAACCTATGATTTCAAAATTTATATTCAATAATCAATACCTTTTTGACGAATTGCCGGACAGTGATAAAGAGCTGCTTCAGGGCGTAATGCAGAACAGGAATTATCGCAAAAATGAAGCGATATTTACCGATGGAACAATACCCAGTGGTATTTTTTATTTAAAAGAAGGGAAAGTAAAAAAGTATAAAGTAGATAATGAGGGGAGGGAGCAGATCATTTATATTTACAATTCAGGAGAGTTTTTTGGATATTCAGCTATTTTAAGCAATGAATGTTATGGAGACACCACGCAGACTCTTGAAAATTCAATGATCTCATTTATTTCAAAAGAAGACTTTCTCAAATTACTGGATATGTCCGTGGTATTTTCAAGATTGCTTTTAAGAAGCTTAAGCCATGAGTTCAGTGTGATGGCCAATTTGATGACGGTATTGTCACAGCGTACTGTCAGAGAGCGGGTGGCTCTGAGCCTCCTTATTTTACATAATAAATATAAAGGAAACGGAGCAGAAGACGACGTATTTATCACACTATCCCGTGCAGACTTAGCCAATATGGCCGGTACAGCAAATGAAACATTGGCACGCATACTTCATGATTTTAAAAAAGATCAGCTTATCTTGATGGAAGGCCGGAAAATACAGCTGCTCAATTTTAAAATGTTGACACAGATAGCCAATTTCATGTAAATTACTCCAAATTTTTTATTTACTATCACTCACAGACTTTGGGTGTTTTCTGATTTGATTTAAAATTACCTTAGGGAATTCAAGGTGAAAAGTCCTGTTAAAACACCCCATTTTTTCAGTTTTGCTATAGAGACCTGTTCTTTTTTTCAAAATTTCCCTTTTCCTACAATTTAGTAAGTAAACAGGAAAAATATTTCTTTTTATGAAATTTGTAAAAAAAAGAAATGGAAATTATAAAAACCGTTATTTACTGGGCGGGCTATGCCTATTATCTGTATGTTTTTGGGTATGCTTCTTTGTATAAGGTCTTTCAGAAGACTTCTATGATGCAAAGTATGAAATCTTTAGGATTTAATATTCCTTCGACAATTCTTATAGGGGTATTGGAATTATTGGGAGTTGTTATGTTGGTTGTAGGCCTATTTAAACCTCAGTTTAGAAATATAGCAGCACTGTATTTATTTCCTTTTGCCATAGGAGCTTTCACTGCTCACATGGCTCACAATGAGTACAATCATTATTACAGCTCTTTACTGATGTGTATGATTTCAGTTGTTTTACTGGTCCTCGATAAGAACTTTAAAATTATGGTCTAAGCAGCATTGTAAAAGAGCGCCTCAAAATTGAGGTAACCTTTTAGTTTACACCACGAATATGCGAACATTTTATACGTGTATTCGTGGTTTAAAATTAACAAACCGTTACAGCTTCCTTATTTTTATTCATCTGGTTTTTCGATGGCCTGATCTCCCCAACGGTCCATCAAATCAAAGATTTCTTTTAAAGACTTTCCTTTTTCTGTTAGAATGTACTCTACTTTAGGAGGAAATCCTTCATATTCAATCTTTTCTATCAGAGAATCATTTTCAAGTTCTTTTAATTTGGCACTCAATACCCGTTCGGAAATTCCAACAAGCTTTTCTTTAAGTTCAGAATACCGTAGTCTGGGGTGATTGAGCAGGTAGGCGAGGATGTTAATTTTCCATCTTCCCCCTATTATTGCTAAAGTACCGGACAGCCCACAATTGCTTTTCCAGTACATTTCGTTGTGATTATTTGTTGAATTTTCTTTTCTGGTGGTCATTGGGATAGCTGTTGGTTTATATTTGAAATCAGGTCAGGTGAAGCTGAGTGCAACTGTCTATGATAAAGCAAATGTACAAAAGGAGATTGAAGTTTTATTAAAATTTACAGATCATACAATATATGCATGTAAACGGATTAAAAAAACTTAGAAATAGCAATGACTTTGAGGTACTTAAAACAAGTACAGATGTTTCCTTCTAAAAAAAGAGCCACAACAGACATTGCGGCTCCTCATTGAAATCAATTATATAGGTATTATAGACTTTTCGAACGCGCTACTGAAATAAGATAGACAAGATGTGCAAACATACTTCGTTTCACAGATTCTATTTTTATATCCCCGGTGGTCTGATTGATGGTAGTAACCAGGTCGGTGTTACATTGTCCGGAGAATGATCCGCTTCCCAGATAATTGGCCATGTTAGGGGCTGGATAGGAAATTCTTGGATAGTCGGGAGGAATCTGGTTGGCCACAGGTGCCGTACCGAAAAATCCCTTATTGTCGATGAATCGGGCCGACCAGGTGCCTAAGAACTGCCCGTTTCCTGTATTAATTCCCTGTCCAACTACAATTTGAGTATCCACAGCATTGGTAAAACCTGCACACGAACTGTAATGGTTAACAATAACAGTACACGAAGAAGCATTATCTGAAGGCTGGAAACAATGTCCTTCATAGATAGTGGATCTTTGCTCAGCAGGAGATGTAGAAGTGTTGAGTATAGCTTTTGGAGAAAAAATTTCTTCAGGGGATAATAAGGTAAGAACTCCCTGTGCATCTGCCGAAACAATTTTTTTATCAGGATTTGCCAACCCTCGTACTCTTACCTGTCCATTTACATCTAATGTCTGAGTAGGAGTAGTTGTATTAATTCCTACCTGAGCGCTTACACTGCCATAAAATGCAAGCACTGCCACAAAAATAGTTTTTGTTTTCATGTTATTAAATTAAATCTGTCTAATTTTTCACTAAGATAGGAAATATATATAATTTAAGATATTAATTCTATAAAAATATATAATATAGTAACTTAATAGCTATATAATAATTAATTAAGGATAAATTAAACTAATGAATGAAAGATTAACTCAAAAATTCCGATCCGTGATATTGTTTGAAAAATATTTGTATTTTAGCCGAAATATGTTGTTTTTTAATAAACATATTGCCTGCTGATTAAAATTCAGACAATTTGAAGAAAAAATTAGTAGATTTGCACGAACAAAAAATAATAAATATTAAACACTATTCTTTGTCACAGGATGCTTTTTGAACAAAATGGAACAGGGAATAACAGGATTTTAGGTTATAAAACTACTGAAACTATGAAGAAACTTTTTTTACTTTTATTAACGGCGTTTTTATTTATCGGTTGTAGCTCTGATGATGACACTATCTATGATTATATAGGAACATGGTCAGGAACCTACGAGGGGAGTGATAAGGGAGTCTGGAACATTGTGGTAGATAATGCAGGAAAAGTGACAGGTACCATGCATTCCGATGTAAATGATGAAAATTACAATATTTCCGGTAATCTAAGTACTTCAGGAGATTTAAATGCAGTAGTAGGGCTTCCGTCAAAAGGAGATTTCAGAGGAACCTTAAATACGGATAAAAAAGGAAATGGAAATTGGTCCAACTCACTTCCCACCCCTGCAAAATCAGGAAGCTGGAAAGGAGATAAAAAATAAAAATAGAAAGTCTGCAGAAAGTTGCAGACTTTTTTATTTATACAAATCCCATATGGGTAATCGTATGGTCTTCTTTTTTCAGGGCCACAAAACAAATCAGAAAATCATCTTCCGAAAACTGCTTTTTAAAACTGATCTTTTGCTTATTCTCCAGAATAATATGCTCTTCAGCATATTCAGCCGTGTAATGTTCAAAATCCAATCTGATCGTCAGAATATCAGCCATATATGATGCTGAGCTTTCATCCGGAAAAAGAGTGTAATCCTGAACTTTAACTAATAATTTTTTTGTTTTCCCAAACGGAAATCCTCTGAGAAGAGCTTTTCCTTCTTCTGTTTTTAATCCTTCTTTTACAGTCCTTTTACCTCTTTCAGATAAGATGTCTAGGTCTTTAATTTCGGTCATTACCTTAGCAAACTTCTGGTAGAGGAGGGGATCTCCTGCTTCTTTAATATAGGCAGTCAAACCGGCCCGTATGATTTTTCCGACTTTAGAACAGTGCCCAAATTCCGAACTGTTCTGTCTTACTTTTTCATATGACGCTTTCTTTTTAAAAGCCGTTTTATTAAAACCGCTTTTCTTCCGAACCACATTCTTGCCGTTCAGATTATAAAAAACCAGGTCACCCACAGTTCCTTTGATCTTGATGAGACTTTCATACGTTGCCATATTATTATTGCCAAATTGAATCCAAATATAGGAATAAATAATGGGAATTTAAATTTTAACATATATTTATCATATAGTTGTAGTATAGTTATTCTATAATTAAATTATAAAATGTATATTTGTATATAATTAATTAAGTAAAAATCAGAGGAGTATGGGACCGGAATTATTTGTAAAAAAACTAAGAGTAAAGCAGCTGTCTGTTCTCATGATAGCTTCTGCTTTTGTCATTTCCTGTGGATCATCAAAAAGCGTTTCTGCCCATAAAAAATCAGGATCTAAAACAGTGACAAAATCTGAAAACCTTAGAAGACTTGATTCTAAATTTGACGGAAAAGTCCCAAGATCGGCGAATGATATTCTGAAAGATGCAGAGAAATATATTGGAACTCCCTATAAATTTGGAGGAAATACATCTTCCGGATTCGACTGTTCCGGGTTTACGGTAAAAGTGTTTGAAGAAAATTCTTTCAACCTTCCAAGAAGATCATCAGACCAGGCCGATGCCGGGAAAAATATAGACATTACCGATGTTAAGCCCGGTGATTTGTTGTTTTTTGCAACAGCAGGAGGAAGCAGGGTTTCCCACGTAGGAATTGTTCATGATATAGGACCTGATGGGGAAGTTAAGTTTATCCATGCCTCTACCTCAAAAGGAGTGATTATTTCATCCCTGAACGAAAAATATTGGAATAAAGCCTATCTCCATGCTCAAAGAGTTCTGTAATATGTACTCATTGATGTCATTAGGAATTGCTGCCTTTATACGATATATTGTTTTACCACATTGGATGTGTCCCGTGGAGCCTTAAAAAAACAATGATATCAGCTTCTTTCTGAAAGTCTCAGGAGCTGGCAAATATCTATCCTGAACAACAACCACCCAGATTTCCAAAAACGGACAGGCTATCTAACTTATAAAAAGAGGGTTGGACATATGTTCAGCCTTTAGTCAAAAGCATAAAGTTAACAGGTATTTTGCTGAACTTTTTTGTATCTTTGGCCGTATAATTTTTCAAACTAATTTAAATAAGAAGCATGTCGTTACAACAAACAATTGAAAACATTTGGGATAACAGAGATTTATTACAAAATGAAGAGAGCCAAAAAACGATAAGAGAGGTGATTTCTTTACTTGATTCCGGAGAACTTCGTGTAGCTGAACCTACAGAAAATGGATGGCAGGTAAACGAATGGGTGAAAAAAGCAGTAGTAATGTATTTCCCAATTCAGAAAATGGAAACTATTGAAGTAGGACCATTTGAATTTCATGACAAAATTCCTTTAAAGAAAAATTATGCAGAAAAAGGAGTAAGAGTTGTACCTCATGCCATTGCAAGAGAAGGATCTTTTGTAGCTTCAGGAGTAATTCTGATGCCTTCTTATGTTAATATCGGGGCTTATGTAGATTCAGGAACTATGGTAGATACCTGGGCTACAGTAGGAAGCTGTGCACAGATCGGTAAAAACGTACACTTGAGTGGTGGAGTGGGTATCGGTGGTGTATTGGAACCGTTACAAGCTGCTCCGGTAATTATTGAAGATGATTGTTTCATCGGTTCAAGATGTATCGTTGTAGAAGGTGTACATGTGGAAAAAGAAGCCGTACTGGGAGCTAATGTTGTATTGACGGCATCTACAAAAATTATTGATGTAACAGGAAATGAGCCTGTTGAAATAAAAGGAAGAGTGCCTGCACGTTCAGTAGTAATTCCTGGAAGTTACACCAAACAATATCCAGCCGGAGAATATCAGGTTCCATGTGCTCTTATTATTGGGCAGAGAAAAGAATCTACAGATAAGAAGACTTCACTTAATGATGCTTTAAGGGAAAATAATGTAGCTGTATAGTTTACAACCATAAAAAATGCCACATTGAAGGAAAAAATTTCATCATTTATACTAAACCCTAAATATATATTTGGGGTTTATATTATTACTGCCATTGCTACAGCCTTGTCAAAATATTCCAGGGGAGAGCGTGCTTACAATAACTACCTTATTTTTAAGAACGTTTTTTTTAACACCCTTAAAGAGAGAAACCTTTATCTTTCTTACCCGGAATATCTGGATGTTAATCATTATGGGGTATTCTTTAGCGCCATTATTGCTCCCTTTGCAATGCTTCCGGATTGGGCGGGTTTAATCCTGTGGAATGTAGCGAATGTGTTGGTTTTCCTACTGGCAGCAAAAAAATTACCGTTCTCAGAAAGAAATAAATCCTTTTTCTTATGGCTTTGTTTACAGGAGTTTATCACCTCCAGCCTCCACCAGCAGTTTAATGTGGCATTGGCAGGATTGATTATTCTTTCGGCAGCCCATATTTACAGAAAAGAAGAAGTGCAGTCTGCTTTATCAATCTGCATAGGTTTCTTTGTAAAAATCTATGGAATTGTAGGGCTTTCTTCATTCTTTTTCATAAAAGATAAAAAGAAATTCATACTTTCCTTTATTGTTATTTCTTTAGCATTTCTGGCTATTCCGATGTTGTATTCATCTTTCCATTTCGGTCTGCAGTCTTATGTAGACTGGTTTGTAGAATTGAAACATAAAAATATGGAAAACCAGCAGCTTGGAAACTTTCAGGATATTTCCCTGATGGGATTTGTGAGAAGAGTGCTGGGAGATGCTGCCATTCCCAATACGATATTTTTGGCTATTGGGGTTCCGCTTTTCTTTTTACCTTACCTGAGAATCAGTCAGTACAAGTATTTAGGTTTTAAACTGTCTATTTTAGCATCATCATTATTGTTTGTAGTGTTGTTCAGCTCCAGTTCTGAACCACCTACCTATATCATTGCTGTGGCAGGTGCTGTCATCTGGTTTTTGATTCAGGAAAAGAAAAGTCCGGTAGTTATTGCCATGTTGGTGTTTCTGATCCTGTTTACGTGTTTTTCAACTTCAGATTTGTTTCCAAAAACGGTAAAAGAGAATTTTATTCTGAAGTATGCCATTAAAGCTGTTCCATGTGTGGTCATATGGCTAAGACTGACCTGGGAGCTGATGACTAAAAAATATACAGATAAATTATCATACTAACTCATGAAGAAAATCTCAATTGTCATTCCTGCCCATAATGAAGAAGGTAATGTTGCCTTAGTCCATGAAAGAATCAGGGATGTTTTTTCCGGGCTGGAAAACTATCATTATGAAGTTATTTTCGTTAATGATGGGAGTAGAGACAATACCCAGCAGCGATTGGAAGAACTGTCTCAGCGGTTTGAAGAAGTGAAATATATTGAATTTTCGAGAAATTTCGGCCATCAGCCCGCTGTAAAGGCCGGGATGGATAATGCCAATGGAAATGCCGTTATTTCAATGGATGGCGATCTTCAGCACCCACCCGAACTGATTCCCGAACTGATTAAAAAATGGGAAGAAGGCTATGATATTGTATTTACTGTAAGAACATATCCCAAAGAAATATCTTTTTTTAAAAGAAAAACGTCAGACTTTTTCTATAAAATATTATCCGGCTTATCCGATGTTAATTTAACAAAAGGAGGGGGTTCAGATTTCAGGTTAATGGATGCCAATGCTGTTGAAGTAATGCGTACCTTTACCGAAGACGATTTATTCCTCAGAGGTCTCACCAGCTGGATGGGCTTCAAACAGGCCGGAATTGATTTTAAAGCAGATACCAGACTCTCCGGAGAAAGCAGCTACAATTTTAAAAAAATGCTCACTTTTGCATTTACAGGGATTACAGCTTTTAGCGTAAAACCACTGTATATAGCGGCTTATTTAGGCTTTTTATTTTCAGCACTTTCCATTGTGGGATACGGAACTTACGTCATTCATTCATTTGTGGCAAAAACGGAAATTTCAGGTTGGGCATCCTTGATTATGACGATCGTCTTTTTTGGAGGACTGCAATTGATCATTATGGGAATTATGGGAATTTACTTAGGTAAAATATTTAAACAGGTGAAAGACAGGCCTAATTATATTATTAAAAACAAAAATTTTTAGAATGGTATTATTGAGTTTTGATATCGAAGAATTTGATATGCCATTAGAGTATAAGGGTGAAATTCCCTTTGAAAAGCAGATCTCAATTTCGCAGACAGGACTGGAAAGGATATTGGATATCCTTAAAAAACATCAGGCAAAAGCTACTTTCTTTTCTACTGTGGTTTTTGCTGAGAACAGCAAACACCTTATTGAAAGATTATTAAAAGAAGGGCATGAGCTGGCTTCTCACACATGGTTTCATTCTGAATTTGAAGAAAAACACCTGAAAGAATCAAGGGAAAAACTACAGGAATTATTCTCAACAGAAGTAACGGGATTAAGAATGCCAAGGATGATGCCCGTAGACGAAAAAGCCGTTGAAAAAGCCGGATATTCTTACAATTCATCTGTTAATCCTACTTTTCTTCCGGGAAGATATAATAATTTAAAGGTATCAAGGACCTACTTCAAAGAGGGGAATGTAACCCAAATTCCAGCTTCAGTATCACCTAACTTCAGAATTCCTTTATTCTGGCTGAGTTTTCATAATTTTCCTTTGCCGTTTTATAAAAAGCTGGCTTCAAATACCTTGAAAAAAGACAAATATCTGAATGTTTATTTTCATCCGTGGGAATTTGCAGAAATTAAAGAGGAAGCATTCAAACTGCCGGGATTTACAGTGAAAAACTCTGGAAAAGATATGGTAGAAAGGTTTGATTCATTCGTGGGCTGGCTTAAAGAAAAAGGCCATCAGTTTGGTACCTTTCAGGAGTTTCAAAAACAGATACAAAGATGATATTAGCATCAGCGAAGTTTCATCATAAACAAATCCAGGCGAAAGTAACAATTGCTTGTAGCCTTATAAAAAAAATAAACAGATCCCTATGAAAATTGCCTTTGACGCAAAACGTTTTTTTCACAATACGTCCGGTTTGGGTAATTATTCCAGAGACCTTGTAAGAATACTTTCTCAATATTATCCTGATAATCAGTATATATTGCTTAATAAAAACACCTCCGAGCGGGGAAAAGATATTCTGGATCGTCCGGATGTGCGGTTTATAGAAACCTCAAAAGGAAGTCTTTCAAGGCAGCTGAAAATGGGGAAAGATGCTCAGAAACAGGGAGCTGATATTTTCCATGGCCTATCCGGTGAATTGCCCTTGAAATGGGATAAAACACCGATCACAAAAGTGGTTACGATCCATGATCTGATCTTTATGAGGTATCCTCAGTATTATTCTTTTTTTGACAGGAAAATTCACTTCTGGAAATTTAAAAAAGCAGCTGAAGCAGCCGATAAGATTATTGCGATTTCAGAACAGACCAAAAGAGATATTATCCACTATTTAAAAGTTCCGGAGACTAAAATCGAGGTGATTTACCAGGGCTGTCATAAAGCTTTTAAAGAGCAGCAGTCTGAGGAATTTATGCAGAAGGTAAAAGAAAAAATTAAACTTCCTGAAAGATTTGTTCTGAATGTGGGAACAATAGAGGAGCGAAAAAACCTTCTGAATATTGTAAAAGGAATCCACGGAACAGATATTCCTCTGGTAGTAGTGGGAAGAAAGACCAAATATTACCAAAAGATTGAACGGTTCCTGAAAAAGAACAACATGGAAAAACAAGTCCTGTTTCTGGAAGGCATTTCCATGGATGAATTGGCTGTGATCTATAAAATGGCCGATATTTTTGTATACCCAAGTTTCTTTGAAGGCTTTGGAATCCCAGTGATAGAAGCACTTTTTTCAAAAACAGTGACGGTGACCAGCAATACGAGCTGTTTGCCTGAAGCGGGAGGAAGCGATTCTGTATATATTGATCCAAATAATGCTCTCGACATTGGAGCTAAAATAAAATTTTTATGGGAAAATGAATCCGAAAGGAAACGCCGTGCAGAAAGGAGTTTCGAGTTTGTTCAGAAGTTTAATGACCAACCTATTGCTGAAGAGCTGATGAATTTTTATCAAAAAATTATCTGAAAAAACTTTGCATTTTAAAAATAAACCCTACATTTGTACCACAATTCAATACAATGAAACCCATTTTTTTAGCATTACATCATTATTATCATCATCTCTGTTAGGCGGAATTGATTGATATATGTGCATGCTAAAATCAAAAATAATAAAAACCGTCTGAGTAAATAGACGGTTTTTTTGTTTCCTGAATTCACCTCAGAAATTCCAATCAATCAGTTTTTATTTACTCGGACTCAAAAAAGACGAAATGAGTAAAATAAAAATTGCAATCCAGAAAAGCGGCCGGCTCTACGAAGAATCTTTACAGCTTCTCAAAGACTGCGGAATATTTGTCAACAACGGTAAAGACCAGCTTAAAGTTTCGGTAGATAATTTTCCGATGGAAATCATGTATCTGCGAAATTCAGACATTCCTCAGTATCTTGAAGACGGGGTAGTGGATATCGCTATCGTAGGTGAAAATCTTTTGATAGAAAAAGGAAAAGACATCCGGATCATCCAGCAGCTTGGCTTTTCCAAGTGCAGGGTTTCCCTTGCTGTTCCCAAAGAGGTGGAAACCGATGAACTCTCTTATTTTCAAGGACGAAAAATAGCAACCTCCTATCCCAATACCCTAAAGACTTTCTTAGAAAAAAAAGGAATTACTTCAGATATACACATCATTTCGGGTTCTGTAGAAATTGCACCTAACATTGGCCTGGCAGATGGGATCTGCGATATCGTAAGTTCTGGAAGCACCTTATTTAAGAATGGATTAAGAGAAACCGTCAGCCTTCTCAAATCGGAAGCAGTGCTTGCCCAAACCCCTCAACTGTCGCAGGATAAAGAAGCTATTCTCGAAAAGCTTTTATTCAGAATCAAGGCTGTTTTAAAGGCAAAGAAATCAAAGTATATCCTGATGAATGTTCCTAATGAAAAAATCGGAAAAGTAGCAGGTGTTCTGCCTGTTCTTAAAAGCCCTACGGTAATCCCTCTGGCCGAAGAAGGATGGAGCAGTATTCATTCTGTGATTGATGAAGAAAGATTTTGGGATGTTATTGACGAGCTGAAAGAAAACGGAGCCCAGGACATACTTATTATTCCAATCGATAAAATGGTCATTTAAAACACATACCTATGAAAATATACAGATATCCTAAGAAAAATATATGGGCAGATTTAGTACAACGTCCCGTTTTTGAAAGAGCAGAAATTTCAGGGCTTATTGCTGAAATATTTGAGGAAGTTGAAAAAAATGGAGATCAGGCACTTCTTGCATTTAATAAAAAATTTGATCAGGCAGAAACTGATGGTGTCATTGTTTCAGAACCGGAAATTGAAGAAGCTGCAAAGCTGGTTAGCAGTGAGTTGAAGAAAGCTATTCAGCAGGCAAAAGAAAATATCTTTCAGTTCCATGAATCGCAGAAGCAGGAAGTTCAGAAGATTGAAACAACAAAAGGAGTTGTTTGCTGGAGAGAAAATCGCGCAGTTGAAAAAATAGGGATTTATATTCCGGGAGGAACAGCTCCTTTATTCTCCACGGTTTTAATGCTTGCTATACCTGCTAATCTGGCTGGATGTAAGGAAGTTATCCTCTGCACACCACCGGATAAAAACGGAAATGTAAATCCTGCAATTCTTTATACGGCAAAACTGTGCGGAATATCCAAAGTTTTTAAAACCGGAGGAGCTCAGGCTATTGCTGCCATGACGTTAGGAACGAAGAGTATTCCAAAGGTGTATAAAATTTTTGGACCTGGAAATCAGTTTGTGGTCGCTGCCAAAGAATATGCCCAACGGTATGGGGCAGCCATTGATATGCCTGCAGGGCCAAGTGAGGTTCTTGTAATTGCGGATGAGCAAGCTGTGCCGGATTTCTGTGCTGCAGACCTGCTTTCACAGGCTGAGCACGGCAGTGACAGTCAGGTGATTTTCGTAGCTACCGACCTTAAAGTTTTCAATGAGACCATTGAGGCCATTGATCATCAAATCAAAAAATTACCAAGAAATGAAATGGCGGGAAGGGCATTGGAAAACAGTTGTTTTATTCTGGTCAATTCTTTAGATGAAGCCATTGAGTTCAGCAATCTCTATGCCCCGGAACACCTTATTTTAGCAATAAAGGATTTCAAAAAATATATTCCAATGGTCCAGAATGCAGGGTCGGTTTTCTTAGGAAATTACTCTTGTGAGAGTGCAGGAGATTACGCCAGCGGAACCAATCACACGTTGCCGACAAACGCATATGCAAGGAACTACAGCGGGGTTTCTCTGGATAGTTTTGTTAAAAAAATAACATTCCAGCATCTGTCTGAAGAAGGACTTCAGAATTTAGGGAAAACAATAGAACTCATGGCAGAAGCAGAGGGACTCTTTGCCCACAAAAATGCAGTATCAATAAGATTAAAACGATAAAATGAAAAATATGAATATAACTACTTTAGTACGGGATAATATTTTAAAGCTACAGCCTTACATCAGTTTCAGGGATCATAATGAATTTAGCAGCCCTGTGCTGCTGGATGCCAATGAAAGCCCGTTTGGAGAATTTAACCGTTACCCGGATTCTACACAGAAAAAACTTAAAAATAAATTGGCGGGTCTTAAAAAAGTATCTCCTTCACAGATTGCTGTTGGAAATGGAAGTGATGAGCTTATTGATTTGATTATTAAAGTTTTTTGCGAACCTAAAAAAGATTCGATACTCATGATGAATCCATCTTTTACCATGTATGGTTTCTATGCAGCGATCAATGAAAATAAAGTATTGAAGTTGGATCTGGATGAAAATTTTGGAATTGTAAAAGATGATTTTTTAAAAATTATACAGGAACAGCCTATCAAAATATTCTTTCTGTGCTCACCCAATAATCCAACAGGAAACAGTATAGAAGATATTGAGTTTTATATTCAGAATTTTGACGGAATTGTGGTAGTGGATGAAGCCTATATTGAGTTTTCTAAAAACAGATCAAGCGTGGAACTCCTTGATCAGTATCCTAATCTGATTGTTTTGCAGACTTTTTCTAAAGCCTGGGGTACGGCAGGAGCAAGAGTGGGAATGGCCTATGCTTCTGAAGAAATTATTAGCCTCATTAATACGGTAAAAGCACCTTATAATGTGAACTCTTTAAGCCAGCAGCTGATTTTGGAAACGGTTGATCATGAAGATAGACTCAAAGAAAACGTAAACAATATTTTAAAAGAAAGAATATGGCTTAAAGAACAGTTTAAAGAGGTGGCTTGTATCTCAAAAGTCTTTGCTACGGATGCCAATTTCTTTTTGATTGAACTGAAAAATGTAGACGGCGTTTATGACAGAATGCTGGAAAATGAAATTCTAACGAGTAAAAGAGATCCTGCAATTCCCGGATGTATCAGAATCAACATAGGAAACCGTGAAGAAAATGAAATGCTGATTACCGTTTTAAAAAATATTCAATTATGAAAAAAGTGCTTTTTATAGATCGCGACGGAACACTGATTATTGAACCTCCCACAGATTTTCAGGTGGATTCTTTGGAGAAACTTGAATTTTACCCTGGAGTGTTTCAGAACCTTTCCAAAATAGCCAATGAACTGGATTATGAACTGGTGATGGTAACCAATCAGGATGGGCTGGGAACAGAAAGTTTTCCTTTCGAAGATTTTATAAAACCTCATGAAAAAATGGTGAGAGCTTTCGAAAACGAAGGGATTTTTTTTAGTGATATTATAATAGATAAAAGCTTTGAGCATGAGAACCTGCCTACCCGGAAACCGGGTGTTGGACTACTTGGAAAATATATCTACGGAAGTTACGATCTTGAAAATTCATATGTAATTGGAGATAGAAGTAGTGATGTGCAACTGGCTGTAAATTTGGGATGTAAAGCAATTTATATTAATAATGACTTTAATGACAAATCTACGCTTACTACGACCCGGTGGGCAGAGATCTATCAGTTTTTAAAGCAGGGAATGAGAAGAGCTAAAGTATCCAGAAAGACAAATGAAACAGAGATTGAAATTGAAATCAATTTGGATGGAAGCGGAAACTCCGAAATTTCTACAGGATTACACTTTTTCGATCACATGCTGGAGCAGATTGCCAGACACGGAAATATAGATCTTACCATAAAAGTAAACGGAGATCTTAAGGTGGACGAACACCACACGATAGAAGACACCGGAATTGTATTGGGAGAAGCCGTTATAAAAGCTTTAGGTAAGAAAAAAGGAATTGAAAGATATGGATTTTTACTGCCTATGGATGATTGCCTTGCGCAAGTGGCTATAGATTTTGGAGGAAGATCCTGGCTGGTATGGGATGCAGAATTTAAAAGAGAGAAAATTGGCGATGTGCCAACAGAAATGTTCTCGCACTTTTTTAAATCTTTTACAGACGCTTCAAAATCAAATCTGAATATCAAAGCGGAAGGAACCAATGAGCACCACAAAATAGAATCTGTTTTCAAAGCATTTGCAAAGGCCGTTAAAATGGCCGTAAACCAATCTGATACCAGCTATAATTTACCTTCTACAAAAGGAAGTTTATAATCATGATAGCCATAATAAAATATAACGGAGGCAATGTAAGCTCAGTTCAAAATGCACTGAACAGGCTGAAGGTGGATTCTGTAATTACAGATGACCCGGAGCAGATTGTAAAAGCGGATAAAGTTATTTTTCCGGGGGTAGGTGAAGCTTCTTCTACTATGAAACTGCTTAAGGAGAAAGGGCTTGATATACTTATTCCAAGCCTTAAGCAGCCTGTTTTGGGAATTTGTCTGGGAATGCAGCTGATGTGTGGAGATAATGACGAAGGAGATATCCGCGGAATGGGAATTTTTAATGTGAATGTAAAACGGTTTCCCCCCGCAGATTTAGTTCCTCATATGGGCTGGAATACGGTTTCAGACCAGGCATCATCTCTTTTTTCAGGAATTGAAAAGAACAATGATGTTTATTTTGTCCACAGCTATTATTGTGAGCTGTCTGACTTTACGACTTCAGTGTGTGATTATATCCTGCCGTTCAGTTCGTCTTTGCAAAAGGATAATTTCCATGCCGTACAGTTTCACCCGGAAAAATCCGGTGGAATAGGAAGTCAAATATTAATTAACTTTATTAAGCTATAACCATGAAAATTATTCCAGCCATTGATATTATTGACGGAAAATGTGTACGTCTGTCAAAAGGAGATTACAGTACAAAAAAGATATACAACGAAAATCCTGTGGAAGTTGCCAAAGAGTTTGAAAGTTTTGGGATCAGGTTTCTTCACCTGGTAGATCTTGACGGGGCAAAATCAAAGCATATTGTCAATCAGAAAGTGTTGGAAGACATTGCCGGAGCAACCTCCCTTCATATTGATTTTGGAGGAGGGTTGAAGACTACGGAGGATATTGAAACCGCATTCAGTTCCGGAGCACAGCAGATTACATTAGGAAGCATTGCCGTTCAGGATCCTGAATTCTGTTTTGGAATGATTGAAAAATATGGTACTGAGAAAATCATCCTGGGTGCAGACTGTGACAACAGGAAGATTAAAACTTCCGGATGGCAGGATGAAAGTGATAAAGATATTATTGATTTTATTCTTCAATATCAGAACAAGGGAATTCAGAATGCCATATGTACCGATATTGCCAAGGACGGCATGCTGGAAGGTCCTTCTACAGGACTGTATATTGAGATTTTATACAAAACGGGAATACAGCTTACGGCAAGCGGTGGCATTTCGGGCATCAAAGACGTCTATAAAATGAAAGATATCGGATGTTCCGGGACTATTATCGGAAAAGCCATTTACGAGGGGAAAATAAGCTTACAACAACTTCAGAACTTTATTGAAAATGCTTAAAAAAAGAATTATCCCATGTTTGGATATTAAAGAGGGTTCAACGGTGAAAGGGGTGAACTTTGAAGGACTTCGCAATGCCGGAGATCCTGTAGAGCTGGCTGTAAAATATGAACAGGAAGGAGCTGATGAACTTGTTTTTCTGGATATTACGGCCACCATTGAAGAAAGGAAAACATTTGTAGAACTGGTAAAAAAGATAGGTAACGAACTGAGTATCCCTTTTACCGTAGGAGGTGGAATTTCTTCTGTTGAGGATGTCAGGAAGCTTCTGGAAGCAGGTGCTGATAAGATCAGTATCAATTCTTCCGCAGTTAAAAATCCACAACTCATCTCTACGCTGGCTAAAGAATTCGGCAGTCAGTGTGTAGTCGTGGCGATTGATACCCGTCTGGCAGGAAATATTGATTGGGTGCATATAAAAGGAGGGCGCGAAAAAACAGAGTGGATGACGCTGGACTGGGCGAAAGAAGCAGAGTCTTTGGGAGCCGGGGAAATCCTTTTAACCTCTATGGATGGTGATGGAACAAAAAACGGTTTTGATCTCCGGATTACAAAACTGGTTTCTGAAAATGTGGGTATTCCGGTCATTGCCTCGGGAGGAGCTGGAAATGCTGATGATTTTCTTAAAGTCTTTAATGAAACAAAAGCTACAGGAGCCTTGGCAGCCAGTGTTTTTCATTTTAATGAAATCGGAATTATGGACTTGAAAGAATTATTAAAATCTAAAAAAATTAACGTAAGATGAAAATTAAGTTTGATAAAAGCAATGGGCTTGTCCCGGTTGTTATTCAGGATCATATAACACTTCAGGTTTTAATGCTGGGGTATATGAATGAAGAAGCCTTTCAAAAAACAAAAAAAGAGGGCGTTGTTACCTTCTTTAGCCGTTCCAAAAACAGGCTCTGGACAAAAGGCGAAGAGTCCGGTAATTTTTTAACAGTAAAAGATATCAGCCTAGACTGTGATCAGGATACTATTTTAATAAAAGTGATCCCGCGGAATGTGGTCTGCCATACCGGAAGCTTCAGTTGTTTTGGAAATAAGGATCCCAAAGGATTTCTATATGAGCTTGAAGAAAAGATATCCCAAAGGATTGACAGCCGCTCAGAAGAATCTTATACCTATTCACTATACCAGCGGGGGATTAATAAAGTAGCTCAAAAAGTAGGTGAGGAAGCGGTAGAGCTGGTAATTGAGGCTAAAGATAATAATGCAGAGCTTTTTAAAAATGAAGCTGCCGACTTAATCTATCACTTCTTAATTTTACTGAAAGCCAAAGGATTTACTTTGGAAGAAATAGAAGATGTTCTCCAAAACAGAAACCGATGAAACCTTTGAAATTTTCAAAGTTTTTTTAATGATAAGCTTGTTTAAACTAATTAAAAATTTAGTGACAAAAAGCTGAGTAAAACTCTATAAACACTTTAGTTTATTTAAGTTTAAACTGGATGAAAATAAATGTACACGTAAGCAAAAAATCTTTGTTTTTTTTAAAACTTACGTGTACTTTAGAAAGCTTATTTTTTACAGCTTTATTAAACTTAAGTGTCCAAGAAACTTTGTGACTTTTGACTACGTGGAATCTTCGATTTGTGGTTAAAATAAAAGTGTAAACAGGTTCGATGTGTATGTTGATTTGAAAGACTAAACATACAAATTAAAGTATTAGCGAAAATTTACTTCATTATGTAATGATGTAGTATTGATTGGTATTGCTCAAAAGTATTTGCTTTCTGGAAAATATATCACAGCAATACAAAAACTACTTCTACGAGAAAATAAATGATGTAAAAGAGAAATAAAGTATGAAATTAAATAATTTGAATCTAAGTACAAAAGAGATTGTGAATATTGTTAAATATTCTACTATAGGGATTTTAGTACCGATGTTTATTATTGGCGCTATTTTTAATGCTTTAGGCTGGACATTTTCCACATTGAATGATGAAAAAGTTACAGGGATAAAATCATTACTAATATTCATTGTTACATTTCCCCTATATATTATATTGTTTTTTATAATACAGTTTTGTTATATATACATTGGTCTGAAAATATATAATTTTCTTGTAAAATTGTTTAGAAAATAGAGAGTAAATTGAAAATGATAAAATTCAAACAAATCTTACTGGTGATCCAGCGGGTGTGACAATAAATCTTTGGCTATTAAACATTTATTCTACAAGTAAAAAAATAATCATATAACAAAAGCCAACTTTTCATAAGTTGGCTTTGCTTTTATATTAGAAACAAGATTAATTTTACCTGTCAATCAATATATTTTTGACAAGGGTTTGATCACCTACTTTTAAAATGCCGATATACATTCCTTTTTGAAGTGTAGAAACATTGATTTTGGTTTCGTTATTTGTTTTAAGTAATGACCTTCCTACCAGATTGGTCATTTCAAAGCTGAAATTAGTGGTTGGTGATGGGAGCTCAACGTGTAAAATATCGTTAGCCGGGTTAGGGTAGATCTTTACATCTTCCAGGGGATTTGTGGGAGCCTGCTTATTGGCTGAAGCTACTGAAGCTGTAGCAAAATGTTGTAAGGCGCCTACAGTAGCTTTTCCAATATTATAAACATAAACCGGGTCTACGTTTGCAAAAGTATCTTTACTGCTATGTGGATAGGTACTTCTTATTTTTTCAAAAAAACCGGTAATCACTTCTCCTTTTCGTTCAAAAGGAATGTAATCAGTGGCTTCAGCCGGGTCAACTGCGGTTTGAAGGGGCGAATAGAGTGCTGTACAATTTCTAAGCTGCTGGGTTACAGCGGCAGAAGCTGCATTGTTGGTGGAAACTCCACCCTGATCCTCATCGCAATACACCGTATTGTTATTATTTCCCTTTACACCGCCTACCTGGTCAAGGTTGAAGACAAGTTTGATATCCAATTTGCGGACACCTCCCTGGTATACCACATTATTCACATAATGGCTGCTTCCTACCAGTCCCTGTTCTTCCCCTGAAAAGTGAATGAATTTGATAGAGTATTCTGTAGGAACGTCTTTCAATATTCTGGCAGCTTCCAGGATAATGGAAGTACCACTGCCGTTATCATTAACACCCGGACCATTAATGGTATCATAATGTCCGCAGATAATGACATATTTGTTGGGATAAAGAGTTCCTGTTTTGGTAATGATCAGGTTCTTTGAACTCGCTGATCCATACGTAAAGGAGCTTTCCACGATTTGGCTGGCAGAATATCCGTAAGAGGTATACTTGTTTTTAATCCAGGTCAGCGTATTGTTGTTTGCCTGTGAGCCGGTGGTCTTTATTCCTAAATTACCGAATTCCTGAAGATTGGCAGTAATATTGGCCTGGGTAACCATATCAGCTCTGTTTTTATAAGCCTGAATAAAAGATTGGGCTCCGATACTCTGTATGACCAATGAAGTCAATAAAAATGTTGTGATTTTTTTCATATTATATATAATGGTTTGTAAATACGAATGTAGTAAATAAATCACAATGATGTGTTTAATAATTTAAAAATATAATAAATTTTATACAGTTTTATTATGCTGAACTTATTATGTTCCTGTATGGTACTTTGTAAAATTTCATATTTAACTCAAAAAATAAGAATAATAAAAACCCTTTGAACGATTTCAAAGGGTTTTATATGCTAAAAGCTTGTATTTTGTTAGAATATGAGTGAAATTTTATCTCATGATCATAATTTTTCTTACCACAGTTTGATCAGCAGTTTTTAAAATTCCAAGATAAGCGCCATTTTCCAGGTTTGCAACATTAATTTTTGTTTCGTTGGTCGTTTTTAAAACAGAACGTCCGGGAAAATCAGTGATTTCAAAGCTGAAATTTTTTATCTTAGAATCAGGAAGATCAATATTGATGATATCTTTTACAGGATTAGGATATATTTTTATAGCTTCCAGTGGATTTTTTGAAATATTTTCCTTGGTTCCCAATAGAGTACTGGCAACAGCAAAATGTTGTAATGCTCCCACGGCAGCTTTTCCGATATTATAAATATATACAGGATCTGTATTGTTAAATGTATCGCTGGAAGTATGTGGATAACTACTTCTTATTCTTTCAAAAAAGCCGGTAATAATATATCCTTTTTGCTCAAAAGGGATATAATCTGTATCTTCAGCAGGATCTACAGCGGTTTGAAGTGGAGAATAAAGAGCAGTACAGTTTCTGAGTTCCTGAGTGACTACAGCAGATGCCGCATTATTGGCAGGGTCACCCCCTTGATCCTCATCACAATAAACAATATTGTTATTATTTCCCATCACGCCACCTACCTGGTCAAGATTAAAGACTACTTTAATATCCAGCATACGGGCACTTCCCTGGTACGCAACATTATCTGCATAATGATAGCTTCCTACAAGCCCTTGCTCTTCTCCTGAAAAATGAATGAATTTGATAGAATAGTCTGTAGGAACATCTTTCAATATTCTGGCGGCCTCCAGAATAATGGAAGTACCACTGCCATTATCATTGACTCCTGGGCCATTGATGGTATCGAAATGTCCGCAGATAATGACATATTTGTTTGGATAAACGGTTCCGGTTTTGGTGATCACCAAGTTTTTTGAATTTCCGCCTACAAAAGTAAAAGGATCTTCTGCTATCTGGCTGGCAGTATATCCATAAGAAGTATATTTACTTTTTAGCCAGTTCAGAGCATCTGTATTGGCTTGTGAACCTGTTGTTTTTATTCCATAACTGGCAAAATCCTGAAGGTTATTAATGATATTGGTTTGAGAAACAGCATCAGCACGGCCTTTATATGACTGAATAAAACTTTGCGCTCCCAGATTTTGAACAATGATTGATGTAAACAAAAAAATAGCGATTTTTTTCATTTTCTGATATATTATGTAGTAAGATGTAGTATTTTTTCAAAGTATATCCTGTTTGATATGACTTATTTTTCAATGATTATCTTTCTGGTCAGATTACCTGCGCTTGTTTTTATGGTAAGGGTATAAACACCATTTGGAAGAGCGGAAGTATCTATTTTATTCTGATTTTCAGAACTCAAGACCAGATGCCCGGTCATATCATTGATCTCAATGCTAAACTGTTTCATCTTTTCTGTTTCTACTGTGATCATATCCTTAGCGGGATTAGGATATACTCTGATATTTTGTAACGGATCCTTAGCAGGCGCTTCATTCACCTGTAAGTTATTGTTATTGCTGGTACTGGCAACAGCGAAATGTTGTAACGCACCTACAGCAGCTTTCCCTACATTGAAAACATACACAGGATCTATATTGGTCAGATTATCATCCGTACTGTGCTCATTGTTGCTTTCGGTATACTCATAAAATCCGGTAATAGTATAGCCTTTTGCTTCAAAAGGAACATAATCTGAACCGTATGTATAAGAGATAGAGGTCTGAAGAGGAGAGTAGAGGCCGGTACATACCGCAAGTTCCTGTGTTGCCGTATTAGAAGCAGCATTATTACTGGATAGTCCACCTGTATCTCTTTCGCAGGTAATCTTGTTATTTAAATTTCCTATCTGGCCTCCTACCTGGTCAATATTAAAAACCAGTTTTATATCCAGTTTTTGTATACCTCCCTGATAAGCTATAGTATTAGCATAATGGTTACTTCCTATCAGTCCCTGTTCTTCACCGGAAAAATGAATGAATTTGATAGAATATTCGGTAGGAATATCTTTTAATATTCTGGCTGCTTCTAAAAGAATGGAAGTCCCGCTGCCATTATCACTGACACCCGGTCCTACAATGGTATCATAATGCCCGCAGATAATAATGTATTTATCCGGATACACCGTACCTGTTTTGGTGATCACCAGGTTTTTAGAATTTGTACTTCCAAAGCTGAAAGGATCCTCAACCATCTGGCTTGGGGAATATCCATAAGAAAGATATTTGTTTTTAAGCCAGTTTAAAGCATCGGTATTAGCGGTTGAACCTGTGGTCTTTACTCCAAGATTGGAAAACTCCTGAAGGTTGTTACTGATATTGGCCTGAGTAACCATATCGGCTCTGTCTTTATAAGCCTGGATAAGATTTTGAGCAGCAATATTTTGCAGCGCTACAGATGTAAATAAAAAAACGGCGATTTTTTTCATTTCTTCAATCAAATTATTTTTTGATTGCTAATATACTAATTAATTATGATCCAGCATTGTTAATCTGAGTTGTTTGTTTTGTTTTTGTTGGTTATTCATTATTTATTTTGGAGTATGGTTGTATTCATGTCATTTTAAAACCATACAAAAGTTTATATCTGTAATGAAATAAAAAAATCCCGGGAGAACCCGGGATCTTATATTGATAACAAAAATAGTATTCTACATTATTTTAATTGATCTACAACAGCTTTGAAAGCTTCAGGATGATTCATTGCTAAATCTGCTAAAACTTTTCTGTTAAGCTCAATGTTGTTCTTTTTAAGAGCTCCCATAAATTGAGAGTAAGACATTCCGTGCTCTCTAGCTCCCGCGTTAATACGAGTGATCCAAAGTGCTCTGAAATTTCTCTTCTTCTCTTTTCTACCACGGTAAGCATATTGCATTGCTTTTTCTACCGCGTTTTTAGCTACAGTCCAAACGTTCTTTCTTCTACCGAAAAAACCTTTAGCTTGCTTAAAAATTTTCTTTCTGCGAGCTCTTGAAGCTACCGCATTTACTGATCTTGGCATAATTTAAATTGTTTTTTTTGAAAAGGGCGGCAACAAATGTTGCTCTTTATTAGCACCGTTTCAGGGTTAAAATGATGAATTTGTTTGAATTCTTATAAACCGAATATAGATTTATAAAAACTACTTAATTGCTAATTGACGTAGAACGCTTTTTTCGTCCACTTTAGCTACGTAAGAAGTAGTAGTAAGATTTCTCTTCTGCTTAGTTTCTTTCTTAGTTAAGATGTGGCTTTTGTAAGCATTCTTTCTTTTGATCTTACCAGAACCGGTAAGAGCAAAACGTTTCTTAGCACCTGATTTCGTTTTTAATTTTGGCATTGTCTTGCTTTTTTATTGTTTTTGTTATCAATATCTGTTTTGGTTACCCCTAAGGACATTAGGAATAATTGGGTGCAAAGATACAAAAAAAATCAATTCAAGCTTTATAATCTGTGATTTTATCGCAGTAAATAAGAAGACCGCCTCTCATGGAACGGTCTTCTTATGATATGCTCTGTTGGAAATCTACATTTTCATAGTTTCTTCCCAATATCATTAGCTCAAATTATGACTGAAAAAATGCTAATAAGTCTTTATTGATTGTTTCAGCTTCAGTAGTAGGCATCCCATGAGGAAAGCCAGGATAAGAAATTAATTTTCCATTTTTAAGCAGGGTAGCGGCTACTTTTCCTGTGGTTTCAAACGGTACAATCTGGTCATCTTCACCATGCATTACCAGAACAGGAACGTCTACACTTTTAAGGTCCTCAGTGAAATCAGTTTCAGAGAATGCTTTAACGCAGTCATAGTGTGCTTTGATAGAGCCACTCATCCCTTGTCGCCACCAGTTTCTTTGAATGCCTTCAGAAATCTTGGCTCCTTCTCTGTTATACCCATAAAAAGGGAAAGTAAGATCAATAAAAAACTGCTGTCTGTGTTTAGCTGTATTATTACGGATATCATCAAAAACAGAAATAGGAACTCCATTCGGATTATTCTCATTCTGTACCATGATCGGGGTCACTGCACTTATTAAAACAGCTTTTGCGACTCTTCCGTTACCATGCTTTGCCACATATCGGATTACTTCACCACCTCCAGTAGAATGCCCTACATGGATGACATCTTTTAAATCCAAAGCGGTAACAATTTCTGCAACATCAGAAGCATACGTATCCATATCATGCCCATAAGGGGTTTGCGCTGATCTTCCGTGGCCTCTTCTGTCGTGGGCAATCACTCTATAGCCCTGTTCTAAGAAGAAAAACATTTGAGCATCCCAGTCATCACTGGAAAGGGGCCACCCGTGATGAAAAAATACAGGCTGTCCTTTTCCCCAATCTTTGTAATAGATCTCTGTTCCGTCTTTTAAAGTAAGTGTGTTCATTGTTTATTTTTATGATTAATAATGTATTTTATTTTTAATATTCACAAATTTATATGGAAAACATCCATAATATATTGATCTAGGATAATATTTTAATTAAATATAAAAGTAAGGGAATGTATTATTAAAATATAGCTGATAATCGGGATTGTGTTATTCTTTACTTCTCTTTAATATTGACCCATTAAGAAGAATAGAATTTTGAAGTATGAAAATAATAGTATTCAGTATCTTTTGTATGTTGGCTTCAGTGATGGCTTGTACACAAGAAAAAAAAGATAATTCTCCATTAATTTCTTCAAAGAAGAAGTTCATAAACAGTGTTCCGTTCTTAACGAAGCAGAATGATTTTGTGTATGTAGATAAAGTAAGTTTGAAACCGGTCACTAATCAAAAATTCCGAAGTGCATCAGTATATACTCCCACTGGTTTTGCCGTTGTTGGAAATGAAAAAAATGAATATGCAGTCATAGACGAAAATGGAATGACAGTGTTGGATTTTTCAGCTGAAAATATTAATTTAAATGTAGTAAACGGACTTACACTGTATAAAAAAGACATTGAATATGAAAAGAAAATGCCTGCCTGGAAATGGGATTGGAATATCTTAGGAGGCGGCATCAAGAAAGAGCAAACGTATCATAAAATCGAGATTGGAGTTTTAGAAAGCAAACAGGTCTTACTTCATGAGGACATTCCATATTTGGAGGATAATTATTATCTGAATTTTGTTTCTGTAGATCAAAACCACGTTTTTTGGAATGGAAGCCTTTACGAAATCAAAAAAAACCGTTTACATACAATTGAAAATAATATTGCTGAGCTGTTAGAGAACAAACGATTTCTCAAATCTTCAAATGCAAATTTTTCAATGCATGAACTGAACCAGAAAGAAGCAACTCACAGCGGTTTGAAAGGAACTGAAACACTTTCACTTCAATTTGGTAAGGAAACCATACTACTGAAGGATGTAAATAAAGAACGCTATGAACCGGAAGTTCCTAAGCTTTTAACAGACAGCAAAACCAATGATGTTTACCCTTTTCCACAGTATGAAAAGGTATTTCCGAAAGAAATTACAAAGGCAACAGCTTCGCAAATTGATTTCATTAAAAAAGTTTCTTTGGTGTATTCTATAACCAATTCACCTTATTTTCTGTTGGGTGTTTTTAATTATGATCATGATATTTGGGCGTTTGATTGGCTGTATATCGATACCAAAGGAAATGTTACAGATTCTATTGATACCTATAATTTTAAGGTTTTGGACCAGGTTGGAAACATGGTTTGGCCCGATAGGAAAATGATTTTGCCCGATCAGTTCATTGACAAAAACTGGAAATTTGGAAAAATAAATTCTTATCAGGGCATGAATGATGCATACCTTATCCGGATTGAAAATGAAAAACAATTGAGAACCATGGGCTTGTGGGATAGTAAAACAAAGACTTGGGAGATAAAGCCTGATTACCATGATATCTCGGTGTTGGATACAGAAAAACAGATCTATGCACTTCAAAAAGAGAAAGACGGTTTGTACACTCTTTATGATAGTAAAGATAAAAAAAGTATGGGTTCAAAAGCCTATACATCCATTAATTCGGATGGGTTGGTAAGTGTTAAACTTAGTTCAGAAGAAAATATATATTACTATATTGATATTTATTCCGGAAAAGAATATAAAGAGAATTAAATAATACATTGAAAATAGTAAAATTATGATTTTTAGAAAGCTATTGCCTGTTGCCGCTTGTATTGTAAGTGTACTATCTTTTGCACAAATAAGAACAGGAGTATATTTTTCTTCAGATAAAAAATACAACGAGATTATTGAAGAACTTGGAAATCCGTTATCGGGAAATCCGGTCATGATCGTAAAATCCTTTGTCCCAAACTATGGAAGTTATGTTTGGTATCTGAATGAAAGCAAAGCTGAAAAGCCCTCTTATCTAGCCGAAAATCCAAAGGATTTACACGCGGGTATTTTTCTGGAAGATCACGGTGGACTCATTCCACAGATCACCTTTAAAGACTTTGCACAGGGGTTGGCACAACCTAAATACGTGATTAACTTCTGTGAAATTGGCGATGCAGATCATGATGGCTTTCCTGAGTTTTATCTTACTTATTTTGAAGAATCAGACGGATTGGATGCCAAACCCTTGAAAGTGATTGTGTACACCAATATTGGAGAAAAAACATTTTCAAAAGCAAAAATTACCGGTTGGATTCCGTTTCAGGAGGAAGACTTGTATCGTGAAGAAAAGGATGCGAACTTTAAATTATTGCCCAAAGTGATAAGACTGAAGGCCGAAAAGATATTGAAAGATGCCAAAAACGGAATGAACTAAAGCTCTTAAAAAAATCACCATTATCAGGGATATTTTCATCCGCCTCTCTTAATTATCTTTATTTAAAATAAAGCGGTGAAAAACCTCATGATTTTAATTTCATTTTTAGCAGTGTCTGGCTGTAATACCAATGCTCAAAAATTAAAAGTTTCTACTATTTACAGCGAACCCAAACGCGTTACAAGAGAAACTCCGGAAACAGGTAAAGCATATACGTATACAACTCGAAAGGAAGTTACGGAACGACTTGACCCCCTCATTTTCATGCTTTCAAAAAATGCTGAAACACCTAAGTTTCGCATACAGGGAAATATCAGTTCCAGTGGACATATCATTAATCAGGTGAGAAAAATTCGTTTTGAAAGGGGACCGCAAAGTGGGAATACTGTTACGCTGAAGTATTACGTGGAAATCAAAAAAGTTCCCGGGAAAGAAAGCGCTAATATAAAAGGTTATAATTATACAAAAGATGTAACCTACAAAATACCAGATGATGTTAAAATAATAAGAATAGAATTGTATGAAGACAGAATCAATGATACATCAGATGAAAAACCAAAGCTTATTGCTCAACAAACCTTTAATTTTTTTGCAAAAATTTAAATGTCTGAAAATAAAATATTTTAACACCTAGACAAATTGAAATTTTAGAAGATATTGACAAATGCCACCCAAAGTCATGTCTTTAACCTCAAAAAAGGAAAACAGCTAAAATTAATAAGAAAATAAAATGACTGATTTAATAAGAATATTCCCCGCTTACGAAGACGTATTTTATGATGATATTGAAAATCATAAAAAGTATTTCCTTCCTATTTGTTCAATTAATTTGAAACTTATTGATCCATCAGAAGATCAGTGGCTGCATATTGTTTCTGTAAAAGAAATTTATGACGGCTGTGTCGGGCAAAATAAGCCGGAATATTATACACAATTTACCAAAGCAGATATGCTTGGTTTTGATATTATTGGCGGCAAATACAAATTTGATGCAGATTGGAACTATTTTTCAGCACATACCGAGATCACTCCGGAAGATTATGGAAACAATTATTCAGATTTAGAGATTGAATACAATATGAATGAGGCAATGTATCAATTGAAAAGAGAATATTACCAAAAACACAATAAGCTTTATGATAAAGACTGTTATCGACCAGGTTTAATGGTAGATGATATTCGTCGTTTAGAGCGTTTACGCAGGCTTACGGTTGAAGATCTGGAGAAAGATGATTACTCAGAATATGCTGAGGAACGTTTGCAAAAGAAAATGTATGGTGTTTTTGATGAGCTGAATACCGATTCTCTGCCTTTAGAAGAAACTCACTTCGGAGGAGATAACCTGACTGAGAAACCTTATAAAAATAATCATACATTGATGGATTATATCGGGTGCATCGAAGGCTATGATTTCCAAAATACAGCAGCAGATCAATTGTATCTGTTTTATGACAAAGAACTTAAAAAGGCAGTAATCTGTTTGGAGTATACTTAATCCGAAACTCATTATTAAATCCCTGCAAACAGGAATGTTTCAAAAATTTACGATTTACTAATTTTAACTAATGGCACACCGTATTTATCTATACAATTACGATCAGAAAACGAATCAATCTTTCGATACTTATCTAGGTGAGTGGAATTATGAAATTCCATTACTGCTGTATCCTCTGTTGGCAGAAGATATCAAAGTGGAAGGCGTTGAGTTTTACTCTAACAAAGAACGGGGCATTGTTCACCTGCGTTATTTCTTTAATTTACTGGCCGATACCTACCAGCTGCATTACAAAAAAGCCTACTATGAACCTGTCAATACAATGTTTGAGTTCCTGGAAGCATTGCCGTATGATTCCTTCGTACTGAATGCAACAGATGTTTTCTATATGAACGAAGAAAAGCATAAAGTACAGGCAAAAGAATGGCTGGTGGAGATTCAGCAGAAAAATAAACTGTATAAAAAAGCGGTAGAAACTCAGAATCTTTCATTATTAGATTCTTTGTTTTCGCAATACGGTTACACCTCATTTCTCGATATTTTACAAACCGACTGGATTAATTATGGACTGGGTTATTTTGAAGAACTTGCTTATAAGAAAATAGCATCTTCTGTATTTGAAGAAAATGGAAAGTTGGGTCTGAAGGATGCAAAAGGTACTATTTTGGCTTCTGCCATATACGATGATATTTTTGAAGCAGACTATAATTACGGTATATCACTGATTCAAAAAGACACTTTGTTCGGTTACCTGCAGAGTGATGGGAAAGAACTGGTTCCTCCAATGTATGAACAAGCGTTCGATGTGTTCGATTTTGCGCAGGAACCCTTGGGTGAAGTAAAAGTGAATGGAAAATCTGGCATTTTAAAAGTGTATTCAAACACATGGCTTGTTCCTGCTGATTATGATACAATCGAAAGAGTGGCTTATGGATTTTTAGGGGTAGAAAAAGATGGGAAATTTGGAGTTTATGACGATGAAAGCAGACTTCTTCTTCCCGTTGACAGTGAAAACCCTTATGAATATGATTACTTTCCGGATCTGTTTTTTACCAGACAAAAAGGAACCAGCAAGCGTAGATATTACACGAAAGAAGGCAATTATCTGGGCGACTTTGTAGAAGGCAGTATCTTAAATGCCAGTAGCTGTTTCTGGATTAAGCCAAATAAATTTGACAAAAAAGGAAGGTTGATAGATGAAAAAGGCAATCTTATAATAGACGAAGCGGATCAACTGATTTTAATAGATAATTTTGAAGCACTGGCGATTCGCAAAGACAAAAACTGGAAGATCTATCACGCTTTAAAACATCAGTTTTTGTTAGAAAATGAATGTATTATCAAAGTAAAGGCAGAATCAAGTATTGGATATAAAAACAATGTGTTTACCCTGGAAGTCCAAAACGGATTAGGTCTTTTTGATGCAGACAAGGATCATTGGTTAATTGATCCTCATTCCGAAATTAAGAAGATCCATTATCTGGATCATGGGTTTTTATCGGTTCAAAAGAAAGAAGGCTATCGACTGTTTGATTTCCAAAATGGATTGTCAGCCGAATCATACGACTATATTTCTAATCCTTTGAATTATAGAGCCGATGAAGGCTTGCTGTTTCTGTATCAGGGTGAAAATATGTTGAGAATGAATGAAGACAAAAGCATTCATCCGGTAGAGATTGCCGAGTATGGATCTATTTATCTGGACCGGTATTCATTTAGGGGAAAAGATTTAGACTATTTTACGTCTTTTTATAATCGTTGGAAAAACCAGGCAGGCAATAACTCTGAGCAGTTCATGGATGTTGAAACCATTAAAAAGATGGCTTTTGACGCAAAGGAGAATCGAGATTACCATGAAGCGTTGCGCCTGTTTGAACTGTCTGCTCAAAAAGATGATATCGATAGTTGGGTAGAAATGGGTATATTACTCACCGATCCTGATATTGAATCATTGTTTGACCCACAAAAAGGCATTGTGTATTATGAAAAAGCAGCACAACAAAATCATCCTGTTGCCTGGAACAATATAGGTGCTTTGTATCACAACGGGACAGGGTATTCTTTTAATATCAAAAAAGCAATTCGGGCCTACGAGAAAGGAGCTGAGCTTGGCGATGGAATGGCGCTTGCCAATTTAGGGGATCTGTATTATTTCGGGGAGCATGTAATACAGGATTATGATAAAGCACTGGATTTTTATCAAAAGGCCGAGAAAAAATACTACTACAATTACGATAAAATTTCAGAAATCTATTATCAGTTAAGAGATTATAAAAATCTTCTGGTTTACCTGAAGAAAGATTATGATCAGTCTTATTCAGGGATCTATTACGGCATTATCTACGAACATGGTATGGGAGTAAAATCAGATTTGAAGAAAGCCATTAAATACTACGAACAGGCTAATGCTTACAGCGCTTACGAATATGCTGCCCAACGTCTGGTGTATTACTATGGTGAAGATCCGGCATTTAAAAATGATAAGAAATTTCAGAAGTGGAAATCTTTTGCTGAACAACATGGTTTCGAAATAGACTAGCAGGTATTTTGCCTATATTTACGTTCTTTACTATAATACAATTCAATAGAGATAAGGGTTTGATGTACAGGTTGTTATTTATATTCACTTTGCTTATTTGTTCTTTTTTTGCTCAGGCACAGGATGTTGTCAGCCAATTAGAGAAGGAGTATAACAATGCTTCGTACAAAACCATAGAGCAGCTGGATCTGGCTCCAAAATATGCTAAAGCCCTATTTTTACATAACTTAAAATCAAAATCCTACCAGATTTTAGAAACCAGCATTCCTATCGCAGCAAAACAAACGGACGGGAAATACGCCACCATTTTGTATGCTGTTCAGGCTATGAATTACCGGCTTGACAGTAAAGGAACTGAAGCTTTAAAAAGTCTCGACATGGCAAGGGTGTATAGCTTAAAAACAAACAGTAACGAAGCTAAAGGGTACTTTCAGTATGCAAAGGGCTGGATTCTGATCCGTAATAATAAAACGACTGATGCTGCTGCCGCTTATCTGAAAGCTATTGACTATTATGAAAATTCACCAACAACTTCTACACTGTACGGAAGATTTGCTACCGTCGTTAAAGAGTTGTCCACTATTTACTCCAACCTCAATGAATACCAACTGGAAGAAAAATACAGTAAGCAGTTTTTGTTGTTGGCATCCAAGCAAAATGACCCTAATCTTATCTTTGATGCATATATGCGGATGGGCTACGTCTATGAACAAAAATACGGACAAAATCCATCGAATGTAGAGTTGAGAAATAGGGCTGAGCAGTATTATTTGCAGACTATTAAGACTTTCAACAAAAGTAAAGAGGCTATGCTCAACAAGACTAATCTTTCCTATGCAGCTATCAATTTAGCCAATTTGTATACTGGTTTTAATAGAGATAAGGCGATGCAATATGCCCGATTAGCGAATAAGGTGAGTCTGGAAACCGGTGACGCCATTCATATCGCTTCTTCATTTGGGATTTTGGCGGAGCTGGCTGTACAGGATAAGGATTATGATTTAGCAAAGTCTTACTTTCTAAAAGCTTCTATGGAAATTGGGAAAAGCCCGGTTAGAGATCATAATATAGAATTATCTATCCTTGAATCCCTATCTCAGCTTAGCGAAGAGCAGGGCAATTACAAAGAAGCGCTGACTTACTATAAAAGTTATGTGAATAAATACAAAAGTGTTTATGATCAGGAAAAGCTGGATATCACCAAAAGACTGGAATCTCAGTTTGACAAAGAACGACAGGAACAGAAGTATATAAAGCTACAGCTGGAAAGCGATAAAAAAGCACAGCAGATTAAGTTGATCAATATATTGCGGGCACAACGTGAACAGGTGTACAACAACTTAAAATTAGTGGAGGAAAATCAACGCGAGCGACTGAAATTTTCAGAATTGGAATCGGAAAAAAAAGAACAGCAGCTTCGGTTGGCAAAGTTAGAAACCGAACAAAAGAACAAGGATATCAGCAACTTTAAAAAACTGTTGACATTCAAGGAAAAGATCAATACCTACTACATTGTTTTTATTTTCATTTTCATCGTTTTGATTATTTTATTGCTTTATGCCTATAAGCAGCGTGCAAAGTCGATGAAGCAAAGAGACGAATTGCATGCCTTAGCTATGGAAAAAGAGAAACAAAATTCAAAAATATCCACACTTACGGCATTGTTGGAAGGGCAGGAACAGGAACGTGGCCGCTTAGCCCGTGATCTTCATGATGGATTGGGTGGCCTGCTTTCAGGAACCAAACTTCAGCTATCTTCTTTAGACCCTCACCAATCCGAAAGCATAGAAAAAGAAATTTCAAAATCTATTACCCAGATTGATGGTGCTGTAGAAGAGCTGAGACGGGTAGCGCATAATTTAATGCCTGATTTATTAATGAAATACGGATTGGAAGTAGCCATTCAGGAGTTTGCTTCCCGCATGTCCAATACTTCATTAGATATCCATACCGAATTTATCAGTTACACCAATTCAATAGCAGAAGAAAAGCAGCTGATCCTATACAGAATCATTCAGGAATTGGTCAACAATGCCATAAAACATGCCTATACTTCCGAAATTATTATTCAGATCAGTGAAGAAGAAAATGTATTAAATCTTACAGTAGAAGACAACGGTAAAGGTTTTGACCCTACAAACTTAGACGTAAGAAAAACAGCAGGTTTTCATAATATAGAATCAAGAGTCCAGTTTTTAAAAGGAACGATGAACATCATCTCCGAACAAAATATTGGGACCAGTATAGAACTTCAAATTCCTATTCATTACACATGATAAAAGTAGCCATAACAGATGATCATCCACTTCTATTGGAAGGACTGAAAAATATTTTAGGAAACAGCGATACGATAGATGTTGTAGATTGTTTCAAAAGCGTTTCAGAAATGAATGCAGGCCTGGCAAAACAAGCTGTCGATATTTTGTTGCTGGACATCAATCTGGTAGATGTCAACAGTATTGAACTTATAAAACCTTTAAAGAAAAAGTATGGGACCCTCCAGATTATTATGCTTAGCGTTCATAATGAACTGCCGGTAATCAACAGTACTTTAGCGGAAGGCGCTTTGGGATACATTCAGAAAAATGCGTCAGTTTCTGAAATTCTGGAAGGTATCAATACCGTATATGCCGGTGACCGATTTTTATGCTCACAAACCAAGTCTGTTTTGGAGAAGAAATCATCAGATGGATTGCATCAGGTGCCAAAACTAACACGAAGAGAAAAGGAAATCTTAGCCGAAGCAGCAAAAGGCCTTACGACCAATCAAATGGCTGAAAAGCTTTTTATAAGCCCGCACACCGTAGAAAGTCACCGGAAGAATCTTATTGAAAAATTTCAGACCTCTAATCTTAGTTCAGCCATTAAACTGGCCATAGAATACGGATTGATTATCGAATAATACATAAGAGCCAGGAGTTTGTTTTTAGCTCCCACTGATTACACAGATTTCACAGGTGATATTGGAAAATGTTATGAATAAATACTTCTGATAAAGCAGATACTAGGTTTTCACTTCGTCAGAATCAATTTCAATTGATTCATTGCTTAGCTTACTTAAAATAATAAGTCACTAAAAATAAAATCTTTGCGTCAACAAAATAAGATGAATTTAAGCCATTAAGAAAAGTGAATATTTTAGGTAAGTTTCATCAAAATCAATTTAAGACAGAACATTATAAAACAAAAATGAATATAAATTTACGAACAGAAAGATTACATTTAAGTCTTATCTCAGCAAACGATATTGAAAACATTTTCGAATTGCAATCCTTAGAAGAAACGTCGCGGTTTAATACTTCAGAAGTTCCAAAAGACATTCAGGAAACTGAAGAAATGGTTAAAAAATGGATGATGGAAAACAATAAAGAAAAAGCCAAAAAATTCACATTCGGCATTAATTTGATTAATGAAGATACATTTATTGGATTAATTGGAATTAATTTGGGGAAAGAACATTATAAAAACGCTGAAGTTTGGTTTCAGCTCCATTATAAATTTTGGAATCAAGGGTTTGCAACAGAAAGTCTAAATAAAATACTGGATTTCGGTTTTGAAAATTTGAAACTTCATAGGATAGAAGCGGGTTGTGCCATTGAAAATATTGGCTCTATAAGTGTTTTAGAAAAAGTTGGTATGCTAAGAGAAGCACATACCCGAAAATTACTTCCTTTACAATCTGGGTGGTCAGATAATTATGGGTATGCTATTTTATCAACCGACGAAAGAAAATGAGAGAAGTACTTTCAGGTTTAAAAACTAACACGTTGGCTGTAGCAGGGTTGGAAAGGACACAGAAAGCACCGAAAAAATCTTATCAAAACTAATCTTAGTTCAGTCATTTAAACTGGCCATAGAACACGGTTTGATCATCGAATAATATATTCTAAAAGGGTAGCAAAGCTGTTGGCTAAACGTTCGCTTAAAATGAATCAATAAAATTGATTCACTGCTTTGCTTCCTTAAAATAATACGGTACT
Source organism: Chryseobacterium sp. WG14 (assembly GCF_024586945.1). Classification (NCBI taxonomy): domain Bacteria; kingdom Pseudomonadati; phylum Bacteroidota; class Flavobacteriia; order Flavobacteriales; family Weeksellaceae; genus Chryseobacterium; species Chryseobacterium sp. WG14. Next base: position 250,954 of record NZ_JALCZD010000004.1, read on the forward strand.
AGAAATTAAACCTTTGCGTCTATAAATTCAGCGTAAATAATCTGCATTCAATTTTTTGAAACTGATTCATATTCATACCAGCAAAAAGGTCTGCTTACATCGTAAAAGCAGACCTTTTCTATATAAATTTAAAATTAGGTGTTCAATTATTAATCTTTGAATCTCAGCACAGCCTGGAACAGATTTTTCTTTCCTATTAAATCGTACTCATCGTTATATACAGGCTCATACACGAATACATAAGCACTTCCGTCAAAATCTTTTAAATTAACAGGCTGATCCTCCATGATGTCATAAAACCTCGTAATAGTACGCGTAGCTGTCCATTGTTTTACGTTTCCTTTAGGATTTTTATCGAATCTGTGATCTTTTGCATCTGTATAATACCAATAGGATGGCGCCTCATCCATTAAAAATAGTTCTTTGTCCTTGTTATACAGTTCCTCTGCCATACCTGTATTTTGAAACCAGGGAACCTCAGTATTGAAAAGTCCCAGAGCTTCCGCATAAATATCCTTATTGGTCGTTGCTCCCACTAAAAAACCTTCAAGATTGGTAGCGGCAAACTCAAATATAAAAGGTGACTTTTTCAGATCATAAACATCATTGACCGGTTCAATTACTTTTCCGTCCTGTTTAATAACTACTTTTAACGATTGTGCAAAAGTCATTAAGCTTAGTAAAGAAAAAAGGAGGGTTAAACTTATTTTTTTCATTGTATATCTTTAAATAACTGCTGCAAAGATATTGTACTTTACCTCCATAAACACTGGCTGGTTTCAGGGGTTTTTATCTCATTCCTTTCCTAACGGGGCCAATTGCTATAGGAGTTATAATATTTTTTTTCATTTAAAGCAGGTTAGCCTTCAGCTGAATTTTTATGAAAGCCGCTTTTTGCTTTTTACCGCTAGCAGAAGCTGAATTAAGCGGATAAACTTCGGCATAAAAGGTTTCATCATCCGCCCAAAAAGCTTTTGTGCCATCGGCTATTTTGAACTTAGTAAAGTTGACATACAAAAGGTCTTCAAGATTATAACTTTGTTTCACATATTTACTGATTGCAAAATCACTTCCCACATCATTGTTTGAAACAATATAGGAAATCCAGTCTTTATTGGGAAGAACCTGCGGATAACCCGCTGTAAAGAGTTGAAAATTAACTGAAGATTTTACATTATAAAAAGAATAATACGTATCTGAAGTCCCCATTGAGCTTTCTTTGAAAACCTGTAAATACAGGTAAGGGGATACTCCTATATATTCATAGGATAAGAGTCCGTCTTCTGTAGATACATTCTCATGTTGTGTAATCAGTTTTTTTTCTGTTGTGCTATTGATGTATAGCCATTTATTACCTTCCAGGATTACATGTGGATCTTTTATTAAAACTTCATCGATTCGTTTGTTAGAGGCTGTTTTAAATTCCTCTTCAGAGACTTCTGCTATGGTACCATATGTACTGAACGATTTATTTTTTACATCCTGAGACTTTTTAAATACACTGCTTCTGATCTCATAAAGATCAACACCTTGTAAAGTCAAGTCAAATCCTGCAGTGAATTCTGATTTCAAAACAAAAGCTTCAATGCTGTTCGAAATAGTATTATTAATGCTGTAATGAATAGAGTAGAAGTCATCAAACTCTTCAAATCCATAATAATTATCCAGTTTATTGTAAGCTATTTTCAAATGTGCTGCATCTTTATCCGGAGCTATAAAAAACCTTACAGAATCCAGCCTGGTAAATAATTGAAAGGGCACATCCTGTACATTATCTACACCTTTTATCTTTTTAAAATCAGCAAATGTTATGTTTTTCTGTGTAACTTCAGCTTCCGGTTTATGCGTTTCCGATGTTTTATTCTGTGGATTACATCCCACAAAAACAACAACCATAGAGGATATAAAGAATTGAGATAAGAGTTTCATTTTCTATATTTTTCAGCCAAAGGTATCAGTATTCAGGGTGGCGGCCAACAAAACCGCTTAATACAGGGAATAAATGGCTGAAAGCAGGGATATATTGAATGGTATATTTTAAACAATTTTACAAAAGATAAATTTAAGTGTTGCAAATTATTTTATATAGATGAAAAATATAATAATCAACTGCTCAATGGTGATAGCTTTGTTCGTTTCTTGCTCACCTGCTACAGAAAAAAAAGGGGCTAAAAAAGCAGATTCTACGGAGGTAAAAGTAACTACAGTTCCTACATCTGTTCCGGTAAAGGATACCATATCACAACAAGATATGCCAAGTGATTTTTCAGCGTTAGTTCCTATTGATGTACTGAATAGCAAAAGTACAAATGTGCATGAAAAATATGGTATAGAATTCTCCGGCAACTGTTATTCATGTGACTTAGCAAGCTTATCTGTAACAAAGAATAAAATGATATGGACCAATATCTGTGATGAAAACGATACTTTTAAAATTGATGGGTTCTCATTCTCTAATGAAGGAAATAAAACCGTTTTAAAAACACCTGAAAGAACTTATACTATAATGCAAATAGATAAAGCCCCAGTTTACGAACTGGTTATAGAAGGTAAAAAGCTGGAATTAAATAATAAAAGAGTATCCAGGTATTTTACCACCAAAAAAGCATTGCCACTTTTCAAAGAACATGACTGTGGTGATTTTGAAGGATAATAAAACCACATCAATTTATTTTGAGATGAGCAGTGGATCAACGGATCAGTCTTAAAAGTTGGGGGAGAATCTTTAGTGATTCAAAAACTTACCTTTAAAATGATTTACTGGTATAAAAACACAAAATAATATAGGATCATTTTATTCGTAAGAAAGCTATACAGTTATGCATATGCTGACAAAGAATCAATGGGATTGATTTTTACCTTTGGATCATTAAAAAATACAGCATCAAATACCGTGAAATTTAAATTGCATGAGCTTTCCCAACTTTGACGATTGATCCCGATCAGCTGCCTTTTTCTATATCTCATAAAACTTATCCCTGAAAACTTTACTATAAAAAAAACCTCAAAGTAATTTGAGGTTTTTATATTAAGATAAATGACTTAATTATTTTGCTGGTTTTTTAGGACTCATCATCATAATCATCCTTTTTCCTTCAAGCTTAGGTAACTGATCTACTTTACCAACATGCTCCAGTTCCTGGGCAAGTTTTAAAAGTAAGATTTCTCCCTGATCCTTAAAGATAATCGAACGTCCTTTAAAAAATACGTAGGTTTTCAATTTTGAACCTTCTTCAAGAAACTTTTCAGCATGCTTTTTCTTAAATTCATAATCGTGATCATCCGTCTGTGGTCCAAAACGGATTTCTTTCACAACTACTTTTACTTGCTTAGCTTTTAGTTCCTTTTGTTTTTTCTTTTGCTCATATAGAAACTTCTTGTATTCTAATATTCTTGCAATGAAAGGTTCAGCCTTATCAGAAATTACTACTAAATCCAATTCCTGTTCCGCAGCAATTTGTCTTGCTTTGTCAATTGGATAAATTCCCGGCTCTACGTTATCGCCCACCAAACGAAGCTCTCTCACACGAATTTTATCGTTGATTAAGTGTAAGTCCTCTTGTACAGGACGTCTTTGTGGGCCCCTGTTGTTAAATCTTTGTGCTATTGTATTATAATTTTATTGGTTAATTACTTAATTTAATTGATTTAAATATTTAAAAACTGAAAGACCCCATTTATTTTTGAATCCTTCCATCTTTTAATTTTAAATTTATATTGCGGCTTCTTTTTTGAAGTAAGAAACGAAATCTTCCATTTTCATTACTCCAAGATCTCCTTCACCACGTCTTCTTACAGAAATTGTACCTTCATTTTCTTCATTCTCTCCTATAACAAGCATGAATGGGATCTTTTTCAATTCAGCATCACGGATCTTTTTGCCCGTCTTCTCATTTCTGTCGTCAATCTGACCGCTAATATCGTGATTTTCCAAAAATTGTGAAACTTTTTTTGCATAATCTACATACTTTTCACTGATTGGTAGAATAATAAACTGATCAGGGCTTAGCCATAACGGGAAGTCTCCTGCAGTATTTTCTAATAAAATCGCAATAAAACGTTCCATAGAACCGAAAGGAGCTCTGTGAATCATTACCGGTCTATGCTTTTCATTATCATTTCCAATGTAGTGAAGGTCAAATCTTTCCGGCAAGTTATAATCTACCTGGATCGTTCCCAGCTGCCATTTTCTTCCTAAAGCATCTTTAACCATGAAGTCAAGTTTAGGACCATAGAATGCTGCCTCACCATATTCAACAACAGTTTTAAGTCCTTTTTTCTGAGCAGCATTGATGATGGCATTTTCTGCCTTTTCCCAGTTCTCATCAGAACCGATATATTTCTCTTTGTTCTCAGGATCTCTTAATGAAACCTGGGTTACAAAATCTTCAAATCCTAAAGATTTAAATACATAAAGAGTTAAATCAATTACTTTTTCAAATTCTTCAGAAAGCTGATCCGGAGTACAGAAAAGGTGAGCATCATCCTGAGTAAATCCACGAACTCTTGTCAATCCGTGAAGCTCTCCACTTTGCTCATATCTGTAAACAGTTCCGAATTCTGCATATCTTTTAGGAAGATCTCTATAGCTCCATTGTGAAGTTTTATAAATCTCACAGTGGTGCGGGCAGTTCATAGGCTTTAATAAAAATTCTTCTCCTTCGTTAGGCGTTTTGATCGGCTGGAAGCTATCTGCGCCATATTTATCCCAGTGTCCCGAAGTTACATATAATTCTTTGGCCCCGATATGTGGAGACATTACAAATTCATAACCTCCTTTTTTCTGAGCATCACTAAGGAAGTTTTCTAATTTTCTTCTTAAAGCAGTACCTTTTGGTAACCATAACGGAAGACCGGCTCCTACTTTTTCAGAAAATGCAAAAATCCCAAGTTCTTTACCTAATTTTCTGTGATCTCTTCTTTTAGCTTCTTCTAACCTTTCAAGATATTCAGTAAGTTCTTTCTGTTTAGGGAAAGAAATTCCGTATACCCTTGTCAGCTGAGGGTTCTTTTCATTTCCTCTCCAGTATGCGCCGGCTGCATTTAAAATCTTAACAGCTTTTACAATTCCTGTGTTAGGAATGTGCCCACCACGACATAGATCCGTAAAGTTATCATGAGTCACAAAAGTGATTTCTCCATCATTAAGATTAGAGATCAATTCTACTTTATAAGGATTGTCTGCGTAGGCTTTTAAAGCTTCATCTTTAGAAACCGGGTATAGAGAGAATGTAGAACCTTTCTTGGCATTTTCAAGAACTTTCTTTTCAATCTTCTCAAAATCCTTTTCAGATAAGCTCTCATCTCCGAAATCTACATCATAATAGAATCCGCTTTCAATAGCCGGACCGATCGTCAACTTAGCATTAGGATAAAACTCAAGGATAGCCTGCGCCAAAAGGTGGGCAGAAGAATGCCAGAAAGCTTTCTTTCCAAGATCATCATTCCAGGTCAATAGCTGTACCGTAGAATCCGTGGTTATAGGTGTGGTTATTTCTACTTGTTTGTCATTAACAATTGCGGAAATGGTATTTCTAGCCAATCCCTCGCTTATAGATTTTGCCACATCTAGGGGAGTAACTGCTCCCTCGAATTCTTTGACACTACTGTCTGGAAGTGTAATTTTTATCATTGTTTACTAAGAAATTTTAAGATGCAAAAATACGCATTTTTTAGATAAAATACTACATCAGTACCTATTTAGATTGATAATTAATATAAAAATGTAAAAAGATTTCAGCCGTTTTGGATGTCTTAGTTTTACTTTCAGCAGTTCTTTGGGAGAAATTCTGCTGTTTCATGCCTGTAAACGGTATATTGAGCTTTTTTGCCTGCAAAAATATTTTTAATAAACCTATTAACATAATAGATAATGTAAATGTTGCGAACTCATTTAAAATATGACTTCCTGGTGATTATTAATAGTATTTTTAAAGGTCCGGAAATAAGAAAAAGAAGGATGGGGTATTAGTCCTCACAATGAATACATGAAAATCAAGATATAAATTTCTACTATGAATACTATAAATATCGATCTGCACTGTGATCTGTTGTATTATCTGCTCAATTCAAATGTGAGCCTTGATGATAAGGAAATTGGCTGTTCACTGCCTTATCTGAAGCAGGGAAATGTAAAACTTCAGGTGATGGCCATATATGCCGGAACCGGAGCAGGCAGTACTGGTTATGGATTACAGCAGAGTCAGTTGTTTTCGGAGCTCATTAAAAATGAGAACTTTTTCCTTTTTAATAATAACAATTATCAATCGTCTGAAAATAAAGATCGGATAGGAGTTATCGCTTCCATTGAAAATGCATCCGCTTTCTGTGATGAAAATGAAAGCCTGGATTCCGGGTTTAAAAAGCTTGAAAATATGATCCAAAATGCACAGAAAATATTGTATATAGGGATTACTCACCATTCAGAAAACCGTTTTGGAGGGGGAAACAATGCAGAAGCAGGGCTAAAAGAAGATGGAAAAGTTTTAATCGACTATATTGCTGACAGAAAAATTGCAATAGATCTGGCCCACACAAGCGATCAGCTGGCTTATGACATTTTTACCTATATAGATCAGAAGAATTATTCCATTCCTATCCTGGCAAGCCATTCCAACTACAGAAGTATTTATGAGAATAAAAGAAATCTTCCCGATGAACTGGCTAAAGAAGTGATCAGAAGAAAAGGACTTATTGGGCTTAACTTTATCAAAGATTATGTGGATCTGGAACAGCCGGAAAGATTATATGAACACATTCAATATGGGCTTGATCTTGGCGGAGCAAACAGTATTGCTTATGGAGCAGACTATTTCTATTGGAAAGATCATCCGGATACACCCCGCCACCCGTTTTTCTTTCCTGAACATTCTAATGCTTCAGTATATCCATCCATCAATAAAGAAATTGAAGAAAGATTCTCTGCCGGATTGGTAGAAAAAATAAGCCATAATAATGCTTTACATTTTATAGAAAGTATGTATAAATAATCCTGCTTTAACTAAATAACATGGATTAATTATTTCGTACCACTTGGATATAGTTTTTAAATGATTACAACTCTTCACAAAACGTAATGCCTGCTATGTTTAGATTCCTTCGGATGACAAATATGCCGTTTTAAAGACTGCATTTTTTTAAACACTTAGCTCATTTAAGTAAGTACAAAAACTACTGAATACAAGTAAGTTCACTTTAGAAGAAAATCAAAAATTTTCATAAAACTCATGTGTACTTCTCAGCAGTTTGATATTAACTAAAAAAAACTCTTAAGTGTCTAAATCTTTTGTGACTTTGTGGTTATATTTTTTCGCAGATTGAGCAGATTTTTATTATGCCTGGATTCCTGCGGAATGACAAGTACTGTTACTCTAATTGAATAAGATAATGCCTGCAAAAATTGTCATTCCGCAGGAATCTAGCTACTTAAAATTAGCTTTACAAAACGTAAATAATAGCTATGCTCAGATTCCTATGATGACAAATATGCCGTTCTAAAGACTGCATATTTTTTAAACACTTTAGCTCACTTAAGTAAGTACAAAAACTACTGAATACAAGTAAGTTCACTTTAGAATAAAATCAAAAATTTTCATAAAACTCATGTGTATTTCTCAGCAGTCTGATATTAACTAAAAAAAACTCTTAAGTGTCTAAATCTTTTGTGACTTTGTGGTTATATTTTTTTCGCAGATTGGGCAGATTTTTATTATGCCTGGATTCCTGCGGAATGACAAGTATGTTGTTCTAAAGACTGCATATTTTTTAAGCACTTTAGCCCACTTAAGTAAGTACAAAAACTACTGAATAGAAGTAAGTTCACTTTAGAAGAAAATCAAAGATTTTCATAAAACTCATATGTACTTCTCAGCAGTTTGATATTAACTAAAAAAACTCTTAAGTGTCTAAATCTTTTGTGACTTTGTGGTTATATTTTTTTCGCAGATTGGGCAGATTTTTATTATGCCTGGATTCCTGCGGAATGACAAATATGTTGTTCTAAAGACTGCATATTTTTTAAGCACTTTAGCCCACTTAAGTAAGTACAAAAATTACTGAATACAAGTAAGTTCACTTTAGAAGAAAATCAAAGATTTTCATAAAACTCATGTGTACTTCTCAGCAGTTTGATATTAACTAAAAAAATCTTAGGTGTCTAAATCTTTTGTGACTTTGTGGTTATATTTCTTTCGCAGATTGGGCAGATTTTTATTATGCCTGGATTCCTGCGGAATGACAAGTACTGTTACTCTAATTGAATAAGATAATACCTGCAAAAATTGTCATTCCGTAGGAATCCAGCTACTTAAAATTAGCTTTACAAAACGTAAATAATAGCTATGCTCAGATTCCTGTGATGACAAATATGCCGTTTTAAAGACTGCATATTTTTTAAACACTTTAGCTCACTTAAGTAAGTACAAAAATTACTGAATACAAGTAAGTTCACTTTAGAAGAAAATCAAAGATTTTCATAAAACTCATGTGTACTTCTCAGCAGTTTGATATTAACTAAAAAAATCTTAGGTGTCTAAATCTTTTGTGACTTTGCGGTTATATTTCTTTCACAGATTGGGCAGATTTTTATTATGCCTGGATTCCTGCGGAATGACAAATATGTTGTTCTAAAGACTGCATATTTTTTAAGCACTTTAGCCCACTTAAGTAAGTACAAAAATTACTGAATACAAGTAAGTTCACTTTAGAAGAAAATCAAAGATTTTCATAAAACTCATGTGTACTTCTCAGCAGTTTGATATTAACTAAAAAAATCTTAGGTGTCTAAATCTTTTGTGACTTTGTGGTTATATTTTTTTCGCAGATTGGGCAGATTTTTATTATGTCTGGATTCCTGCGGAATGACAAGTACTGTTACTCTAATTGAATAAGATAATACCTGCAAAAATTGTCATTCCGCAGGAATCCAGCTACTTAAAATTAGCTTTACAAAACGTAAATAATAGCTATGCTTAGATTCCTGTGATGACAAATATGCCGTTTTAAAGACTGCATATTTTTTAAACACTTTAGCTCACTTAAGTAAGTACAATCAGAATCTTAAGTGTCTAAATCTTTTGTGACTTTGTGGTTATATTTTTTCGCAGATTGGAATCCAAACTCTCAAAGATTGTCTTCATAAAGCTGTCTATACCATTTATTCTACTGGTTTTTCCTTTTGTATTTCACTTTTTGCTTAATAATCTCAATGACATCTACATGCTGAACTTTAGATTTTATCCATCCGTGAATATCAATGTAAAATAATGACCTTCTGTAATACTCGTTGTTAGAAAACGCTTCCAGTTTTTTATCAAAAGCTTTAAAAGCTTTTTGCTGTTGATCTAAAACCTGATTATTCAGATTTTTAAAAAATTCAATGCTTTCAAAATGGAAAACTTCAGGTTTCTTCATTTTTCTGGCAAATTTAGATGTGGAAGCAATAAATTCATCATAGTCTTCATCATTTCCTGATTCATGTTTGGCCATCAGTATTAGAATCCGGGTGTGGAATAATAAATCTTCCTGCACATTTCCTTTTGATTCTATTACCCTCATAGCGTAATCAATGGATTTTTTAAACATTTTACTTCCAAAAAACATCGCTGCCATCTTAAGATAAAGAATCATAAAGTGATGTTCATCAATTCTTTCTCTAAGTTTATCCATTTTTAATTCAATCTCAGGAATAAGTTTGGTCCCGGTGAAAAACTCGCCCTTTACAAAGTGAATATTCATCAGCGTATTATAGTGAGTCAGGAAAATAAGGGACTGAAGATTTTCGTTTTGGGCGAAGTTTTCAGCATTGACCATTCTGTTAAAGCTTTTAAAATGTTCTTCCAGGATGTCTATATTTCCATAGAGAAACAGAATTTTAAGCAGATACGTATTTCCTTTAATATACCAGACTGGATGGCTATAGATCATTTCAGGGGTTTTATGAAATAAATCTACCCATTGATAGGCATACTTCAAGGTGTATTTATAATCCTGTAAAAGCTGATTTTTCCAGACATGCGCTTTAAAGTACCAGAGTTTTTCAGTGAAATTCAGTTTTTCAAGGCTGATGTTTTTGATCTGGGAATTGAAAAATTCAAGAACCTCCTTCCTGTCCGTATCATTTTTTACATAGCCATGAGTAAGCATTTCACTGTACAGTTTCAGTGAAAGATTGGATAATTTTGTTGTATAACGATTCTGCCTGCTTATTTCCTGAGACTGCCGGATGAGCTCGTCGGCACGTCCTTCAATACTCCTTGTAATAAATTGAGATTCAATCACTTTTTCAAGGTCTATGATTTCTGAAGCTATGCTTTTTTCATCCAGTTCCAGGGCAGTTTGCTTCGTTTTGTCCAGTATTTTCAAGGCTTGTTTATAAAGCCCTTTCTGATAGAGAATATTGGCAAAATCAAGCTGTTCCCTGAGCTGAATTCTATAGTTCTGGTGGCTGGGGTTCATGCGGAGACTCACGAGGATCTGTTTGTAAAGGTGAGCCTTCAGATTGGAAAGCTGCTGTTTCGTTGAAATTTTTTTCTCGATGATAATGCTTTCATCGTACTCTTTCATCTTATCCATTTCTGAAAATAAAAGAAGAAATTTGGCATCTACATTAATACCGAGACGGTTGACATACAACTTAAACTGACGTTTTTCGGAGGTGGTCAATGACTTTACCAGGACAAACAAGAAATCTTTCTGCAATTCTGCCATTGTAAATTTTTATAATTTAAAACTTTAATTATCAAATACATACACTTGTTTGTTTCATTATTGAGTATTGTAGTTTTTACAAAATATAAACGTCTGAAAATATTTCAAGCTGTAGTTTTGAACCAAAATTAAGTAAAAAACTTCATTTATGAATTCCGAAAAAATTGAAATTTTTGATACCACACTGAGAGATGGGGAGCAGGTTCCGGGGTGTAAACTGAATACGGAACAGAAACTGATTATTGCTGAAAGGCTTGATAAGCTAGGGATTGATATCATTGAAGCGGGGTTTCCAATTTCCAGTCCCGGAGATTTTGAATCTGTTTCAGAAATTTCAAAACTCGTAAAAAATGCTAAAGTATGTGGACTCACTAGAGCCAATAAAAAAGACATTGAGGTGGCAGCTGAAGCACTGAAATTTGCTAAAAGACCGAGAATCCATACGGGAATCGGAACTTCCGAATCTCATATCAGATATAAATTCAACTCCACAAAAGAAGATATTCTGGAACGTGCTGCTGAAGCGGTAAGATATGCTAAAACTTATGTGGAAGATGTTGAATTTTATGCAGAAGACGCCGGGAGAACCGATAACGAATATCTGGCCCAGGTATGTGAAGCTGTGATCAAGGCTGGGGCTACGGTTTTGAATATTCCTGATACAACAGGGTATTGTCTGCCTGAAGAATATGGTCAGAAAATAAAATATTTGCGTGAAAATGTAAAAGGAATTGAAAAGGCAGTGTTGTCATGCCATTGTCACAATGACCTAGGATTGGCTACTGCTAATTCTATTGCCGGAGTAATGAACGGAGCACGTCAGATAGAATGTACAATCAACGGATTGGGAGAAAGAGCAGGAAATACGGCTTTGGAAGAAGTGGTGATGATTTTAAAACAGCATAAAGATCTTAATCTTCATACCGATGTCAACTCCAGAATGCTGAATGAGATGAGCCTGATGGTTTCGGACCTTATGGGCATGTCTGTACAGCCCAATAAAGCCATTGTGGGAGCTAATGCATTTGCCCACAGCTCAGGAATTCACCAGGACGGCGTGATCAAAAACAGAGAAACTTACGAAATCATTGATCCTGAGGAAGTAGGAGTGAGTACATCTTCTATTATTCTTACAGCAAGAAGCGGACGTTCGGCATTGGCTTACCGTTTTAAGCATATTGGCTTTGATGTCACTAAAAATGAACTCGATTATCTGTATCAGGAGTTTTTAAAAGTGGCAGATCTTAAAAAAGAGATTGGTAATGACGATTTAAGCCGGATTATAGAGACTTTCAACCGAAAAATAGGATAGGTTTGATTTAAAATCAAGATAAAATAAAAATGAAGAACGATAAAAAGACACTTTTTGATAAAGTTTGGGATGCCCACGTGGTGGAAACCATTCCGAACGGACCTCAGATTATTTATATTGACAAACACCTTATTCATGAAGTAACCAGCCCTCAGGCTTTTGCAGAACTGGAATCCAGAAATCTTGAAGTTTTCCGGCCGGAACAGATTGTAGCAACCGCGGACCACAACGTACCCACTCTTCATCAGGAAGAGCCGATACGGGATGAATTGTCCAGAAACCAGGTTCAGCAGCTTACCGAAAATTGCGAGAAAAATAATATAAAACTGTTCGGTCTTGGACATGAATACCAGGGAATTGTTCACATCATTGCCCCCGAATTGGGAATTACCCAGCCGGGGATGAGTATTGTTTGCGGAGACAGCCATACTTCCACGCATGGTGCTTTTGGCGCTATTGCTTTTGGAATAGGAACAAGCCAGGTTGCCCAGGTTTTTGCAAGTCAATGTCTGCTGCTTAACAAGCCCAAATCGATGAGAATTACCGTAAACGGAAGATTGAATGAAAATGTTCAGCCTAAAGATGTGATTCTTTATATTATTTCAAAAATAGGAACAGATGGGGGAACAGGATATTTCTGTGAATATGCCGGAAACGTATTTGAAGAAATGTCTATGGAGGGAAGAATGACTGTTTGCAATATGAGCATTGAAATGGGGGCCAGAGGAGGAATGATTGCCCCTGATGAAACTACCTTTGAGTATATAAAAGGAAAGGTTTTTGCTCCGGAAGGTGAAGAATGGCAAGAAAAAGTAGCGTATTGGAGAGGTTTAAAAACAGATGAAGAAGCTGTTTTTGATAAAGAACTGACATTTGAAGCTTCAGAAATCTATCCAATGATTACGTATGGAACGAATCCCGGAATGGGGATCTCAATCCGTGAGCTTATTCCTGTTCCTCAGAATGAGTCGGAAGAAAAAGCGTTACGCTATATGGGACTAAAGGCAGGGCAGGCTCCTTCCCATATTAAGGTCAGTTATGTATTCATCGGAAGCTGTACCAATGCAAGGATAGAGGATTTCCGTTCTGCAGCTCAATATATCAAAGGAAAAAGCAAATCTGAAACAGTACAGGCATTAATTGTTCCGGGTTCTCAGCAGGTGGTAAAACAGATCTATGAAGAAGGATTGGATAAAATTTTCAATGAGGCTGGATTTCAGATTCGTCAACCCGGATGTTCAGCTTGTCTGGCCATGAATGATGATAAGATTCCGGAAGGAGAATATTGTGTATCCACATCAAACAGAAACTTTGAAGGCAGGCAGGGACAAGGTTCCAGAACCATTCTTGCAAGCCCGCTTACAGCAGCTAAAGCTGCCATAGAAGGCAGGATCACTGCTTTTGAAAGTTTAAATTAAACAGATTAACAAGTACATGCAAAAATTAGTTGTTTTAAAATCCCGCGCAGTACCATTGCCGGCAGAAAATATAGATACCGATCAGATTATTCCGGCCAGATTTCTAAAAAGTATAGACAGAAAAGGTTTTGGTGAAAATCTGTTCAGAGATTGGAGGTACAGTATGCATTCAGGAGAACCTAATCCTGATTTTGTGCTGAATAATCCAAAATTCGAAGGGGAAATTTTAGTGGCAGGAAATAATTTCGGATGCGGAAGCAGCAGGGAACACGCAGCCTGGTCTTTAACGGATTATGGTTTTAAAGTCATTGTTTCCAGCTATTTTGCTGATATTTTTAAAGGAAATGCTTTAAATAATGGACTTCTTCCGGTAAAAGTTTCCGAAGACTTTTTAAAAGAAATTTTAGAAGGAATCACTGAAAATCCAAATAATGAAATTGCTATTGATGTAGAACTGCAGTCCATCAGTTTCAAAGATACAACCGAAACTTTTGAGATTGATTCTTACAAAAAAATATGCCTGTTGAACGGCTATGATGATATTGATTTTTTAATCAGCAGAAAACAGGTGATACAAGAGTTTGAACTAAAAACACAAAAGAAAAATGAGCGACAAGTATTTTAAAATTGCGGTTCTTCCCGGAGACGGAATAGGACCTGAGATCATCAAAGAAAGTATAAAAATACTGGATGTCATAGCTGAAGTCTTTCAGTATGAATTTCAGTTCGAACACGGATTGATTGGTGCTGAAGCTATTTTTAAGACCGGAGACCCTTTACCCGAAGAAACGTTGAAGATTTGCAAAAATTCTGATGCCGTTCTTTTTGGAGCGATAGGTGATCCTGTTTTCGATAATAATCCTGAAGCAAAAGTAAGACCTGAACAGGGACTTCTAAAGCTTCGTAAGGAGCTGGGTTTATTTGCGAACATCAGACCTTTGAAAACTTATTCTTCGCTGATTGACAAAAGCCCGCTTAAAAGAGAAATCATTGAAGGGGCAGATATTCAGATCTTCAGAGAATTGGTAAGCGGAATCTATTTTGGTGAAAAATTTACAGATCCTGAAGGAGCGTATGCTTATGACGTATGCAAATATAGCCGTGAAGATATTCTTCCTATTGCCCATATGGCGTTTCAGGAAGCTCAGAAAAGAAATAAAAAACTGACGCTTATTGACAAAGCCAATGTGTTGGATACATCAAGATTATGGAGAAAGATCTGTCAGGAGATTGCTTCAGAATATCCGGACGTGCAGTTGGATTATATGTTTGTAGATAATGCAGCAATGCAGCTGATTCTTAACCCTAAACAGTTTGATGTTATTGTAACTGAAAATATGTTCGGGGATATTATTTCTGATGAAGCCAGTGTGATCGGAGGATCTATCGGATTGCTTCCGTCAGCTTCCATTGGTGAGAAAAATGCATTGTTCGAACCTATCCACGGTTCTTATCCGCAGGCAAAAGGTAAGGGTATTGCCAATCCTATTGCTTCTATTCTTAGCGTTGCCATGATGTTGGATCACCTTAATTTACAGACGGCTGCAGATAAACTGAGGCAATCTGTAGAGCATGCTATTGAAAATAAGTATGTTACCATCGATCTTAATACCAAACAGTATTATTCCACAAGTGAAGTAGGAAGCTTTATTGCAGATCATATAAAATATTCCGAAAAATCTTATTACAATTTTGAAAATGTAAAAATCGGAAAGTCCACCATCGTATAGGTACAAAAAGTTCATTTAGATAGTTAGAAGAAAGGTCCTGCCTCATTAGAGACGGGACCTTTCAATTGTATTCTGTAAAAGAAGTGATAAGACCTTAATGGTTTTACTTTACTCTTTTGTATTATCCGTTTTTCCTGATTTACCTTTAGACGATTTTTGAATATCCTCTTTATCAATCTCAGGTGGATTGCTCTTTTTCGATGATGCAGGAATGTTTTGGAAATCTTCATTCTGCTTTTTGGTTTCTGCGGTATTGGCAGGTTCTTTCTTATTGCTTTTTCCTTTTGAGTCCATAGCTTGAATTTTTAGAGTCCTAGAAGACCGATCTTTCCGGTTTTATCTTCTATGGTATAATTCAAAGCCTTTGCCAAAACAAAAACATTATTAAGATTTTCCATTAATTGTTTGCGTCCCTCACTTCTCAATTGATTTTCATCAATAGATTTCATCGCAGTTTGCTTAGCTTTTTCCGTTACATTCTTAATGTCTTTTTCCGTAATCCTATTAAAAAAGGAATCGTCCAAAGATTGGATTTCAACACTGGGAGTAATTCTTATGTCTGCATCCGGAAGTTCGGTGATCACCAGCTTTTTGTTGATGGAATCTACCTCAATCTTCATCTTATTAAGATCATAAGAAACCTGTGCCGTGGTTTTGGTATAGGTAATGATGCTGTTATTTGAAACCTCTTTTCCGAATACTTCATAACCCATTTTGGTCTTCTGCATACTGGACGTATTCTGCTCCATTACCACCATCTTATTCATCTTGGAAATCTGGTTGGTCAGAATATAATAATCCGACTTCTCAGTTTTATTAGTGAGATTAAAACAGGACTTAAGCCCGAAAAACAGAAGCACCATGACCCCTGCGCCTGCTACAAATGATAAAATTGTTTTATAATTTCTCACAAATCTATTTAAAAATTTCTTTAATTACAGATGTATCATTCTTTTTCAAAATCTCTGCCAGATCTCTTTCAATATATCCTGAAGTAGGCATTTCTACAATTCTTCCAATTTCTTTTCCATATTTTTTCAAAATAATGGTAGGCACTTTCTGGATATTGTAAAGACTTTCGTCTCCCGTAGGAGATTCTTTTTTACGGTTTACCGCAATAATGGTAAGCTTAGAGTCCGGATAACCTACTTCTTCCAATATTTTCATCAGCCTTGGGATATCTCTGTGGCTGTCTTCACACCATGTTCCCATGAAAACAATAATGTCACAAGAACCCAGTCTTTCTTTTTTAAGCTCACTGATGGCTTTTGCGTCAAGAGCATATTCATCATGTTCCTTTACATACCAGTCGGCATAAGGAGCTTTCAGAAACTGTTCTTTCAGCTGATGTCCCAAAAGCATTTTACCGTCATTCTGAGTTTCAACCTCCCGGTTAACCACTACTTTTTGAGCGCTAAATTGCTGGACAGCTAAAAAGATGCTTGAAAAGGCAACAATATTCGTAATAAATTTTTTCATATGTTATTTCTCAATGATTGATTTTAAATCAGCAGGAGAGTAGTATTTGTTTTTTAATACTTTATGATCAGCCTGTCTGTAAACATTGAATTTTTCTCCAGATTTTTCATAAAAAGAGGCTACTTCCTTTTCTTTATAAAACTCAACCGTTTCCTTTGCCTGTTCTTCATTATCGCAAGCTTTAGACATATTGGAACGCTGAACTTCGTTGAATAGCTCTACAAATTTGTTGCCAAGTCCGAATTCAAGCACGGCACCACTTAAAACATACTGAAGATCACAAAGTGCATCTGCAATTTCTACAATGTCATTATCTGCAATCGCTTGTTTCAGCTCATTTAACTCTTCCTGAAGAAGCTCTACTCTAAGGTTGCATCTTTCCGGAGAAGGAATTTGTGGGGTATCTAAAATAGGGGCTTTGAAAGTAGTATGGAATTCTGCTACTTGGTTCAGACTATCAATTTTATCCATGAATTTTTTTATTTATGGCAAAGATAGAAAACGATTTGGAGATTGTAAAATGTACAGCGTAAAATGTATTAATGAAGGGGAAGAACAATATTCCATGATCATCCTTTTGAAAATATAATTTCCCAAACAAAACAGAAAAAACCCACAATTTTAGTTGTGGATTTTGTTTTAAATTCATGGTCTGTATTCAGATGTGGTTATTTTAATTCTTCATATTTCCAGATTCCTGAGATACTTAAGATCGTTAATCCCGGCTGTTTTTCACCATAGCCAAATACACAGAGGTATTTTGAATAACATGTCTGGCAGCTGGTTCCAAAATATAGGGTTGGCAGATTGTTTACCGTTAAAGGACCGAAATGTGACATTCCGGGTAAAGTTTCCTGTACCATCCCGTTTTTTAATAATTCATTTCCGGATAGTATCTGCTCATCGTGATAAAGCTGAAGGATAGGGAATCCTGATTGGTAAGGAATAATTTCCACTGTATTTTCATGATTGCAGTTACAGCATATGAATTTTACGACAGCGGAAGGAACGGTTTCATTATTAGTGAAAATATCCTTTTGAATGATGGCTTTTTTACCAATATTTATTTTTTTTGATATTGAATACATCTGAATTTATTTATTACTGAATAACGGTACCTACCAGGTTATTGTATTTCCCGCTTGGACTTTTTTTAATAGTTACTTTTATATATCCCTCTTCAGCTAATTTATTCCATGTTTTTGGATATCCTGTGGCAATATCAATGGGAATTTTCCACATGGTTTGTTTTCCATTGCCAGCCTGATTAAACCAGGGAATAATATCTGCCGTTTGGGATTTGAAAGATAGTAAATTATTCAAAACATCTATCTCATAATAGAAATCATATTTGTTTTCAGGTTGGTTTAATGCTCTTTGCGTGAAAGTATATACATATCCATTGATAATAGGGCTTGTAAAGCTGCCGCCTAAAGTAGGAACTCCCGTTCCGTCATAATTTCCTACAGCTCCGCTGTATCGGTCGAATTTTTGTCCTGCCAAAATAGGAACATTATCAACGATATTATAACCACCATTGGCAGGAGGCCATCCTCCGTTCAGACTATTAGCTTTAAACAACGCTTCCAGTTCATTCCATTTACCCTGTTTGTACAGGTCAAATGCCTGGTTTCTTATCGTTTGGTTTACAGCTCCCGGAGCATCATAAGTTAATGCAAAATCATCAGCGTTTTTGTAGAATACAATTTTAACGGGATTAGTGTCTATTACTTCATCATTGTCTGAGCTACAGGCAACCGAAAAGAAAGTAAATGATAAAAGAAAGATGTACTTCAATAAATGTTTCATATAAATAATTTTAATTATGTAAAAATTTAATAAAGTATTATTGGGATTGTATCAATGTTTCTCTGGTAAAAAATGCCTGCTTGAATGTGTCGGTAAGATCAGTGTTTTTCTAAAGGATATTTTCATGAAAAGCATTTGCTGTTAGGCTGGCTTTTAAAGATATGACAATCAGTTCCCATCAAAGAAGTGGCATTAAAGAAGCAGTATGATGAATCGTTGAAACGATTTCTCAGCTCCCTCAAATACTGGCTGGACAAACGGTACAATAATAAACAGTATTGAGTGATAAATTTAAATTAAAAAACCTGAATATTAATTATTTTATTTAATAAAAATTAATTATATGTAAATTAAATATATTGATAAATGGATTATTGAAGGATGTTTTTATTCGAATAAGATTATGGATATGTACTTAAAGAATAAAAAAAAGGCTACTCCTGTGTAGAGTAGCCTATTCCATCGCGTTATTTTAAAATTAAGGTGATTAATCCTTAATGAATCGTTTTGTTGTTTCTCCTATCTGAATCATATAGGCTCCTTTTATAAGGTTGCTTATATTGGCAGAACCTCTTTGAAGTTTTCCTGTATATACTAATTTTCCAGACATATCGAAGATTTTATATTCTTCTGTATCCGTATTGGAAACCGTCAGAACATCTTTCACCGGATTAGGGTATAGTCTCATATCGGCTGATGTTTCTTTTGGTGCTTCAGTCACGGATTTTGCTGCCGTAGCAGTTACCGAAATATTGGCATTATTCACATCAAAGAAAATATGATTGGTTCCTTTTACCATAATTCTTCCTGAAGTAGTAGAAGCATTGGGAATCGTCACGGCCTGTGAACCATCATTTGGAGTTCCTGCCAATAGGGTAGTCCAGGTATTTCCGCTGTTGGTTGACCAAAGGATATCTACATTAGCAGTGTTTACACCATTTGCGGTAGTTCCTGCCACATTCCAGGTGATGGTTTGTGTACTTCCTCCGGCATAAGAGGCTGCAGTATTCTGTGAAGTAATATTGAAAGGACCTGCAGTAGCATTAACGGTGATTTTTGCATCATCTGAATTATTCCCTGAACCTCCAGCTCTGTTATCACGAACGGTAAATCTGAAATTCAGGGTTCTTGCTACTGAAGAAAGTGCTTCGACAGTAATTTCCGAACTTGCGGTAGTGGTTGCTCCTGCTAATACGGAAGCCATTCTTGGAAAGTATCTTACCGGGGAGGCTGTGGGTGTCCATGATCTGAAATTAGGACCTGATGTTTTAGTAGCTTTGGCTGCAGAACTGGCTCCTGTCTGACTAGATGTAGCGCTATCCATCTGCTCCCAAATATAGGTAAGGATATCTCCGTTAGCATCAGTTCCTGTTCCTGTCAGCATAAACGGTGTGCTTTTAGGAATGGTATAATCTAATCCCGCGTTAGCTGTAGGAATTGTGTTTCCTGTAAGGGTATTTACAGAGCAGGTTTTAGTTTTAATATTATTGGTGATCTGCTGAATGCTTATGGCATGGAAAAAAGCATCAGAGTTCATTTGGACATCCTGGTCGGTAATTCCTGCGTATCCCATAATAGTCGAACCTGAGCCCGGTTCCATATTATTACCCGTTCTTTCACTATCATGAGACCAGGTATGGTTTCCACCAAACTGATGTCCCATTTCATGAGCTACATAATCGATATCAAAAGTATCACCTGATGGTACGCCATTCGAAGGGGAAGTATAACCGCTTCCTTTATACGCACTAGGATAGGTTGTTCCCAGGTATACATAAGTAGACATATCATTACTGCATATACAGCCGATGCAGCCTGCATTACCACCTCCGCCATCTCTTCCGAACAAATGGCCTACGTCAAAATTAGCATTACCAATAGTGGAACTTAAAGTATTCATTAATTGCAGATTCCAGTTATTCATTGCTGAAGAGGGAGAATAAGGATCTGTAGAAGCATTGGTATAAATAACTGCATCAGTATTGGCAATAAGGACCATTCTTGCTGCAAAATCTTTCTCAAAAACACCATTTACACGGGTCATCGTGTTGTTCATTGCTGCTAAAGCCTGTGCTTTTGTTCCTCCAAAATAGGAAGTGTATTCCCCTGTGGTAGACAGCGCCAGTCTAAATGTTCTCAGTGTGGAGTCATTAGCATTTCTGGCAGCAATAGTTGAAGAAGTGCCTTTTTGAGCTGCATCTAATACAGTACATTCAAATTTATTTAAGTTGTCTTTTCTGTCAGACTTCTTATAGATCACATAGGAAGATAAATCTTTAGTATAGGGCTCTATAAAAGTAGCCGATTTATCCCCATAAATTTCCATAAAAGAAAGTCCTAAGGAAGAGATGCTAAAGTAAACTGTTGAAGCAGAATCATCTATGCCTTCTCCAATATAAGACTTGATGTCCGGATACTTTGCTGCCAGTTCAGGCTCAAAGTTTGAATTTTCTGTTACCTTAAACTTTTCTATCTTTCCTTCCGCATTGGGAAAAGAAATAATAATTTGAGATTTTTCACCGGCTGCCAGCCTTTTAGGGGCGCTTGCCAGTGCATTTTTCAAACCATTGATATTTAATTGGTAAATTTTCGGACCATCTATATTGGTCATGTTTTCGAAAACTGGTGAGGCGTTTTTTTGAGATCCCTGAGTCCATAGACGATCTGTCTGTGCGAAGGAAAAACCTGATAATACAAGCATTCCCATCATCAATAATTGTTTTTTCATATAAAAGTGTAATTTTTTACGTTATGTCAAATCTAACGAAAAAACCTTTGTTAAAAATTTAATGTTATCATAGAATATCTCGATTATTGTTAATAGAAATTATAATTAAATGAAAATTATTAAATAAAATACTAAAAAAACTGAAGACCGTTCTGTACAGAACGGTCTTCACATTAATTTAATTTTAAATTACTAATTCTTAACGAATTTTTTCGTGATCTCTCCGATCTGGATCATATAAGTACCCTTGATAAGGCCGCTTACATTTACAGCACCTCTTTGAAGTTTTCCGGAATCAACTATTTTCCCTCCCAGATCAAAGATCTTATAATCTTCAGATGCTGTATTTGAAACATACAGCATGTCTCTTACGGGGTTAGGATAAAGCTTGATATCGGTGATCAGGTCTTTTGTATTGGATAAGTCTCCTTTTCCGGAAGAAACAATATTCAATGTATAATCTTCAACCTGTCCATACGTGTAAGTTTCACAAGATGAAGTAGGAATAGAGCTGTATTTCATCATGACTCTCATTCTTGTTGATCCAAGACTGGCTGTAGCCGGAATAGTAATAGATCCGGTAACAGGAGTTGTTGTAGAGCCTGCTTTAGACCATGCTAATTCTCCGCTGTCTGTAAAGTCTCCATCACCGTTATAATCTATGTATACTGCATAGGCTTCGCTGTATTTCGTAGAAGTCCAAACCGGAGTTACAGAAATGGTATATGCACTTCCTCTTGTAACATTGGTAGAAACAGAAGTGAAGTTTTCATAACCGGCAGTTCCTGTTGATGTGTTGTTGATAGTTCCGAATTTCACATTTCCGATTCTCTCATCAGCAGTATTGGATGCAGAAGAGGAACAATAAGTAACCGTTCCGCCGCCTAATGTTGTAACACTTACCGTATTACTAGAAACAGAAGCATTTCCTGCTGCGTCTTTAGCTTTAACAGAGAAAGAATATGTTGTGGATGGTGTTAATCCTGTTACGGTGTAGGTAGTAGAAGCAGAAGAACCAATTAATGAAGCACCCTGATATACGTCATAACCTGTAACAGCTACATTGTCTGTAGCTCCGGACCATGAAAGGTTTGTAGTGGTAGAAGTAGTTCCAGAAGCCGCAAGGGTAGGTGCAGTAGGCGCTACAGTATCAGGAGTACCCGAACCTGCATTTACAGTGATGTTTGCATTATTTACATCAAAGAAAATATGATTGGAACCTTTTACCATAATTCTTCCTGTACTGGTAGAAGCATTAGGAATTGTTACAGCCTGAGAACCGTCATTAGGAGTTCCTGCCAGCAGAGTAGTCCAGGTACTTCCGCTGTTGGTTGACCAAAGGATATCTACATTGGCAGTGTTTACACCGTTTGCGGTAGTTCCTGCAACATCCCATGTTATTGTCTGGGAACTGCCTCCTGTATAGGTAGTGGCTGAGTTTTGTGAAGTCACAGCAAATGGCCCTGCAGTACTGTTCACAGTAATTACAGCGTCGTCTGAATTGTTTCCTGAACCTCCGGCTCTGTTGTCACGGGCTGTAAATCTGAAGTTTAATGTTCTGGCGACTGATGAAAGGGCCTCAACCGTAATCTCTGAACCGGCTGTAGTCGTTGCTCCTGTTAAGACAGAGGCCATTCTAGGAAAATATCTCACAGGTGCCGTTGTAGGTGCCCATGATCTGAAATTAGGACCTGATGCCTTTGTGGCACTGGCTGCAGAGCTTGCTCCGGTTTGAGAAGAGGAAGCATTATCCATCTGTTCCCAGATATAAGTTAAAGCGTCTCCATCAGCATCAGTACTGGTACCTGTAAGTACAAAAGGTGTTCCTTTTGGAATGGTATAATCCAGTCCTGCATTGGCGGTAGGAATTGAATTTCCAGTACTTGTGTTTACAGAGCAGGTTTTAGCTTTAATATTATTGGTGATCTGCTGAATGCTTATGGCATGGAAGAAAGCATCGGAATGTGGCTGGATATCCTGGCTCGTAATTCCTGCATACCCCATAATGGTTGATCCCGATCCGGGTTCCATATTGGCTCCTGTTCCTTCATTGCTCATAGAGAACGTGTGATTTCCTCCGAACTGATGTCCCATTTCATGAGCTACATAATCAATATCGAAATTATCACCTGAGGGAATAGCATCTGCCGGAGAAGTATAACCGCTTCCTTTAGAACCGTTAACACAGATACAGCCGATACAGCCTGCATTTCCTCCACCTCCGGAAGCTCCGAACAAGTGTCCGATATCATAATTGGCTTCACCAATTACAGATGTTAAGGTGCTTTGTAGTTGAGAATTCCAGCTGCTCATTCCTGAGGCTGCAGAATAAGGGTCTGTAGAAGCGTTGGTGTATACTACGGCATCATTGTTGGCTATTAAAACCATTCTTGCTGCAAAATCTTTTTCAAAGACACCATTTACACGGGTCATCGTGTTGTTCATGGCTGCTATAGCCTGAGCTTTTGTTCCTCCGAAATAAGTGGTGTATTCACCCGTACACGATAATGCCAGCCTGAATGTTCTTAATTTGGCATCATCGGCATTAGGTCTTGCCGCAAGACCTGCACTGGCAGCGCCTTTTTGTGCAACATCAATTACTGAGCATTCGAACTTGCTGAGATCATCCTTTTTGTCAGATTTTCTATACACTACATAAGTGGAAAGGTCTTTGGAGTACGGCTCAATGAATACCGCAGACTTGTCACCGTAAACTTCCATTGAGGATAATCCGAGTGGAGAGATGCTGAAGTATACTGTGGATGCAGAATCGCCAAGCCCTTCTCCCACATAAGATTTAATGTCCGGATATTTTGCAGCAAGCTCAGGTGCAAAATTGGAATTTTCCCTCACTTTAAAATTTTCCATTTTCCCTTCAGAATTTGGAAAAGAAATAATGAGTTCTGATTTTTCGCCGACAGCCAGTCTTTTGGGTGCTTTTGCAAGCGCGTTCTTTAATCCGTTAATATCCAAGCTGTATACCTTTGGGTTGCTGATGCTGGATTTGTTTTCAAAAATTTCAGATGAATTTTTTCTTGAATTTTCGGACCAAAGACGATCTGTCTGTGCGAAAGAAACACCCGTAATCAGGAGCATTCCAATCAGTGTTAATTGTTTTTTCATATTAAATATTAATTTTAATTGTGGAATATCAAAGCTAATAAAAATTATATTACGAAAAATAAAAATATTTAAGAAAAATTTAGAATATCTGTTCAAAATATTATGCAATACATTAAATATGATTTAAAATTATTCGCCAATAGTGTATGAATAAAGAAAAATGACATGTACGATCGTACATGTCATTTTATTTATAAAGGTAAATTAAGTTTTACTTACATTTTATCATCAGCAGTAGGTCCGTACAGTCCGGGAACCTTATTACCGGTTGATCTTAAATAAACAACCAGTTCACCTCTGTGATGGTACAAATGATTATACAAAAAGCCTCTCACTACCTGGATTTTCGGTGAAGGGGGAAAGAGAACATTGCCGTTCATTTCCATTTTCCATTCGTTGAAATAGGTATTTTCATCAGAACCTTCCAATACTTTTTGCGCGTTAGCAACATTTTCTTCAAATTTAGCGAGAATATTTTCAGCTTTGGAAATATCCCCTTTATCATACTTATACTTGCCCATATCAAACGTATCCTGATTGAAAGTAGGGTGGTACCAGTTATAGACTTCCGCAATATGAGAGGCCAACTGACCGGTTGTCCAGTTTTTTTCAGACGGTTTCCAGTCTAAAGCGCTGTCAGGAATTGCTTTTAAAATTTTTCTGGTGTTTTCAGCTTCATGTAGAAACTCACCTAAAAGAGCCTGTTTAATCATTTGTATTGAGAGTTTAGGGTTATCTTGTAATATCTCTTCCGATAACCAGTCTCTGGATCTCAGAAGTACCTTCACCTATAGTACAAAGCTTTGAATCTCTGTAGAATTTTTCAACAGGGAAGTCTTTGGTATAACCATACCCTCCGAAGATCTGAACTGCATTGTTAGAAATTCTTACACAAGCTTCAGAAGCATACAGCTTTGCCATAGCCCCTTCTTTAGTCATTTTTTGCTTGGCATTTTTAAGAGTAGATGCTCTCTGGATAAGAAGTTCAGCAGCATCAATTTCTGTAGCCATATCAGCAAGCATAAAGTTGACAGCCTGGAAATCTGAAATGGGTTTTCCGAACTGATGTCTTTCTTTAGCATATTTTAAAGCCGCCTTATAAGCTCCTCTTGCCGTACCTAAACTTAGCGCGGCAATAGAAATTCTACCACCATCCAAAATTTTCATCGCCTGTTTGAAACCTTCACCCACTTCGCCTAAACGGTGAGAATCCGGTACACGTACGTTATCAAAAATGAGCTCTGCCGTTTCAGAGGCACGCATTCCTAATTTATTTTCTTTTTTTCCGGAACTAAAGCCAGGCATGCCTTTTTCTAAAACAAAAGCTGTAGAATTGTTTTTAGCCCCTTTTTCACCTGTTCTTGTCATTACCACGGCAATATCTCCTGAAATAGCATGGGTAATAAAGTTTTTTGCTCCACTGATAATCCACTCATCGCCGTCTTTTACAGCAGTAGTAGACATACCTCCTGAGTCTGAACCTGTATTATGTTCTGTTAATCCCCAAGCTCCGATTACTTTTCCGGAAGCCAGCTGAGGAAGCCATTTGTGTCTTTGCTCTTCATTTCCAAATTCGTAAATATGGTTGGTACAAAGAGAGTTGTGCGCCGCTACAGAAAGACCAATCGATGGATCTACCTGGGAAATTTCGTCCAGAATAGTAACATACTCATGATAACCTAAACCGGAACCGCCATACTGCTCAGGAACTACAACCCCCATAAATCCCATTTCTCCAAGTTGGTGGAATAAGTCTTTAGGGAATGTCTGGCTTTCATCCCACTCCATAATATTCGGTCGGATATTCTTCTCTGCAAATTCTCTAGCTGTCTCCGCTATCATTTTGATGTTGTCAATAGTCTCTGTATTCATATAGATAATAGTTAGTTCCCAAAGATAAATAAATTGACGGAAAGCCAAAGAAATTATTTTAACCGTGCTGCTTTAACTTCAACCTTTTAATTTTCAAATTTTTATGAATTGAAAATTAATGTTTTCGTAATAAAATATCCCCTCTTTTACCTATTTTATTTTACTATTTTAGCTTCCCAATTTTTATGGTATGAAAAAACTTCTACTTCCTATTATTTTAATTTCCTCCTATATTTCGGCACAGGCTCCCGCCGGATATTATGACGGAACCACCGGATTAACAGGCTATGCTCTGAAATCTAAGCTTCATGATATTATTTCTGAAAAGAATATCAACTGGCATTATGGTGATCTTCCAGGATATTATAATCAGACTGATCTTGATACATATTATGATCATGGTGCTTCCAATACTCAGTATATGCTGGATATTTACTCGGAAATACCTTCGGGACCGGATGCCTATGAATATACATCTGGTCAGCTGATCGCATCGTCCAGTGCAGAAGGAATGGGGTATAATAGAGAACATATGATGCCTCAGAGTACATTTAACAGTAATTATCCAATGTATTCCGATTTGTTTTATGTAATTCCAACCGATGCGAAAATTAATCAGTTAAGAAGTAATTATCCTTATGGGATTTCTACCACAGTACCGGCTAATATACTTTATACATTCACGAATACTTCTAAAATCGGACGAAGTGCTATACCCAACCTACCTTATACAGGCTATGTATATGAACCTATTGACGAATTTAAAGGAGATGTGGCCAGATCTTTATTGTATTTTGCAGTAAGGTATGAAGGCAAGCTGGGAACTTTTAAATATAATACCAATGCTAATCCTGCTTCGGACGCTAATGCACTTGACGGTACGGAAGAGAGGGCATTCGAACCTGCTTATATGGCTATGCTTCTTCAATGGAATCAGCAGGATCCTGTATCGCCAAGAGAAATTGACAGGAATAATGCGGTATATGCTATTCAGAAAAACAGAAACCCGTTTATAGATAATCCTGGTTGGGCGAATGTAATCTGGAACCAAACGCCGGACACTGTAGTGCCTCAGGCTCCATCCAATTTAACAACTACACAAACGAGTGCCTATTTTGTAAATTTAAGCTGGTCACCTAGTCCTGATGCTGATGTACTCGGCTATAAAGTATATCAAAACGGTACTTTGGTGGCTGCCACAAAAGGAACATCGGTCATCATTGATCATCTTACACCTTCTACTGTTTATAACTATACGGTAAAAGCATATGATAGTGGTTATCTTATTTCTCCGGATACTAATGTTGTTTCTGTAACAACATTGGCTTCAGATTCTTATGCTAAAGATCTTTTTGTTTCAAAATATATTGAAGGATCAACGAATAGTAATAAAGCTCTTGAAATCACCAATAAAACCGGACATCCCGTGAATTTGAGTGATTACAGATTATCCCTTCAGCTTCAGGGGAACAATAATAGCCTGTATTTTCCAGCTCCTTTTGAAATGGAAGGAACCGTTCAGGATAACGAAACATTTGTTGTTTTAAACCCTTCAGCTACTTTTTCCTGCTATACAAAAGAACAGGCAAAACTTGTAACTGCTGCTCCCCAGCTGACTTTTTATGGATATAACTATATTGAGCTGAGATATAAGTTTTCCACAGTAGATGCATTGGGAGTTGTTGGACAGAATAACTCTTCAGTATTAAAAGATGTTTCTTTATACAGAAAAACTTCTATCAATCAGCCAACGAATATATTTAATATCACTGAGTGGGATTCTTACCCGATTGATTACTGCCAGAATTTAGGTGGAACATTATCTGCCACAGAACTTATCACTGCAAATAAAGAATTTAAAATATATCCCAACCCGGTATATGATAATCTTTTTGTAAGCGGTGAAGCTGAGAAGGTGAAAACAGCTCAGATTATAGATCGTTCAGGAAAAGCGATTTATACAGAGAAAGATCCGTTCAGAAATAAAAAGAATATTTCCGTACAGACTCTTCCAACGGGTTCTTATTTCCTGAGACTTAATGATCAGGTGCATCAATTTATTAAAAAATAAAGTGCAAGAAAATTTTTATGTAAAAGGTTTTTTTTCGTTTTTGTGTAATTTTTTAATAGGACTTAAAACGTTTAAAAGTCTTATGTTTACTATATAATTGATATAAGCAGATTCACTAATAATCAATATCTATAAGTGTTTCTGCTTATATTTTTTATTTATAAGTAATTATGCTTATATTTGCAGTATGATAGCGGTCATTACCGGAGATATTATAAATTCACAGCATGCGGATACCGAAGTTTGGATTACCAAGCTTAAGAATCTTCTCGACAATTGGGGAAGCGCTCCTCAAGTATGGGAAATCTACAGAGGTGATGAATTTCAATTCAAATGCAATATCGATGACGTTTTCTGGCATTTTCTAGCCATAAAATCTATTATTAAAAGTCAGGAAAATTTAGATGTAAGAATGGCCATAGGGATTGGTGAAGAGAGTTTCTCATCTGACAAAATCACCGAATCTAATGGCTCAGCTTATGTGAATTCCGGAAGACTGCTTAACGATCTGAAGAGTGACGGCCACACCGTTGCTATTAAAACTTCCAATGATTCTGTAGACAGAGACCTGAATATTCTGTTAAAATGGTCGTCAAAAGATTTTGATAACTGGACTATGGCTACCTCAGAGATCATCCACGAAATGATCATGAACCAGGATATTACCCAGGAAGATCTTGCCAGGAAGTTTGCTATTTCACAGTCTTCGGTGAGCCAGAGACTGAAACGAGCCAATTATGAGCTTATTGTTGAAACGAACCAGTATTTCAGAAAGAAAATCTCAGAACTATAGCATGATCTTTATAAAACTCATATTGGCACATCTACTCGGAGATTTTGTTCTTCAGCCAGATTCATGGGTTGCAGATAAGGAAAACTATAAACTGAAAAGTAAGTTTTTATACTTCCATGTTCTGATTCACACTGTTATAAGCTTTGTTTTTCTTTGGGATTTACAACTTTGGTGGGTAGCCCTTCTGATTGGGGGATCTCATTTCGTAATTGATGCTGCAAAACTTAGCTTTCAAACAATTAAAACAAAGAAAACCTGGTTTTTCATAGACCAGCTGCTGCATATGATAGTGATTGCAGGAGCTTCTTTTTATTTCCGGGAATTTGATTTCAGCTTTTTAGGAAACCATGAGTTTTTAAAAATCATTATGGCGGCTCTGTTCTTAACAACCCCTGCTTCTATTTTTATCAAAATATTATTGTCATCATGGACTCCCGTTCCTGATGCACAGAATGCTATACAAACCGAATCTTTATCAAGTGCTGGAAAATATATCGGAATTTTAGAACGCCTGCTGGTTTTCACTTTTATTATGGTGAATCACTGGGAAGGTGTAGGTTTCATGGTTGCTGCCAAGTCTGTTTTCAGATTCAGTGACCTTGCACAGGCAAAACAGAGAAAACTGACAGAATATGTGCTTATAGGTACACTCCTAAGTTTTGGACTGGCTGTCTTAACAGGAATAATAATTAAATAAATCAATAAATCTAACTACAATTTAGAAAGTAAAATTATGAGTCAAAAGAAAGAAATGTTGTACGAGGGTAAAGCGAAACAAGTATTTGCTACTGATAATCCTGAAGAAGTAGTAGTACGTTTTAAAGACGATGCTACAGCATTTAACGCTCAAAAGAAAGGGCAGGTTGACCTGAAAGGGGAGATGAACAATGCTATCACAACCCTTATCTTTGAATATTTAAATGAAAAAGGGATTAAAACTCATTTCATCAAACAATTAGACGAAAGAGAGCAATTAGTAAGAAAAGTGTCTATTATTCCTTTGGAAATGGTGGTAAGAAACTACTCTGCAGGAAGTATGGCACAAAGATTAGGAGTGGAAGAAGGAATCAAGTCTCCGGTAACAATTTTTGATATCTGCTACAAAAAAGACGAATTGGGAGATCCTCTTATCAATGATCACCACGCAGTTTTCTTAGGTGCAGCTACTTATGAGGAACTTGACGAAATGTATGAACTTACTTCAGATATTAACGAAATCCTGATTGACCTGTTTGACAAAATAAATATCATCCTTGTTGATTTCAAAATCGAATTAGGTAAAACTTCAGACGGTGAAATTATCTTAGCGGACGAAATTTCTCCTGATACATGCAGACTTTGGGATAAAGACACGATGAAGAAACTGGATAAAGACAGATTCAGAAGAGACTTGGGAGAAGTTACTGAAGCTTATGTTGAGATCTACAACAGATTGAAAAATTTACTTAGTAAATAAGAGATGTTAGAAGTTAGATATTAGAAATTAGTATGAAATCACACAGGATAGAGGATCTAAAAGTTTGGAGTAAATCTATGGCTCTGGTAAAAGAAGTTTATTTAATTTCTGCTGAATTACCCATAGAAGAAAAATTTGGATCTACTTATGACTACAAACTTAGCTCCAGTTATTAATTGATTTGAACTTTATTTCTGAAACAGGAATAGTTCCTTTAAAAGAACTTTTAGCAGAAATTCAAAAAATGATATATTCATTAAAGTCAAGTTTAAAATTATAATTTGAAGTTAACTTAGACTAGATTCTAACATCTAATATCTAACTTCTAAAATAATTAGAAAAAATAGAAATGAAAAGTTTAGACATTCATAAAAGTGAATATTTAAAACAGTTTAAAGACCAAACCTACGGTAGAAATCTTTTCAGAACACAGGAAGAAGAAAGACTGGATGCTCCAAATGAGGAGTGCGGTATCTTTGGAATGTATTCAGATACTGATCTGGATACGTTTTCTCTTTCACAGTTCGGGCTTTTTGCATTACAGCACAGAGGCCAGGAAGCTTGCGGTATTTCCGTTCTTAAAGATGGAAAAATTACCAATATGAAAGATGAAGGCTTGGTTTTGGACGTTTATAAAGACATTCAGGAACCAGAGACTTTTATGGGAAATTCTGCAATCGGACATACCCGTTATACAACAGCAGGAGATAAAAAGAAATATAATTTTCAGCCATTTTTCGCAAAAAACGAATATGACCAGATTATACTTTCTATAGCACACAACGGGAACCTTACCAATGCCAGAGAATTGAAAAATGAATTGGAGGCTGAAGGGGTGGTTTTCAGAGCCACTTCAGATTCTGAGGTAATTTTAAGACTGATTCAGAAAAACCTTGATTTAGGACTTCGTGGAGCGATAAAAGCTACGATGGAAAAAATTAAAGGAGCCTATTCTGTGGTAGGGATGACCAGAAATAAATTCTTTGCCTTCAGAGATTTTAACGGTATCCGTCCTTTGGTTTTAGGAGCTATTGACGAGAGATCCTATGTGGTGGCTTCAGAATCTGTAGCATTAGATGCGGTGGGAGCTCAATACGTACGTGATATTCTTCCGGGAGAAATTATCTATACTAATGAAAATGAACCTGGAAAACTTCATTCTTATATGATGGATGAGGCTAAAGGAAAACAAAGGATATGTTCTTTCGAATATATTTATTTTGCAAGACCCGATTCTACGTTAGAAAATATCAATGTTTACGAAATCAGAGAGAAATCCGGTGAGAAAATCTGGGAACAGGCTCCTGTAGATGCTGATATTGTAATTGGAGTTCCGGATTCCGGAGTTCCGGCTGCTATTGGATTCTCAAAAGCTTCAGGGATACCTTTCCGTCCTGTATTGATTAAAAACAGATACATTGGAAGAAGTTTTATCGTTCCTACCCAGGAAATGAGAGAAAGAGTAGTTAATCTGAAGCTAAACCCGATTATTTCTGAAATTAAGGATAAAAGGGTTGTTATTATTGATGACTCTATCGTTCGTGGAACAACCTCTAAAAGGTTGGTTAAAATTTTGAAAGATGCAGGCGTAAAAGAGATTCATTTCAGAAGTGTTTCTCCACCTATTATTGCCCCATGTTATTTAGGAATTGATACGCCTTCAAAGGATGATTTAATTTCAGCTAATATGACTACGGAAGAACTTAAAAATTATTTAGGAGTAGATTCTTTAGAATTTTTAAGTACCGAAAACCTGAAAGAAATTTTAGGATCTTCTAACCACTGCTTTGGATGTTTTACAGAAGAATATCCGGTAGGAAAAGGAGAGGAGGTAGAATTATTCAATTAATTTATTGACAATAAAAATAAAGGGTCAGGTATCACAATTACCTGGCCCTTTTTATTGATATAAATGTAGCAAAAGCTTAATATTCCCGTACCATATACTCTGTAAGCAAGTTTTAATTTTGTTGGATTAAAATTTGAAGATATGAAAAGCACCTTGTGTACGGTTTTTTTTCTTGTAATGGCCCAGCTGTCTTGCGCCCAGTCTTTTGATAAGCAGGCACACCGGGGAGGAAAATCACTGTTTCCGGAAAATACAATTCCGGCTATGAAAAATGCTTTACAAATGAATGTTACCACGCTGGAAATGGATTTGGCTATCACAAGGGATAAAAAAGTAATTCTTTCCCATGATGCTTTTCTTTCCCCAGAATTGGTAACAAAGGCTGATGGAACCTATATACCCAAAGACTCCGGCTTTTATTATAAAATCTATGAAATGCCTTATGCAAAGATTCAGACATTTGATGTAGGCCTGAAAACACTGAGCAATTATCCTGACCAGAAGAAAATGGCGGCTCGGAAACCTCTTTTCTCAGAGGTTATAGAGGCATGTGAAAGCTATGCCCGGGAATTGAAGAGACCTTTGCCTTTTTACAATATAGAAACTAAAACACGCCCTTTCTCAGATCATATCTTTCATCCGGAACCAAAAGAATTTGTAGCATTAATGATGAAGATTATTACAGAGAAAAAGATCGGGGACCGGGTTATTATTCAGTCTTTTGATCCCAGAACTCTGGAGATTATTCATAAAGAATATCCTAAAATAATGACTGCCTTACTGGTAGAAAAAGTAGATGACAAAAAGCTGGAACAGCAAAGGTATTATTTCAAAAATATACCTGTAGAAAAATTCAGACTCTATCCCGATCATTTGAGTGGTGTAGCTGGAGATATGAAGTTTTTAAGCTTTACCCCTACCATTTACAGTCCGGATCAGAGTCTTGTTACCGCTGAGTTGGTGAAAGAATGTCATGCGCTGGGTATGAAGGTAATCCCATGGACTGTTAATACCAAAGAAAGACTAAAGGAGCTGAAGGGTATGGGAATAGACGGAGTGATCAGTGATGATCCCCGGATATTTGAATAAATACGTATTTATTTTACTTTTAATTTTTCAATAGAAATGGCCGGAAAAATTCCGGCCATTTTTACAATGCAGAAAACTGCATCTGGGAGTTAAAAAATTGGTTTTTTTTTAATTAAAATTTATAGTTCACACCTAACTGGAAAACTCTGTTGTTGTTTTCAGCTGCCGGTCTGCTTTTATCAATCTTAGTTAAGCTGTTTACGTATCTTGCATTGATACCGATATTAGAAGTAATATCATATCCCAGACCAAGACCTAACCCAAAGTTGAATTTGTTGATATAATCTTTATTTACATCTTCAGAGTGAGTTTCTGTTTTAGTGGTAGTAACACCTCCTGTAGTACTTGAAACTGTAGACTCTCCTTTGTTTTTTCCATTGATGAAATAACTGAATTCCGGTCCTGCTTCAATATAAAACTTATCAGTGGGTCTCATTTGAACCATTAATGGAACTGAAATATAATTCATTGTTAATTTATCCTGCCCCTTTGTCTTAATAGTAGTTGATCCTATAGTACTTTCTGTTGAATAAGCTACATCTCTTGCACCCATTTGGTTGTACAATACCTCCGGTTGGAAGCTGAATTGCTTAGAGATTGGAATATTAGCAAATACACCTGCATGAAAACCGATTTTTTGGCTATTGGCACCAAAACTTTGTTGGCTATAATACGCTGAGTTTCCACCTGCTTTAATACCAAACCTAATAGGTTGAACATCTGTTTTAAGTGGGGAGGTTGTGCTTGCAGTAGTTACAGGTTGTGTCTCTTGAGCAAAAGCCAATGTCCCGGCTGTTAACGCCAGTCCTAAAAATAACTTCTTCATAATTTTATTTTTTAATTTTACTATTTGCTTCATTATTTTGCAAAATGCTTGCCAAACTTATGAAACCCTGATTAACAAGCAGATGCGTGATGTTTTCATACTTTAAAAATACCATTTATATCCTCTTTTATGTGAAATATTTTCATATATATTTAATATTTGTGATAAATTTTAAGTTAAAATTCATACATACGTAAAATGATCCTTTACTATGAATAATATGTATGATTTGAAACAGGAAGCTGGATGTATGTCTATTTAATAAAGCTTTATGTGAATATACAAGTTTTTAGGCCGGAAGGTCAAAGTATGACGTTACAGGATGTTTATGCTGAATTTATGTGGATCGGGTTATAACTTGGGGACCATTAAATCTAAAACCTCTAGTTTGGACATTCAGAAATCTATGCTGCATTAAATAAAGTATGTGATTTTATATTTGACTTAAAAATAGGATGGAAATAGCCTTATTTCAAAGGAATGATAATTCGGATGTTCTATGGTAAGAAAGCAAAGAAAGGCGGCTTTTGTCACTAAATACGCGATATAAAAAGTTAGTTTCATCAAAATAGATTTCTAATCGTTCATTCTTGACTCACTTAAAATTAAATAAAAATAGAACTTTGTGTCAATGAGAAACTGTATGACGTAAGTTTATAGTATCCCAACTTTTGCACCAGATCCTGTGATGTGCTGCTATGCGTGGTAAGGAGAAGAATTATAAAAGTGAAAAGGTCAGACTTAAAATAAAGTCCGACCTTTTCTATTGAAATCAAAATGTATTTACTAATTATTGTATAGAAATGTATTTCCGAATATTCCTGACAATATTTGTTCAATATTGTTTTTTTAAAGTTGATACTTAAATAATATTGGGATTTTTAGTTATCAGGTTGAAAACGTGTTTTCAAATGAAATAATTATAATTCAGAAATAGTATAATGGTACAAGTGTTAAGTCTATTTGCAAATTCCTTGCCAAAATAAAAAGTCAGGTTAAATAAATAACCTGACTTCTTTATTGAATATAAAAATTTGTTAGCTATGCTGGTGCTTATTAGAATTTATAAGCTAATCCTACCTGGAATACTCCATTTTTAGAAGAGTCAGCACCGCTAGGTTTGTCTTTAAAGATATCAGATAAACCTGCAACATATCTTACATTAACTCCGATGTTAGGAGTGAAGTAATATCCTGCTCCAAGTCCAAGTCCAAAATCAAAAGTTTTAAAAGCGTCTTTAGCATCTACAGACTCAGACTTATATTTCAGCTTTGAATTAATAAGGAAACTGAACTGAGGACCTGCTTCTAAATATAGGTTAGGAAGTGCATTGTACTGGAACATTACCGGTACAGCAATATAATCTAAATTAATTTTCAAATCACTATTTCCGTCAGCTTTTGCACCCATTCCACTATATAATACTTCCGGCTGTACAGAAAAATCCTTAGCTACCGGAATATTTGCAAAAACACCACCATAAAATCCTGCTTTTGACTTCGTATCGTCGCCAGAAACACTAGAAATATTAAGACCAGCTTTTGCACCAAATCTAACTGGTGAAGAAGCTGAAGTATTAGTAGATGTTTTTTGTGCGAAAGTGAAAGTACCTGCTACAAGGGCTAGGCCTAAAAGAATCTTTTTCATAAGTATTTATTTAATAGTTTTTAAGTTTTGTTTAACATTTTGTTTATTATCAAATAGCGTGCCAAAGAACTCGAAATATTATCAGATTATTAATAATCGTTGATATAGAACCGATATTCCCCCTATTTTTTTTCTCTTTGAAAAAGGAACAAATTATTTTTTTAACAAAATTTTAGAATTTCAGATAAAAAAAGATCAGATTATAAGTAATCTGACCTTTTTTATTGATACAAAATTTGTTGAATGTGAAACTACCAGGTTATCTAAATTTATAAGCTAACCCTACCTGGAATACATTGTTTTTAACAGCATCACCAGAGTTATTTTTATAAATATCTGTAAGACCTGCTGTATACCTTGCTGTAAGTCCTAAGTTAGGTGTAAAATAATAACCTGCACCGATACCAATTCCAAAATTAAATGTCTGGAAGTCGTCTTTATCAAGCGTAGCTACCTGAGTGTTGGTATTATTATTTGTTGAATTTTTAAATTTATCCTTAGCACTTACTAAGAACCCGAATTCAGGACCTGCTTCAAGGAAAAATTCCGGAGTCGCATTATACTGGAACATTACAGGTACTGCAATATATCCTAAATTTCTTGAATATTCATTTTTGAAAGTATTTCCTCCTGCGGAGATTTCTCTTGTTACTTTTGAGCCCAAATCATTATATATAACCTCCGGCTGTACACTGAATGAACTTGCTAACGGAATATTAGCAAAAACACCTGCATTAAAACCAATTTTGGATTTTGAATCACTTAAGTCTGCTCCATTAGAAAGCGATGATACGTTCATCCCACCTTTTACCCCGAATGTTACCGGATTTGTGCTGGTAGAAGGTTGCTGTTGTGCGAACGCTAATGTACTTGCAGTTACTGCTAATCCTAAAACTAACTTTTTCATAACTTTAATTTTTTAATATTTACTCTTTCTTAATTTTAAATTTTACTACTGTCAACGTTTTCAGTTGAACGCAGAGTATCTTCCAAATTGCTTGCCAAAAATAATTTTCACTTTCAAAATACACATGAAAACCACCTGTTTTATAGTGGTTTTAAAATCTATGTATTTGATATATAGTTAGTTGAAAAATTAAATAAACATTTGTTTGAATAGTCCGTTTTTATTGAAAAACTGACTCAAAATAAAAGTTTTTTTTGTAAAAATGGCTAAAGAATGGATTATGCATCGTTCAGTTTTCTATAAAAATCTAATGATTTAAGGATGTTTTTCTGACTGCACTGATAGTCATAATTGCATGCTCCGATCTCGGAAAGCAGAGAAAAATTGATTTTACTGTCTGTATTCTTTTTGTCGTTCATTAGTAATGCAGTAATATCATTGTCTTTAAAATCACTGATATCTAAATAAGGATAGTATCTCTGGATATTTTCAATAATGGACTGGGAGTCTTCTTTAGAAATAAGATTTTCAAGATAAGCCAAATGGGATTCACAAATCATTCCCATAGCTACTGCTTCTCCATGAAGGATAGGGTTTTTCTGCTGCAGACACAGGCTTTCAACAGCATGACCTATAGTATGGCCGAAATTAAGGGTTTTCCTGATGTTTTTTTCATGAAAATCTTTCTCTACCACGTCCTGTTTAATATCCATTGAAGTCTGGATATGTGGAATTACCGTTTCTACCTCAAGCTTATGAATCTGGATCAGTTGTTCCCAATGTGCTTTATCAGCAATCAACCCGTGTTTTAGCATTTCTGCAAATCCGCTTCTTAATTCTTTGAACGGTAATGTTTCTAAAAATTTTGGGAAGATAAAAATCTGTTCCGGGAAAGCAAAAGTTCCTACCATATTTTTATAATGCATCAGGTCAATTCCTGTTTTTCCTCCAATAGAAGCATCACACATCGATAAAAGGGTAGTAGGGATATTAATAAACTGTATCCCTCTTTTATAAGTAGAAGCTACAAATCCACCCATATCAGTGATTACACCACCACCAAGATTAATGACCAGTGCTTTTCTGTCCGCCTGCATTTCCGTGAGAATTTCCCAAAGCTGGTTAGCCGTCTGAATATTTTTCATCTCTTCACCAGCCTCAATTTCCAGAATTTCAAATCCCAGATCTGTTTCCATATTTCCTAAGAGAATGGGAAGACAGTATTCATGGGTATTTTCATCTACTAAAATAAAAATTTTACTAAAAGATTTTTCATGCAGAAATTCGTTTAACTGAGAGAAATTATCATTTAATATTGTTATCATCTTCAAATTTTTGTAAGGTTAAAAAGTAAACTATATTGCAAAGTTATGATTCTTAATTTTTAACTCGTAACTAAATTACTATCTTTGCAGAAATTTTTAGAATGAGCAGAGATAACAATAATTCAGACAGACCAAAAAGACCAAGAGTTTCAACACGAAAAAGCTCTGATGATTCTCGTGCTTCTAGATCTGGAAATTCCTCAGGATCAAAACCTTTTAAGAAATCTTTCTCTAAAGACGGAGACAAGAGAGGTCCGGAACATAAAGGGTCCAATTCAAAATTTGACAAAAAACCTTTCAAGAAAAATACAGAAAGCTCTGAAGGCTCAGGTGATGAGAATAGCTCAAAATCCGAGAAAAGAGCTTACATTACTAATAAAAGCGAGAGCTTCGAAAGAAAATCTTTTGGAAAATCTGCCCCTAAAAGAGGAAGCAGAAGTTTTGATGCAAGAGATAAATATGAAAGAGGCAGTTTAAAGTATGGAAGAAGGCCATCTGGTGGTGATGAAAGAAATGAAGACCGAGCAAAATCTTTTGTACAGAAGAGAAGACTGAATAAAATTGAAAAAGACGTCCATAAAGACAGCATCCGTCTTAATAAATATATTGCTAATTCCGGAATATGCAGCAGAAGAGAGGCTGATGAACTGATCACTCAAGGATTGGTGGAAGTGAACGGAAAGGTAGTAACGGAAATGGGATATCAGGTAGAGAAAACCGACAGAGTAGTTTTTGACGGACAAAACATTACTCCTGAAAAACCTGTATATGTACTTTTAAATAAACCTAAAGGCTATATTTCTACTACGAAAGATGATAAAGCAAGAAAAACTGTAATGGATCTTGTAGCTAATGCATCGCCTTACAGAGTTTTTCCGGTAGGAAGATTGGACCGTTCAACAACCGGGGTTATTTTGTTAACTAATGACGGACACATGACTAAAAAATTGACACATCCATCTTTTGATGCTAAAAAGATTTATCATGTAACACTTGATAAGAAATTAACAGGTGAAGATTTACGTCTTATTGCAGAAGGAATCCGTCTTGATGAAGGGATAGCCGTTGTGGACCAAATTTCATATATTGAAGGTAAGCCGAAAAATGAAATCGGAATTGAAATTCACATTGGATGGAACCGTGTGATCAGAAGAATATTCCAAAGGTTAGGATATGAAGTAGAGGCTCTGGACAGAGTAATGTTTGCAGGATTAACGAAAAAGAATATCAAGAGAGGACACTGGAGAATTCTTACAGAACTGGAAGTAAATAATCTTAAAATGCTTTAAAAATGATAAATAATAAGCGTTCATGCTTGAGATTTATTTATTAATTGTAATTTAAGTTTTACATAAAAAGCGCAGAAAAAATTCTGCGCTTTTCTTATTGAATCAGATAATGAATTCTAATATTTAAACATGCCTAAAACTCATAACCTATAAATCACAACTCCTCATTATCCCAATACGGTTACCCCTTTCTGGATCATTTCATAAATGGCGTCTTTACCGTTATCCGGTTTTACATTTACAGCACGGGTTCCGT
This sequence comes from Chryseobacterium sp. WG14, assembly GCF_024586945.1. Lineage (NCBI taxonomy): Bacteria > Pseudomonadati > Bacteroidota > Flavobacteriia > Flavobacteriales > Weeksellaceae > Chryseobacterium > Chryseobacterium sp. WG14. The sequence goes on from NZ_JALCZD010000004.1 coordinate 290,640, forward strand.
TGAAGTGTAAGCAGGTAACATATCCATTGGCAACGGCATCCAGGCTGGTGAATTTCACACAATAGTCCATGGCCAGTCCAACGATTTCTACCAGTTGGATATCATGATATTTCAAGAAATCATCCAACCCGGTTTTCATAAAATGATTGTTATCCTGAAAGCCGCTGTAACTGTCTATTTCAATATTTTTTCCTTTCTGTATGATATGGGTTACTTTGTCTCTGTTCAGATCTTTATGGAATTCTGCTCCGAAAGTTCCCTGAATACAGTGATCCGGCCACATAAACTGGGGAACACCATTTAAAATGATACTTTCTCCAACCTTTCTGTTATTGCTGCTTGCAAAACTTTTATGGCCTACAGGATGCCAATCCTGTGTCAAAACAATCTGGTCATATTCATTTTCCTCCATCAAAAGGTTGATATAAGGAATGATCTCTCCAGATCCAGGTACTGCAAGTGATCCGCCTTCACAAAAATCATTCTGTACGTCGACTATTATTAGCGCTTTTTTCATATTTAGATTTCTCGAATTTTTGATAAATTTACAAAACTAAGAGGCAAAAATTTATCCAAAATAGAATTATCGGACAAATAGGCAAAATATTTTTTTTATACTGATAGATTGGAGCGGTAAAAATTTGGAATCATTAAACTTTGTCTCCGGGGTATTCTGTTTGAAGGCGTACACCAAATTTCAATAGCTTATCTTTGCAGTAAATAAGTATTTTTATGTCATTTGAGTCTTTAGGATTATCACACAATATTATTCGTTCTGTTAACAAACTGGGGTATTTAAAACCGTTTCCCATTCAGGAGCAGGCTGTTCCTGTTATTTTGCAAGGTAAAGATCTGATGGGAATTGCACAGACAGGTTCTGGGAAAACAGCTTGTTTTGTAATGCCAATTTTAGAAAAATTGCAGAATGCAGAAGTAAAAAAAGACCGTAATGTTCAGGTTTTAATACTGGTTCCTACGCGTGAATTAGCTATTCAGATTGATGAAGTTTTCAGAGCTTTTACAGAAAACCTGAAACGGGAAATCCGTACAATGGCTGTGTATGGTGGTGTTTCTATCAATCCACAGATGAAAGGAATGTTTGGAGTGGAAGTCCTGATTGCAACTCCGGGACGTTTATTAGACTTAATTGATCATAATGCATTGAGTATTTCGGGTATTCAGCATTTGGTGATTGATGAAGCAGACAAAATGTTTCAGCTGGGTTTTGGAGAAGAAATGAATAAACTTTTCGCTCTGATGCCTGTCGTAAAGCAGACCACTTTGTTCTCAGCGACTTTAAATGACAAGGTTTCTGAAATGAAAGAACGTTTGTCAATTAATCCTATTCTAATTGAAATAAAAAAAGAGGAAGTTGAAATTGATCATATTGAGCAACTGGCCTATCATGTTTCTCCGGAAAATAAAGGTCCTTTTTTGCGGTATTTAATTAAAGAAAAGAAAGTGGAAAAAGCTTTGATTTTTGTTTCCTCTACAAGATCTGCTGATAATTTAGTTGAAAAGCTTAAAAAAAATAAAATTAAAGCGGTGGCTATTCACAGTCAGAAGTCACAAGGTGCCCGTAGGAATAATTTAGAAGAATTTAAAGTAAACGGTGCCCAGATTTTAGTGGCTACAGATTTAATTGGCCGTGGGATTCATATTGAGTCTCTGCCTTGTGTGATCAATTATGAGTTGCCGCGTTCGCCTTTAGACTACATTCATCGTATTGGTAGGACAGGCCGTGCCAATGAAAAAGGGACAGCTATTACTATTCTGACGGATGATGAGCTTCAGCATTTCAGAGTAATTCAAAAGAAAATGGGTAAAAAAGTAACCCTACAACGAACAGAAGGTATTGATCTGCATGGTTATTAGTACATCAATTAAATAAAGTGGGCTTCAATTTTAGAATTGAAGCTTTTTTATTCACTGGAAATATCCTCTATTTTTGATAAATTTACAAACCTAACAGATAGAAATTTGTCCAGAACCTAATAGTCAGACAAATAAGCAATATTTAAAAAATTAAAACTATGAATAATGAGTGATTTAGAGAATAAGAAATTTCCAATAGGGCAGTTTGAAGCTCCCGAAAACATTTGTGATACAACTTTGGATACTTATATCAAAGTGATTAAAGATTTTCCTGGCAGGCTGAAAAACCTTATCGAAGACTTTACAGATGATCAGTTGGATACTCCGTACAGAGAAGGAGGCTGGACGGTAAGACAGCTTGTAAATCATCTTTCAGACAGTCATATGAATAGTTTTATCCGGTTTAAACTGGCACTAACAGAAGATAATCCAACCATTAAACCTTATAATGAGGCTCAGTGGGCAGAGCTTCAGGACAGCTTTCATATGCCTGTAAAACCGGCAATGAGAATGTTGAAAGGAACTCATCAAAGATGGGTTGTTCTTCTTAAAAGTCTTACCAATAAACAGTTTGAGAGAACTTTTCATCATCCGGAACATCATAGAAATTATGACCTGAGAAGCAGCCTTGCCCTGTATGCCTGGCATTGTAATCATCATTTTGCTCATATAGAAAATCTGAAGAAAGAAAAAGGCTGGTGAAAAAAAGCTTTAATAATCCCCTTTATTTTGAGGAAATTATAGAAAGGATTTCCAAATTATCCGAAAATTCCCCTGCAAAATGGGGAAAAATGAATGTGTGTCAAATGTTCAGGCACTGTGATATGGTTCTTCAGGTGGCTTTAAAAACAGTTGAGCTTCCGCGCATTAATCCTTTTTTCAGGGTAATTGGGATCGTTACTAAAATAGAAATGTATGTTTTCAATAATGGAATTCCCAGAAACATGCCTACTTTTCAAAAACTAATCATTAATTTTGAGTGTGATTTTGATGAATCAAAAACCAATCTGCTGAAGACGCTGGAGGAATTCCGGAAAGCCTGTACAAATAAAGAGCTGCCGGACTATCACAGACTATTTGGGAACATGACTGAAAAAGACTGGAAATTTTTAGAATATAAACATCTTGATCATCATTTAAAACAATTTAATGTATGAGTTTTTTTGATAAAATATTCGGTGGAAAAAGCGAAACCCCTGATCAAAAATCTTTCTGGAAAAAGATAGAATCTGCAGAAGATCTGGCGAAAGCCATTGAGCGTTCTCACCACCATAAAATAGCTGTATTCAAACATTCAACAGGCTGCTTTATCAGCAGGACTGTTTTGAAGAATTTTGAAAAGGAAGTTGAAAATTCAGATCCGAAAGTAGACTTATACTACCTGGATCTGTTAGCTCACAGAGATCTTTCAAATAAAATTGCGAAAGATCTTGAGGTAAGACATGAAAGTCCACAGTTAATTGTTATAGAGAACGGAAAGTCCGTTAAAAGTGCTTCGCACGAGGATATTTCTTTAAGCCAGATTATATAATGAAGAATATTAATAATTATTTAGCCAAAGTATTAAACGTTCCTCTTCAGAACGTAAACACCTGCAGTCTGCATTACGAAGCAAAGAAAATTCCTAAGAATCAGTTTCTCCTTCAGTATGGTGAAATATGCAGGCATATATTCTTTGTGGAAAAAGGACTTATTAAAATGTATTCCATTGATAAAAACGGAAAGGAACATATTATACAGTTCGCCCCTGAAAGTTGGCTGATCTCTGACCGGAGTAGTTTATATTTCAATGAAAAATCCAATTATTATATAGAAGCAGTGGAAGATTCGGAAATACTGTTTTTGCATCCTGATTTCTTCAATAAGCTGGTAGAGCAATTTCCGAACAGTATTGAACGAAGTGATTTTTTATTACAGAAGCATATCCGAAGTTTACAGAACAGGATCAATTCTTTACTGGGTGAAACAGCAGAAGAAAGATACATGAAATTCATCAAAATGTATCCCGATTTACTGCTGAGAGTCCCTCAATGGATGATCGCTTCTTATCTGGGAATTACCCCTGAGAGTTTAAGCCGTGTAAGAAAAGAACTGGCGAGAAAAAATTTCGTTCCGGATAATAAATAACAGGTATTAAATTTTTTTTGCAAGATTTCCGACCTGTCTGAGTTTGGCCTGGGTTTCTTCTGACCATGGAAGACCTATACACAGTCTCATACAGTTTTCAAACTGCTCCTGAAAGGTAAACATCCTGCCGGGAGCAATACTTATGTTCTGTTTGATGGCGAGATCATACAGTTCTGTAGTGCGGATTTTCTTATCAAATTCTACCCACAGAGACAATCCTCCCTGCGGACGGCTTGTTTTTGTGCCTTCGGGAAAAAATTCTGCAATGGTCTGCACATAATTCTGGTAATTAGTCTGCAGTGTTTTGCGAAGCTGCTGAAGATGTTTCTCATACCTTCCGGATTTCAGGAAATTGGCTACGGCTTCATTGACAATAGAGATGGAAGAGGTAGAGTGCAGCAGTTTAAGTTTAAGTATTTTATCTTTATATCTTCCGGGAGCAATCCACCCCACACGATAGCCCGGAGCCAATGTTTTGGAAATAGAGCTGCAGTAGAGAACATTTCCGTCTTTATCAAAAGATTTACAACATTTTGGTCGGGAAGCCCCAAAATAAAGATCTCCATACACGTCATCTTCAATGAGTGGAATATTGTTTTCTGACAGAATTCTTACGACTTCTTTTTTGTTTTCATCAGGCATACAGCTTCCCAGAGGAGAATTAAAGTTGGGGATTAACAGGCACAGATCAATTTTGGGAATGAGTTTTTTTAAGGCTTCAATTTCTATTCCTGTTGTAGGGTGAGTGGGAAGTTCCAGCACTTTTAACCCTAATCCGTTGGCTAATTGCAAAATCCCGGGATAACAAGGACTTTCAATGGCAATAGTATCCCCGGGTTTTCCCAAGGCCATGAGACAGAATGATAACGCATTCATTCCACCGTTTGTGGTAATAAGATCTTTTTCATTAAGGTTTCCACCCCATTGTAAAGAGCGTATAGCAATCATCCTTCTGAGTTTAAGATTTCCCTGAAGTTCCTCGTATTCTGTTCCTCCGTCTTTTAATTCCCGTGTTGCATTAATGATTTCCTTTTTCAGTTTCGCCTGGGGAAGAAGTCCTCCGGATGGAATACCGATCGAAAAGAAGGTAAGATCTTTCCTTCCCATATTTTCATATACTTTACTGATCAGCTCATCCGGTTCATCATTATTAGCCATTAAAGAAGGGCGGCTTACTTCAGGTAAAGGGAGTTTTACAGATAGCAGCTGACTGACAAAATAACCGGATTGAGGTTTGGATTCAACCAGTGACTGTGATTCAAGTTCCAGGAAAACCCTTTTTGCAGTATTCATGCTTACCTGATGTTCACTGCATAGCATTCTTACGGAAGGAAGCTTGTCTCCAGCTTTTAAAACACCATTCCTGATTTGATTGGCTATACCGTCTGCAATTTCTGTATATAAAAATTCTCTGCTCATTTTTTTAAACTGTGTTCATGCAAATATACAAAACTGAGACTGTGTTTATTGAATTTACCTCTCTAATTTTGAACCATCAATTAAAACGTATTATAATGATGACAGATACAATTTCAAAAGACCAGGCAGTAAGTGGCTGGATCAATGGTTTTATAGGAGTTTTGCTTTTCAGTGGCTCTATGCCCGGAACCAAACTTGCAGTAATGGAGATGGATCCTATATTTGTAACTATTGCCCGTGCGGTTATTGCAGGAATTCTGGCTCTTTCGGTTCTGTTTATTTATAAAGAAAAACGCCCTGCTAAAAATCAGATCTTTTCCCTTGTACTGGTGGCTATTGGCTGTGTAATAGGATTTCCGCTGCTTTCTTCGTTGGCATTGCAATATCTTACTTCTGCACATTCTATTGTATTTTTAGGAATGCTGCCCATGGCTACGGCTATTTTTGGAGTATTTCGTGGTGGGGAAAGACCACATCCTATATTTTGGTTATTTTCGGTCATAGGAAGCTTCTTGGTAATCGGCTATGCTTTTTCTCAGGGCATTTCAGCTTCTCCAATTGGAGATATTCTAATGCTTCTGGCGGTTATTTTATGCGGAATGGGTTATGCTGAAGGAGCTAAACTTTCCAAAACCCTGGGCGGATGGCAGGTTATTTCATGGGCATTGGTATTATCCTTACCAATAATGATTCCTTTATTTTTCTTCTATTTACCAAATAATCTTGAAACGGTAAGTTTTAAAGGCTGGTTTGGATTGGGGTATATTTCTTTGTTCAGCATGTTTATCGGCTTTATATTTTGGTATAAAGGGCTGGCACAGGGAGGTATTACCTCTGTAGGGCAGCTTCAGCTACTTCAGCCTTTTTTTGGACTTGCTTTGGCAGCGTATCTTCTTCATGAGCAGGTGAGCATAGGAATGCTGGGAGTTACCGTTGGGGTCATTTTATGTGTAGTTGGGACTAAGAAATTTGCGAAATAATTAAAAATAAATCATTATGACCTAAATCATAAAAAATAATTTTATAATAATCTACTTTTGTAAATACACACCATCTAATACTATTATTATGAAATTTATGATGTCACTAATGCTCATCGGATTCCTCATGAGCTGCAAAAAAGAAACCCGGACAGAGACTACAGTTACAGATACTGTAAGTGTAGATACTACAACGAATATTGCACCGATGCCATCTGATACTGTACGTGCAGATACTGTTATTTCGCCAAATAATAAGGATACTGCTCAAACAATACAGAATAAAACTATAAAAAAATAGCAGTATTTACATACCCTAACAAAACCCGTTTCATCAATGGAACGGGTTCGTGAAATTTATCTCCATTTGTTAATTTTTAAAATAAATTGATTCAAAATTTTTATAAATCAAACTAATTGATACAATATGAATTTAATAAAAATTAATATCATTTTAACGCAATTTAACAATTTCAACAAGTGATAAGGTTTAATATTTGTATCCATAAAGGTAACTTTCCAATGGATATTTTACTTTAGATAAATTTTAAAATTAACATTTTAAAAAAAAAGTATTATGGTTATTGACGAAAATATTTTGTACTCAGCAGGTGCAGAAATCAAAAATTATAATCCTTCTGAAAATTTATTTATTCAGGGAGATATACCCAATTATTATTATCAGATTATTAAGGGTAAAGTAAAGCTTAATAATTATAATGAAGACGGGAAAGAGTTTATACAAAATCTCCTATATGAAGGACAAAGCTGCGGAGAATCCATACTTTTTATAAACAAACCTTACCCGATGAATGCTGAAGCCATTACAGAATGTAGTGTTTTAAAACTTCATAAATCAATATTTTTCAATTTATTGACCCAGTCTCCGGACTTATGTATGGAAGTGAATAATTTCCTTTCCCAGCGTCTGTATTATAAATTTATTATGATGCAGAATATTTCATCTCAAAATCCTTCTATAAGGCTTAAAGGGCTCATGGATTATCTTAAAAGCTCTCAAAATGATGAAAGGCCGTACTCATTTACCGTTCCATTAACGAGACAGCAGATGGCTAGTCTTACCGGTTTATGTGTAGAGACAGCTATAAGAACTATTAAACACATGGAAAGGGAAAAAATAGTTAAAATTCAAAACCGTAAAATTTTATATTAATATTTGCAACATGACTCAAGTCATAAAAAAGTGAGTTATTCAATTGTACATTTGAAATATAACGTTTCAGTACAATTCTCAAAACCCCAGGAACAAAGCATATGCTTTATGCTCAAGTAAAATTATCACGAGTCCGTTGCCGTCTGATACTAGTGAATGAAAGCAATGCATCACTTAATAGTAATTATATAAAATTCAGTTATGGACACTAGAAATGTAAGAAAAAATATAACGTAAGGATACTCATCTGAAAACCTTTTGCCAAAATAGGCAGACAGGCATCTCACGGAGGTGGAAGGTCTTAAAAAAACGGGATTCGGAGGCAGACATAATTCATAATTCTTTTTCCAAGATTGCCTCTTTGATTTGATGAAGAGGCAATCTTTTCAACACTAAACACCACTTTATATCATGGCAAATAAAATATTAGAACCTACTCATCCTGAACCGATAGCAAAAAAGACTATCGTAAAAAATGGCAATATAATAACTGAGGAGATGAAGAATGCACCCCTTCACCAATTTTTTGTAAATGCTCTTAAGGATATTTATTATGCTGAAAATGCTATCCTTGAAGCATTAGATAAAATGCAGGAAGCCGCTACAGCCGAAGAGCTTAAAGAAGCTTTTGAGGATCACCATCTTCAAACCCAAAAACATGTAAAACGTCTGGAAAAAGTATTTCAGCTTATTGGTGAAAAGCCTGAAAAGAAAGAATGTAAGGCTATAAAAGGGATTATTGAAGAAGGTGAAGAAGTAATCAAAACAACCGAAGAGGGTACTGCAACAAGAGATGCTGCATTAATTATTGCTGCACAAAAGGTAGAGCATTATGAAATTGCTACCTATGGAGGGCTTGCTCAGCTTGCCATTACTATGGGACATGATAAGGCCGCAGATCTGCTTGAAAGAACCCTTCAGGAAGAGGAAGATACTGATTATCAGCTTACAGAAATTGCAGAAACATCCATCAATTTTGATGCTGAACAAGAAGATTAAACTGCTATATAATAAGCCATATAGCTTGTTTTACAGGGCTTATTTTAACCACGAACACTTACCATTATGGACTGTCAGAAAATAATAAAAACGCTGAAGCACAAAGATTTTGTAAAAGTCACCAACAAAGGTAAATGGTTTGAGAATGGAACAGCTGTCTACGCAAAAGAGATCAAAGAGAATATCTTTTTGTTATTTATAATCCTGAAAGATATAGATATTGAAAATATTCAGGCATTAATCGCCCATTTCGACTGTTTCAACAGTATAGGGCTGAAAGAACCGGAACAGATCATGTTTTATCTTTCCATTAAGGATAAGGATGACCTCCATTATTTTGAGCAATATTTAAAAGCTTCTAACAACTAATAACTCTTTACATATGATATTTGAAAATGATGTTTTAAAATATTCCGAACTGAATAATAAAAATAATGCCCTGGAAAATGAGTCATTATTTCCGGTTGTTATTAATTCCTACGGAGTCACCGCTTTTCTGATTAAGTCTTTGGAAAAGATTAAAAAAAATGCAAAATGTGAGATCCTGAAAAAAGTAATTGACAATTATGTACAGGAATATTTACTTCATATCCGTGAATTTCATAATCAAAGTACACTGGATACTTCAGCTCTGGATTCTGAGATCAGAATTGAAACCCCATCTTTCACTTTATATGCAAAAACAGCCTATTATAAAGTAGTAAAGGAAGAAGAGTATATCAACAGGATTCTCAATATGTTTGAGAGTGACAATACAGAATGATTGTACCAAAATAGCTATTAAAGTACCTTAAAACCTATCATCAACCATAAATCCTATGAATATGAATACCAATGAACAAAACAATAAAAAAGCAGAACAACTGGACGTACACAGTACTTCTAATGCAAACGAAAAGCTTACTACAAATCAGGGTTTAAAGATCAATAACAATCAGGATTCTTTAAAAACGGGAGAAAGGGGACCTTCTTTATTGGAAGATTTTATTCTGAGAGAAAAAATTACCCATTTTGATCATGAAAGAATTCCCGAGAGAGTGGTTCATGCACGAGGTTCAGGAGCACATGGCGTTTTTAAACTTACTAAAAGCCTGGCAGCCTATACAAAGGCCGGTTTTTTATCTGAAGTAGGAAAGGAAACGCCAGTTTTTGTGAGGTTTTCAACGGTTGCCGGAAGCAAAGGCAGCACTGACCTGGCAAGAGATGTACGGGGTTTTGCGATAAAATTTTATACTGAAGAAGGTAATTATGATATGGTGTGCAATAACATGCCTGTATTCTTTATTCAGGATGCAATTAAGTTTCCGGATCTTATTCATGCTGTAAAACCTGAGCCAGACAATGAGATTCCTCAAGCAGCTTCTGCTCATGATACCTTCTGGGATTTTATTTCGCTGATGCCCGAAAGTATGCATATGATCATGTGGCTGATGAGTGACCGTGCTATTCCCAGAAGTCTTAGAATGATGGAAGGCTTTGGAGTACATTCTTTCAAATTCATCAATAATGAAGGGAAGGTACACTTTGTAAAGTTTCATTTTAAACCAAAACTGGGGGTGCATTCCGTAGCCTGGGATGAAGCTCAGAAAATCTCCGGAGTTGATTCTGACTTTCATAAAAGAGACCTTTGGGAAGCCATTGAAAACGGAGACTATCCGGAGTGGGACCTGGGAGTACAGCTGATTCCTGAAGACAAAGAAGACCAGTTTGATTTTGACCTTCTGGATCCCACGAAAATTGTTCCTGAAGAAGAAGTTCCTGTAGAAATTGTAGGAACGCTGACACTGAACAGAAATCCGGAGAATTTTTTTGCGGAGACAGAGCAGGTGGCTTTCCATCCAGGCCATATTATTCCGGGAATAGATTTTAGTAACGACCCTCTTCTGCAGGGCAGGTTATTTTCATATACAGATACCCAATTATCCCGATTAGGATCTCCGAATTTTCATGAAATTCCGATTAACAGATCTGTGAATACTGTTCATAACAATCAGAGGGACGGACATATGAGACAGCAGATTGTTAAAGGAAAAAGTAGTTATGATCCCAATTCTATTGGCAACGGATGCCCTTTTCAGGCTATGATGTCTGAAGGTGGTTTTACCTCTCACGGGGAAAGGATATCAGGTTCAAAAATCAGGGAAAGAAGTAAAAGTTTTGTAGATCATTATTCTCAGGCAAAATTATTCTATAACAGCCAGTCGAATCCTGAAAAAACACACCTTCAAAATGCACTGATCTTTGAACTTTCAAAAGTAACAATTCCGGAAGTCAGGGAAAGACTGGTGGGGCAGCTTGCTTATATCGATATGTTTTTGGCACAGAAAGTAGCTGAAAAATTAGGTATTGAGGTTAAAAAACTTGAATGGCCCAATCAAAGCCTACCTGCAGACAGCAATATTGTAGAGCTACAGAGTGAGGAAAAAGAACCGAGAACAAAAATATCGGAAGCACTTAGTATGGAAAATACGGTCAAAAATACTATTAAAAGCAGAAAAATAGGCTTTATACTGGCTAACGGTGCAGATAGTGGAGCAGTACATAACCTTAAAACCAAACTGGAGGAAAAAGGAGCAAAAGTGGAGCTGATAGCACCAAGTTTGGCCAAAGTAATAACAAATGATGGGAAAGAACTAACTCCTAAACATTCTTTTACTAGCACTGCAAGTGTTTGTTTTGATGCTCTTTTTATCTGCTCCGGCGAGGATTCTGCAAAAGAACTGATGACAGCAGTAAACAAACATCTTGTCCTGCATTTCATCAATGAAGCCTATAAGCACTGTAAGGCAATTTATTTCGGATCAGGTACAGACCTGGTGTATCATAATTCTAATGTTGCTGCGAAGCAACACCAGGATCCGGGAATCATTACCGGAGAAGATGATTCTCCGGCAGAAAATTTCATAAATGCTATTGCCAAACACAGGGTCTGGAATCTGGAAATAGAGAGAAACTCTTAATCATAAAAACCTTTCACACCACACATCATCTATCTAAAGCTGCTGAATGTAAAGACAGCAGCTTTTTAAAACTTCAATCATTCAAAATATAATGCTATGGAATTTCAGAAAAGTCTTCTTGAATATATAAGCCAGTCTCTGATAACCACAGATGAAACCATTTCAATTGCGGAAAGTGTTACATCAGGATGTTTACAATTAGCTTTTTCGCAGATGCCGAATGCTTCTCTGTCTTACAAAGGAGGAATAACAGCCTATACCTTACCGGAAAAAGTAAGATTATTGAAAGTAAACAGACAGGAAGCTGAAGAATGTGACTGCGTTTCAGAAAATATTGCTGAAACAATGGCATTAAACGTTGCCAGCCTATTTGAATCCGACTGGTCTATTGCTACCACAGGTTATTGTACTCCGATCCGTAATTCTTCATATAAAATTTTTGCCTATTTCTCATTCTCATACAAAGGAGAGATCATTCTTACCAAAAAATTGGAACTGCATCCTAAAACACAAGCCCTCAATGCACAGCTGTATTACACGGAATTTATTCTGGGATGCTTTAAAAGTGAAATCAACAGGCTTTTAATTTTAAAATAGAACCAATGGAACACAAGAATCAATATGTACTGATCACGGGGGGTACCAGTGGAATAGGGTATGAACTGGCGAAGCAGTTTGCTAAAAATAAATATGACCTTGTTATTGTTGCCAGAAACCATGAAGAGCTCAAAAAAAGAGCAGATGAGTTTAAAGGGTGTGGAGTAAACGTCATTACGATATCAAAGAATTTATTTCTTCAGGAAGAAGTTTATTCTCTGTATTCAGAATTAAAATTAAACGGAATAAGCCCTGAAATTTTAATTAATAATGCAGGGCAAGGTGTTTATGGTAAATTTCAGGAAACCGATATCCATCGGGAAATTGACATTGTCAATTTAAATATTGTTTCCATTATCATATTAACCAAATTATTCTTAAAGGACCGGTTACCGCTGGGATCAGGAAAAATTTTGAATCTGGCTTCTGTAGCCAGTAAGGTGCCGGGTCCTTGGCACTCGGTATATCATGGTACCAAAGCATTTGTTTTATCATGGTCTGAAGCAATTCGTGAGGAACTTAAAGATTCGGGGATCACTGTAACAACACTTTTACCAGGTCCTACAAATACGGATTTCTTTAATAAAGCCGGAATGAATAGGAGTAAAATTGCTGAAGATAAAGATCATCTTGCTTCTCCTGAAGAAGTTGCGATTGACGGATATAATGCTTTGATGAATGGGGATGGTAAAATGGTATCAGGATTGAAAAATAAATTATCTGTAGCTATGGCCAATCTCTCTACAGACAGTATGGCTGCTCACAGAATGGCTGAAATGCAGAAACCTGCAGATAACAAATAAAAAGATAAAGATGGGAAAGCTAGAAAACAAATCCGTTCTGATCACTGGTGCTGATAGTGGTATAGGCAAAGCGGTGGCTCTTCTTTTTGCATCAGAAGGGGCAGATATTGCCATTATCTTTCATTCCAATGACAGAGATGCTGAAAATACTAAAAAGGAGATCAGAAACCTGGGCCGGAGATGCTCCATTTTTCAGGGGGATATCAATGATTATGATTTCTGTAAGGAAGTGACACAGAAAATAATTTCTACATTCGGTAAAATTGATATACTGATCAATAATGCAGGTGTGCAGTTTCCTTCTGACAATATTGAAGAACTGGAAGAAAAAAATATCAGAAAGACATTTGACTCCAATATCGTTGGAATGATTTTATTAACAAAAATTGTTTTTCCTTACCTGAAAGAAGGAAGCTGTATTATCAATACAACATCTGCTGCAGCCTATCAGGGACATCCTGAGCTATTGGATTATTCTGCAACCAAAGGTGCCATTGTTTCTTTTACACGATCTCTGGCCTTGCAGGCAAAGCCAAAAGGAATACGGATCAATGCTGTCGCTCCGGGACCTGTGGCTACACCGCTTACCAAGAAAACTTTTGATGAAAAAGAGGAGAATCCTGATCAGCCGCCTTTGGAAAGAAACGCTACTCCTGAAGAGGTAGCTACCAGCTTTCTTTTTTTAGCAAGTGACGATGCAGCACAGATTACAGGGCAGGTTCTTCACCCTAACGGAGGAATGATTGTTAATGGATAAATGTGATACAGTCAATTGATTATAAAAGAAATCAATCTGGATATTACACTATTTTCAAAACCTGATACCATGAAATATGTTTAACTTTAAATATTCTGATCATGTATAGAGACGGAGCAAGAAAAAGTATATGGCAGGAGGAAATCAGAAAATTTTCTACCGGAGCTGATCTTTACCAGCTATTTGATGTTGCCATAATAGGAGGAGGAATTACCGGGGTATCCACTGCTTTAAAATTACAGGAATCCGGAAAGAATTGTATTATTCTGGAAGCTGCTAATATCGGATTTGGAACAACAGGAGGAACAACAGCCCATTTAAATGATTTCTTTGATACAACCTTTGCTCAGGTTATTGAAGATTTTGGGCTGGATTATGCCCAACAGTATGCTGAATCCGGCAAAGATGCAATCAACATTATTGAGAATAACATTGAGAAGTATAGCATCAGTTGTGATTTTACCAGAAAGTCTGCCTATCTTTTTGCATTGGATGAAAAACAGGAGAAACAGCTGAGGACCATTGTAGAAGGTGCCGCTAAAGTAGGGCATGAAATGTCTTATGTGAATGAAATTCCTTTCCCCATACCATTTAAGGAAGCTGTACTAATTCCCGGACAGGGTCATTTTCATCCTGTAAAATATATCAAAGGGCTTTGTGATGCTTTTATAGAAATGGGAGGTTCAATTCAGGAGAACTGTGTTTGTGAAAGCCATGATGAGCAGGAAAATTATGTTATTTTAAAAACTTCAGAGGGAGAAATAAAAGCAAAAAATGTTATCTATGCCACACACATTCCGCCAGGAATCAATCTCCTTCATTTTACCAATGCTCCTTACCGAAGCTACGTAATGGCTTTTACCCTTAAGGATAATAAATATCCTTGGGAAATGGGTTATGATCTCAATGATCCATATCATTATTACAGAATTCAGGAAATTGATGGTGAAAATGTACTGATTGCCGGAGGTGAAGATCATAAGACAGGGCATGCTGAAGATACCGGAATATGTTTTTCAAATCTTGAGAACTATGTCCGTCAGTATTTTAATGTCGAAACAGTATTTTATAGCTGGTCCAGTCAGTATTATGAACCTGTTGACGGGCTGCCTTATATTGGAAAGCTTCCGGGCAGTAAAGAAAAGATATTTGTGGCTACCGGATTCAGGGGTAACGGAATGATCTTTGGAACACTTTCTTCACAGATTTTGCATGACTTAATTGTTATAGGAGCCAATAAATATCAGGATATATTCAATCCATTAAGAATAAAGCCAATTGCCGGATTTTCAGACTTTGTCAAAGAAAATGCAACGGTTGCATTTGATTTTATAAAAGATAAGATTTTCATAGAGAAAATTGATTCTTATTCAGAAATCAAAGAGGGAGAAGCAAAAGTGATCCGTTATGAATCTGAATCTTATGCACTTTACAAAGAAACCGGCGGCATATTACATCTTTTGAAAAGTACATGCCCGCATGCAGCGTGTGAAGTACGCTGGAACAGTGCAGAATTGAGTTGGGACTGCCCTTGTCATGGATCAAGATTTAATGTTAACGGAAAAATGCTGACGGGTCCCACTACAAAGAATCTGCAGAAAATATTTCCTTTTCAAAAACAGTAAAGAGTAGATCTTTTTTATCATTTTAAATTAAGAAAATATGTCTCGATCAAGTTTCTTTTATCGTAACAGCCTGAGTATTGTTTTGATAGCTTTAATGTTATGTTCTCTTCTCGGTCAGTTTTTTACGGGATGGAGCGTTGAAAATAAAGAATTGGCTGAAAATGGGCAAAAAGCTTTGACACTCACTCAATATATATACAGCGGTCATTTTATACAGGCAACTTTCGAAAACTGGGAAAGTGAATTTCTGCAGATGATGTTATATGTTTTGTTAACAATATCCTTGAGACAGAAAGGTTCCAGTGAATCAAAATCAATGGAGGGAAAGGAAGATGTGGACCGAGAGCCCATCGTACATCCCAAAGCTCCATGGCCTGTTAAAAAAGGAGGGATATGGCTGAAAATTTACAAACATTCTTTGTCATTGGCTTTTGGGATTTTGTTCCTTGCCAGCTTTATACTGCACTTCTATGGAAGCTTAAAAGATTTTAATAATGAGCAGATTATGAATGATAAACCTCCGGTAAGCACAAGCCAGTATCTCACAGAATCCCGGTTTTGGTTTGAATCTTTTCAAAACTGGCAAAGCGAATTTTTAGCTGTTGCCTCTTTAGTGATCCTGTCCATTTGGTTTCGTGAAAAAGGGTCTCCAGAATCTAAGCCTGTAGATATGCCCTATGATGAAACCCCCTGATTTTTATTCAGTTTAGGCTTTACTTTCATTACCGCAAAGTAAGAGGTGGTAAATGCAGAAAGACTTTGATAACCTACTTTATAGGCTACTTCACTCAACGTAAACTGTCTGGCATCTATAAGTTCAATACTTTTAAGAATCCTTGTCAGCTGAAGGTATTTCTGTAATGTTATTCCAGTTTCATTTTTAAAGATTCTCTGAAGGCTTCTTACTGACATCTGTGCTTTTTCTGCCAAAGCGTCAATATCCAGATTGTATTTAAAATGAGAATTGATTTCATTACAAACAGGAATAAGCCTGGTATCCATAGGAACGGGAATTTCCAACCCATTGCTTTCGCGGCAGAAGTTAGGTAGGCTTTTTAAAATAGCTTTGAAAAAAATGTCCTGTTCTTCATTCTCTACTAATGACTGGTTCCATTTGGAGGCATAAAGGAGCATTTCTTTGAGAACTGGAGGAACTGCAAATACCTGAACATGCTGGTAAAATTCATCCTCAAAAACAGATTTAAATAAAAACAGCATCAGGTTAACCGTCTTTGCTTCGGAAGTTATTTTGTGCGCTTTTCCGGAAGGAACCCATATCACATGGTACTGAGGAACAAGATAGATTTTCCGGTCAATATGAAAATACTGATAGCCTTCCTCTACAAAAGTAAGCTGGGCACGGCTATGTACATGTTCATACTCATCATGCTTCCAGTTTTTTTCACACCATACATAAGCTTCTTTTTCGATGGTATCTACAAACTGGCTTTCTGTTTTTTCAATCAGTCCACATTTCATATTGACGTTTTGTATATATTTTTTGGCAAATTTAATAAAAACGACAATACTAAATTTGTATCATAAACTTATATCTTATTCAGAATGAAAAAATTATGTTCTTTTTTTATTTTAATTTTACTATTTAACACCATCAACATCATGGCACAGAATAAAGCTAAAGTATTGGTTCTCATCCATTCGGATAATGGGGGAACTTACGAGCTGGCTAAGGAAATAGCTAAAGGAATTGAAAGTGAAAACAATGCAGTTCCCTATATTAAGCTGGTGAAAGCCTCTCAAAACCCGATTTTAAAAAATATACCGGTAGCAACAGTAGATGAGCTTAGTGCTTATGACGGAATTGCTTTTGGTTCTCCTGTTTATTTTGGAAACATAAGCACCGGAATGAGTGAGTTTTTATCTAAAACCGTTCAGCTCTGGACCAGCCATGCTTTGGAGGGAGTTCCAGCAACGGTTTTTATGTCCGCAGGAAGTGGTGCCGGAAAAGAGCTTGCCCTTCAGGCATTCTGGAACAGTCTTGCGGTACACGGAATGATTTTGGTCTCCAACGGAATCCGTGGCACCGAAGAGCTGAATAAGGCAATCCCACAGGGAAATACAGTATTAGGAGTGACCAGCATGGCTTCTTTAAAAGATGTAGAAAGACCTACGAAAGGGGAGCGTCACCTGGCAGAGCTGCAAGGGCTAAATTTTGCAAAAGTGGCCTTGGCGTTGAAAGATACCTATTCAAAAAAGGGTATGCCTGTTGTTGAAAACCATCAGGATTTTAATGAGATTTTAAAGCAAAAAAATATTGTTCTTCCTCAGGTTCCCAAACCTGCCGGAAATTATCAGCCATTCGTACGTTCCGGAAACCTTGTATTTATCAATCAGGTGGCTTTAAAAGACGGAAAAATAGTTAATCCTGGGAAACTGGGTGTTGAGGTGAACGAACAGCAGGTAAAAGAGGCTACCAAAGTTACCATGCTTAACGTACTGTCTGTCCTGAGAGAAGCTGTAGGAGGAGATTTAAGCAGGGTGAAGCAGTGTGTTCAGCTTACGGGAATTTTTAATACGAAAGATGATTATACCAAACATGCTGACCTGATGAATATTGCTTCGGATCTTAGTGTTGAGGTTTTTGGAGAAAAAGGAAAACATGCCAGAGGTACATTGGGAGCTTCCTCTATTCCTGTAAACTCTTCCGTTGAAATCCAGGCTATTTTTGAAGTGGAATAATCACCGGATTAGGAGACTTCATTCATCAGTATTTATCATTTGAAGTATATTGGTTTCGTATACATAAAATCCATTGGCCCAGGCGGTCGATGGATTTTTTATTTTAATCTCTGAATGCATAAATATCCTTAGAATTCTACATCAATACGGATTTCCGTAAGGTAGTCCTCATTACGGTGTATACCTTTGTGATGTTTAAAAATAAATACCTATGAAAAAGATTATTGTAACACTGGCAATGGCTGCCGGAAGTTTAATTTTTGGTCAGATAACACTTGGGAAAAACTTCAGTTCTGAAAATCTGCAGGTGTATACCAATACCAATGAGACATTTTATTATTCCACCGGATTTAATATCAGTCAGGTTAAGATCTACAAAGCTGATTATTCCCTATATAAACAGTTTACACCTTCCGTACCGGCAGGGTATTCTATGTTTATTGATCAGTATAAAAATAATTTTGTACTGTCTAAAAATGTTTTTAATACCGATAATAAACTGGAAATCATCATTACATTTGAAAAGTATAACAGCACGACATCTCAAAGAGAATATATCATCCGTATTTACAATGAGGAGGGAAATGTACTGCATGAATTTGGTCCCAATTATCAGTTTAGCGATGAGTATGATATAAATATCTATCATGATCAAACGACCAATACAAATAAACTGAGATTATTCAATCAGGGCACCGGTTCAACTGAAATATATAATTTACCTACAACCTCACTTTCTGCCAAAGAGGTCCGGGCTAAAAATAAAATTTCAGCATTTCCTATACCGGCCCAGAAGACTCTGAACATTATGAATCCTTTAGACGGTTCCAAAGCAGTGGAAATTTATGATAGGTCCGGAAAGCTTGTGATGAACAAATCTTTCGGTTCTATGGAAAACCTTATTTCTATTGATGTTGAAAACCTTCCTAAAGGGACTTATTTTTATAAAATAGGGGAGCTCAATGCTAAATTTATTAAAGACTAACTCTAGAATCCCGCTCAAAGTGGGATTTTGTTTTCTATATCTGCATACCCATCATGGTTTTGAGAAAGAAGGATAAAGATCCCGGAAATAATCTCTATACTTTGCTCCAATTGCTCTTCTGTAAGCGTACCATAGCTCAATCTAAAGCCATTGATATCATTGTGACTGTATTGCTTAGGATGAATAATTCTGATATTTCTTTCAAGCAATAAAGTGGTTGCCAAATCCCAGTTCAACGTTATTTTAGGGACAATCCAAAATGCCAGGCCGCCTTCAGGCAATGTAAAATCGGCAACTTCAGTCATATATTTTTTTAAAATACTAAACGTAAAATCTCTCTTGTTTTTGTAATGAACAGTTGCTTTTTTAATGTGTTTTTTTACTGCTCCTTCTTTGATGAGCTGAAGAACTGCCTGTTCCATGATCACATCCCCATGAACGTCGATAATCTTTCTCAGACCGCCAATTTTTTGTAATAAATCCTGATTTTTAGTCGCCAGATAGCCAATCCTTAATGCCGGTGCTACGACCTTACTTAATGTTCCGATGTATACATAATGCCGGAGTTCCGGGAAGCTTGAAATAGGCAGGATGGGGCGGTATCCGAAATGAAATTCATTATCATAATCATCTTCAATGATCGTAATGTCATATTGATTAGAGAGTTCTATTAACCTTAGTCTTCTGGATAAACTTAAGGTAACCGTGGTGGGATATTGTCTGTGGGGCGTAATATAGATCGCTTTTATGCTGTCATGTTGTGCCAAGAGTTTCTCAATAGTTTCAACATTAATTCCTTCCTTATCTACAGGTACAGGTAATAACGTGGCTCCGGCATATTCAAAAGCCTGCCATGCTGGATTGTAACCAGGATCTTCTACAATCACATGATCACCTGAGGTGAAAAGACTCTGAGCCGTTAAAAACATGGCCATCTGACTGCCTCTGGTAATGGATATTTCATGATCATGGATCTGCATTCCACGCTGATGGTTCAGCATTTTGGCAATCATATTCCGGAACTCTATATCTCCGTGTTCATCTCCATATCCCATCATCTGCCATTTGGCCTTTATACTGAATATCTGTCTGTATGCTCTGGCTAATTCCGTTACAGGAGCAATTTTACTGTCCGGATGGCCGTCATCAAAATTAATAAGTTTGCCCCCTGACTTCATGGGCTGATCCTGATTGTCGGTGCTTTTATTTATCCTTTTATGATGTAAAGCAGGCAGTTGATCCGATACAAAAATTCCTTTTCTTTCTTTGGAAATAACCCATTCTTCATTAATCAGCACCTGATAAGCTTCTACCACAGTATTTCTGTTTATTTTTAAGGCTGTAGCCAAGTTCCTGCTGCCGGGAAGGGTATCTCCGGGTTTCAGCCGTCCTGAGCGTATATCAGTTATAATACTATCTGCAATCTGCAGATATACTGCTTTATCAAGCTTTCTGTCAATTTCAAACTCTAATTTCCAAGGTCGTAGCATCTGGACTATCTGTTTATGTAAAAACTGAATCATTTAAACAGTCCAAATATAGAATAATTTTGTCATGCAATAAAGCACAAAACCATTATAATTTTAAAATCATGAACAAAAAAGAATTCAGTTCTAAAGATTTTCACGAAACATTTGCAAGACCAAAATATGCAAAGCCAAGCCATTTAATCCATAAAAATGTAGAAAATGCAGGTGAACACAATCAGTTTTCAACCGAAAGAAAACATCCTGTTTTTTTTGTTGATCTTCCCAGTAAGAATGTGAGTATGACTATTGGAGGGTTATTACCCGGTCAACAGACCAACAGACACCGTCATACTTACGAAACGGTATTGTATGTGATTGAAGGAAAAGGATGGACAGAAGTGGAAGATGAAAGAGTACATTGGGAAGCCGGAGATGCTGTTTATATTCCTTCATGGGCATGGCATAAACATCAGAATCTAAGCGACACAGAACCGGCTAAATATATTGCCTGTGAAAATGCACCCCAACTACAGAATTTAGGAGTTGCATTAAGAGAGGAAGAGGGTAGAGACCTGTAACTGTATCATCAACCATTATTAATTTTAAATAAAATAAATATGAAAAATGTTCCGTTTAAAGGAATCATCGCTTATCCGATTACTCCTTTTGATGACCATGAAAAAGTGAATATTCCTCTTTTTAAACACTTGGTAGAAAGGCTGATTACCTCCGGAAGCCACGGAGTTGCTCCTTTAGGAAGTACGGGTGTAATGCCTTATTTATCTGATGAGGAAAAGGAAGCAATTACGGAAGCTACTATAGAACAGGTAAAAGGAAGAGTTCCTACGCTGGTAGGAGTATCCAATCTTACTACAGAAAAAACGATTCATCATGCCCGGTTTGCAGAGAAGGCCGGAGCAGATGCGGTGATGATTATTCCCATGAGTTACTGGAAACTTACCGATGATGAAATTGTAGCTCATTATGATGCTGTAGCCAATAAAATCTCTATTCCGATTATGGCTTATAATAATCCGGCAACCAGTGGAGTAGATATGTCTCCGGCTCTTTTGAAAAGATTGCTTGAAATTCCTAATGTGACCATGATCAAGGAAAGTTCAGGGGACATTCAGAGAATGCATTATTTAAGAAGGGAACTAGGAGAGGATGTAGCCTTTTACAATGGTTCAAATCCTTTGGCATTGGCTGCCTTTTCTGCGGGTGCCAGAGGTTGGTGTACTGCCGCGCCTAATCTTATTCCTGAATTGAATGTCAGTTTGTATAATGCTGTTGAAAAAGGAAATTTAGGAAAAGCTAAAGATATTTTTTATCAGCAGTTTGATCTTCTGAAATTTATTGTCAGTAAAGGCTTACCAAGAGCGGTTAAGGCCGGACTCAGTATTCTGGGTGAAGAAGGGGGCAATCTGAGAAGCCCTTTACAACCTTTAACAGAAAATGAATCTGAAGAATTGAAAAAGATTCTTTCGGGGCTAAAAAATCAGAATTGATAGTTATTCATTCTTTTAATACCGGATAAACCGGGTTCAAATAATTTGTATCATTTGTAAGCCAATTCCCACAGATTCCACAGATTTTTCTGCTTTGTGAAATTCGTGAAATCTGTGGGAATTTTAATTTAAGATGCTTCGGACTTATATTTTCCGGCTTTTATATACAATTATATAACTGCATTTCCTTCTACACCATCAGAATTATCTGTTTTGTTTCCTGTAATCGCTGAGCTTACAAATTTAAAAAGACTGACAAGCTTGCCTGCTTTTGTATCCCAATAATAAGTTTCCTTAGGCTCTACACGAATGATGGTAACGTTCGGGTCATCTTTTCCGTCAAACCATGCTTTTGCCAAAGGAGACCATTTGTCTTCAATGGTTGCCTTGTCTTTGTAAACAGAAGCCTCCCCGTAAACAGAAAGATATTGAGTATCGCTGTTATTCATGAAAAATAACTGTACTCTGCGGTCTTCTTTTATTTCAAAATTTTTATTACTGGTTCCACTGCTGATAAACCACAGATTACCGCTGTCATCCGTTTCCTGAAGTGTCATTGGCCGTGAATTGACAGGAATGGTATCCAATTCTGTACAGAACATACATATTTTTGCATTTTCCGACAGTTCCTTGATCTTTTTGATCGCTTCGAGATGGGTAAGATTTTGTGTTGACATCGTATTATATTTTAGTGATTGGTTGATTGTTAAAAAGAAAATTCTTTTACAGAATTATCATGAATAATATTCAGTAAAACATTCAAATACCTGACCAAACCTAAATGAAATGTGGTATCGTAGGCTAAAAATATGTTTTTTTAGACAGCTATATTATTATTTTTTATAAATTTTGGCTAAAGCCAAAGTATAGAGACTTAAAAATGAAACGGGCTGAAAGCCCGTTTCTAATGAATATACGGATTTTAAGAATTTAAGGAGTTCAAAAGATTTTATGTACATTTGAAAGATGCAGATTTCGCCACCTACACATTTGGCGCCCTTCATCAGGCATTATATCTTTTTGGAGAATTCTGAAGAGGATAGTAAGAATGTAAGGCTATTTACCGATGGCAGTACAGGCCTTATCCTGTCGGGTGATATGAATTGGTATTCCAATAGTTCGGTCGAGCGGATGCCTCTTTCTTTTTTTTATGGAGCTTTACACAGCTACAGGGACTTTTATTCGAAAGGGAGCTTTTCTTTAATGGCTGTGGTGTTTCAGCCCTATTTTTTCAATATTCTTTTAAAGATTTCTGCAAAGGAGATCCGAAATCAGATTATTTCCGCAGAAGATATATTACAACATCAGTTACATCCATTTCAGGAAAGGCTTTTCAATAAAGCAGATCCTTTATCCGTAATCAGCAGCCTTAATATCTTTTTTACTGAATTTTTGTCTGCAGAAATAGGCCCTGACTATCATTTTATAAGAGGAGTACAGCACTATATTCTTCAGAATAGAGGTTCTGTCTCATCCAAAGAACTGGAAAAATTTACAGGATATTCAGAGCGCCATCTGGAAAGGAAATTTGAAAATTATATGGGAATATCTCCTAAAAAATACAGTGGCATTACCAGGCTTCATTATTTCTTAAGTCTTATCAATAAAGGAATTGGGGATGAGAATATGACAAGCCTTTCTTATGATGCAGGATATGCAGATCAGTCTCACCTGATCCGGGATTTCAAGATGAATACAGGGCTCACTCCCAAACAGTATGTGAAGACAGAAAATAAAATGGCTGTTAATTTCATTGAGCTCTAAATCAAAATGTCGGTTTTATACAATTTTTCAGTTATGCTGTGATCTAGTTTTGCTGAAAAAAATAATGAATATTAAAATTTCTACCGCACAATTTGAAAATAAAAGTGGAGATAAGGAATACAATCTTTCCATTATAGAAAAATTAGCTGCTCAGGCCGCTGCCAAGGGATCACATGTAATTGCTTTCCATGAATGTTCTGTTACGGGATATACCTTTGCCCGGAAACTTTCCCGGGAACAGCTTCTTGACATTGCTGAATTCATTCCCAACGGTGAAAGTATTCAAAAGCTGCAGCATATTGCAGGTTTGTATAATATTACCATCCTGGCCGGCCTTTTTGAAAAGGACGAAAATAACAATCTTTTTAAAGCTTATGTCTGTGTTGATAAAACAGGATTAAAAGCCAAATACAGAAAGCTGCATCCTTTTATCAATCCTCACCTTACGCCAGGCAGTGAATATTGTGTATTTGATATATTAGGGTGGAAGTGCGGAATTCTAATCTGCTACGATAATAATATTATTGAAAATGTGAGAGCGACCAAACTTCTGGGGGCCGATATTATTTTCATGCCTCACGTTACCATGTGTACACCTTCTACAAGGCCAGGGGCAGGGTTTGTGGACCCTGAACTTTGGTATAACAGGGAAAATAACCCCACCTCATTACGGTTAGAATTTAGTGGGATGAAAGGCAGAGACTGGCTGATGAAATGGCTTCCGGCAAGAGCCTACGATAACGGAGCTTATATTGTTTTCTCAAATCCTATTGGTATGGATGATGATCAGTTGAAAAACGGATGTTCAATGATTATAGATCCTTTTGGAGATGTCATTGCAGAATGCCATTCATCTGAAGATAGTTTTGAATCAGCTGTAATTACTCATGAAAAACTTACCCAGGCTGGAGGTTTCAGATATATGAAAGCCCGCAGACCTGAGCTGTACAGAGATATTATAGGAATGGATCATGAATCTCAACAGAAAGTGGTCTGGCTGCCGGAAAAAGAATAGCTGAATACTACAAATCTCCCGCAGGTCAACGGGATCTGTGGGAGATGGTGTTTCCTTTTTTATTGTTGCATCATATGCTGGAGGTCACTCCAGGCACCGCCATTGTAAACATGTTTGAAACCCTTCTCTTTTAATATATTTTCTGCTTTTACACTTCGGAGACCATGAGAGCATACTGTAATATATGTTTTTTCGGGATTCAGCTCAATATAGCGCTCCCTGATGGTTCCCAAAGAAATATTGTCAGAGCCTGCTATATGGCCCATAGCATATTCTTTCTCCGTTCTCACATCAAGGATTACAGCTCCTTTTCTGATCAGCTGATTCAGATCTTTGTCCAGGGTCTGATATTGATAAACTCTGTAGATCACATATACTGTAAGAACGATTCCTCCTAATATCAGTAAGTTTCTCATAGTTTGCTTAAAATTTTTCTGTCAATATAAAAAGTTCCAAAGGGAATAAAACAGGCTAAGATAACTTTCCATGTTGTCTCCTTAAATTTCCAGCCCTGTTCTACACCCACACTCAATGTATTGAATAGAAAAAGTAGAAATAAAGTACCATGAACCGGCCCTAGCGTGCTTACAAGGAAAGGAGCATTCAATCCGTATTTAACAGGAACTGCAATGAAAATTAAACTTAATAAAGAAATACCTTCAAGGATGGCCAATATTCTCAGGCGTCCTATTTTAGTTTTAAATAAATGTATCATAATTATCTGAAATAAGGTCTGTTAACAAAAGGAGAGAAGGGCCAGGGAATGGCAATGAAAATCATGACCAATGCAGCTATAAACCATATCATCATTATTTTAAACTTTTCCCGGTCTTCCGGTTTTCTCTTAGCCAAAGCTGATCCAATAGTGATCAGGATAACAGCAGTAATCATCATTGTGATATGAATAAGTCCGAAGAACAACAGATCAAATGATTCTTTGGCTTCATAAAAATTTTTCCAGAAGTATCGGACAATGGGACTTTTAATATACAATATCATCCCAAGAACCAGTTGGATATGAGCTATGGTAGCAGTCCAGTGTCTTACAGAATTATCCGTCTTTGTAAACTGACCTGCGGAAAAATATCCCTTATAAGCCCGGAATATTGAATAAATAAGGCTTAATAGAACGAGCCATCGGAAGGTTGAATGCAGGAAAGTAAGTGTCTGATACATGCCTAGTTATTTTTTAACAGAGCAAAGGTATAATAAAAACATACTAATTAGTATGTTTTTGTTTAAAAAAATTATTGAAGAGTTTCAAAATAGGCTTTAAGTCCTTTTAAATAAATAAGATACACTGACTTGGAATTTTCGATTTTTCCAAGATTTCTTACTCCCCAGTACCCAGACATCACAAAGACCGCAATTTCTTTTGCGTTAACGGTTTGTTTAATGGTACCTGCTTCTTTACCATTATTTATGCTCTCTGTCATGGCATGTTCCCACTGTTCAGACAAATCATTCAGAGCTTTGGTGAAATTTATATTCCATGGTGCCATTTCCTGTGTGAAATTAGAGGCAGGACAGCCATATTCAACTTTTAGAAATTCATTGTCCATCAATACTTCATGCATCAGCTTATAAATGCTATCCAATGGATTGTGGCTTTGCTGAAGAGGTTCTACAAAAGTTTTTTTAAAAGTAGGTTTAAGAAGTTCATTGATAATAGCAATTCCCATTTCATCTTTCGTTTTGAAGTGATAATAGAATGCTCCTTTTGTTACCTGTGTTGTAGCGATAATCTCATCAATACTGGTGGTTTGATATCCTTTTACATACATGAGTTCAAAGGCTTTCTGAAGAATACTAAGGCGGGTTGCTTCTGATTTTTTCATTCAAGTACTGAGTGTATACTGCAAAGGAACAAATTTTTAATAAGAAACAAAACTATCATTATTCTACTTTAATAGAATTTAAGTTATTTTTTAAACCTCGTAAATTTCAGCGTCTGTAAAAGCGTAGAACTTACTTTTCTCAGGCAGATTTTTAGTATCCAATCCTGTAAACCTGCTAAAGGCCGGCAACAATAACTGGTTGCTGCTAAGGGCAAAACAGGGGAGTCTGATACTTGTTACAGCAGAATTCAAAATAATTCCCGGGTGAATATGCCCTGTAACCTGAAATCCTGATGTTGCTGCATCAAAATCGTGAATAAAGGAAATTCCATTCATAGTGAGTACCGGGGTTTTATAATGTAAGCAAAGTTTCTCCTCAAGAGATTTTGAAATCCGGTCATGATTTCCTTCAACAAGATAAAACTCTATATCAGGATATTGATTTCTCCAGGTACAGAATTCATCTACATCAGAATTATCTCCTGCATGAAGCAGGTCACCGACTACAATAAATTTTTCCGGCTGAAAGCATTCAATAAGTGCTGATAATCTTTCCAGATCGCTCTTCATGATATGGTTGGCCAGGGCAATCCCGTTTTTACGGAAATGAGCCGTCTTTCCTATATGAAGATCAGAAAGGACCAATGCTTTTTCCTTTCCCCAAAATGCTGCCCGTTGATTGGTTAAAGTAAAAGTCTCGTTTTGTATAAAAATATTTCTGGTAGCTATAAACACGGGTGATGAGTTATGAGTTAAGAGTTATGAGTTAAGAGTTATGAGCTAAGAGTTTTAAAGTGTAATCTGCAGGGAGTTATAAGATCACAAATATCAGGTATCTTTTCTGCTTACATGAAAATATTCATCGAAAATATATGTGACGGGAATTCCTGTAGCAATTTCCCTTTCCAGAATTTCTTCCGGTGATAAATGTTCCAGGTACATAATAAGTGAACGGAGGCTGTTTCCATGAGCTACGATCAATACATTTTTCCCTTCTTTCAGCAAAGGGGCAATTTGGGTTTCAAAGTAAGGAATTACCCGGTTGTAGGTATCTTTAAGGCTTTCTCCGCCCGGAGGAATCACATCGTAAGATCTTCGCCAGGTGTGCACCTGTTCATCTCCATATTTCAATGCTGTTTCAGCTTTATTAAATCCTTCAAGATCTCCGTAGGAACGTTCATTAAGTGCTTTATCTTTTATAACCGGAATATTGGGTTTTCCTATTTCATCCAGAATGATGGTAAGGGTATGCTGTGCTCTGATCAGTACAGAGGTAAAAGCGATATCTATTTTTTCTTTTTTTAAGATAATAGCAGCCTTTTTAGCTTCTTCAATGCCTGTATCAGTAATATCTATATCTTGCCAGCCTGTAAATCTGTTTTCCAGATTCCAGAGTGACTGCCCGTGACGGACCAGGAACAATTTTGCCATTATTTATACAATATTTAATCTTCAAAGAAGGTACTCTAAGGTACGATGATTATTAAACGTATCAAAGATTTTTAACTATAAAAAGCATCACAGTTTCAGAGATGTTAGACTTGTAATAGGTTTTAGTGTAAAAACATCTCCGTTAAAGTTTCAGCATTCTTCTGATCCTTGCATCCAGCCCTTCACTGGAAAGCGTTTGCCTCAGGCTGTCTACTTTTATCGGAAAGCTTAGCGGGGTGAATGAACGGGAATGTTTTAAAATAATCTCAGATTTTTCAATTCTTTTGAATGCCTCTACAAGACGCTGTTCCTGAAGCTGCATATTAAAAACCTCAGTATAAGCCTGTTTGATAAGGAAATGATTGGGATCATAATCTTCAAGTACTTTAAAAATAAGACCTGCAGAACTTTGTAATGATTTGTTGGACCGTTGTTTACCTGCATAATTTTGAATAACCATTCCTGAGATCACTGCAATATCCCGGAATTTCCTTCTTGCCATTTCTGCGGAATTAATACTGGCAATCACATCATTCATAAGGTTATCCCTTGTTAAGATAGAGGGTAGATTTTCATCGTTAAGAGGGATTTCCTTATCGCTGAATAGCTCAAATCCATAATCATTCATGGCCATTGAAAAGGAAATAGGAGCCAGCTTGGAAATACGGTAAGCAATTAATGCTGCCATTACTTCATGAACCAGCCTTCCTTCAAACGGATACATAAACAGATGATATCCTTCACGATTCCTGATCATTTCCACCAAAAACTCATCTTCTTTGGGAATATGAGAGTTGGTTTCCTGGTTTACTAACAGCGGATGCAGGAATTTCAGTTCTTTTTCCGAAGCTTTAGGACTTAAAGCATGGGAAAGTTTCTCCCTCAAAAAATGTCCCAGATTGGAGCTTAAAGGTAATCTTCCACCCAGATAGCTTGGCACCAGGGCTTTTCCTTTGGCTGACCTTACATAGACAGTCATATCTTTTATCATGGCTATTTCCAGTGTACGGCCTGCTAAAATAAATTTCTCTTCTTTTTTCAGTTTTGAGATAAAATATTCCTCAATCATTCCCACATACCCACCGGAAATAAATTTTACCTTCAGCATGGCATCACTCACAATTACTCCCATATTCATCCGGTGAAGCATGGCTATTTTCCGTGAAGTTACTTTGTATAAACCGTCTTCCATAATGACGATTTTGTGAAATTCTTCGTAGTTTTTTAAAACCTGGCCGCCAATAGTAAGAAATTCAAGGATACCTTTCCATTCTTCGTCCATTATTTCCTGAAAAGCATATATTTTTTTGATCCTCTCATATAATTCATCAGGATAAAAGCCATCACCTACTGCCAGAGTCATCAGAAACTGAACCAGAACATCAAAACAAAGAACCTGAGGTTCTCTGGGTTCTACGACCTTCTGTTTTACAGCTTCTTTTAAAGCCGACACTTCAATCAGTTCTAAAGAATGCGTTGGGACACAATAGATTTTAGAAGTTTCAAAAGGGGAGTGTCCGCTTCGTCCGGCACGTTGTAAAAACCTTGCTACACCCTTTGCTGAGCCAATCTGAATGACGGTATCTACAGGTTTAAAATCTATTCCCAAATCTAAAGATGAAGTAGAAACTACGGCTTTTAATTTTCCTGAGCTTAAGTTTTCTTCAATCCAGATTCTGAGATGGGCATCAATAGAACTGTGATGAATGGCTATTTGTCCGGCAAAGTCAGGATAAGCGTCCAGCAGCAATTGGTACCACATCTCACTTTGGCTTCGGGTATTGGTAAAAACAATGGTTGATTTTGAATCGAGAATAATAGGGACTACTTTATCTGCCAATTTATTCCCAAGATGCCCGGCCCACGGTAATATTTCTATTTCATCCGGGAACACTGGAATGATGTCTATTTTTTTGTGTTCCTTGGCGGTAATTTTTACTTTTTTTATGTCATAGGGAATAAGAACTTCCATGGCTTCATCAAGGTTTCCAATGGTAGCCGTGATTCCCCATATTTTAATTTTGGGAACATACTTTCTAAGCTGTGAAATCCCCAGTTCTACCATTACCCCGCGTTTTGAACCCAGAAGTTCGTGCCATTCATCAGTAACAACAGTTTTCAAATCCCGGAAAAAAGTTCCGTTATTTTTCTGTGCCAGCAGAAGATGCAGGCTTTCCGGAGTTACCACAAGAATTTCAGGCATTTTCTTTACCTGTTGTTGCCTTACTTTTGGATCTGTATCCCCATTTCTTACTCCAACAGCCCAATCAAGCCCAATTTCATCAATTGCTTCCTGCATAGCCTTAGCAATGTCTTTAGACAGAGATCGGAGAGGAGTAATCCATATCATCTGCAAGCCTTTTTTGTAATTTTCAGGGTGATTCAGGAAATCAGAAACCAGGGCTAAAAAAACAGAAAATGTTTTACCAAAACCGGTAGGAGCGACCACCATTCCGCTATATCCGCTTCCAAATTTTCGCCATGTATCCGTTTGGAACTTAAAAGGTGACCTATTTTTACCAGCCATCCATTGCTGAATGATTGTAAATCCGTCGGTATGTTCAAAAGCTGCCAAATTACTGTATTAATTTTTTTATTTCTTCCAAATTATCAATTTCATCCACCGTTTTATCTTTCCGCCATCTTACAATTCTGGGAAACCTTAAGGCTACACCACTTTTATGACGGTTACTGAATCCTATACCTTCAAAAGCGATTTCAAAAACAAGCTCTGCTTTTACGGTTCGCACCGGACCAAATTTTTCAATTGCATTTTTGTTTACAAACCGGCTGACTTCCATAATCTCTTTATCCGTAAGCCCGGAATAGGCTTTTGCTATGGTTACCAGAGTATCTCCATTTTTTACAGCAAAACTGTAGTCGGTATAGTAAGCACTTCTCCTGCCGCTGCCTTTTTGGGCATAGATTAAAACGGCATCAATGGTAAACGGATTAATCTTCCATTTCCACCAATCTCCTTTTTTCCGCCCGGAGTGATAGGGAGAGTTCATTTGCTTTAGCATTAATCCTTCACTGTTAATAGCCCTTGAATTTTCCCGTATAGCATTTAATTCTTCCCATTTCTCAAAATCAATATTTCTGGAAATGGTAATGTTTTCAGGATCTTCATTGAGTATTAACTCTTCCAGCATTGCCCTTCTTGAAGAAATAGGTTTCTCCCGCAGGTCATTATTTTCAAGCTCCAGAAGGTCATAAACGAATACTTCTACAGGGATTTCCGATATCATTTTTTTAGTTAAATTCTTCCTGTTTAATCTTTTCTGTAATTCATTGAAATTTAAAACTTTACCATCCTTTACCGCAAGTATTTCTCCATCTAAAACAAAGTTGCCTTTCATGGCTTTTACAGTATCTGCAATTTCCGGAAACTGTTCTGTGACAAGCTCTTCTCCTCTGGACCATATAAAGACTTCATCATTCCTGCGGATGATCTGCCCCCGTATTCCATCCCATTTATATTCTACCAGCCATTCATGAGGGTCTCCCAGCTGGTCAGGCTCTTTTTCTAATGGATAGGCAAGGCAGAACGGATAGGGTTTTGAATTATCCGGGTTGATATTTTCAGCAGAAATTAATTCTTTAAAAGAAACTTCATCAGGCTTCCATTTTCCCATAAGGCTATGCATCAGTACACTGGATTCTTGTCCCGAGAATTTTTTCAGGGCATTGATTAATGTTTTATCCGAAACACCGATGCGGAAGCTTCCCCCTATTAATTTATTGAAGATCAGCCGTTCCGTATAGTCCAGACCGTTCCATGAGTTCAGAACAAATGCTTTCTTTTCTGCCTCTGTTTTATCTTTTAAATGAACAATTTCGTTCATCCACTGTGATAAAGTACGGTCTATTTTTTCCTGAGGCGGAGGAAGGATCAGTGAAATTGTTTCTCCAAGGTCTCCTACAGAAGAATAAGATTCCTGAAATAGCCAGAATGGAAGTTTCGTTATTTCCAAGACCCATTCTTTCATGTAATTGGTGTTAACATTTCTTTTGGGCCTTTTGCCTGTAAATAAAGCAATAAACCATAGCTTATCATCATCCGGAGAACGTTCCAGATAATCAAGGATAGCCTCAATCTTAGCATTGGTTTTATTGGTTGTTTCCAAAGCATTGATCAGATCTGCAAAATGTCTCATACTTCAGGGTTTTCAGGGTTTACCTTTTCTGTTTCTTCATCATCTTCACCAAAAAGAGTTTCCACCACATCGGCATGAATGCCAATTTCATTCAGATATTTTGAAAATATTTCAGTCTGTCCATGGGTAACATGAACAATTTCGGCTTCTGTAGCTTTTACGGTCTGCAAAAGCCCCTTCCAGTCTGCATGGTCACTCATAGCAAATCCTGCATCTGCACTCCGCCATCTTCGGGCACCCCGCACCTGCATCCATCCTGAACATAGGGCCGTTGCCGGATCAGGAATTTTTTTAATGATATTGCTGTCCAGTAAAGCCGGCGGAACAATAACAATTTCGTGTTCCATCTCTTTTGGACGTTCTTTAAAATCTGCAATGGTATAATCGGGAAGCTTGATTCCGACAGTTTCAAAAGCCTCATTCAATTTTCCAATGGAGTAATGGACATATATTTCTCCCAATCCTTCCACAGCTTTCATAATCCGCTGGGCTTTTCCTAAAGAATATCCAATAAATACAGAGGTTTTACTGTTTTCTTTATTCTTCAGTACCCAGTTCTGTAGCTTTTTATTTAAATCCTGAACTTCCAGCCAATTGTAAATAGGCAGTCCAAAAGTACTCTCTGTAACAAATTCATTACATCTTACCAGTTCAAAAGGGGTACTCAGCCCATCATACTGAACTTTATAATCACCAGAAATAACCGTTACATATCCTTTATATTCAAGTCTGATCTGTGCAGAACCAATAATATGGCCCGCAGGATGAAGGGAAACCTGTACACCGTTCATATTAATTTTTTCTCCATATTCTATTCCCTGGCATTCAATATCCAATCCTATTCTTTGATACAGGATCGGTTTTGTAAAATGATGACAGAGGTATTTTTTCATTCCCCAACGGGCATGGTCAGCATGTCCATGGGTAATGACCGCCATATCTACAGGCCTCCAGGGATCTATATAAAATTTTCCCTGTGGACAGTAAATACCTTTTTTAGTAAATGTGATTAATTTCAATGGTGTGATTGGTTTTATAGAATGACCTTCAAAAACTTAACCAAATTACAATAAACCGTTTACTTTTACACCGCAATATGAAAAAATACCTTGTAGTCGCAATACATCAGATGAACTTTCCAGCAATAAAAAATTGAACTTTACAACAATAGTAACCTTTCGCAAATCTTTGAAATTTGTATCATCATAAAAAAGAATACAATGAGTAAAACAATTTTGATTACAGGTGCAGCAAGCGGATTTGGGAAGATTGCTGCTTTTGATTTGGCAAAGAAAGGACACAAAGTAATTGCCACAGCTCAGGTTTATCCTCAGATGAGTGATTTAATCAGAGAAGCTAAAGAAAAGGGAATCGATCTTACAGTTGATAAGCTGGATGTCACCAATTCCCGTGATATCGCTTATATCCATCAAAAATATGATATCGATATTTTAATCAGCAATGCCGGGATTATGGAAGGAGGCCCTATTGCTGAACAGCCACTGGAATTGATCCGTTCTATGTTTGATGTGAATGTATTTGGTGGGCTGGAGCTGGCTCAGGGGTTCGTCAAAAAGTTCATTGAACAAAAGAAGCCGGGTAAAATCGTATTCACCACTTCTATGGGTGGGCTGTGGACTGTACCTTATGTTGCTGCATACTGTGCCTCAAAACATGCAATGGAATCTATTGCAGAAGGTTTAAAAACAGAACTGGCCCAGTTTAATATTAAAATTGCAACCTGCAATCCTGGAGTATTTGGAACAGGCTTTAATGACCGTGGGGTAGACTCTATTTTCCGATGGTATAATCCTGAGACCAACTTTACGCCTCCATCTGTCTTTGACGGTACTGCAGAGTCACTGGCTCATCAGTTAGATCCACAATCTATGGCAGACTGCATTGTGAATGTAGCTTTAGATGATCATTCCAATTTTAGAAATGTACATCCCAAAGAAACGGAGGATTTTGTAAAACAGCTTCAGGCTGAGGCATGGACGGCAAAAAGTTAATCATATGGGAATCAATTATGATCTGGCAGAAAAAGCATTAAAAGCAGCTGTCCGGAAAGCAAAAACGCTGAATATTCCTGTAAGCATTGCCGTGGTGGATACCGGGGGACATCTGGTTTCTTTTGCAAGGTTAGACAGTGTATATGGGGTGATTGATTTTGCAGTGAAAAAGGCAAAGACGGCTGTTATGTTTGGTGTTGACAGTGATATTATGGGCAGTATTATTGCCGGAGCTGACATGCATGGCTATGGAATGCTGATTTCTAATGGGGGACTGTTAACAATTGGCGGAGGAGTAGTTATTAAAAATACTCAGGGAGAAATTATCGGAGCAATCGGCTCTTCAGGCGGAAGTCCCGAGCAGGATAAAGAGATTGCAACGGCAGGCGCTTCCGGTATCGCTTAATTTCAGATATTTGTACAATGGAGAATACTTCTGAAATCATCTTTGATAAACTGGTTTATTCATGTGCTTTTGAAACGTACAGGGGGCATGAAGAATTTATTCCGGATCATTTTCTGGGATTTCAAATATCCGGAGAAACGCATGCTTTTCATGATCAGGGGAAAACTGTTGTTAAAGAAAATACCGTGGTGCTGGTCAGAAAAAATCAATTGATCAGAACTATTAAATATCCTTCAGAAAAAGAGAAGTATCAGTTTATATCAATTACCCTTGATCTTGAAACATTGCGGCAATATGCTACAGAAAATAAAATTGTTATGGATGCTCCGTTTGCGGGTAATCAAAGATTATTTTTTGAACCGGATGATTTTTTCAGAGGTTATTTTCAGTCTCTTCTTCCGTATGTTGACAAAACAAAAGAAGTGACGCTGAGACTTGCTATTTTAAAGATCAGGGAAGCTATAGAGCTTATTTTACAAAGCAATCCGGATTTTAAGAATTTGCTGTTTGATTTTTCAGAACCTCATAAGATCGACCTGAAAGAATTTATGAATAAAAATTTCATGTTCAACGTCTCTGTAGAGGCTTTTGCCAAGCTTACAGGGCGAAGTCTCTCAGGATTTAAGAGAGATTTTAATAAAACTTTCAGTAAAACACCCAAACAATGGCTCAAGGAAAAAAGACTGGAAGAAGCGTATTATCTGATCAGGTACAAACAAAAGAAGCCATCAGATATCTATCTGGATCTTGGTTTTGAAAATCTTTCCCATTTTTATTATTCTTTTAAAAAAAAATACGGGAAGACAACATCTGAAGTTTAGCTTAAAATAAAATGATGGTGAAATTCCATTGTTAAAAGACACAGCAATATTAAAAGGGAGCGGGAATAATCGCTCCTTTTTCTATATAAGGGATCATTTTTCTGCTTTAAACATATCAGACATCGCCTCAAATTAAGATCGCCATGCCGTGCTGAAGATAATCTCAAGCAGAGCCTCAAACCTCAAATGAATATTTCATCAAATAATACTGTCAGCAACAACTGGCAACTTATTTCTCAAAATCATAGAGGTTAATCCCTATTTCTTGATTTCTAACTTTTACTACCCTGGTAGACAGCGGGTAAAAAATAAATTCTGCAGCCCCCTGAATAGTTGCTTCTAACAGATGGCCGGCAAGAGCCGTATAATCTTCTCTCCCCAGGGTAATATGGAGGTGAAGGGTGAGTTTTTCTTCTATTTCAGCAACATTTCCTGAAATATTGGTTACTTCCATTTGTTCTTTAAAAGTTGTATCAACATAATTTTTTGTTGAAGGATTAAAGAAACGAAGGGTAGCCTCACTTACAGCTCCTATTCCCGTAATTTCTCCTGCCTGAATATTCTGGTCCCGTACAAAATCTGTTAAAGTTTCAACAATTTTAGAATGATTTTTAAGGCTTACAATATAAATATGATCAACTTTTCTGGCTGACCAATGAGTTCCTTTTACGTTGTGGATATCCATGATCTTATTTTTCTTATTCTGAAGCAAAAAATTAACCAACCAGGGAACTTTACCGAATAAGTTTTTATTATATTTTTCACAGGAAATTTTTAAAAACCGGGAAACTTTCTGAAATTTGCAGCAAATAAAAAATAAATGAAGATCGTCGATATTGAAAGTTGGAACAGAAAGGAGCATTTTGAATTTTTTTCAGGTATGGCAAGTCCGTACCTTGGCTTTACAACGGAGGTAGATTGCACAAAAGCCTATGAAACGGCTAAAGAAAACGGGTATTCTTTCTTCGCTTATTATTACCATAAATCTATGGTTGCTATCAATACAGTTGAAGAATTAAAGCTTAGAATAGTAGAGGGAGAGGTCATTCAGTTTGATACAGTTCATGCGGGAAGTACTATTGGAAGGCCTGACGGTACTTTTGGCTTTTCTTTTACTCATTTTTCGGAAGATTTTGAAATTTTCAATACTGCCCTGCAGGAAGAAATAAAAGGAGTACATCAATCATCAGGGCTTCGGTTAAGCAATGAAAGGCTGGGAAAAGATCATGTAAGGCATACGACTATTCCATGGAATTCTTTCACCGCTATTTTACATCCTACAGATTTTAATACAACAGAATCGGTTCCGAAGGTTGCTTTTGGAAAATTTAATATCCGCGATGGAAAAAAATACATGCCGGTATCTGTTGAGGCACATCATGGGTTGGCAGACGGTATTCATCTTGCAAAATATATAGAGGAATTTCAAAGACAGCTTGATCTGTAAGAACAGTCTTTACACCCAGACTACTCAGTTGATTTAAAGGAAAGGAAGCTTCTTATAGATGTTTTCTTTCCTAATAATAGATTTTTCTTTTCTCAATCTTTACAATATTATCTTTTTCCATTTGCTTGATGGTACGTATAACAGTTTCTACACATAATCCGGTAAGCGAGGCAAGCTGTTGACGGGTAAGCGGTACCTGAAATGAATAGGCTGCTTTATCATCGTGATAACTTTTCAGGTAATCCAGCAGCAATTTTAATTTTGAAACGGGGCTTTGAAAAGAGAGATTGTAAAGCATAATATATTTATAATACATCCTTTCCGCAAGACATTGATAAATATTCAGCGAAATCTCAGGATTGCCCCTTATTAAACTTAAAAACTTTTCTCTGGACATTTTGAAGATAGAGGATTTTTCCATGGCTACGGCGTTCATAGGATAAGGACGGTCTACAAATAACAGTGACTCACCAAAACTGTGGCCGTCAGAAAATAGGTTCTGAATAAATTCTTTTCCGTCTTCAGTATAGTTGTTAAGCTTAATTTTTCCTTTTTCAATCTGATAATAATACATCGGATATTCCTTCTCACGGAAAATGAGATCTCCCGCTTTATAGTTTATTATTTCGGCTCCAAAAAAAGTTAATAAATCTTCATTGATCATATTCGTGACTATAGCTAATTAAACTTCAAAATATTCCTAATACCTTTTTATAGATAACAGGAATGCTGCATTTAAAAAAATAAAGAAACATCTATTTTATTTGTTTTTATCACCATGTGGTACCATATATCTACCACAAATATTCATTTTTATGAAATCAATAAATTGAAAGGTATTGATCAGGATCATAAAAAGTGAACAAAGAATCTGCTACTTTTACATTATGTTAAAATAAAGAGACATAAACAATGGTAAACCGCCTGATGAAAGCGGTTATGATATTTTGCTTAAAAACATAACGTGGTATGTATGTGGTACACTGTTTTAATAGAATTTTAATCATTTTTTCTTTCTTTGCTCTGTATAAAAATGATAGTAATCCTATATGTGTAATATTTTAACATGATAGCTCAATACTGGTAAAATATAATTGCTGTTATTGAATTGTATTTAGAAAAAAGAATAAAACTTTTAATACATAAAATTATTTAATTTCTGTACTGAATGGTAAAAACAGAAATTGATAAGAGAAAAAGATATTGTACTGATGCATACAATAATGCTGCATCAGACTTTAGTAGAGATGAGAACGTACTATGAAAAACAAAAAACCTGAATCCAATTTAGAGGATTTGAATCAGAAGATTCTTGTAGAAGACGAAATTATGGCACTTGCTAAAGCAAACTCTCCTCGTTTACTTAGTAAGTTCAGGTTAGTCTATCCTGATTTTTTCGAAAAATTGTCTGCTATACAGCCTGGCCTTAAAAATTCTGAAGCTATTTTTTGTATTTACCTGAAGCTTAATATGACGACAAAAGAAATAGCCACATGTATATTTGTTACTCCAAAAGCAATACAAAACAGGAAAAACAGGATCAGAAAGAAACTCAATATTCCTTCTGAGCTTGATATTTATAAATGGTTTAATGAAATTTAAACCATTTTTTTTGAACTTAAATTTCTATAATAGCTTTGTTCAGATCATGGTAAAGGAGTATTTTCCAACGGTTTTCTTTTGCTTCTTTTTCCCATGTAAGCCTTAACTCCATTGCCTTTCTGCCGTCGAAATCACTTTTGTAAGCCAGGTGATATTTTAAATAGGAGGCCTGGGGAAGATCATCAGCACCGTAAAAAGCCGTTTCTCCGTTTTCCCGGATCCAGAAAACCTGCATAAAAGGGGTATGACCGCCAACCACTTCGTACGCTATCTCATCGGTAATCTGCCCTTTATCTTCATGCATCCATACAATATTAGGAAATTGGATCATTTTTTCCAGGATCCCGAAATCGAAAGAAGGATTCCCTTTATTCTCCATGGCAAAATCCAGCTCACGCTTTTGAATGTAAATTTCAGCATTCGGAAAGGTAGGTTCAAAACCATAGTCTGTAGCTGTTACAGCACCTTCTATATGGTCTTTATGGAGATGGGAGAGCAGTACTTTTGTAACCTGTTCCGGTTTGATATTTTCTCTATTCAGGATTTCAGAAACAACAGTGACTTCATTCTCATTTTTCCATCCAATACCAGTATCCAGAAGGATATAGTCATTTTCTGTGATAATCAGAAAAGGCTGTACAGACATTTTGATCCCTTTGGCCGTATCAAAATTTTCTGATGTTAAAAGACTGAAATCTTTTGTTTTGCTTGCTGAGAAATTACCTTCTTTGAGGGGAATGATTTTCATGATGCAAATTTCTTCAATATTTCTAAAAGTTCAAAGGTTTTTCATCAATCAGGATCATCAACAAAAGCAATCGTACAGATGATCTACCAGTTATTCAAACCATTTTTCAAGGCTTTTGTATAGTTTTCCTGATCAAAAGAATAAAGATCAGGGGATTTATGGGCTCCTCCACGTCTTTGTTCTTCTAGTTTTCTTAATATGCCTAAGTTTTTAATCTTTCTGTAAAAGTTTCCGCGATTAAGTGTTTTACCCAATATCGCTTCATAGAGTTTTTGCAGTTCGGGAAGGGTAAACTTTTCAGGAAGCAGATTGTATCCGATAGGTTTATAGGAAATTTTTTCCCTGAGAGTCAGCAGTGCCTTTTCAATGATTTCCCGGTGATCCATAGCAAGCTCAATTTCCTGAAGCTGCCTTAAATAAACCCATTCACAGGTTTCACTCATTTCGTCAGCAACCGGATTGATTTCAGAAGAGTGGTACAGGGCATAATAGCCCACCGAAATAAACCGCTGTTTCTGGAAAAGACTGTCATCAAAATCTTCAAAATAAGACTCACTTCTGTTTTTCTTTCCGAAGACCCCGAATTCTTCAAGAAAAACATGGGTTATACCTGTCCGGGATTCCAGGATTCTGAGTACGGCTTCATCCAGATCTTCATCCTTACGTACATATCCTCCGGGAAGAAGCCATTGTTTTTTATAATTCATTTTTGCCAGCAAAACTTTCAGCTCATTCTGATCAAAACCAAAAATAACAGGATCCGCTGAAAGGTGAGGGAGGTAAATTTCTTTTGCTTCTGCAGACCGTTTTAGAATCTGCCCTTTAGAATCGATATCATTCATAAATAAGTGTGTTTGGCAAATGTAAGATAAAAACATATTGATACTTCAAAAATACTTTATTAAAGGCAGTTTTGAGAAAAATAATCTATTATACCGACAGATTAAATAGATGATTTCCTTGTATTAAAATGACTACCTTTGAACTCTTAAAAAAAGAATATATTTCTGACGGATCTGACAGGCTCCACCATTCGAAATCATTTTCTACCCACTCTAATTTTATTTGTAATATGCAGGAGAACGCTTCTAACGGTATTTCAAGGACTGTAATCTGGCTGATGGCCATTATTTCCGGGCTTGTGGTAGCTAATAATTACTATAACCAGCCTTTGCTGGCCCTTATTTCTGAAGATCTTAATGTTTCGGAAAGTGCAGCGAGCAGGATCTCGGTACTTACCCAGATTGGGTATGCGCTGGGATTATTGTTGCTTGTCCCATTGGGAGATAAATTTTACCGTAAAAAACTGATTTTAATTGATCTATTTCTTGTTTTTGGATCCCTGTTATGGATGACTTTTGCCACACAGTTATGGATGCTATACGCAGCCAGTCTACTGATCGGAGCAACATCTGTTATCCCGCAGCTATTTGTTCCCATTGCGGCAGAGCTATCATCAGATAAGGAGAAAGCTGGCAATATCGGGCTTGTAATGTCCGGTCTGTTATTAGGAATTCTACTTTCCCGTTTTGTGGGCGGAATTGTAGGGGAAGTCTGGGGATGGAGAGCTATGTTTGGAATTGCAGCAGGCTTAATGATTTTAGTTTGGGTGGCTGTTTATAAAATGCTTCCGGAACTGCATCCGAATTTCAAAGGCACTTATAAAGAACTGATGCGTTCTGTGGCTCATCTTGCCAAAACACAGCCTATTCTTCAGCTGGCGTCATTCCGGGGAGCAATGGCTTTCGGGTCTATGTGTGCTTTGTTTACTACTTTGGTTTTTCATATGGAAAAGCCGCCTTTTAATGCTGGCTCTTCAGTGGTAGGAAGTTTCGGACTGGCAGGAGCGGTAGGCGCATTGGCAGCTGCGAAAGTAGGAAAGTTGCAAAAATATCTGGATCTCAACCGGATTATACTGTATTCGTTATTGATTGTCATTGGAAGCTGGGGGTTTACCTATTTTGCCGGAGAAACCTATTGGGGACTGATTGTAGGAGTAATTCTTGTAGACCTAGGGGTACAGTCCAGCCATATTATGAACCAAACCAATTACTTTTTGATAAAATCCAATGCTGTCAACAGACTCAATACGGTGTATATGGTTTCTTATTTCATTGGAGGATCATTAGGTACCTGGCTGGCTTCTGTTGCATGGCAGAAAGCACAGTGGGCAGGGGTTTGTTTTGTAGGAACAACCTTTGGCGTTTTAGCACTGATTGCCCATATCCTCTTTTGTCAAAGAGTCAACAAAAACTGAGATCACACTCATACAATAATAAAAAATCTCTGATTAGTATTGATCAGAGATTTTGTTTTTATAAGAAGAAGTTCTATATTTTCCTGTGATATAAAGCTATTCCTAAACTTCTACCTGTTCCTGTAGCAATTCCCGATGTTTTCCTCCCCATTTACTTAGCTCGTTCCAGATAGGGATAAGCTCTCTGGCAATATCAGTGAGTTCGTAATCTACTCGGGGTGGTACCTCGGCATGAACTGTTCTTTTTAATAAGCCTTCTTTCTCCAGTTCTCTCAGCTGCAGGGTAAGCATTCTTTCTGTTATTCCTGAAATTGATTTCCGAAGTTCACTGAAACGCAGTTTTCCGTCTTTAAGCTTATCCAGAATCAGAAGTTTCCATCTTCCTCCAATCTTACAAACCGCATAGGTGAGATCACATTCATGAATATACTGCCTGTTGATATTATTGGTTGAGTTTTCTTTTATTTTTCCCATTACTTACAAATTTGTTAGTACCGTACAATTCACTGTATACAGTGCAAATGTAAGGCTTGAAATTTAATTTTGTACCATCAAAGAGAAAAACACAGCAATAAAGGAATGATAGCGCTACAGTTCCCTGCTGAAATAATGTAATTTAAAATTAAATAACAATGCAGTTTACACCACAAATCAATCGGATTTTAAATCAATTAGAAAAGATACACTCATTTAATGCCCAGAGCCCATTAGATGATACCCGAAAATACCTTGAAACAATGACGCTTCAGCTTAGCGGGAAAAAGGAAATCGTGACTATGATTGAAGAATTGAATATTCCGAAGGAAAATTATCAGATTCCCATCCGTATTTATCGCCCTAAGGGAAAAACAGCTCAGAAATCATCCGCCATTATTTATGTACACGGGGGTTGGTTTATTGCCGGAGGATATGAAACTCACGATGCTGTTGCCCGTAAGCTAGCCAATAAAACCGGTTCTGTCATTATTTTTGTAGATTACCGTCTTGCTCCTGAGCATCCTTTTCCTGCGGGACTTAATGATACTATTGATGCTGTAAAATGGGTGGCAGACCATGCTGATTCTTTAGGAATCGATCAAAATCAAATTGGAATTATAGGCGACAGTGCCGGAGGGGCACTTGCAGCAGCTGTTTCAACGGAGGTAGGAGCCCTGCTGAAGTTTCAGGTATTAATTTACCCTGCTGCAGACAATACATTCACTTCCAATTCCTGGAAAGTGTACGAAAACGGTCCTGTTTTAAATAAAGAAGGAGGAATACAGGCGTGGAACTGGTATCTTCCTGAAGATCAGGCCAACAATCCTTTAGCAATCCCTGTTTTATTGGAAAATTTTAAAAAGACTCCACCCACACTGATTATTTTAGCAGAACACGATCCGTTGATTGATGATGGAAAGCAGCTTGCCGGCAACATGGAAAATGCAGGTATTGCTGTCAAAAAAAGCCTTTATAACGAAATGGTTCATGGATTTATGCATATGGGAGAAGTATTGGATGAAACACAATCCGCAATTAATGAAATCGCTGAATTTGCCCAGCAGAATTTTAAAACGATTAATGAAAATCAGCTATGAAAAAGTATGCTTATATAGGCTGTCTGGGATTTATTGCAGTCATCACAACGGAGTTTGGGGTCATTGGTATTCTTCCTCAGATTGCAGAACATTACAGTATCAGTATTGATAAAGCAGGCTATCTGTTGAGTGCTTTTGCCCTGGTAATTGCTCTTACGGGGCCCTTTATGACATTGCTTACCTCAGGGTTTGACCGGAAAAAAATAATGCTGGCTGCTATTTTTATGTTTTTGGTTACAGGATTTGTTTCTTCATTTTCACCGCCATTTTGGCTGCTGATGATTGTTAGAATTCTTCCTGCATTTCTACAGCCTGTGTATATTGCATCTGCTCTGTCTGTAGCCATATCTCAGGCCGAAGAACATAAAAAAAACGGGCTGATGAGCATTGTTTTCAATGGAGTTGCTATCGCTATGGTAACCACAGTTCCCTTTGCTACGTGGGTTTCCGGCCTTTGGTCATGGGAATATTCTTTTATGATTCAGACTGCAGTAAGTTTAATAGCACTTATTACGATTCAGTTTCTGTTACCGTCAATGCCGGTACTGCAGAAGAAATCTTTTGGAAGTCAGGTAAGTATACTTACTCAGCCTTCTTTTGTCTTAAGTACATTGACTAATTTTTTTATGATTACAGCCTGGTTTTCTACGTACAGCTATTTTGCAGACTACCTGAACAAAGCAAAAGGTATGGACACTACAATGATAAGTTATATGCTGCTGGTTTTTGGAACGATTGGAATTTTCGCCAACTGGATTGCCGGGAAAATGCTTAATAAAAATGTAGCCGTAACAACGGCATTTTTCCTCTCCGGAACCATTTTAGTGCCCATCCTGCTATATGTTTCAGACGGAAATATGATAGCCACTATTCTGGTCATAGGGATTTGGGGATTTCTTTATTCCCCAAGCTTTTTGAATGCTTCTACTTATATGATATCAGCAGCTCCGGGTTCTTTAGAATTTGCCAATAGCCTGGCAACATCATTTGGAAATTTAGGGGTTACTTTAGGAACAACTATCGGAGGTTGGATTATTGTCACAAAAGGAGTCGTCTTTACACCCTGGATTGGAGTTATTTTTGGACTTCTTGCATTTTCCATGATGATCTTAAAAGGACTGTATGAAAAACGGAACCAGTCTACAATACCCTGTAAAGAATAAACTGTAACAAATTTTATTACATTAAAATAAATTCGTATCTTTGCTGTAGTAAATTTCATAAAATACCTACAATGAAAATAGAAATATGGTCGGACGTGATGTGTCCGTTTTGTTATATCGGAAAAAATAATTTTGAACAAGCGCTGAACAAACTTCCTTTTAAAGATGAAGTAGAAGTAGAGTGGAAGAGTTTCCAACTGGATCCAAGTCTGGACCCAAAGCAAACGCAGAATACAATTGAATATTTTAGAGAAAAGAAAGGATTTCCTGAAGCACAGGCTACCCAAAT
The DNA here is from genome assembly GCF_024586945.1 of Chryseobacterium sp. WG14. NCBI lineage: Bacteria > Pseudomonadati > Bacteroidota > Flavobacteriia > Flavobacteriales > Weeksellaceae > Chryseobacterium > Chryseobacterium sp. WG14. The sequence continues at coordinate 335,142 of NZ_JALCZD010000004.1, forward strand.
GATCAGTCAGGTTGCCCAGATGGGAAAAGGAGCGGGAATTGATTTTAATTTTGAAAAAGCTCTGATCACTAATACTTTCAGTGCCCACAAATTGCTTCATTTGGCTAAGAAGTACAACAAGTCTAATGAGATGGAAGAAGCTTTATTCATTGCCCATTTTATCGATGGTAAGAATGTAGGGGACACGGAAGTTTTGGTTTCTCTTGCAGAAAATTTAAGAATTGATAAAGAAGAAGCAAGAAAGGCTGTCACTTCAGATCAGTTGGATTATGAAGTGAACCAGGATATTCTGGAAGCCAGAAATAATGGGGTTTCCGGCGTTCCGTTCTTTGTCCTGAATGGAAAATATGCTGTTTCCGGAGCACAGCCGGTAGAAGCTTTTGAAGAAGCACTTCAGCAGACTTATAAAGAAACGGTAAGTCCTTTTAAGGATATTTCAGGAGGCAGTGGTGCTTCGTGTGATGCTGATGGATGCAGTATCTAATATTTATTTTAACCCCCAAAACATTTTGACTTTGTTTTGGGGGTTTTACATAAGATGTTTATTGGATTGTGAAAAATCTTTTGAAATATATTGGAATATTTTTATATTTGAAACTTATCTTTACTAAGATCATCTCCAATTAATGAAACATTTCTTAACTATTATTCCATTTATTTTATCAATAAGCTGTAAAAATAATAAAGAACCAATCATTGAATATATTCCTTCTATAGCATTGGATACTTTAAAGGAGCAAAATTATATTGCAATATTTGATGATGCTACTGAAAAGAAGGCAGATCTTACCCAATCTGAATTAAAGATCATAGATAAAAATGTAATCAAGGCTGTCAATGAGTACAATGATAAAATCGAGAATAAGAAATATAGATTAAACTTAAGGAATTACTTTAGACAATATTATGTTTCAACAGATTCTAATGGAGAAAAAATTGTTAGAGTGTTTTGCTTCTGTGAGCATATGGATAATAATGATTGGCGAACTGAAAAATTGATTGTACATGATGGAGGAAAATGTTATTTCAATGTTGTAATCAATATTACCAAACAGTATCATCATGATTTAAAAACTCATGGAATAGCTTAAAAAGTTGATTATGAAAATTAGTAGCAGTGTGAGAATAGTCTCCATTATTTCTTATTTACTGATCATTTTAGCAGGTGAAATGATTGGCCTGCCATTTATATGCTGGCTTTTGTTTACGGTCTTTGATGTTGGAAATACTGATCAGATATTTGCAATTCTGGGAATTTTAGGAATTGTACTGAATGTAACCGGTTGGCGAAACAGAATTCCAGTCACAATCCTGAGCTTTATTCTAATGCTCTCTCCCCTCATAAGCAGAATGATAGAGGTCCCTCTTGTAAAATTTAATTATTTATCATTTGAAATTCCTTTGTTTACTTTTATAATCAGTTATCTGATATTTATTATTCTTAATGTTCAAAGACAAAAGTTTCAGACTATATAATATTTACAAAATACAGAAAACTATTATATCTTTGTAAGACTCTATAAACAAGGTATACATCTCATTTCTCTATGATAAAAATTAATAACGAAGCTCATTATCCAATAGCGGATACTCTTTTTGTTTTTGCATTAGACTCAGAAGCAGGAACTGTATTTGACGGAAAAAATAAATTGGTAACAGGAATTGGAAAAGTCAATGCAGCGATAGAACTGACCAGAGAAATTCATCTTAGAAAACCCAAATTGATTGTTAATTTAGGTTCGGCAGGGAGCAAAGGGTTTCATAAAGGAGAAGTGGTATGCTGTACAAAATTTATCCAGCGGGATATGGATGTGAGAGGGCTTGGATTTCAACTCTATGAGACTCCGCTGTCAGGAGTACCTCCTGTATTGGAATATGGACTTAAAATGGATGCTTTACAAGAAGGAATCTGTGGCAGTGGCGATAGTTTTGAAATGAACCATTCTGAGACGGATTATAATATTGTGGATATGGAGGCATATCCGCTGGCGCTTATTGCTCAAAAAGAAAACATTCCGTTTTTATGCCTGAAATACATTTCTGACGATGCAGGAAGTGATGCCGCAGATGACTGGAGTGTACAGGTACATTTGGCTTCGGAAGCTTTTAAGAAAATATTATTTTCGTAAGGAGCAGTCCGTAAGATTATTGTAAGATTCTTTTTTTAAGACCTCCGATTATATGAAAGTTACTTTTTACCAGCCGGTACATCCTGTTCTAAAAAAATATATTGAAGGGTATTATTTTATAGAAAAAGATGACGATCATCAGCCGGTCAGGTATCTTACATTTCCGGATAATTATTGTATTGTATCAGCTTGTCAGGATGTATCCGTTACTCAAGTTAAAGGAAGGGTGGAGATCAGCAGATCTTTATCAGAAAATGTGGTGATGGATTTTGTTTTCAGATGTACTGAACCTACAGAGATCTTTTATAAGCAATCTGTTAATGAAGTCACGCTTTACTTTAAGCCACTGGGGATTTATCACTTTTTTGATGCAGATGGCAGTGAAGCTCTGGAAAAAAATATTCAACTTTCAGATTTTAAAGAGATTATTACTGCCGTTTTAAAAGAACCCAACAGAAGTAATCAAATTGAAATGCTGGAACATTACTGGCTTTCAATATTCTCTCAGAAAGATATAAAGCTGGCCTATACAATCCTGGCCGATTTTGAAACAGAACTTAGTATCGAAGAAATTGCGGCAAAAAATAAAATAACGAGACAGTATGTCAATAAAGTCTCCAAGAAGTATTTGTTTAAACCTGCCTCAGAATTCAGAAAGATCCAGCGGTTCCGTAATGTGTTAATCTCAAATAAAAAATCCAAAAGTCTTACAGAACTGTCATATGAGCATCTTTTTTATGATCAGTCGCATCTTATTAAAGACTTTAAGGAGCTGACAAGAATAAGCCCCGGGAAATTCTTTGACAACGTAGATACTGAAAAGAATAATATCTGGTTTTATATCTAAGTTTCCATTTTTACAATTTCTACGATTTCCATTGAGATATTTTTACTGAAATATTTAAACTTATTTCTATGAAAAAATTATTGGCAGGAATTTTCCTTTTCCATTCTTTATATTCTTATGCGCAGAAAGATGATATGACAGCAGTACTTTCTGATATTACAGAAAAAGTAAAGAGCTATTATATTGATAAAACAACTTATAAAAAGGTAGATTCCTTGTTTCAAAGTGACCTTAAAAAAGGAACTTATACTACCTTAAATAAAAAAGATTTTGCGGCACTCCTCACCCAAAAGTTGAGGAAAGATATCAAAGACGGACATTTTTTTGTTAAATATCTAGAAAACTATAGTCCTGAAAAACTGGTTGATGAAAAGGAAAAGGTGAGATTAAACAATTTTCATAACAGTCTTGAAAATTTTGGCTTTGAAAGTGTCCGGCGGCTGGAAGGCAATATAGGTTACATTAATTTTAAAGGTTTCGCATCCCCTGAAGCCAGTGCAGCTACGTTGGCCGGAGCAATGAATTTTGTGGCCAATACCAATTCCCTGATTATTGATCTTAGAGAAAATGAAGGAGGGGACAATGGAATGCTTCTGTTATTCTGCAGTTATTTTTTTGATAAAAAAACAGATCTTTATACCACCTATTTCAGACATGATGATAAGACTGTAATGAACAGTACTCAATCTAATGTTGCCGGGACAAAATATCTCCATAAAAAAATCTATATTCTTACCAGTGGAACTACTTTTTCTGCCGCAGAAGGCCTTGCCTACTTTTTGCAACAACATAAATTAGCAGAAGTAATAGGTGAAAAAACGGGTGGTGCTGCCAATCCGGTAGATCATTTTATACTTCAAAATCAGTATTTACTTCTTGTTCCGGCGGGAAAAATAACCTCTTTAACCAGCCATACCAACTGGGAACATATCGGAGTACTACCTGACCAGGAAGTAAAAGCTGAAAATGCTTTAAAAACTGCCCATATCAGAATTTTAAAGAATATTGTAAAAACAGAAACAAAAACAGAACTCAGCATACCCGAAATAAAAAATCTTATTAATAAATTAGAGCAATAAATATATACTATGTCATCAATAACGATCCTTAAAGCCGGAATAGACGACCTGGAAACTATACAGAACCTGGGAATACAAACTTTTACTGAAACTTTTGCAGAAGATAATACTGATGAAGCTATGGAAAAGTACCTTGAAGAAAGTTTTAATACTCCCCAATTAACCTCTGAACTCAAAACTCAGGATTCTCTGTTCTATATTGCCTGGGAAGAAGACAACCCTGTGGGTTATCTTAAAATCAATTCAGGTGAAGCACAGACCGAATTAAAGGATGAAACCGGTCTTGAAATTGAGAGAATCTACGTCAAAAAAAGCCATCATGGTAAAAAAGTGGGGCAGCTTTTATATGATCAGGCATTGGAAACGGCTCAACAGTTAAGCAAATCCTACCTTTGGCTGGGAGTTTGGGAGGAGAATCTGAGAGCTTTGAACTTTTACAGAAAAAACGGATTTGTTGAATTTGACAAACATATTTTCAGACTTGGTGATGAGGAGCAGACCGATTTAATGATGAAGAAGATATTGGATTAAAAAACAATGAACAAATCAACATTCTTAGAGCAGATTAATCAGTATTATCCTTTATCCGGGGAAACAGCTGCTGCTTTGTTAGACATTTGTACTGAAAAGCAATATCATAAAAATGAGCTGCTTCTGGAATCCGGGAGCATGGCAAGATATTATTACTTTTTACAATCAGGATTGATAGGGTATTATACCATTGATGAACAGGGAGATTATATCTACAAAATCTTCTTTGAAGAAAACAGCTTTGTAGCATCTACTGCAGCCATTATTAAAAACGAACCCAGCGATTTTAATATCATTGCTCTTGAAGATTGTTCAGTGATACAGTATCCGGTCAAAGCCTATCGGGAATTACTGGAAAAATACCATGATCTTGCTCTCTTTCACTTGCATTATTTAGAGAAAAACTGGGTGGTAAAAAAAGAGCCTTTGGAAGTATCTTTAAAATATGAAACCGCGAAGAAACGTTATTTGCAGCTTCTTGAAAATAAGCCTCTTCATAACAGATTGAAACAGCATCATATAGCCTCTTATTTAGGCATTACACCCACTCAGCTCAGCAGGATCAAGAAAGAAATAAATTAATAAAGCTTCAACATATGTTGAGGCTTTTCTGTTTTTTCCGGCACAAATTTGTCCTGTCAAAAGATCAGAGATGCCAAAGTTTAAATAATGGATTATAATGTTTTGTTTAAAACTATAAGCGTCTTACATTTATACAGATACATTCTGATATTATTAATTAAATATTTTTTACAACATGAAAAAATTAATCAGCATTGTCATTGTGCTTACCGCTTTCGTACAGGGATCAGCACAAAAAATTATTCATCAGGAAGTTTTCAGTCCGAAAATGAATAAAAAGATCAAAACCATTATCATTACTCCCAATATTCAACCGAATACAACCTATCCATCAGTGTATATTCTTCACGGTTTCAGTGGTAATCCCGAAAGAATCATCAAGCAGGATATCCCTGATTTGGTTCAGAAAGCTCAGGAATATAAAACAATTTATGTATTGCCGGATGGGAATTACAGCTCGTGGTATGTAGATAGTCCTATTGTCAAAGATTCACAATATCAAACCTTTATAGGGAAAGAATTAGTGGATTTCATCGACAAAAATTATCCCGTAAAAACTGAAAAAAAATACAGAGGAATTATGGGTTGGAGTATGGGGGGGTATGGAGCGACCAACATTGGGGTAACCTACCATAAAACGTTTGGTATTGTCGGAAGTTCTTGCGGTGCTTTAGATTTCAATTCGTTCGGTGAAGGGTACCAAAAATATATGGTCAATAAGGTATTGGGTTCTTTTGAATCCCTTAACCCTGCTTTCCTTACTGATACTAAAGTAAAGCTAATGGCAGGAGCCGGACAGCGTTATATTTTTGATTGCGGTACCGAAGATGTTCAGATGATCGGGCAGAACAGAAATTTTCATAATAAACTTACAGAACTTAAAATTGAACATTTATATATTGAATCTTTAGGCATCCATGATCCTGCCTATTGGAGCCTGTCATTATCCAATCAGTTAACTCTTTTTGATAAGTATTTTAAGTAGTAAAAACTACTTTATATAAATTTATGTATTAAGCATTATGTCAATTGATTAAATAATATGTTCTCTACGATATTCTATATTTTAAATTTATAAAAAATCCTTTTTAAGAACGGGTCTTAAAAAGGATTACTGTCAAGTCATAGTAAAAATGTTGTTGAAGCATTTTATAGGTTGGTGAAATTTTTACCGAGATGTTCTTCAATGACAAAAAACGGGTCTTCCGTAAGGGTATGCGCTCTCATATCGATCAGGCTTACCTTACTCATCATACGGAGCATAATTCTTCTTTCACATGGATATTCTACACCATCAATATTCCTCACCCCGGCACGGAAAGCAGACCTTCCATGAGCACACAAATGATTGTTGACCAGAATAACGTCTCCTGCCTGGGGAGTAAAATCTGAATAGATAAGACGTCTTGCTTCCTCCCAGAATTCTTTCAGATACTGATGGGCATCTTCGGATTGCTTGATAGACGGGTTGAAGAGCTGTTCGGCTGCATCAAACCTCATAAAAGGAAGCTCAAAATTACCATACAAAACAGAATCCAGCGTATCTTCCTCGTTCGTTGCTGTTTCCAGATTGGCATCTTTAGGTATCTTATAAATACGCTCAAAAAGAGGCCTGTAGTTTTCACCTATAGATTCATGGGAACGGATAGAATATAGGGTAGAAGGGACCTGTTCTTCATTTCGTAAATACATAAAACTCAGAAAGTCGGCCTGATGTTTCAAAAAAGCATCTTCGGTATGTACATACAGGTCAGTGGAAGATCCCGATCCTGTTTGGGTTTCCCGCATTTTCTCATCGGGTATAATAGCATGAATTAATCCACCTCCTTTACGTTGGGAATAATACTGTACCGGCTTGGAAGGGAGAGCCCCATGGATTAATGCACAGGCAAAGCCATAAAGATCAAATTTAGAATAATCAGCAGACTGCCAGTTGGCCGGTGTTCTGCCAATACTTTCCTGGTCGACATCCATTAATCCCTTGAATACCAATGCACCATATTGATTTTTTGAAAAGTCACTCGCAAAATCAGCCGCTATATGTAAGATTCTCTCGGGTAAGAAATAGGAAGCCAGCTGGTGTACGTGTCTTATAAAGTCACGATTTTCATAGCTACCATATTTTCTTTGAAGATGCACCGCTGCATCATTAATCATTCTTCGTTCCTGAGATGTGAGCTCAATGACTGTAGGAAGCAGTTTTACCTGCGTCATACGGTCGTTATCTAAAATTTCTATAGAATTCATTAAAAAAAAAATTTGGCGTTAAATAATAATTTTTATATTTGTTTTTAATTATTCTAAATAACAATAACGAGTTCAAATTTATGAATATTTAATGAATCACCAAATAAAAAAGTAAAAAAATGTAAAATTTAAAAACCTGACTGTCAGATATATAAATCTATATATCAAAAAACCACATACAACCTATTGATTTAAAAAATCACCTTACAAATACATATATGAGTAACAATTTTATGTCCCTGGAAGAGCCGGTAACCACCACTTCACATCACATTTCGGGGAATTTTGGAAATATTTTCCATCCTGACAATTACGATCATTATCGTAATGCTGTCAACAGCACCTTAGACCTTGTACAAGAATTTCTTTATAGAAACGACAAACCTTTCAGCGGCATAGAAGCTAAAGAAATGAAAGGAATGGTACAGCAGATTGATCTTAATCAAAAACTTTCCAATTACAAGGAACTTCTTAGTGAAGTAGATGATATTTATGTAAAGCATGCTACGGCTTTTCACCTGCCACAGTATGTAGCCCATTTGAACTGTCCGGTTGTTATTCCGGCTTTGGCTGGGGAAATCCTTGTGAGTGCCATCAATTCTTCTCAGGACACTTATGATCAGAGTGCCGGAGGTACATTTATGGAAAGGAAACTGATAGACTGGACTGCTGAGCAATTAGGCTATAAAACCAATGAAAGCGATGGTGTGTTCACTGCCGGAGGTTCACAAAGTAACCTAATGGGTTTGGTGATGATGCGCGATTGCTTTTCTCAAAAGAACTACAATCATAATATCAAATTAGATGGTCTGCCAAGAGAAGCCGACCGTTTCAGAATTTTTGTTTCCGATAAATCGCATTTTAGCAATTTGAAGAATGCATCTATCATGGGGCTTGGTGAAAAAGCCATTATTAAAGTGCCTACAGATGAAAGATTCCGTATGGATATTGCTTTACTGAAAAAATATATCAAAAGAGAAGAACAGCTTGGAAATATCCCTATTGGTATTGTAGCCACTGCCGGAACTACAGATTTCGGAAATGTAGATCCATTGGAAGATATTGCCAATATTGCAGAACAGTATAATATCTGGATGCACGTAGATGCTGCTTACGGATGTGCTTTATTATTAAGCGATAAGTACCGTAATCTGTTAAACGGAATAGAAAGAGCCGATTCGGTAACAATAGATTATCATAAATCCTTTTTCCAGCCTATCAGCAGCAGTGCCTTCATTGTTAAAAATAAAAAAGAGCTCTTGATTCTTAAGCATCATGCTGATTACCTGAATCCTAAAGAAATGGATGAAGAGGAAATCCCTGCACAGATCAACAAATCCATTACACAAAGTACCCGCAGGTTTGATGCGTTGAAGCTTTGGTTTACTTTAAGAATGATGGGTAAGGAACAGCTTGCCGAATATACCGACACGGTAATAGATCTTACAAAAGATGTAGCCTCCATGATTACTGAAGATACAGATTTTGAACTTCTTTCCGATTCTGACCTTAGCGTGTTGGTATTCCGTTACATAAGACCTGAGGTTAAAGATCTTAATGCTTTGAACCAGTATATTAAGACGAAACTTTTCTACAGCGGGGAAATTCTCGTTGCCAGTACAAAAGTAGATGGACATTTCTATCTGAAATTTACTTTCCTGAATCCGATTACCACTACTGAAGATGTACATCAAATTCTCAATAAAATAAAAATGCATGGAAAAGACTTTGATACAGAAAAATAAAACAGGGGATAAAGCACAGGAAATTACTTTCCGTATCCTTCTTAACGGAATGCTCAGAGAACTTGGAAATGGTAAATTTTACCAGGGAGTTCCCCAATATGATCTTCTTACTGCAAAGGCACTTCAAAATACCAAGTATCCGTTGCATCTAAGATTTGAATTGAAGAAAAGCGGATTGTTTCTGTTTGCCCCGATTGTTTATCGTTCCGAAAGTACTTTTCATGACTATGGATTTCCTGTATGGGCTGTAGATCATGAAAATCAGGATGTATTTGAAGTAGATATGGAAAAACTGATAGAGTTAATTTATACAGAATTTTCTGATACTTCAAATGAAGGAGGGCTTGCCCACTTTTCTGAGAGAATTCAAAGCAGCTTGAAAAATCTGGAATTAACCGCGGAAGCCTGTTTACAACAAGAGAAAGAATTGTCTTATTCCTTCTTAGAATCCGAACAGCGGCTGCCTGTAGGCCACAATCTACATCCTTTTACCAAATCTAGAATGGGATTTTCCGAAGAAGAGCAACTTTTGTATAGCCCGGAATTTGGGAAGGGATTTCAGCTTGATTATTTTCTGATTCATAAAAGCTGCATCACTGAAAAATCACTTCCCGGAATTTCAGCGAAAGAAATATTCGAGAAATTAGTTTCCATACCGGAAAGTTACGATTTTGAAAACATCAATGATTATTATATTGTTCCATGCCACCCCTGGGAAGCGCAATATCTTCTGTCAACGGAAGAATATCCGGAAATGCTTGGCTCCGGACAAATCATTCATATCGGACCATTAGGTGATGACTTTTATGCCACATCATCGATAAGAAGTCTTTACAATCCTGATTTCAGCTGGATGTTAAAATTTTCTTTACATGTTCTGATGACCGGATCTGTAAGGACAAACAGTTTAAAAGACCTCAACAGAGGATATGCTTCTGCGGTATGGTGGCAGCAAGAAAGGACTTCTTTTGAAAACAGCTTTCCCCATTTCAAACTTCTTCTGGAGCCTGCCACTTTAAGTGTTCAGTATGAAGGAAATACGATTGACAGTTTCAATATCCTGATCCGTGAAAATCCCTTTTTAGGGGAAGAAAAAGTTCTTTTACTGGCAAGATTATGTCAGGATGAGCCGACAGGGAGTTTCAATTTTACCAGGCACTTTTTCAAAGAAGTAGCCGGTCAATTGGGAACTGATCCTGAACAGGCAGCGATCACCTGGTTTAAGAAATATATTCATCTTTTGCTTTCTCCTCTAAACAGGCTATTTAGCCAGTATGGAATGGCTCCGGAAGTTCATCAGCAGAATTTGCTTATAGGACTGGATGACCAGCTTCTCCCGGAAAACATTTTTGTAAGGGACGGACAAGGCTATCTTTTAAGAGAAAGTCTCAAAGAAAAATATCAGGAGCTTATCAGGAACTGTCCTGAGATTGAAGAACTTTTCATCAGGGATGAACGCCTGATGAAAATTATTTCCCACCATCTTTTAGTGAGTAATCTGGGAGCTCTTATCAGCTCAATGGGTAAAACAGGATGGGTGAAAGAAAGGCAGCTCATCAGCATTCTGTATCAGGAATTTGAAGATCTTCACAGGACAGAACCGTCAGATCTGACAGGTTATGCTCTGGAAGAGCAGTATTGGGCTGTAAAATCAAATCTGCAGTCGGCAGTATTTGATGTAGACGGAGGTATAAATGCCTCAGCCGTTTCTTATGCAAAAGTACCCAACCTTCTTTATGAGCATTTCTTCTCAGAACAACTGATTCAGCCAAAGGAAAAAGACATATTCTTTAAACGTTATTTTGAAAAGGAAGATGTCACGATTACCATCAGACCTATAGATCTTGAAAATGACCTTGAAATGCTTCATGAATGGTTTAATCGCGAGCATGCCGTAAAGATATGGCAGATGAACTGGCCGATTGATGAACTGGAAACCTACTATCGTGTGATGCTTCCGGGTAATGAAGCCCACAGCTACATTGTAATGAGCAACGGTGAGCCTTCCTGTAATATCGAAATTTATTGGGCCTGCAGAGATATCGTAGGAGATTATTACGAAGTATTACCTACAGATTATGGTACACATCAGTTTATAGCACCTATAGATCCCAAAAAGAAATATGTTTCCCCTTCTACACAATCTATGGTGGATTATGTCTTTGCACAGCCACAGGTAGGTAAAATGGTGGGAGAGGGTTCCGTAGATTCTCTTGCATCAATGATGAATAAGGCCCACGTCGGTTTCAAAGTAGATAAAGTAATTGAAATGCCTCATAAAAAAGCAAATCTCAATTTCTGCTACCGGGAATGGTATTGGGAAAAATTCCCTCAAAACAAAGACGTACAATTCACCACAAACACCACAGAACATGAATAATGACCCTATTTATAATGTAATTGGCATAGGAATCGGCCCTTTTAATCTTGGGCTTGCCGCTTTATCCCATCCAATTACGGAACTGAAAACACTTTTCCTGGATCAGAGAGACGGTTTCGACTGGCATCCCGGCTTAATGATTGATCATGTAACCCTGCAGACTCCATTTTTATGCGACTGTGTATCTATGGCCGACCCTACCAACCCTTTAAGTCTGCTTAATTATCTTAAAGAAACAGGAAGGCTGTATAAATTCTTTATCAGAGAAAGTTTCTTCATTCCAAGAAAGGAATACAACCGATACTGCCAATGGGTGATTGAACAGCTGCCCCAATGTCGTTTTTCAACACAGGTAATGGATATAGACTATGAAGATGGTATTTACCTGGTAACAACAGTTCACACAAAAACGAAAGAAAAAGTAGTTTTTAAAACGGAGAGACTTATTCTTGGTACCGGAACACAGCCTCATATTCCTTCTTTTATCCCTAAAGAAGATTCCCGGATTATTCATACCAGTTCTTATCTCTACAGAAAAGAAGAGCTTTTAGCTGAAGGCAAGAAAATAGCCATTATAGGATCGGGACAGAGTGCGGCTGAAGTTTTTTATGACCTCCTTCAAAGCAGAGATGAAAAGACCGAATTAGGATGGTATTCCCGCCCGGACAGATTCTTCCCGATGGAATATTCTAAACTGACTCTGGAGCTGACGTCTCCCGATTATGTAGAGTATTTTTATAACAGAACAGAGTCTGCAAGAAAAGATATTTTAAGCAAACAGCAAAGTCAGTTTAAAGGAATAAACTATGACCTCATCAATGATATTTATGATTTCATTTATGATCTGAATATTGACAACGCTGATCCTAACCTTAAAATCATTCCTAACAGCCAGCTGAACAGGGTAGACAATACCAACCAGGAGGTTATCAATCTTGAATTTACGCAGCTGGAACAGGACGTTCCGTATGAGCAGGAAGCTGATTACCTGATTCTGGGAACCGGATACCGCTATCATGAACCTTCATTTCTGAAAAATATACAGTCCAGAATTAAAAGAGATTCAGGCGGATTGTTTGATGTCAACAGAAATTATTCTATAGATCACAACGGAGGCGAAATTTATGTCCTCCATGCTGAAGTACATACCCACAGCTATATTTCTACAGACCTTGGAATGGCTGCCTACCGTAACTCCTATATCATCAACGATATTCTTGGAAGAGAGCATTATAAAATTGAGAAAAAAATAGCTTTCCAGGATTTTGATGTAGAGAAATATGCTGATTTACCAACTGCCCAAATTTAATACTAAAAAATGAACACCAATTTAAATACTATAGTAAACCACGAATACTGGTTACAGGCCAATAAAAATCTTATGGCTAAAACCATTGCAGAATTAATGCACGAAGAACTGCTAAAGCCTGTTGTTTCTTTTCAGGCTGAAACAGGCTATACCGTTTTCAAACTGGAAACAGGTTTCGACAATATTGAATACAATTTCCGCGGTCAGGAAAGAATGATGGACTATTGGCATATCGATACAGACAGTATCACCAAAACAGACCATTCTCAGGAAGTACCGGTAGATGTTGCAGCATTTTTCCTGGAGATGCAATCTGTATTTGATTTAGATCCCTATACACTGGCAAGGTATACGGAAGAGCTTTTACATACATTATACTGCGATGCGATGATTTTATCCAAAGGAGTGATGTCTTCAAAAGATCTTGCTTCATCAGATTATCAGACGGTAGAGCATCAAATGACCGGTCATCCATGGGTAATTGTTAACAAAAGCAGATTAGGATTTTCTCCCCGTGACCTGAAAGCATTTGCTCCGGAATCTGATCAAAATCTGAAACCTATCTGGCTGGCATCCCATACCAGCAGATCTGCATTTCAATCATTGAATCATATCGACAGAGAAGACTTCTACCGTTCCGAGATTGGCGATCAGCTCTATCATGATTTTCAGCAGAAACTGATAAATGAAAGAAAATCAGTGGAAGACTATCATTTTATTCCTGTTCATCCATGGCAGTGGGAAGAAAAGCTGAAGATTCATTTTGCCGGAGATATTGCATCCGGACTTCTTATTCTATTGGGAGAAGGAAACGATACTTACAGTCCACAGCAGAGTATCCGTACCTTATTCAACGTAGATCATCCTAAGAAAAGATATCTTAAAACAGCTGTTTCTATCTTGAGTACAGGAAATATCCGTGGATTGTCTCCAAAACAGATGAAAATAGCTCCTTCTATTACAGAGTGGGTAAAAAGCCTGATAAAGGATGATGCTTATCTTGATGCCAAAGGAACGATATTCCTGGGAGAAGAAGCCTCTATTGCTTACCTTCATCCACAATACGGAGCGATTACCAATGTTCCTTACCAGTATAATGAATTCCTGGGAGCCTTATGGCGTGAAAGTGCGGAAAACTATCTTAAGGAAGATGAGCAAATGGTCACCATGGCTTCCTTACTGTATGTAGACAATAACGGAGTTCCTTTGGTACAGGCTTTTGCAGAAAAGGCAGGAATGAGTATCAGAGAATGGGTGGCAAGTTATCTTGATGCCTATCTTACACCATTGCTTCATATCTATTACACCCATTCTCTATGTGTGACTCCCCATGGCGAAAACGTTATGGTCGTGCTGAAAAATGGAGTGCCTCAAAGAATTGTAATTAAGGATTTTGTAGATGATATTGTCCTTACTACAGAAGCAAGAGAAAAGCTTCCGGCTCATCTTGCAGACGGATTGATACAGTCTTCCAACAAAGAAAATATTCCTTTGTTTATTCTTTTGGGAGTTTTTGATGCTTTTTTCAGATATATGTCTAATGTACTTCATACCTATTCAAACTGTAAAGAAGATGTATTCTGGACACTTGTGCATGACTGCATAGAAAGTTATAAAGCAGATAATACCCATCTACAGGAGAGATACGAAAAATATGACCTTTATGTTCCTACGTTCAAAAGGTTTTATATCAACAGCCTGCGTCTGAAAAATAATGGCTACAGTGAAAATAAAGCTTTTGCTATTCCAAGAAAGGATGGAGCATTGCCTAACCCTCTGTATCAGATCGCCAATAAAAATTCTGTAGCTGTATGATGAGGAAATTCCTGCATATACTAAAAGAAGGGACGGTTTTTGCTTACGGAGCCTTAGCCGGGAAAAAGGCCGAGCTGACTTCCGGTAGTATCAACCGTTCCATCTTTAGCTTGGCAATTCCCATGGTGATGGAGCTGGTGATGGAATCTGTTTTTGTGAGCGTCAATCTTTTGATTATTGCCAAACTGGGCGATAAAGTCCTTGGTCTTGTTGGGATTACCGATAATTATATCAATTTCGCTTATGCTATCGCAGTAGGTCTTGGGATTGCTGCAGCAACGCTTACCGCAAGGAGAGCCGGCGAAAAAGATAAAGAAGGCATGGGTAAAACAGCTCATTATATTATTATGCTTGCCTTATTCTTTGCCTTACTGATTGGCGGGCTGTCATGCTATTTCGCTGGAGAGATTGTAGGTTTTCTTGGAATCAATGCAGGAATAGTGAATGATGGCCTTTCTTTTTCCCGACTGGTTTTTATCAGTATCGGGCTTGTCATCCTCCGTCTTTCTATTAATGGACTGTTCAGAGGAGCAGGGGATGCAGATCTTGCCATGAAATCACTTTGGCTCTGTCATATTTCAAATATTGTGTTTGCCGTAGTGCTTGTTTTCGGGGTAGGATTTATTCCTGCTTTCGGATTGCTGGGACTGGCCTATGCTACTATTTTGTCCAGGCTGTTGGCCGTTTTATACCAGTTCTTTATCCTGTTGACGGGTAAAACGAGCATTAATATCCTGATGAAATTTGACTTTGACAGGCCATTGCTCCAAAAGATTCTTAAAATAGCTTTTGGGGGCCTGGTTCAGTATATTATTCCTACATCCAGCTGGCTGATTATGGTGAAGATCATATCTACTTTTGGAACGACAGCGCTTGCGGGTTACATTATTGCACAGCGTATTGCTTCTGTTGCCACGATGCCTGCCTGGGGAATAGGAAATGCTGCCGGTGTTCTTACAGGACAGAATTTAGGAGCAGGAGATCCTGTCCGGGCAGAAAAAACAGTGTGGAGAGCAGGTACCATTAATATGAGCTACCTTATTGCAGTGGCCCTGTTCTGGCAGCTGGCCGCAGAGCATGTGGTGAAGTTTTTTACTGTAGAATCGGAGGTAGCAAGGTACGCCGTTCAGTATATCCATGTGGTATCTATGGCTTATCTCTTATTAGGTTTTACCATGGTGATCAGCCGTGCATTGAATGCAGCCGGTAACATCATGCAGGTAACCCTTCTCTATATCATCATGTTCTATATTATTCAGCTTCCTCTGGCTTATCTGCTGGGCGTAAGGCTTCAATGGGAACTAAAAGGAATATTTACAGCTATTGTTTCTTCAGAAATTGTACTGGCTGTACTTTTCCTAATGATTTTCAAAAACGGTAAATGGAAAACTATAAAAATTTAAAATGAACACAACAGAAGAGTTTTATGAAATAATTGCCTCTGCAATTGCTATAAAAAAAGAATTGGTAGATGAAAATCTTACCTATCAGGAAATTCCGGAATGGGATTCTATGTCCCACCTGCTTATTGTAGAAGCGCTGGAACAGTTTTATCAGATCAAGTTTGATTTTAATGATATCCTGGAGATGGGTAACGTCGGAAAGATCCGTGAAAAAATGAAAAAATACGATGTATTCGTAGAAAACTAAGTATATGAAAATTTTAGAAAATGTAATTGCCAACAAGAACCTGTTGTTTACAGATGCTTCCACCGGTACTACCATACCGGTTGGAACGCTGTATCGGTCTTTAGGCTTGAATCCTGTAGAAAAAGGATTGATCTTTTTGTACAATGACAATCAGCTCTCCAGTATTGAGGTTCTTCTCAATTTTTACGGAACAGCCCATACGATTGCTTTATTGGGACAGAAACTGCATTCGGAATTCAAAGACCGGATGGAGGCAGAATACCGTCCGAAATATATCTTTGATCCATCCAGAGATGAGGTCGAAGGATACAGTATCAGAGCATTCTCTGATACTGTAAAAATCTTTATGAAAGATGATTACAAAAGTGAGATTACGATCCATCCGGAAATTAAGCTTCTTTTAAGTACTTCAGGAACTACGGGAATTCCCAAACTCGTTAAGCTATCTGATGAAAACCTGTATCAGAATGCGATAAGCATTCTTCAGTACATGCCTATCCTGGAATCTGATGTGGTACCATTGAATGTACCCATCAATTTTGTATATGGCTTTTCTATTTTTACAACCAACTGTATGCGTGCCGGAAGAATGGTATGTACGGATAAAGATATTATGCAAAAGGCATTCTGGGATGAAATGGAGGAATATGGATACAGTACTTTAGGAGGAGTCCCATTTTTATACGAGAATCTTAACAGGATAGGCTTCTTCAGAAAAGACAGCCAGAGTTTACGATACCTTACGCATACGGGAGGGGTAATCAATGGTGAGCTGAGAAAAACCATCTTTGCTTACTGTCTTGAATTTGAAAAACAATTCTTTGCACAGTATGGTCAGACGGAAGCCGGTGGAAGAATGGCTTATCTTACTACAGATGGACTCTTAGAAGAAGAAACTTCTATTGGTACTCCTGTATATGGAGGGAATTTCAGCATAGATCCTGACACCGATGAATTGCTGTTCTCACATGCCAGTATTTTTGGAGGCTACGCCCATACCCTTCAGGACCTCACTTCTTATGAACAGCCCGCAGTGCTGCGGACAGGAGATACAGCCAAAAAAGGACAAAACGGAATTTATTTTATCACAGGAAGAATAAAACGTATCATGAAGCTTTTCGGAATACGCCTTAATCTGGATGAGGTAGAATTTATTCTTAAAAATGAGCTGGAAGGAAATACGTTTGTTTGTCTGAATTCCAATGATAAAAAAATCATTGTACTGTATGACAATCAGGAGATTGATCCCCAAGCCATCACTGAAATCATTAAAAATAAACTGCGCATTAACCCTCAATACGTCCACACCGAACACATAGAGTCATTTCCATTATCACAAAACGGTAAAATAAACTATCCCCTGTTACAAAACTTACAGCATGAAAACATTTAAAACCCCTATATTACTATTAGCTTTTGCCTTACTTCCTCATTTTATTGATGCTCAGCAAAATGAAAGGGTAAACGGCAAGGTCATGCTGTCTGAGAAAGTGCCGGTAAAAAATGCACTTTTAAGAATAGTCAATACTTCATATCAATCAAAAACAAACAATTTAGGAGAATATTATTTTGATAATGTGCCACCTGGGGAATATACTCTTCAGGTGGTTTTAAATGATATCGAACTGATGCGCGAGACCATCCGCATTGAGAAAGATGTCTATGAGATTCCACCTATTTATACAACAACAGAAAATAATGTCATTGAAGGAATCACCGTGTATGCTTTCGGCAGAAACAAATTCCTGGATAAAGACAGTACTTCCGTTTCTAAAATGCCTTTAAGGAATTTAGAAAATCCGCAGGCTTATACGAGTATCAACCAGCAATTACTGAAGGAGCAGATTACTTATGATATTTCAGAAGTTTTAAAAAATGTGCCGGGGATGGTAAAAATGCAGGGGAGTCCGGGAAGAGGTTCCGGGGACGGAAGTTTCTACTATAGCCTTAGAGGATTTCCTACAAAAGTATCCATGGTAGACGGTCTTCCTGCAACCACTAATGGAGAGATTGATCCCGCTGATATTGAACGTTTAGAAGTTATTAAAGGACCGGCAGGAACTTTATATGGAGGTGCTGTAACCTCCTTTGGAGGACTCATAAATGCGGTAACGAAAAAACCTAAAGATTACTTTGGTGGAGAAGTATCCTACCTTATGGGAAGCTATAACCTGAACCGTATAACGGCTGATGTATACGGTCCCATTACTGACTCCAGGAAAACATTATTCCGTCTGAATGCGGCCTACCAGTATCAGAATGGTTTCAGAGATTCTGAATTCAGAAAATCATTTTTTGTGGCCCCTACCTTAAGCTATCAGGTAAATGACAGGCTGAAGTTCAGCTTAGGAGCCCAGATTTATAATTATGAGGGAACCAATACCCCTATTATTTTTCTTCCCAGAACGAGAGCATTTTTTGCCCATACACCGGATGAACTTGGTTTCGACTGGAAAAGATCGTATTCCAACAATGATATGACCCTGAAAGCTCCGTCAATCAATGTAAAAGCTGAGGCTAATTATAAAATATCAGATAGCTGGAGCTCACAAACGTCACTTTCCCGAAACTTCAGAAAAACGGAAGGACTCTATCAGTATCAGTTTATCAGAGGAACTACCAGTGATGCCATGCTGGAGCGTAATGTACAATGGCAAAACTCAGAAGCTTCTTCCACCAGTGTTCAGCAAAACTTTAATGGAGAATTCAATATTGGAAAAATCAAAAATAAGGTATTGATCGGATTAGATTATTTCAATCAGTCTATCAATAACAACCATTCACCGATTGTTGTATTTGATTATGTTGATGGGCAAAACTTAACAAGTGGTTACGGAAATATTTCCAAAGATCTGGCTCTTCAGAAAATACAGGCTGCTACCCAAGCTGCTATTGATGCTAAAAAAGCACCGTTGGTAAGGAATACATCTTCAGCTAATCTATATGGAGCCTATGTTTCCAATGTAACCTATATTACTGACCGCTTGATTACTTTACTAAGCTTACGTCTGGATCATTATGAAAGCAAAGGACAGCTTAACCTGAACAGCAATGTGCGTGCTGGTGAGTTTAAACAAACAGCGTGGTCTCCAAAAGTAGGATTAGTCTATCAGGTGGTGAAAGACCGTTTGTCAGCTTATGCCAATTATATGAATGGTTTTAGCTATACCGCACCTGTAGTACAGCAATTACAGGACTATAGCGGAGATATGAAACCGCAGACTGCCAATCAGTGGGAAGTGGGAGTAAAAGGAAATCTTTGGAGAAACAAATTCAACTTTACCGTGGGATATTATGACATATTGGTGGATAATATACAGCGCGGAACCGGAGTTATCCGTGATGGAAAAGAATACGCTATTGTTGTTCAGGATGGACAGCAAAGAAGTAAAGGGATTGAAATAGAAACGATCATGAATCCTGTTCAGGGATTGAATATTATCGCAGGATATTCATACAACCACAGTAGAATGGAGAAAGCGGATGCTGCTGTAGAAGGACGCCGTCCGGAATCGGCAGGTCCTGCTAATGTATTTAATTCATGGATCAGTTATATCATTCCTATTAAAGGACTTCAGGGACTGGGAGTAGGTTTTGGGGTCAACCGTGTAGGTAAACAGATTACCGGAAACAAAACCACTACCGGACAGTTTGCGTTTCCTGCATATACACTGATTAATGCCTCTATTTCCCTTGAAAAAGAAAAATACAGAGTAGGATTTAAAATGAATAATTTAGGCAATGCGCAGTATTTTGCAGGGCAGGGAGTGGTAGTCGCTCAAATGCCCCGTAACTTTGTCGCTGAGGTAAGCCTTAAATTTTAATAATGAAGCTTAAATTTAGAAAAATCGCCTATCAGTTACATCTATGGCTCGGACTAATGTCCGGGCTTATAGTTGTCATAATGGCAGCTACGGGATGTATTCTCGCCTTCGAAAAAGAATTAAAACAATGGGTACATCCGGAAAGATATTTTGTTGAGGTTATAGGAAAGAAAAAACTACCTCTGTCCGAGCTTTCCTCAAAAGCTGAAAAAGCCCTTCCGGAAGGGTTGAAAATTAAAAGAGTGGTCATGTCTTCTGACCCTTCACAAACCTATGTTTTCCGTACCTTTAAAATGGATAATGATGCTTTAACGTATTGGGGAACCTATCTTTATTATTATCGGGTTTATATGGATCCTTACACTGGAAAAGTACAGGCCGTAGAAGATGCTAAAAAAGACTTTTTTGAAATTGTGCTGGACCTTCACCGAAGGCTTTTGTTGGGAGAGAAGATAGGAAAAACCATCACAGGATATTCCACTCTCATCATGACCATCATTTTATTCTCGGGATTAGTGATATGGTATCCGAGAAAGATGAGCAAGAGCATGTTGAAAGGGATGTTCTTTATTAAAACTTCCGCCAACTGGAAAAGAATCAATTATGACGTTCACAATGTATTGGGATTTTATGCTGTAATTCCTTTGTTGATCATTTCTTATTCTGCCATGATCTGGAGTTTTGAAGATGTAGATAAATGGATGAAAAAGACATTAAATGGAAGCGTACCTACGGAACAGAAGGCCAAAAGTAAAATACCGGCAGAAGAATTTTCGGATCAAAAAAACATTTTGGATAGGATTGGAAACAAAATGGAAAAAGGTCTTACCGATAAAGAATCTGCCCTTATCAATTTTCCAAGAACGGAGGAAGGAACTTATTATGCTGAGCTTACCTATGACAACAGGCTCTACCGGAATGATCAGTATAATTTTGACCAGTATTCGGGTGAGATGGTAAAACAGCAATCGTATAAAGACAAAAATATTGGATATGGAACTGCATTAAGAGAAAGAAATTACGACCTGCATACCGGAAGTATCTTTGGAATGACCAGCAGAATTATTTATTTTTTAGCAGGGATCATTGCTGCATCACTTCCTATTACAGGTTTTATCATCTATTTAAACAGGAAGAAGAAAAAACCAAAGCATAAAAAAAATAAGGTGGTATTTCCATCCCATCACTAAATTTTCAATAAAGCCTCTATATTTTAGGGGCTTTTGCTTTTTCTCTCATAGATTTTTAATCCTCTTCATCTACTCAATCCGCGAGATATTTTCATTAAAAATAACAGGATGAATCACGCGGAATCTTAACCAAATCAATTTGTTGAGTACTAAATGAACCCAATCAGAAATCATTATTTGTGTCGGAAAAATAAGAATACTATGTTTTTTTCTCTCGCAGATTAATCAGATCACGCAGATTTTTTAGTGCTCTTTTAATCTGCTCAATCCGCTTAATCTGCGAGATATTTTAATTAAAAACAACAGGATGAATTACACGAAACCTTAACCAAATCAATCTGTTGGTCACTACTTTGCTTACTTGAAACAAACCCAATCAGAAATCATTCTTTGTGTCAGAAAATAAGAATACTATGTTTCTTTCTCTCGCAGATTGAGATTTTCAATTCCTTTTAATTTGTGAGTTTCTTACATCAGATCAATAGTTTTACCGTTTTAGAAAAAATTTCAACACTTTTTTCCATTTCTTCGGCATTGAGGTCTCCAAAACCTAATCTCATCGCTGTAAGATGTTTATTCTGATATAATAACGTTTTAGGAATAAACAGATCATTCTGAGCACAATTTCTGCTAAGCTGCATAAGGTTGATAGGAATATTCCATTCCAGCCAGATAGCCAGCCCTCCCGAAGGTTTTTGGAAATGGATATATTCTTTTAAATGCTCATTCAATAAAACACTGAAATAATCCCGCCTTTCCTGATATACTTTCAAAGATTTTTTCAGATACCGGTTAATTTCCCCTTCTTCAATCATTTCTCCCAAAGCTCTTTCCATTAGAATATCACCCTGGCGGTCAATAATACCGAGGTATTTACGCATTTCTATCATCAGATTTTCCGGAGCCACAATAAATCCGGTTCTGAATCCCGGAGCTAAAGATTTTCCAAATGAACCAATATAAATAACCATTCCGTTCGTATCCGCACTAGCCAGGGGAAGGATAGGGCTTTTATCATAATGGAATTCATAATCATAGTCGTCTTCAAGAATAATGAAACCGTATTCATTGGCCAGCTCCAGGAGCTCCAGTCGACGCTGTGCACTTAATGCCACCGTGGTAGGGTAGTGGTGATGTGGAGTAAGGTAAAGCATTCTTATGTTTTGCTTCTTACAGGCTTCTCTCACACTTTCAACAATAATTCCTTCCTCGTCTATGGGGATAGAAACCATTTGAACTCCGGCTTTCATAAAAATCATATTGACGGAGAAATAGCTTAAAGCACCCACTAACACCACATCTCCGGCAGAAAGAAGGATTTCGGAAACAATATAAATACTCATTTCCGTACTGCGGGTAATCAGGAGGTTATTTTTAGAAATAGGCAATCCACGGGATAAATTGAGATATCGGGATAGATGTTCTTTAAAAAACTCACTCCCATCCTGGTTATAATGTCCCTGGATTTTCTGATTAGACTTACGTTTGAGGATAGAGCTGTAAAACCGGGAATGCTGCCCAATCTGGGTCAGTCTGATATCAGGTACTCCATCATTAAAAACATAGTCACAATCCGAATGTTCAAAGGGATTATCTAAAATATTGGATGCTTTAAAAGAAAAGCCTGTTTTTTGTGGGTAATTCTGAAGATTATTGGATTTAAAATCATTCATTTTTACCGGTTTTTCCTGATCATTTCCAATAATAAAAGTTCCTTTATTGGGTAAACTTTCCGTCCAGCCCTGAGCAGACAATTCATCATAGACGGCCACAGCTGTATTTCTATGGATTTCCAGCATTTCACTGAAAGTTCTTGTTCCCGGTAGTTTAGTTCCAAAAGGTAAAAAGCCTCTTTGAATAGCATTGATCAGCTGATTAGCAATCTGTAAATAGATAGATGTTTCTGATTTTCTATCAATTTTTATAAAACTTTCATAAGGAATTCTAACCGGACTATCCATAATATCAAAACTGGCACCATATGACCATCCGGCAATATACTACTTTTGACATCAAAATAAAAATCAATGGAATTTCAGCACTTATTACAAAGGGTGGTACAGGATCATACCACTCATGCCAAATGGCTGAACACACTTTCCTTTATGGAGAATGCAGGAGCCAGAAAAATATCAAAATGTGAACATCCGGTTTCAGTAACGCTTATTCAGCTTAAACATGCCGCTGAAGAACACCGTCACGCTTATTATCTTAAGAAACAAATCGGAAAGATTGATCCTGAATTATGCAAAACTTACGAAAATAAAGAACTTCTTGCTCCCACGGCAACCCGGCACTACCTTCATGCGTTGGATATCAAAGCCTGCAGGTATCTTCAGCAGGTTTTTCAGCTTAGCCAGGAAGAGCTCAGGTTTGCAGCCTACCTCTTTGTAACCTATGCCATTGAAGTTCGGGCCGATGAACTGTACCCGGTGTACCAGGATATCCTTACCCAGGAATCTTCCCGGATCATGGTGAAATCTATTATTCTTGAAGAAGAAGGACACCTGGAAGAAATGATCAATCAGCTCAATGAATTTTCCGTTGACTGGAAAATGCATGCTGAGAATATCCTGGCCATTGAGAAAGAATTACATAATCAATGGATTAATGCGATTACAAAAGAAGTGGAAGAGTTAAATTATGCGTAACAGTATTCATCGTTTTCAGGAATCACTCAATACAAGAAAAGAAGAAGGAAGACTAAGAAGCCTAACGCTTAAGCCTGAGGGAATTGATTTTTATTCTAATGATTATCTGGGATTGGCAAGAAATACAGAATTTCAAAAAATACTGTTGCAAAATATCAATGATAATCCTCAGCTGCTTTCAGGAAGTACCGGCTCCAGATTAATCAGTGGTAATACCAGTATAGCAACATCTGTAGAACGTTGTATTGCAGAAAGACATCATTTTCCTGCAGCACTGCTTTTCCCATCTGGGTATAATGCTAATCTTGCCTTGTTTTCAACACTCTCCAGCCGTCATGATACGGTGATTGTAGATGAGCAGATCCATCGCTCTGTTCATGATGCCTGCAGAATGTCAAATGCCCGGAAAATAAAATTCAGGCACAATGACCTGGAGGATTTGGAAAGTATATTGAAGAAGCAGAAGACACATTGTTATATCGCTATAGAAAGCCTTTATTCTATGGAAGGAGATTGTGCTCCCATCCGAGAGATTGCCGCTCTTGCTAAGCAATATCATGCAGATTTGCTGGTAGATGAAGCGCATGCTTTTGGCGTTTTTGGAAATGGATTGATTGAAAAGTATCAGTTACAAAATCAGGTGCTGGCAGCTGTGGTAACGTATGGTAAAGCATTAGGATTACACGGTGCCGCGATCCTCTGTAATGAAACAGTGAAATCTTACTTGGTCAATTTTGCATCTCCGTTTATGTATACCACTTCAGCGCAGGATTTTCAATGGATGAGTATCAAAACCGGCTATGAATTTTTAGAAAAGAAGAAAGAGCTGTCAAAAAAACTTCAGGAGAATATTACAATTTTCAGAAATCAGGGACTGAAAACACCTTCTTCTGAAGTCAGCCCTATTCAGGCTATTGTAATTCCTGATAATCAAAAACTGAAAACGGTACAGAATACTTTATCTGATGAAGGGTTCTTAACCTATGCCGTATACAGTCCAACGGTAAAAGAAGGAAGTGAGAGAATCAGAATATGTCTTCATAGCTTCAATACAGAAGCAGAAATATTACAACTTACAAGCATTATTAAAAAATTGAATTAAAAGCAAAAAGGGTAAAAAGAACAAAGTGACCTATAAAATAAAAGGAAAGTGAATTTCACCCGAACCCCGCATCACGAACCTCACATCACGTATCCCGAACCCCGAAAATTCATATGAAACTATTTATAACAGGAATAGGAACCGAAATAGGAAAAACCATCTGTTCAGCCGTTTTGGTTCAGTATTTTAAAGCAGATTACTGGAAACCCGTACAGTCCGGAGATCTCCATTATACAGACCGTCATAAAATTGAAGACTGGACAGACCATACCATCTGTTATCCGGAAACACATCGCCTGCAACTGGCTGCATCTCCTCATCAGTCTGCACGGGAAGAAAACATACAGATCCAACTCGATGATTTTCAATTGCCGGACACTGAAAACTCATTGATTGTAGAAGGTGCAGGAGGTTTGATGGTACCGCTTTCAGATCATATTTTCATGATTGATCTGATAGAAATACTGGAGCTGCCTACAGCGCTTGTTGTCAGAAACTATTTAGGATGTATCAATCACAGCTTGCTCTCCATAATGGCATTACAGCAAAGAAATATAAAGCTTGAATACCTGATCCTTAATGGAGCGTTTCCTGATGATACAGAAAGACTCATCTGCAGCTTTATTGAAAATGAGACAAAAATTATCAGGATTCCGGAGATTACCCATGCTGATAAAGAACATATTAAAATAGCTGCAAAGCAATTAACAATAACAAAATTATGATAATGGATAAGAAAACAGAAATCAGACACAACTGGACCAAAGAAGAAATTGAAGAAATTTATCATTTACCCCTGATGGAGCTTATTTATAAAGCTGCCACAGTACATAGAGAGCGACACGACCCGTCTGAGGTACAGATCTCTACTTTATTGTCGATTAAAACCGGAGGATGTCCGGAAGACTGTTCTTACTGTGGGCAGGCAGCACGCTACCACACCAATATCAAAGTACAGGCTTTATTACCTACGGAAACGGTAATAGCTCATGCACAGAAAGCTAAGGACGGTGGTTCCTCCCGTTTCTGCATGGCTGCAGCATGGCGCGAAGTTCGTAACAACCGTGATTTTGACAGAGTGATCGATATGGTGAAGGGAGTTAATGAATTAGGATTAGAAGTATGCTGTACATTAGGAATGCTTACCGAAGAACAGGCAATACGGCTTCAGGAAGCAGGTTTGTATGCCTACAACCATAATCTGGATACTTCTGAACAGTATTATGAAGAAATCATTTCCACCAGAACATTCGACAACAGGATTAATACCATCAACAATGTAAGAAAGGCTGGAATTACAGTATGTTCAGGAGGAATTATCGGCCTTGGGGAAACACACAGAGACAGGATTTCAATGATTCTAACCTTAGCAACAATGCCTAAGCATCCGGAATCTGTACCCATCAATGCATTGGCAAGGGTAGAAGGAACACCATTGGAAAATAACGAAAAAGTAGATACCTGGGAAATGGTAAGAATGATTGCGACCGCAAGGATTGTAATGCCGGCTTCTATGGTGCGACTGAGTGCTGGACGTATTGAAATGACAGAAACTGAACAGGCATGGTGTTTTATGGCAGGTGCCAATTCTATTTTCACAGGAGAAAGAGAAACCTTATTGGTAACTCCTAATCCCGGGGTATCTGAAGATATGCAGATGCTGGAAACACTGGGATTGAAACCTATGATGAAAAAAGAAACTTGTTGTTAAAAAATGACTATAGAGTTATGAGTTATGAGTTGTGAGTTGTGAATTTTGAATTACAAATAATGAGTTATGAGCTTTTGGATTTTAATTATGACTATACTAAACTTCATTGCAGCACTTCTGTCAGATTTATTAGTAAGCTATATACTACTAACCTGTAGTGGATTGTAAACTTAAAAACCTGTCGGACAATATGTTAAAATTACTAAGATATTTTTACAATTGGTACATATCCCATCATTAATATATTTTACATGAATACAATAATAAAGAAGAGTCTTCAGGAAAGAGATAAAGCAGTCAACTGGCATCCGTATACCCAGATGAAAACAGCTGCTGATGTAATACCGATTGTTAAAGGAGAAGGGGTTTACCTTTATGATCATGAAGGTAAAAAATATCTGGATGTAGTCTCTTCGTGGTGGGTAACTCTGCATGGCCATTCTCATCCTTATATTGCCCAGCGGGTATTCGAGCAGCTTACCTCCCTCGAACAGGTTATTTTTGCCGGATTTACCCATGAACCGGCTGTACAGCTTTCAGAAAATCTATTGAATATTCTTCCTCAAAACCAGGACAAGGTATTTTATTCCGACAATGGTTCCACAGCGGTAGAAGTAGCGCTGAAGATGTGTATTCAGTATGCCCACAATCAGGGAAAGGAAAAAACTAAAATTTTAGCTTTTAAAAATGCCTATCACGGAGATACATTCGGAGCAATGGCTGTAAGTGGAAAAAGCTTTTGGACCAAACCTTTTGAAAGCAGGTTATTTGAAGTTATTTTTATCGATACTCCTACAGCGGAGAATCTGGAAGATTTAAAAATACAGATTCGGCAGCTAGCAGATGAAGTGGCTTGTTTTATTTTTGAACCGCTGATACAGGGAGCCGCAGGAATGCTGATGTACAGTGCGGAAAATCTTGA
This sequence comes from Chryseobacterium sp. WG14, assembly GCF_024586945.1. Lineage (NCBI taxonomy): Bacteria > Pseudomonadati > Bacteroidota > Flavobacteriia > Flavobacteriales > Weeksellaceae > Chryseobacterium > Chryseobacterium sp. WG14. The sequence continues at coordinate 362,856 of NZ_JALCZD010000004.1, forward strand.
TGAATTGATGAAATATTGCAGGACGCAGGAAATTTTAATGATTCAGGATGAAGTGTTCACAGGTTTCGGAAGGACCGGAAAACTTTTTGCAACAGATTATCTTACAGAAAAACCGGATATCATGTGTTTTTCAAAAGGACTTACAGGCGGTACCATGCCTATGGGGATTACAACCTGCACCCATGAAATTTACAGTGCTTTTTTATCTGATGACCGCCATAAAACCTTATTTCACGGACATTCTTTTACAGCCAATCCTTTAGCGTGTACAGCCGCTCTGGCCAGTATGGAACTATTACTTAAAGAAGAAACCCAAATGAATATCAAACGTATTACCCATCAGCATTCGGAATTTATAAAAATAATTTCCTCGCATCCACAAGTTGAAAATGTACGTCAGATCGGAACTATTTTAGCTTTCGATTTTAAAACCGGGAATGGTACTTCTTATTTCAATGAAATAGGGAAGAAGCTTTATAATGAATTCTTACAGAGAGGGATGATTATGAGACCGCTGGGAAATGTAATATATCTGGTTCCGCCTTATTGTATTACCTCCGAAGAATTGGATTTTGTATATCAGAATATTATGGAAGTCCTGGATCAGTTTAAAGACTAAACGATTTCTACTTTTTTAACCTAAAGAATTCCCCGAGGCAAGCCTCGGGGAATTCTTAAAATAATGATTCTTTTTATTTTAAAAACTTCATTATAAGCTTTTAAAATATAAATTTTCTACTTCTTGATAAGTTTTTTTGTAGCAATTTTTCCGTTTTCAAAAATTGTTTTTACAAAATAAACTCCTTTAGAAAGTTCAGAAATATCAGAATTATTTTCTTTTACAGTTTTTAATAATTTTCCATCAACAGAATAGATCTCTATTTTGCCAATTCTTTCTTTTGAATGATACACTAAATCTTGTTTTACAGGGCTTTCAAAAGTAATTTCAGGATTGTTTTTTACCGTTCCTTTTGTAGCTAATGTTGCGGTACCGTTTACAAGATATTTCACAATATTTAACGTCTCTCCATCTGTGCTCACAATGATATTGTTATCAAAAACATTTATTGCATTAATGCTATGATAGAGTAAATTAGGATCATTTTCTATATATTCTCCAAATACAGGATCAACAGTTCCATTTTGATTAAGCTTAGAGAGATAATAATAAGTATATCCGTTATTATTGAGTTCAGCATAGCCTGCAATATAATAAGAACCATTTTTTTCATAGATATCCCGAAATTCCAGACCGGCAATACCATTATAATTGAATGTCGTATCTGGTGAGCCATCAGCATTAAGCCTTCCTAAGGTAGGTGGTGTCTGCCACATTAAGTCATTTTTTGCATACACAATTTTATCAGCAGAATCTACTTTTACAATACTTGCTTCTCCACTAAACAAAACTTCTCCATTATTACCAAAACCAGTCATAGGCTGTCCGTCAACAGTATATTTCTTTATGGTACCATTTCCGAAAAAAAGAAGATTAAACTGGTTATCTAAAATGATATGAGGAAGATAAGAACTCTGCAAAGGATTCTGCTGATAAGTCAATATTTCTCCGCTATTCCCAAAGCTGTTGTCTAATGTGCCATCAGAATTTAATCTCAAAGTATGAGTTTTCGAGTCAGTTTGTCCAAAAGAATCCATACTAATTCCTGAAACAAGAATTTTATTTCCCTGCTGTATAAGATTAGTTAATTCAAAAGAAACTGATAAATTGGCTAATGCCTTTATTCCTCCATTTCCAAAAGAAGGGTCTGATTGCCCATTCGAAAGTAATCGGACTACATCCAGATAATACGTATTGTTTGTAGAATCATATCGTTTGAGCAGTAAAGTTAATTTATCATCGGTATGTCTTATACATCCAACAAGAGAACCTTCATTGTAGTTCAGTACAATTTTACCATTTGTTCCAAAAGTCAAATCTAAAGGGCCGCTGTAACCTGTAGCTTTAGAAATAATTAATTGGTTGAGACTGGTGTCATAGGATTTATAAAATACTGAACTTGTTGCTGCAGTTAATTCTCCTGCATAACTGCTTCCCGTTCCTAAATATGAGTTTCCTGCCGGAAGAGTATAAATGCCGTTCGAAGCAAACGTAGGATCTTTGGAAATAATCTGCGCAAAGGATGTTTGTGTTATAAGTATAAACACAAATAATAATTTTTTTTTCATTGTTTGTTTTTTTTAATAGGAAATTTTGAGGTTATATTTTGTAACCTACATCAACATATAATTTTGGGGTTGTGTTTCCAAATATATGATAAAGTTTTAGAAACGTAAAGAAATATCCGGATTTTGCCTTACAACAGATGTTTTACTAGAAAAAAATTAACTAAAGCTAATGAAATAGTGAATGTTGCGCTGAGAAATTCCTGCGGATGATTGGCATTATGGGTTCAGTTCGTTACCCCATTCATGCAGTGCATCAAGGATAGGACCTAATTTTCTGGCTCTGTCTGAAAGTTTGTAATATACTTCCGTTATACAACCTTATAGGTTTTTGAAACCTATAAGGTTTAAATAAAGATAAATCCAGATCTTCATCGCAAAAAATGTGTTGTTGCAAAATTAATTGCATTATGATTTTAAATGATTTCCCCATTCATGGAGTTCAGAAAGAATAGGGCCCAACTTTTGTCCTTTTTCCGTTAACCTGTAATACACTTCCGTAGGAAAATTGTACACTTCAATACGTTGAATAATATTATTTTCCTCCAGCTGTTTCAGCTGTTCTGCTAACACTTTCTTGGAAACTCTCGGCATTTTTCGCCAAAGTTCCACAAAACGTACCTGCTCTTCCTCAAAAAGTGAGGATAAGATCAGGGGTTTCCATTTTCCGGACAGGATATCCAGGCTGCGACGAAGTCCACACGTTTTAAATTCTTCAAAATTCATCAATTCCTTAATATAAATATGGTTAACCTTTTGGTAACCATCGATTATTTTTTCTTATTTAGCCGTTAGCTTTGCTGTACAAATTTAAACAAAATGAAACTACAATTATGGCGTAACGCCACATTGCTACTGAATATTGAGGGTACCACCATTTTAGTTGATCCCATGCTTGGAGAAAAAGGATCTTTAGGGAAGTTTCCTATGACCGATAATGAATTATTGAATCCTTTGGTAGACCTTCCTTTCAGCAGAGAACAGTTAATTGAAAAGCTGCAGACAATAGATGCCGTGGCAGTTACCCACCTCCATCCTGATCATTGGGATGAAGAGGCAATAAAACTTCTCAACAAAAATACACCTATACTTTGCCCGGAGATCATTGCTGATCAGATCGCTGAATATGGCTTTAAGAATATTATTTCCATTAATGAACACATCCGTTGGAAAGATATTGACATTTCTCTCACGAAAGGACAACACGGAACCGGAGAAATTGGAGAAAAAATGGGCGTGGTGAACGGATTTGTTTTTAAAACAGCCGATCAGTCCGTTTATATTGTTGGAGACAGTATCTGGTATAATGATATTGCAGATGAAATAGACAAACATCAGCCACAGCATATCATTGTAGCAGGTGGAGCAGCCACTTTTTTGGTAGGAGATCCTATCATTATGACGAGTGAAGATATTATAAAAGTTTGCAGGCATGCTCCTGAAGCATCGGTATGGGTTACCCATCTGGAGGCAGTAAGCCATTGCAAAGAAGACAGGAACTTCATCAGGGAAAAAATAGCTAAGGAAGAACTTGGCGGGCAATGTTTTATCCTCAAAGATGGGGAAGAGGTAAGTTTAAGCATTAGTTTACAGTAATAATAAGAATATGGCTTATTTTTTGAATTCTTGCTGATAAATAATTTTATGCTTTCAGTTTTTCTCTTAAATCTTGATTGGAAAGAATTATTATTGGGACATGAAGAATGGTCTTTTCTTTTAGAGATCATTCTTCGTACCATGATTATGTTCATGGCTATTATTATCGGGCTGAGGATTTTAGGAAAAAGAGGAGTTAAACAGCTCTCTATCTTCGAGCTGGTGGTTATTATCGGACTGGGTTCTGCTGCCGGAGATCCCATGTTTAATAAAGATGTCGGAATTATTTCTTCCCTTATCGTTTTTATTGTCATTATTCTCCTGTATACAATTGTTACTTTTTTTATTGGAAAAAGTAAGACTTTCGAAAAGCTGGTGGAAGGAAAATCCATCTGTCTGATAGAAAATGGTGAATTTTCCATTAAGAACTTTCAAAAAGAAAATTTGGGAAGTGATGAATTCTTTGCAGAACTTAGATTAAAAGGTGTTTCGCAACTTGGGCAGGTTGAAATGGCAATTGAAGAAATCTCCGGAGAGATCAGTGTATTTTTTTATGAAGACCAATCTGTAAAATATGGACTTCCCATTATGCCAGACTCCCTGGAAAACCCATTAAAATCTATTCATAATGAAGGATATTATTCCTGCACCTTCTGTGGTCATACAGAACATAAAACAGCAGGCAGTACAGAAAACTGCCCTAGCTGTTTAAAGGATGAATGGGTAGCGTCCAGTAACAAAAAACGCATATCCTAAGGTTAATTTTGTCAACATTTTCTTTAATCTTCCACATAATTATTCTTTGCCGCTTTCAGTCCAAAATACAGCATGATCAGTACGGCAATACTCAGGAAATAAAAAGAGGTGTTCCATGAGATATCCCAATCATGAAGTTTTCCAAAAACAGGAGGCCCGAATCCGGCAATAAGATATCCTACAGATTGTGCCATTCCTGAAATTTTCACTGCATTAATACTGCTTTTGGTTCTTGTAGAGAAAAACAGGATAGACAAACTGAAAGACAACCCATTGGAGAGTCCTATAATAACTGCATTTACATAAATCCATTGGGATTTTAGCAGGACAAACATCATAGTACTCGTAAACATTAAGGCGCAGATAAAAAGAATCATAATCCTTTGATCCTTCATTTTACTGGCTATAATCGGGCAGCAAAACGTCACCGGAATCATCGTAATCTGGATTACAAAAAGAACCCAGCCGGAGCTTTCTCCCTGCATATTATAATCTGCAAGGAATGAAGGTAGCCAGGCAACCATACAATAGTAGAACAGGGACTGAAGTCCCATAAAAATACTAATATTCCATGCCTGGGAAGATTTGAACATATTAATCCCAGAAGTACTCAGCGCCACTTTAGGTTGGTCAGATTTTTTTTTGTTGAAAACAAGTTCAAAAAGTAAAACAAGAAACCCCAATCCCGCAATAATCAGCCAGATTCCTAATGAACCCCGCCATCCAAAGCCTGTCCATTCTCCAATTCTTACACTAAAGCCAGAAGCCAGGGCAGCTGTAAGATTCATAGAAACAGCAAAAATACCGGTCATAAGCCCAATCTGTTTCGGAAAATTATTTTTAACATATCCGGGGGTTACCACATTTCCAATACAAATTCCCAACCCAATGAATATCGACCCTAGAAACAACATAGATAACGATCCGGAAATACGAAGAAAAAGCCCAAGGCTTAAAATAAGTAAGGAATACATCAACAGCTTACTGATTCCCAGCTTATTGGAAAATCTACTCACCAATACAGAACAGCCTGCAAACATAAAAAGAGGAATGGAGGTCAGTAAACTCACCTGAAAATTATCCAGCTTTAAAGCCTGTCTCACCTCATTTAATACAGGAGATACTGCAACGATAGGTGAACGGAGATTACTTGAGATCAGTATCACCACCAATACATTAATGACCAGTAAAGCATAAGATGCTTTTTTTCTTATTTCACTCTTCATCATAATAAAAACTTTTGTGCAAAATTAACATAGTAATTTTGTTTAATTTTGCCAAAGTTTTAACCTGAAACGACATGAATGCAAATAACAGTATAGAAGTAGATGAGCTGCATAAACCCTATTTTGTCTGGTTTGAAGAAGACTGGATTCATGATGATGTGCTTCACCAGCATCAAAAAGGGCAGTTGGTGTATGTGAAAAGCGGGTTTCAGTATATTACTATTGAAGAAAGAATTTATCTTCTTCCGCAGAATCATGCCGTCTGGATTCCTCCCAATACCATCCATAAGACCAATTCCCATTCTGAAAAAATCAATCTGATGATCATGTTTGCGGAAGTGGATAAAAAAGACTCTTTTTATCATGAAGTCAATGTGTTTTCAGTTCCTCCGGTTTTAAAGGAAATGATAAGATATGTGGAAAAATGGTCTAAACTTCTATCAAAAGATGCTGATGAAACCATATTTTTAAAAGCATTATTCAATGAACTTCCTCATTTTGTAGAACATTCTCTGAAACTTCATATCTGCCTTCCAAAAGACAAACGCCTGACAAAAGTGATAGAACATCTGCATCATGATTATCATAAGGAAATCAGAATAGAAGATCTGGGAGAGACTGCATTATTGTCTACCCGTACTTTAGAACGTATTTTCAAAAAAGAAACTGGACTTACCCTAAGCAAATACCAGCAGATGCTAAGAATCATCAAGAGTCTTGAGCTTTTGAGTTCAGGAAATCTTACCATTTCCGAAACGGCCTATGAAGTAGGGTACAAGAGTGTGCAGGCTTACACCAGAAGCTTTCAGTCTGTCATGCAGTTCCGGCCTACCGATTTTATAAAAAACATTAAATAGCAGATAAGGTTCCAGCTTTTAGTCTTATTCCCAAGTATCATAAATGTTGAATAATATGTTTATGCTTTCGATCTTACTATAAAACAATAAAAAGGGATTTATTAATTGTTATAATTTATACGACGCCCTATAGTAAAGTGTTTTTTGTTTTCAAAATATGTAATATTTCACTATTTATTGCATTTTCATATTAGCAGTAAATAATCAATTATAAGGTTAATGGAAGCAAAAAGGTCCCCACGAATGGAGACCTTAAAAAAACACAAATGATGAAAAAAAATTATTTCGATTCACAAATATAAGTAAAATTAATATTATGCAAAACATTATATATGCATTTTTTTTAAAAATTATTGATTTTAATAGAAAATAACTATTCTCTAATTGATGTAAGATTTCTTTAGTATTGTGGAATTTTATGGATATCTAATTGTACCTCTTCAAAAATCTATTCTATTGACATCAGAAGATATATCATGAAAATCCATAATTCTGGATATTTAAAAAAAATGACGGCATACTGTTAGTATTTCTGATTGTGACTGCGCTCATAAAATAGGACACATTATTTTCATTAATTTGTTTTAAAACAGACAGTATGAAACCAAAGCAAATACAGGGAGTACCCCAACAAAAATCCGGCGGATTTCATGACACTGAAAGCAGAAAACAATTTGAACCGGCATTGATTCCATTGAAATTTGAAATAGTAAAAAAAAGATTTTTCTCCATCAACAAATGGAAAAGTTATTGTGGAGATGCTTTTGCAGCATTTAAACTTTACGATTCCAATGCCATTCCCATTGACAGAGAACCTTTAAAAGGTGATTTTATCAGAATCAATATTCCGGGGCCGGGAGAAGCCGAAGCAAAAGGTTATGATTGGGTAGAAATAACAGATATCTGTTATTATGAAGACAACTCCTCCGAAAGTATTATGGTTACCTGCAAACCATCAAAGGATCCTGAGAATAAAAAAAGCAGCCATATTGCCCACTTTTACAGCTCAAAAGCGACTTCTACATTTATGATCTATAGAGACTCAACCTATATAAAAACCGCAGTATACGGGAGAAACGAATCTCCCAATTTCAACGCAGCATTTTTTGATATCATCAGAAATATGATGGTGGCTGCCGGAGGAATGATGGGAATCGCCAAAATCCAGTGGAAGCAACTTACAGATGGTTTCCTGGATTTTGAGTAGAAATAGTATATCCCTTTTTTGATCTAAGTCAAAGTTCTTCAGCTACCGGATTTTTAATTTCGCGGCTTATACAAAGCCATGGTAGAATTGAAATAATAATCTGGATCTCAATTATTTTAATCATTATTATTTCGGTAAAGGAAAAGTTAAAACTTGCGCTTGTCAGAGCAATGAGGAAGATGTATTTCCAGATCTTGATCATAGCTTTCCTTTAAAAACCTGTATTATAAGTCCTATCCATCCTGAAATACTCCAGGAAAAAATTCTGGAACATTTTCCCAATGATACCCAAAATACCATCGTTTACCTCTTTGGTGATCCTTTAATATGCTCTTTCATTTGCAGTTATTTGAAAAACAGTCCTCTTTTTGATATCCGTACGATCAGCTTAAACGACCTCTGTTACGGATAAATTCTTAAAAAATTAATACTAATTGATTTAAAAAAAAAGATTTAAGCCTTATATTTGCAGGACAATGTTAAAATGGATTTCCATATTATGCTCGATGATGTATGTGATGGCTACCACCAATGCGGGGGAAGTACTCAAAGTACCTATGTTTGTAGAACATTATATGGAGTATCATGGTAATTTGTCAGAGTTTGTCATGGAGCACTATGACAATCATAAAAAAGATTCCGATTGGGATCTCGACCAAAAATTACCTTTTATCAATCCTCCTATTGTATTAACAGTGTATGCTCAGTTGCCTGAGCTTAGTTTTGAAATAAAAAAACCTATAGAAATTGCTATTCCACAGAAGAATAGCATTTATCAGGAAAAAGATTTCTCAAGCCTTTATCTTTCCAGAATTTTCCAGCCTCCACGGCTTTCTTAATTGATTTCAGATTAAAAATTAATGCTTTAGGTTTTTACACTTAAGGCTGCCAAGTTATTACCTATCAATTAACTCGCTGTGCATTCTAGCTGTGTTCACATCTTACCCTCAAAAACTTTTATTTAAAAGACTTCAGAACTTTAGATGAAAGTATATTTTATGGTTTAATATTGAAGTTTACCCTGCTTTCTAAAACATTGCGAGTTATCAATTAATAATTTTTTATGTTAAATAAAATTATTGAGTTTTCTGTAAAGAATAAACTCATCATTGCTCTGTTTACAGTGGGGCTCATTCTTTTTGGAGTCTATGAAACCACTAAACTTCCAATTGATGCTCAGCCTGACATCACCAATAATCAGGTTCAGATCATTACCAGTGCTCCTTCCTATGGTGCAGCAGATATAGAAAGGCTTGTCACATTTCCTATAGAACAGTCTACCAGCAATATCAGTGGAATTACTGAACTGCGTAGCCTTTCAAGATTCGGACTTTCTCTGGTGACGGTAGTTTTTGATGATAATACCGATGTATACTGGGCCCGTCAGCAGGTTCAGGAGCGTTTGCAGCTTGTTCAGGAAAATATTCCTGAGGGCATTGGAAAGCCTGAGCTGGGCCCTATTTCTACCGGACTGGGAGAGATCTTTCAGTACGTGGTAAGAGCCAAAAAAGGTTATGAAAATGTGTATGACGAAACTGAGCTCAGAACCATTCAGGACTGGGTGGTGAGACGTCAGTTACTGGGGACTAAAGGAGTGGCTGATGTCAGCAGTTTTGGAGGAAAGCTGAAACAATACGAAATTGCCATTAACCCTAATCAGCTTCAGGCATTCAACATCAATATCAATGATGTTTTCACGGCGTTGGAAAAAAATAATCAGAATACCGGAGGTGCTTATATAGAGAAGAAAGAAACGGTTCTTTTTATCAGGAGTGAAGGTCTTTTGGGAAGTACCGAAGATATCGGAAGCATTCAGGTAGCGGAAACCAAAGGAGGAATTCCTGTACATATCAAAGATGTGGCATCCGTTAAAATAGGTTATGCTACCCGATATGGAGCAATGACTTATAATGATACCGGCGAAGTATCCGGAGCTATTGTATTAATGCTTAAAGGAGAGAATGCCAATGTAGTGATTGGCAATATTAAACAAAGGCTGGAAAAGATCCAGGAATCTTTACCTGAAGGAGTGGTTATTGAACCGTTTCTTGACCGTGCCAAAATGGTAAACAATACGATCAGTACAGTAAAAACCAACCTGATGGAAGGAGCACTGATTGTTGTTTTTATTCTGGTATTATTTTTAGGAAACTTCAGAGCGGGATTATTAGTGGCTTCTGTAATTCCTTTGGCCATGCTTTTTGCCATCATTATGATGAATATCTTCGGTGTTGGAGGGAATCTGATGAGCCTTGGGGCTTTAGATTTTGGGCTTATAGTAGATGGTGCCGTTATTATAGTGGAAGCCGTTCTGCATCAGCTCGCTCACAAAAAATACTTTGGAAAAGACAATAGGCTCAGTAAAAAGGAAATGGACGAGCAGGTTTCGGATTCTGCTACAAAAATGGTAAGCAGTGCCGTTTTTGGACAAATTATTATCCTCATTGTTTATCTTCCGATTTTTACACTGCAGGGGATTGAAGGAAAGATGTTCAAGCCTATGGCACAAACGGTTGCATTTGCATTAGTAGGAGCATTTATCCTGTCCTTGACGTATATCCCTATGATGAGCTCTTTAGTATTGAGCAGAAAGAAAAAGGAGAAAGACAATATTTCAGACAGGGTCATGGCAAAAGTGGAGGCAGGTCACCAGAATCTTCTGATGAAAGCTCTTAAATACAGAAAAACAATTCTGACAAGTGTATTTATTCTTTTTGCAGGAGCTGTTTTCATTTTATCCAAGATGGGTGGAGAATTTATTCCGTCTCTGGAAGAGGGAGACTTTGCTGTTGAGATGAGAATTCTTCAGGGGAGTAATATTAATGAAACCAAGAAAGTAACCACTCAGGCAGGTCATATTCTTCTAAAGCAGTTTCCTGAGGTTCAAAAGGTAGTTGCCAAGATCGGGAGCGCAGAAATTCCTACGGAGCCTATGCCCATGGATGCAGGAGATATGATTATTGTTCTGAAGCCTAAAAAGGAATGGACTTCTGCAACGACATTTCCAGAACTTTCTGATAAAATGAGTAAAGCTTTAAGCGTTATTCCGGGACTCACCACCAGTTTTCAGTTTCCTGTGCAGATGCGCTTTAATGAGCTGATGACCGGAGCCAGACAGGATGTTGTCTGCAAAATTTATGGAGAAGACCTGGACAGTCTCACCATCTATGCCAAAAAGCTGGGAAGCATTATCAATACTGTAAAAGGAGCACAGGATCTTTATATTGAACCCGTTGTAGGTGCCCCACAGGTTGTTATTGATTATAATAGGCCAGAGCTGTCGCGTTACAACATTTCCGTTGCGGATATTAACAGAGTCATCAATATGGCATTTGCAGGACAGACCGCAGGAGCTTTATACGAAGGAGAGAAAAAGTTTGATATTGTTGTCCGAATGGATAATCAGCATAAAAAAGATATCACAAGTATTCAGAATTTATTGGTGCCAACGCCATCCGGAGAGCAGGTTCCATTATCTCAGTTTGCAAAAGTAGAACTTAAAAACAGCCCCAACCAGATCCAGAGGGAAGATACGAAAAGGAGAATCATTGTTGGCTTTAATGTAAGGGGAAGAGATGTGCAGACTATTGTAGAAGAGCTTCAGCAGAAAGCCGGGAAAAGCCTCAAATTTTCACCGGGATATACCATTTCTTATGGAGGCACTTTTGAAAATTTAAATGAAGCAAAGGCAAGATTAGGCATTGCTGTTCCCATTTCATTAGTGATGATTTTCCTGTTGCTGTTCTTTGCTTTTGGTTCTGTAAAGCATAGTTTACTCATCTATACTGCCATCCCTTTATCGGCAATTGGCGGAGTCTATTTTCTTGCTCTGAGAGGAATGCCGTTCAGCATCAGTGCAGGAGTGGGATTCATTGCTTTGTTTGGTGTAGCTGTACTTAATGGAATTGTTTTGATTTCGGAATTTAACAGGTTGAAAAACAAAGGAATGGACAGCATGAGCAGAGTGGTTTTAACAGGAACAAGGATTAGGCTTCGTCCGGTTTTAATGACTGCGTTTGTCGCTTCTTTAGGCTTTTTACCGATGGCGTTAAGCAACGGGGCAGGAGCTGAAGTACAGAGACCTCTGGCCACTGTGGTCATCGGAGGATTGATGCTTGCCACTCTATTAACCTTATTTGTACTTCCGATACTCTATGTTTTATTCGAAAATATTAATACCAATACAATGAAATTCCCTAAAAAAATAAATTCTAAAAAACTGTCCGTTTTCCTAGTAATGATATCTTTCGGAAGCTTCCGGGCTCAGGAAAATATTACTTACGATCAGGCTTTGGAAAAAGCTTTCCAACAGAACGGAACCCTCAAAAACTCAAAATTAATATCAGAATACCAGGAGAAACTAAAAGCGAGCTACCTGGATATTCCACAGCTGGAAGTTACAGGAGGTTTTGGTCAGATCCAGGGTGAAGAAACTGATAATTCGTTTGGAATATCTCAGAGATTCAGTTTTCCAACGGTTTATTCTAAAAGGAAACAGATGCTGGATGCAGAATGGGCAGCAAGTGTAATCAATCAAAACCTCACTAAAGCACAGCTTGCCAAAGAAGTTACGGACGTTTTTTACAGAGTTTTAGTTCTTCAGGAAAAGAAAAAAGTATTGCTGTACATCAGTCAGCTGTATCATAATTTTGCAGAGAAGGCAGCGCTAAGGCTGAAAAAAGGGGAGGCTAATATTTTAGAAGAATCCACCGCTGAAATTCAGAACGAGCAAATGAATGTACAGCTGAACAGTCTTGAAAATGACCTGAATATGGCAAAACTTCAGCTTCAGTTACTTCTTCAGTCTGAGAATCCTTATCAGCCTGTTGCGGACCGACCTGTAATGGATGTTAGTCTTCAGTCTTCAGAAGAGGCAGTAAAACAACATCCCGAACTTCAGGCTCTCCAACAGCAGATCAAAGTAGGGGAAGCCGAGGTACAGCTTGAAAAAAGCAAACTGCTTCCTGAGCTTCTTATTGGTTATACCAACCAAAGTATGAAAAACATCAATAGCAACCGGTTCAATTCTGTTCAGGTGGGGGTGGGAATTCCATTATTTACTAAAGGACAGAGAGCCTTGGCAAAGGCTGCACAGGCAAAAATAGAAATTTCTGAAAATCAGTTTCACAGAAAAGAAATTGAGCTTAAAAACAGGTTGAGACAACAGCTGAGCAACTATATAAATCAACAGAAAATCATTGAAAATTATGAACAGAAACAGCTTCTCAAATCTGAAATCATCCTAAAAGCAGCACAAAAACAAATGGAAGTTGGGGAAATTGATTATCTGAACTGGGTAATATTAGTTAATCAGGCCGTGAAAACAAAAGCAGATTACATCGATCAGCTGGAAAAACTTAACCAAATCGGAGCGGAACTTAATTTCTTAATCTCAAAATAACAGCGTCATGCATTTCAAAAAAATATCAATATACTACTTTGCTTCAGTACTTATTTTATCTTCTTGCTCAGGGAAAAAAGAAGAGGAAAAAACGGTTTACGAAAACACAAAATTTACTAAAGGCAATGAAAACACAGTTCATTTTACAGAAAAACAGGTTCAGTCTGTAGGAATAAGTACTACATCCATTCAGGATAGAAATATGGAAAAATTAGTAAAGCTGAACGGAAAAGCGGAGATCGCTCCTTCCCACATCAGTTCTGTTTCCAGTATTATGGGTGGACACATCAAATCCATCAATGTAATAAACGGCAGTCATTTCAGCAAAGGACAGGTACTGGCTGTGGTGGAAGATCCACAATTCATACAGCTTCAGCAGGATTATCTGGTAACAAAAGCTCAGCTGGAAGCAGCAAGACTGAACTTCAACCGCCAGAAAGACCTTAATACAAGCAAGGCCAGCAGTGATAAAACCATGCAAACTGCACAGGCAGATTATTCCACTTTACAGGCTACTTTAAAAGGTCTTGAAGAAAAACTCAGAATCATTGGAATCAGTGCCAAAGGATTACATACAGACAATATCAGCAGCAGAATTAATATTTATGCACCGTTTAGCGGTTTTGTGAGTAAAATTTCAGTAAATAACGGACAGTATATCAACCCTGCGGACACTTTATTTGAACTCGTTAATCCTGCAGGATTACTTTTAGAATTAAAGGTTTTTGAAAATGATGTGAATGATGTAAAAGCGGGACAGGAAATTCTGGTGTATAACAACCAGAAATCTGACGTGAAATACAACGCTAAAATTATAAGTCTAGTTCCCAGTATTGAAAACGGAGGTTCTGCCACTGCTGTAGCCAAACTATCTGCCGTAAACCCTGAATTTGTAAAAGGAATGTATATCAATGCAGAGGTTAATATCAGCAGCCGGAATACACAGGGACTTCCCAATGAAGCGGTAGTTTCCTATGAGAATAAAAATTATGTTTTTGAAGATCTGGGAAAATCAAACTATAAGATGATCCCTGTAGTAACAGGAATTGCAGATGATCAGTTTACAGAGATTCTAAAAGCTGACTTTTTAAAAGATAAGAAAATTGTGCAGAAAGGAGCTTACAGTTTGCTGATGCTGCTGAAGAATAAGGCAGAATAATACTTCCTGAACCTATAAAAGTTAATATTTTTAATTAAAGGTTTTGTTTACTGTAACGGTAAATGAAACCTTCTTTATTTAGCAATTAGCCTTATACCTATCATTTGCAAAAGAAATAGTAACTACCAGTCAGTCACATAGTAATGCAGGGTTTACAAGGTTTTATCTTAACTGATTTTTATTTTCTGTTCGCAATGGTACTTCGCTTAGAGGGAATGCTGAGTATACTTTATATTTCTCCTTCCCAGCTAAGGCATTCGTAGGATAAGATGATATTTGGCATCTTTCCCACATTATAAATATTATTTAATGCATAGTTAATTTTAAAATGATATATTTAGGCAGTGAATTAGTTTTTTAGAATTTTTAGTTGCATTAATGAGAGAACCTTTATTGAAATATAATGACAACTAAACCGTTACATAATTTTCATATTCCGGTAATGGGGCTGGCTTATACTATAGACAGTCCGATTCGTGTTGCCCAATATGGAATTTCTTCCGTCATTTCCATTATCGATGACGAAATTTTGGAAAAAATGAAAAACTTTTATAATCAGAAGTTTAATCTGGATTATTTAAAAATTTCATCCAAAACAGAAGATTACAGAGCAAAGAGAATTACCGCTTATCTGGATATGGTAGATGATATCGTGAATGAAAAATTTGAGTCTTTCAAACAGGAAATCAGCAAAAACAGAGAAGCCTTAAAAGATTTTATAGCGATGTTGCCTAATACATCAGAGCTGAAAGAAGGTCTTCAAAACCTTATGAGTCAAAAGGATAACTGGGGATCAGCTATTAAAAGCTTTATTGAGTCTAACTTAAAGCCGGGAAGCATTGATGTCAACATCATGACAAAAGTTGATAAAGACAACTATAAAAAAGACGAACAGCTTTCTGTAATCTACAATGATGCCCATGCGTCTTTACGTGGATTTGCAAAAAGTAAACTGTCTTCTTCGATGGTTCTTTCTGCAGGAATGAATCCTCGTTTATACAGTTATATGGAAGAATTTGAAGATTTTTTTCCGGATCAGAAAGGAATTTTAAAAAAGAAAATCATTCTTAAAGTAAGTGATTTCCGCTCTGCAATGATTCAGGGGAGTTTCCTGGCAAAAAAAGGGCTTTGGGTTTCAGAATACAGGATAGAATCCGGGTTGAACTGTGGTGGGCATGCATTTGCTACAGACGGACTGCTCCTGGGGCCTATTATGGAAGAATTTAAACAGAAAAAAAATGATCTGATTCAGTCGGCCCATGCCTTAATGATTTCCGCTTTAGAACAGAAAGGAAAACCTTGTGTTGCCGGACCTTTAGAAATGAAAATTACCGTTCAGGGCGGAGTAGGAACTTCTGAAGAACATGATTTTCTGCTTGAAAATTATGATGTAGACAGTGTAGGATGGGGATCTCCGTTTTTATTGGTTCCGGAAGCCACTTCTGTAGATATAGAAACCAGAAATTTACTGGTACAATCTAAAGAAAAGGATTTTTACCTGAGCAATCTTTCACCATTGGGAGTCCCATTTAATACGGTAAGAGGAACATCCAATGATATATTAAAACAACAGAAAGAGTCTCATGGGAAATATGGAAGTTCATGTCCGAAAAAATTACTGGCTTTAAGCAAAGAGTTTTCTTCTAAAGGAACATGTACCGCTTCCAGGAAGTATCAGGATATTAAACTGAAAGAACTGTATTCCAGCCGGGAAACATATACGGCTGAAGAATTTAACAGAAGAAAGTCGGAGATTACAGATAAAGCCTGTCTTTGTGTAGGTCTTGTAAATGCTGCTTATATGGAACATAATATGGAAATAAAGGGTGAAAAACAAGGCGTTGTCATATGCCCGGGACCGAATATCGCTTTTTTTAACAAAGAGGTTTCCCTTTCTGAAATGGTAAAGCATATCTATGGAAACACAAATATTCTTCCGGATAACCAACGTCCGAATATGTTCATCAATGAATTAAAAATGTATGTGGATTATCTGAAAAAAGAAATTACAGAATCATCGGCTCAAATCACGCATTCCCAGTCAAAAAAATGGAATACGTTCAAAAAAAACATATTGGAAGGAATTGAATATTATCATCATCTGTTTAAAGAATCACCCTTCTTTAGAAACGGATTGGAAAACATAACCCTGCAACTGCAGGAATATAAACTGATGCTTGCAGCCATTGAGGTTCCTCAGGTTGAGAAGTAACAGTCTTTTTTTTAATTGATAGAGTAAAACAGCCTTCATTCACATGAAGGCTGTTTACTTTAGGTTATATTGATGAAAAATAATTTATTGTACGATAATTTTTTTAGTTATTATCTTTTGTCCATCAGTTTGAAGTACACAGAAATATACTCCGGAAACCCAGCCGGATGTATCAAGAGATTCTTTATAGGTTCCTTTGTTTTGAGTATTCTCTTGTACTGTTTTTACTAATGCTCCGGTAGCGCTAGTAATATACACTTTGACAGGGCCGGATTTTGATAATGTATATTCTATCGTAGCATTTCCTTTTACAGGATTAGGATACACATTTAATGCCTGGGTCTCAGTAATATCAGGACGAGCCGCTTTTGTTGTTCTTGCCACTACAATATCACCGTCCTCAATATAAATCATATTTAAAGACCACAGATAATTATCAGGATATGAAGGTCCGTCTTCTACAATAGAATTCTGGGTAATATACGTATATCCTCCTGTTTCATAATTTGGAATTAATATTCTGGCACCGTATCCATTGTTTATTCTTACAAGGTATAAAGGTTTTCCATTGGGATCGTCTTTCACATAAGACAGCTGAAAGTTAGCTCTATTAGCCTCGTCCAACCATAAATAATCTTGCTCAGTAGTACTTTTTATACCTCCTTTAAGTGCCAGACTAGAATTTTTTGCCATATTGCTAAATCTAAAATCTTCATATCCATATTTATAATTGGCCTCACTAAATCTAGGCGTCAGCCTTGCCAAAGAGAATGGTTCAAAAGTAGAAGAGCTTTGATATAAGTAATAATTAGATCCACTTGAATTATAAAGTGCCATACTTTGTTTTGTGCCATAATTTATCAGTCGAACGCCCAGTTCGCTGACAGAAGAAAATTTTTCTCTGACTGCCGTGCTAAAAGCCCCCTGAATAGACCAGTTATCATCAGGCTTATTAGGATACTGCACATACAGTTCATTCCCTGAAAACCCCAGCTGATACATATCTGATCTGTATTCATTGATAAGGAATGTAAAAGTATTCTGCTTATAATCTGTCAGATTATTTGGATTTGTGATACGAAGAGCTTCAAAAAGCTGTCTTCCAGAATTATAATCACCATTTTCCTGGTAAAAATAATTTCCTGAATTGGCATTCCACCTTGCAATAGGCAGGTATGATTTAGCATTGAGAAAATTTATCAGCTTTTTTCCACCAGAAATTTCCCTGACCGGGAGCTGCCATCTTGCACCGCCATAAGTATCTTCATAAGGATTAAAAACAGATATTGCCTTTATATATCCGCTCTCATACGTATTTCCTTCAGGAGCAATAGGCTTATTCTGATAGTTTCTTACAATATAAGATCTTGATGGGTATATCGGAGACTGGACCAAAAAGTGGTTATTTGCTAATTCCGGGGTAAGCATTTCTTTATACACCATAATATCATCCACTGCGCTTAATATGGCCCCTTGTTGGTTGTTAACAGTACCAAAAGTAGCCGTATGGGTATTGGTAAGCACATCAGATAATCCAAACCAGAAATAGTTGGCATATAAACGTCCTCCCGGGCGGCTGAAATACAATCGGGTAGAATATTTATTAGAGCTCAGCATGAAATAGATATAGCCAGCTCCGTATTCATCAGGTCCCGGGTATATTTCATTTTGAGTGTTGTCACTGTAATAGCTTATTTTATATCGTGCCTGTCCCAATACCACTTTTTTTTGAGCAACTGTAGAATATTTTAATATCTGGAAATAGCCGTCTTTCATCCGTAACTGAATATCTTCTTTATTTCCATTAGCGGGGTTGGTAAAGCTTAAGATGCTGCAATCTTTTCCATTATCAGGAACTTTGATCCATGCGGAAACAGAAAATCCATTATTACTGCTTACAATATCTTTGATAGGTCCCGAAGGGATCGTAATGTTTTGATATTGATTGAAGTACAATGCCTGGGAAGGGTTTCCAAATCTATCAGCAGTCCCCGTATTAGCGTTTCCCTGTAATTTATAAGCAGTATTGGTAGAATGCTTAAAATCATTTTGCCAGGTGGATGAATTGCTGAGGGCCAGGTCATATAAATTAGCAATCTGTGTATTCGCAGAATACTCTCCCGTAGCAGTGTTGTCAAATACTTCCTGGGCAGAAAGCGGACAGATAGATGTTATAAGGGCGAGAAAGAGGAAATAAGCTGTAAAGGGTAAAGCAGGTTTTTTTTCTTTCAAAAAAAGATCTTTATATAAAGTATGGTTAGATGGTTTCATAAGAAAATATTTTTAGATTAGTAATTAGCCGGGTGTATATTGTTTTCATGGTATTACTGGATCACTCTGTTAGGAAAATATTCTAAAAAAGTTGTGACTTCATCTGTTATGATATAGCCGTTGATTCCTGCGTTTCTGTTATTGTTGGGAGCAAGGATAAAATCAAAATCTCCTCTCCGGTCATTTTCAGGGGTATTGGCACAGCATTGATTGATATTGACATTTCCGATATACCGTCCCCGATAATATTCCGGCTGTGCAGAAAAAGTACCGGTTCTTTTCCCTCCGGCTCTTATTTTCTCAGCCACCAGGAATAGGCCTGTATCCGCAGGGGTTTTAAATACCATCTCATATAATCCCGCAACTCCTGTATAGGTGGGGTTGCTTCTTCTCCAGCTTTCCCACTGTTCATAGAACTTCATAGGATCAGCAGTAGTAGTACCATCCGGTGTAGAATCTATTTTTACAAAAGGAGCAAAAATAATTTGCTTTTTCTGAGCCTCAGTCAACTGATTGAAAAAAGGAGTAAACTGATTGGGTGTTTTATTTCCTTTAAACATGACAATTGAAAATGCATTTGCAGCTTGTACAACCTTCATAGCTTCCTGAAAAGTCCTGTCATCATTGATATCAAGCTGGAGAAATACGCCTGCTCCAAGCGCAACAGTAATTGCTTCCTGCAAAAGCGGAATTTTTTCATTCGTATATGTTTTTTCTTCATTTTTTAATCTCAACCTGCTCAATTCGTCCCAAGAATATTCACTAGCCTTTCCATAATTATCTTTTCCTGTACCGTACTTATTGGGGTACAAATCCAGAAAATTGGTGGTACGCTGGAGGTAGTCATCATGCATCAGGTATACTTTTCCGTCTTTGCTCGTTTTGAGATCAATCTCAATCATGTCTACATTGCGATTATTGGCTGCTTTTGAGACTGCCAGAATCGAATTTTCAGGGGTCCCGTCAATCCATGCTGCTCTGTGAAGGGCAAGGAACACATATCCCGGATTTTTATTTCCGTTCAGTAGGGTAGCCCTTAAAAGATCCACACTGGGCCTGGCAGTCGTTGGGGGAGGTGTCGTGTTGTAGAAACCACCTTGTGCTTGAATGTGCTGGTTGGTTCCTAAATAAAGAATTAAAGCAACAGCGCTTTTTAAAATTCTTCTTCTGAAAAGTTTTAATGAATTCATATTGTTAAAAATTAGGGTTATGATTTGAATTCAAAGATAATAATTATCACTTTTAATTGAATTATTATTAATGAAAACATTTGTTAATTTTTATTAATAATAAACTGATTATCAGTGCAATATAGAAATGAAAAATACACTACTTTTTCAGAAAAAAGTAGCAAAAATAAACAACGATATAAAAATAATGATTATGATTAATAATTTAATTGACAGAAAAGTATAGATTTTTTCTTTTTAAAAATTCAATCAGCTCCTTTGGCCTGTCCGTCTGAATGATATTGATATTGTTATTGGGATACCATTCATAGACATTTGGATTTTCGAGTATCTGATCATCATTGTGACCGGCACTTAGATTAGGCCATAAAGAATTGACCCAGACTTTTACTCCTTTTTCCTGAACATCTTTAAAATTAATTAAATGGCTCTCGTCCGGCCCTAAAGTAAATTCAAAACCATACACCCTGTAATTTTTTAAATAATTATTGACCTTTGGCCAGCCCTCTCCGGAATCCAGCCTTACAATTGGCATATAATGAATCTCATTTTTTATTTTTCCATATTTTTGATTAAATTCATCATAGCCTGCTGTTCCTTTGAAAAGAACCTGATCAAACATATTTCTTTTCTTTAAAACCGGATAAACCAAATCAAAATAGTCAAATGCTTTATCCAGGTTAATGAAAATTTTACCATTCGTTACATCCAATACTTCACTAAGGGTAGGGACTCTCATCTTCGTGGGGACTCCTAATCCGTCTTTCAGATATAATTTTTTAATTTCTTCTAATGTATAATCAGAGGGTTTTCCTTTTCCGGTGGTCGTCCGGTCAATAGTTTTGTCATGCATTAAAATCAAAACATTATCTTTTGTTAAGGACAAATCTATTTCTACCATATTCACCCCTTTCTCTATAGCTTTTTTTATAGCCATAATTGAATTTTCAGGAGCTTCACGCCAATCTGCCCGATGGGCTACTACCATGATCCTGTTATCAGGGAATTTGCTTAATGATAGTTGAGAATAGGTTGTAATAGAAGTGCATAGCAAAACTAACCCAAAAGAAAATTTACTGATATTTTCTATTATTTTTTTCATACAAGTATATTTTAATATCCTGGATTTTGTTGAATAGCAGGATCTGTATTAATCTGATTTTGGGGAACAGGCATAATTAAATTATGTGATTGGATGGTAGCCGTTCCGTATCCCGGGGTGTTCTGAAAATGTGCTGTCATCACCTGAAGTGCTTTTCCTGTTCTCACCAGATCAAACCATCTGTGCCCTTCACCTACCAGTTCTTTCCTTCTCTCCAGGGCTATTTCTTCTAATAACAGAGTCTGATCAATAATATTTACAGAAGGAAGACCGGCTCTGTTTTTAATTTTATTGAGATATAAATTTCCATTCACCAGATCATTGGATTTTGCATAACACTCTGCAATAAGTAGATAAACATCTGCCAAACGAAGTATTACAACATTACTTCCTCCATCTGCAGGAGCTGTAGCCGACTTTGTTAGTTTTTTTGAATAAGGAATTCCATTATTCGTTAAACCGATGTAAGCATCTCTTCTTTTGTCTCCTGTCGTAAAAATATTATACATCTCTTTTGTAGGAAGATTATGACCTTTTGCCCCGGAAGAAAACCCTGATGGGCTGAACATCTGATATGCCTGGCTTCCTTCTGAATTTCCATTTAATCCTGAAGCAAACTGTACATCGAAAATAACCTCTGCATTATTTTTATTTGTCACATCAAATATCTTAGTAACATCAGTCAGTAAACTATATCCTAGCCCCTCAACCTGCTTCAGAAAAGGTAAAGCCTCATTATATTTATTCCTTGTCATCAAAACTTTTCCCAGGATTCCCAAAGCCGCTCCTTTTGTCACCCTTCCTTTTTGGGAAGTAGTCTCAGGAAGTAATGAAATGGCATCTTTAAGCTCGGACTCAACAAAACCATAAACGATTTCTATTGGAGTTCTTCCTTGCCCAAAATAATCATTCACATTTACACTTTCCTTGGTGACCAAAGGGACATCCCCAAAAATTCTTACAAGGTTAAAATACATCAATGCTCTTAAAAATTTTATTTCACCTATCCTGATATTTTTCTGTGAAGGATTCATAGGAACATTTCCAATTCTGTTTAAAACAATATTAGCCTGCTGAATTCCGATATAATTTTCTTTCCAGGTGCTTGCCAGCAAAGAATTATTAGGCTGAACTGTAAAAAAATCAAGCTCTCCATAGGTAAAATTATCGTTGGCAGGAACTTCATCATAAGTATTGTCTGATGGAATTTCTCCAATAGCCAGCATTGCTAACTGATATTGCCCCACATATTGAAGTGAGCCATATACTGCATTCACACCTTGCTCCAACTGAGCTTCATCTTTGTAAAAATTATCTGTTTGCTTAATACTTTCAGGAGAGGTATTTAAAAGATCAGATGAACAGGATTGCAATAAGAATAAAGAAAGTAAGGGGATATATAATTTTTTCATTTTTAAAATATTAGGTTACATTCAAATTAAAATTTCATATTCATTCCAAAAGAATAGACTCTTGCTACCGGATAATAACCGTTGTCATAGCCTTGCGTGAGAATACTTTCTGAAGTTGCATCAAGATTTTGTCCTTTATAAGAAGTTATGGTGAAAAGATTGTTTCCTACAAAATACAGTTGAATTGATTTTACCTTTAAGGCAGAAACCAGATGTTGAGGAAGATTATAAGCAAGCCTTAAGGATCTTAATCTTACATAATCTCCATTTTTAAAGAAAATACTGGAAGTTCTGGCTTCTTTTCTGTTATTTGAGAAGTTCATATTGGGCATGGCATACATTCCATTGGGATTGGTAACCGGGTTATATCTGTTGTCAAAATAGCTCTGAGTCGCCATTCCAAAACCTTCCCCTGATTCTGTACTATTTACCTGGTCTCCGTTATAGATTTTCCTGCTTAGCTCACTATATAATGTAAAGTTAAGGTCAAAATTTTTATATCGGAATGAATGCGTGAAGCCCATCACATATTTAGGAATTCCGGACCCAAAACTTTTCTTATCATTGCCGTCAATCTTCCCATCTTTATTGATATCTTCCATCATATAATCTCCTACTAATGTTCCCGGAATATGAGCCGAATTATCTATTTCCTGTTGGCTTTTATAAATCCCCAGAATAGTATAGCCATACATTTCAGCAATAGAACCACCAACTCTTGTTACTGCAAAATTATTTGCTCCGGTTACAATTTGTGACTGCCCATTCGCAAGAGCCAATACTTTATTGGTATTAGTAGAAAAGCTAAAATTACTTGAATATTCAAAGTCTTCTCCTATATGAATAGCTTTCAATGAAAGCTGTATTTCTAAACCTCTGTTTCTGATTTTTCCAATATTCTGAAGCAAAGTAGAGTATCCGGATTGCTGGGGAACCGGCACATCTAATAACAAGCCGTTTCTATTTAAAATATAATAGTCAGCAGATACATTTAAGTATTTATTAAACAACCCGAAATCAATTCCAAAATTCACAGATTTTGATTTTTCCCAGGAAAGGTCAAAGCTTGCTGCTGTGGAAGATCGATATCCGGGTACCAATATTCCTCCAAAAACATAGTTTTCTTTTTCCATCAGGGATAGTGAGCCAAAATTCGGAATCTGATTATTTCCGTTTGTTCCTAAACTAAACCTCAATTTCAAAGGATCCAACCACTTATTTTCCATAAAGAAACGTTCTTTACTTACGGTCCATCCTAATGATAAGGCATAAAAGTTTCCCCATTTGGAATGAGCCCCGAATCTTGATGATCCGTCTCTTCTATAAGATGCCATCAGGCTATATTTACTATTGTAGGTATAACTGAGTCTTGTAAAATAAGAAATAAGTGCCCATTTATACTGATTGATATCAATTTTAAATGATGTACCACCGGAAATATTTTCCAGACTGTTATCCGGAAAACCAGTAGCTAAAGTTGTAGTTTGATTTGAATTTTCATTTTGATAAGACTGTCCCAAAATGGCGTTGAAAGAATGGCTTTCAATCTTTTTATCATAAGTCAGTAAGTTTTCAATCAGATAATTCCTGGTAATATACTCTGTTCTGCTTGCTGTGGTAACGTCGGGAGCGGAAGTTCTGTAGCTTCCTACCGTTGATGGATCAAAAAAATTGTACTCATAATTTGTATAATCTCCACCTGCGGAAATTTTGTACTTAAAATCCCTTAAAAAATTCCATTCTCCAAAAATATTTCCAAATGTTTTAAATAAAGTATATTTCCTTTTTGTCATTTCTGCAATAGCAACAGGATTTTCAACCAAAGCGCCATCCGTAGGGCCATTTACTTTTATCTGTTGAGAAATAATAAGATTTCCATCGGTATCCTTTGGGGTAAAGAACGGATACATGGTAGTGGCCATTTGAAGAAGATTATAAGTTCTTCCTCCGTTTACCATATCAAAAAGACTTCCTTTTGAGAAAGAGGGAGTCATGGAAACTCCAAATTTCAGTTGATCTGTTATATTGGTAACCAGATTGATATTTCCGGAGTACTTCTCATAATCAGTTCCAATCAGAATTCCTTTTTGGTTCAGATAGCTTCCTGTAAATGAGTATTTTGTTGTTTCACTTCCTCCAAGAATATTCAGTGAAGTGTTGCTAATAGGAGCAGGTCTTAATACGACTGAATACCAGTCAGTATCTGTGAGCCCGGGTTGCTTATTCAAGTAAGGTGTTAAATAATCAGGAACAAGTTCTCTCAAGGTAGCTCCTTTAGAAATTCTTGTTGCTGTATCGTCCAAAGTACTTCTGTTGACGCCTTTTGAAAGATAATTATTATCCCTGGATTCTTTCATGAAAACGGCCATATCATAAGCATTAACGAACTTTTCATTATCACTTCTTGTCTGAATTCCATAATAGGAATCCAAAGTCACCTCAAGTTTTCCTTTTTTACCTTCTTTGGTCTGAATTAAAATCACTCCATTGGCTCCCCTTGATCCATAAATAGCCGTTGAGGCTGCATCTTTAAGAACATCTATCGAAGCAATAGAATTAGGATCTATTGAATTTAAATTGGTTCCTTCTGTAAGTGGAAAACCATCAACAACGATCAGGGGATTTGCCCCGGCTGTTAACGTCCCGATTCCCCGGATACGGATATTGGGTGAAGACCCGGGGCTTGCATTTGCTGAAGCAATCTGAATTCCGGTGGCCTTTCCGGCAATCATATCCCCAAAATTGCCTGAGGCTACACTTTTCAGGTCTTTTTCGCCAAGAGAAGCAATAGAACCTGATACATCTTTTTTATTTTGCTTTCCATAACCTACCAATACTACTTCATCGATCTTTTTTGCTTTTTCGGTAATGGTATCATTTTTAGAAATATGATTTATTTCAATATTGCTTTTCTTTTCAATCTTCCTTGATAATCTTCTTACGGTGACAATATTATTTTGAATACTAAATTCAATAGGATAATTTTTCTGTAAATAATCCAATGTAGGATGTAATAATCTGTAGTCAATATCCTGATCATCTATCAAAATATCTTCAAGGTCTGATACTGAATAAAAAAATTGTGTTTTAGTTATTTTACTCAACTTCTCCAACACTTTAGTTACAGGTGGAGCTGTCACATAAGCTGTATGCATATCAGTATAAATTTCTGAAGCGTGTAACCGCTGAGAAACATACAATATCCCAAGCATAGCAATACTAATTGCTGTTTTTTTCATAAATTTGCCATATTAATTTTTAAACTTTCTACAGGTTTTTAAGTTGATTAAATCTGCATCGATAACCCCCATTATCGATGCTTCTTTATTTTAATAGTATTTCTGTTTCATTTATTTTTTTCACTTTTAGATTAAACGGATAGCTGATTATTGAGAGAATATCATTAAGGTTTCCTGTAAATGAACCACTTACTGTTCGGCTTCTATATTGATCAGGATAAGATATTTTTACATTATAGATGTCTTCCAGTTGCTTAATTACCTCTGAATATGCTGAATCATTGAATGTGAAGTTCATTTGTTTCTCCGCTCTGTAATAATGGTAATCAGAATTCTTATTATTACTGATCCAGATTTCTTTGGACAGTAAATAAGTGATTTTCCCCAAGTGTTCTACTTTTACTTTTCCTTCAAATAATTCTACTTTCTTTTCTTTAGATTTTTGGTCTAAAAAGAAATGAGTTCCCAAAACCTGTATATGAAAATCTCCGGCATTAATTCTGAAAGGTTTTGTTTTATCTTTAGCAATGCTAAAATCTCCTTGTCCTGTAAAGATGATTTCCCTGTCTTTATCTCCAAAATTTTTACTGAGAGTCAACTTGCTGTATGGCATCAGTTTGATGATACTTCCATCAGATAATCTGAGAATTTTTGAAGCTTCAAAACTTTCATAAACATATTTTTGTTTATGCTGTATGGCGGTTTTTTGAAAATTCTCATCCATCATTAAAAAAATAAAAAAGGGGACAAGAATAGCTGCTGCCCAATACAGTTTTTTTATATTTCTTTTTTTCCTGAATTTTATATTGATACTTTCCCAGATTCTTTGGTCTGTAGTGGCATCTATTTTATTTTGTTCCTCGGAGACTGCTTTCCAGGTTTCTGCAAATTTTTTTTCTAAACTCATACAGCATGCATTATGATTTCATTCAAAGCATTTTTTAGTAAATACACAGAAATGCCAAATCGTTCACCCTAAAAATCAGGATTTAACAATTTGTTCATATTAAGTAATAATGGTAAATTAATGCAGATTGCCTCTCAGAAAGCTTAGAGCTTTATGTATTTGTTTGCTGACAGCCGTTTTTGACAGGTTGTTTTCTCTAGCCAATTGAGAATAACTGATGTTTTTAATTGTATGTTGAATAAATAATTCCCGGGTTTTCTGAGGCAGTTTTTCTAAAAGGCGCTTAACCTTTGAAATCAGTTCTTCATGGCTGTTTTCATCGAGAGTTTCCTCTTCTCCTGTAATGATTTCTTTTTCAGAAAAAGTAAATAATAATTTATTCTTGCGATAAAAATTAGAAACCTCCTGTTTACAGGTCTTAAAAATGATAGCTTCCATAGGAATCTGGGCAGCTTTATCCATATGCTTCCAAACATGCATAAAAATTTCCTGGACAATATCTTCTATATCCTCTTCTTTTTGAACATATTTCTTAACAAAGAAATAAACTCTATGTTTATATTCAGAATATATTTTTTTGAATTGTTCCATTAGTGGGACAAATTTTTTGATGCACTTATATGGCCATAAAATTATCTAAAAATATTTTTAAACTGCTTAAAGGTATATTAATTTTTAAGCATATTCGATAAAATCAGGCAATTAGGCACTTAATAAGAAAAATATACTAATCTATTTTGTAATTGAAGAAAATCACCATATTACATGGTGTGAAAAGTGAAATATTTATTAGAGACATCAATAATCTAAAGTGGATAATAATTCCTATTTATAATAACTATGGACTGTATGGTTATTTTGAATCCCTCTTTTTGCCTTTATTCCTTACCTTAGATGTCACTTAATACTTTGTAATAACAAATCATTTTATGGAAAAAAGAAAGATCAAAAATACCGATCTGGCAGTAGCACCTATCAATTTTGGTGGGAATGTTTTTGGATGGACACTGGACGAACAACAATCTTTTGATATATTAGACCGCTTTACGGAAGCAGGATTCAATTTTATAGATACGGCAGACACCTATTCCTGGTGGGTAAACGGCAGAGGAGGACAGTCTGAAGAGATCATCGGAAAGTGGATGAAAAGCCGTTCCAGCCGCAAGGATATTGTTCTGGCAACCAAAGTAGGTTCTGAAACAAAAGAACATGGTTTTGATATCAGCAAAAAACATATTTTACAATCAGTGGATGAATCTCTGCAAAGACTTCAGACTGACCACATAGACATTTATTATACGCATTTTGACGATAACATTACTCCGGTAGAAGAAACACTTTCTGCATATGACGAGATCATTAAGGCAGGAAAAGTACGTTATATTGCAGCCTCCAATCTTTCTCCGGAACGTTTAAAAGCTTCTTTTGAAGCTGCAGAAAAGCATAATCTTCCTAAATATGTTGCCTTACAGCCTCATTATAACCTGATGGAAAGGGAAGGTTTTGAAAAAAACTATGCACCTTTGGTAGAACAGTTTGATCTGAGTGTTTTTCCATACTGGTCTCTGGCCGCCGGTTTCTTAACAGGAAAATACCGTGATGAAGCTGATTTTGCAAAAAGTGCCAGAGGGGAAGGCGTACGAAAATACATGAATGCCAAAGGTCTTGAAGTTTTAAAAGCATTGGATCAGGTGGGCGAGAAGCATCATACTCCTCAAAGTACCGTGGCTCTGGCCTGGTTGCTGGCTAATCCATTGATTACAGCTCCTATTGTAAGTGCTACCAGTGCATCACAGCTTGAAACCCTGTTTAATGCTCCAAAACTTGTCTTAGATCAGGAAGATATAGACCTGCTTAACAAGGCTAGTAATTAGGTGTAATGATCATCATTCACTATAAAAAGCAATCCGTTCAGTTTTGAACGGATTGCTTTTTATAAATGGAAATTCTTTTTATAACCACTCCGTCAAATCTTTGATTTGCCACCCCTCCAGAGGAGGGGAATTCTCAGCCTTTCAATTGTAATATCAGTAGATAGTATAAGCAGCTGAAATTTGTAGTGTTAAATAGTATCTGTTAGTCAGAATATTCTTTTAATAATTGTCTGTAGCTCATCAGAATTGAAGATTTTGATATAAACCCGATAAAGTCATTATTCCCGCTGACTACCGGAAGATTCCATACTCCTGTATCATCAAAGATCTGAAGAATTTCCAGCGGTTTATTTTCACGGTGGAGTATAGCTGGCGGCGCTTTCATTACCTGGACAATCAGTTGGGAAGGATCAATTTCTTTGTTAAAAAGATAGGGTCTTATATCATCTAATGTAAGAATTCCTTTCAGTTTTCGCTGATCATCTACTACGGCAAAGATATTTTTATCTCCGTTTTTTACCAGTTCAAACAAATTTGTGATAGATGCATTCTCATTGATGGTCTGTGAGTATTTATCAATAAAATCATCTGTTTTCAATGCAAAAAGAAGGTTTTTATCATGCTTATTTGTGAATATTTTACCTTCATCGGCAAGAGATTTTAATTCCGGAGAAATAGGAGAAAACCATTTGGCAATAAGATAAGATATTACAGAAGCAATCATCAGTGGAATAAACAGATCGTATCCAAAACTGGATTCTGCAATCAGAAATATAGCAGTAAGCGGAGCATATAATACACCACTCATAGCTCCTGCCATTCCTACAAGGACAAGGTTGGTTACCGGTACATCTGTAAATCCGATATGCTGACAGACCAGGGCAAATAAATAACCTAAAGTACCCCCAGCAAAAAGGGATGGAGCAAAATTTCCACCATTTCCGCCACTGAAGATCGTAAAGGAGGTTGCAAAAGCTTTTAAAAGCAATACCAGAACCAGAAATATAATAATAGTCCACTCACCGATCTCAAAATATCTGAAAAAACTGTTTTCAATAATAGAATACGTATTTCCATTGGTAAAAGCTTTTACTGTCTCATATCCCTCTCCAAACAGAGGAGGAAACAGCACACACAACAGTGAAAGGACAGCTCCTCCAAACATGGCCTTACGCATTCTTGAAAGCTGAAGACCTTTTATAAAATGTTCTACTTTTTGAGAAATAATTACAAAATAGCGGGCATATAATCCGGTTACAATTCCCAAAATAAAGTAATAAGGTACATTTTTATAGTTGAAAGGCTCTCTGGTATAAAATCTGAAGAGAACATCTTCCTGCAGTAAAATTCTTGATAAAAGGCTTCCACAGACTGCAGCAACAACCAGAGGGATAAAGTCTGTAAAAACTACACCGGTCAGAAGAATTTCAAAGGCAAACATGATTCCTGCAATAGGAGCATTGAATGCAGAGGCAATCCCTGCCGTAGCACCGGCAGCCAGCAATAAAGTACGCTCTTTATAGCTGAGTCTGTAGGTCTGGGCATAGTTGGAACCGATGGCGGCTCCGGTAACAGCTATAGGGCTCTCCAGTCCTGCAGAACCTCCCAGCCCAACAGTAATAGCACTCTGTATTACCTGTGAATACATTTTTACAGAGGCCACAATACTGGAGTTTTGGGCAATTTCATAAAGAATAGCGCCAATTCCTTTCCGGTCCTGCCCTTTAAACAAAGTAAGAACAATCATTGTCGTCAATACAATTCCTAAAAAAGGAAAGACTATATAAAATAATATCTGATATTCGAAATGAACTTTAGTGGTGATGAAATTATGGATATCGTGTACTAAAGTTTTCAGAATGACGCCTGCAAGACCGGCAGTACATCCTACAAGGATTCCGGAAAGTACAAGAAACTGATTCCTGCTCAATCTGTTGTTCAGCCAATGCAGAATAAGCTCATAACTGCGTGCCTTTTCTAATCCGTATTTTTGGAAATCTCTTTTAAATTTAAGGAAGCTTAAGTATTTTTTTTTGTTGTGAATTTTCACCTGGGAAGAATTTTAATACTGCTATCAATTTGATACAGAAATGTAAATTTATGAAATATCTTACAAAAATCACTAAGGTCATCTTCTTTTAAGTTACATAGTGTATCTAGACATTAAGAATCAATAGAAAGCTAAGAATGTTTAGAAAATAATAACAGGCTTAGGATTTACATATTTGATTTTTCCTTCTATGTGAATTTTATTATACACTATCATTTTAAATTGACTGAAATCATATTAGGGAGGTTAAAATAAAAGCTTAAAATAAAAAAACTGATTCATCCTTGTTATTCATACGAAAATTTCAAATACATGAAGATTTAATTATTACTAGTAAAATAAACTCTTTGGGCAATTTCATTATATCCATTATCTTTAAAATAGGCTACAAAATAATTACCGGGAGTACTTAATTTAAAATTAAGTGTACCATTGGTCTGTCCATTTGTATATCCCCATTTAGTTGAGTAGTTGACACTGGGATTTTGTCCAGGAATTATTCCCTGTTTGTAAATACCAATCCAGGCCTTAGGATCTGTAGAACCATTGGTATAGGTAATATTAATATCTTCATTCAGTTTATAACTGGTGTTATTCAAGGTTATCTTAGGAAGAGCTGTATCTTTTATCTTTGCAGTAAAAACAGTCAATACTCCTTTGTGATCTGTAGGCCAGGCTCCTACAGGTTCTGAAAATTTATCTTTTGAAGTCTCCGGAATAGAAATATTTTTAACAACTGTATTTTTCGGACCTACAATATAGCTGTCTTTCACTGTTGTTCTGGAATCATCATAATAGAAAATATAATCAATTCTGTCACGTTCATCAGAACTAGGAGTCCATGATGCCTGTGCTGGCCATGTAAATCCTGGATAATCTATTTCGTTTGGATATAGTACTCTATAACTATCCTTAAAATTAGCTTTAGAAAGGGTAGCAGTTGTACTCCATGGTACAACTGCTCCTCGGTGGTCATATAAATTTTTAGCGGCATTTGTCCAATCGAGATAGGATGGCTCGTTAAAATCTCCTCCTAATATTACCGTTCTGCCACTTGCAATATCGTTTTTGGAAGTTGTTATAAAATCCTGTATTTCTCTGGGCCTATTAGATGCGTCATTTTCCTGTAAGATTGTAACAGGATCAGTAATGGGAGTAGATAATTTGGTGAAAGTATTAGGATCATATCCTCTTGGGTAGTAAGCTGCATAATTTTTATAATGTAAATGCCCGGAATAAACGGCTATTTCATTTCCAGCAATTATTTCGGTTACGATACGATCATATCTGCTAAACTTTGAATATTCCTTAATTGGGTATTTACTTAAAACAGTAGTATCATTACTATTGAATGAATAGTAGATTTTCCCTTTCTGTTTTAAAGAAGCCAGGATACGAGTATTAAAGTTAGTATTTGTACCAACTTCTGATAATGTGACAAAATCCGGTTCACGTGCAGCAATTTCATTAACAATTGCATCATAACCATTGGGTACTTTTGTTCCTTCAAGCCATATATTCAATTGCATAATGCTAAAAGAATATTCTCCAATAGATGTTTGTCTATTACCGGCATTTGAAGTATCTTCTGTATTTGAAGAAGAGGCAGAACCGAGCTCAGAATCTGTGCAGGAAGTGAAACAAAGCATCAGTATTGCATAGAATGCAGTACATAATTTATTTTTCATAATAAATGTTTTTATTTTAGCAAAAATAATACATATTCATAATAAATCTATGAATAGAATGTTAATTTATTATTGTTTTTGACATATTTGCATTGAAAATATTATTTTCTATACAAAAATCAAATAAATTAATAATTTTACATACATGATAATTAATTAAATTAATTTTTAATGTAAATTATTTATTTTGAGTAAATTACATTTGTCTATGGATAGCGTTATTATCATTTTTGCCAAAAACGCACTGGATAATAAAATTGAAGGTGGGGGCTGATGATTATCTTACCAAACCTTTACATCTTTAAGAATCAAATAAAAAAGCCCAACTATTAAAAATTTCTGAAACTCTTCGAATATTATATTTTCCTTAGTTTTCCTGAAAACAATAATCCTGCGGCAACAATAATGACCGCCCCGGCTCCCATATAGGTTATCATTTTTGGAGAAACAGAAATCTGTTTTTTGCCATCTATTCCCGTATTTCCTTTGGAAGGTTCCAGTACATTTCCGCTTCCTTTCTCATCTTTATTGGCTTTCTTCATCACCGCGCGCATTCCCGCAGAAGAAATATACCTGATGAGCCCCGGAAATATTTCATACATATTTTTAAATACAATAGCAGACCAGTCTGGATATATAGCTTCCTGGGGATTCTTAGCTGCCTTTACAATGGAATCTGCAAGCTTACGCGGATCAAATGAAGGAGGGGGCGTACTCAGTTTTATTCCTGAATAATTGGCAGCATGATCTATTCCCGATGACTTCTGAAATCCCGGATATAAGGCACAGATATGAATATTGGGATAGTCTGACACTTCCCCCTGAAGGGTCTCCACCATACCGCGAACTCCGAATTTTGAAGCAGTATATGCTGTTCCATATGGAGCAGGCATCCATCCTCCGATTGAGATATTATTCAGTAAAACACCTCTTTTCTGGCGTTTAAAGACCGGAAGCACAGCATGTGCCGAATGCATATATCCCAACAAATTTGTTTTTACAATCTGATCCGTTACTTCCACAGGGATCTTCTCAAATTTACCGAAAGCCAAAACACCTGCATTATTCACCCAGTAATCAATCTTACCGCTAAATTGAAGAGCCTGATCTACCAGATGCTGCACTTCTTCGGCTACGGAAGTATCAGTGGGTACAGCAATAACCGTGGCTCCTAACTTCCTACATACTTCTGCTGTCTTGTTAAGGCCCTCTTCACCCCTTGCAGCTAAAACAAGATCTGCTCCCTGCTGAGCAAATGCCTCTGCCACAGCCTTACCAACTCCGCTGGAGGCTCCTGTAATGACAACCGTTTCACCAAAAAATGGAGGTTTTCTAGAATTTTTCATAATGATAGATTTAATTGTGATTTGAAATATACTTTATAAGCTGTTCTGCTATCCGTTTCCTGTATTTCTTTTAGGAAAAAGTATAAGTCTGATAGACGGATTATTGGTAATAAATAAACGGAACCAGTCTAAGGCCAGCTGTATTTTACTTCTGAACCCTACAAGAGGGATGATATGGATAAAAAGCCAGGTAAGCCATGCTAAAAATCCGTTGAAGGAATTCTTCGGAAGATCCACTACAGCGTTATATTTTGAGATGATAGCCATACTGCCTTTATCATTGTAATAAAAAGGTTCAAGAACTTTACCATCTTCTATCCGTTTAAAATTAGCTGCCAGATTTTTCCCCTGCTGGATGGCAACCTGCGCAAGCTGAGGATGTCCTTTTGGAAATTTTTCTTCAGAAAGCATAAGACAAATATCTCCTATAGCATATATATTTTCTGTTTGTTCTACTTTATTGTAGGCATCTACCAGCAGGCGTCTGCCTTTTCCTACACTGGCTTCAGGCAGTCCGTCAATTTCCCGGCCTATCACCCCGGATGTCCAGATAAGGGTTTCCGTTGCAATGGATTTTCCATCACTTAAAATAACCTGGGAATCTACATAATCTTTTACAGAAACGTTCAGAAGAATCTTCACGCCCAGTTCTGTCAGCTTTTCATAAGCTGTTTTTTGAGCCAGCTGGCTCATAGGAGAAAGAAGGGTAGGTAAAGCGTCAATCAGATAGATACTGGAAAGACTTATCTTGATTTCAGGGTATTCTTTTTGAGCAATATACCGGCCCATTTCTGCCAGCATTCCAGCGAGTTCTACCCCGGTAGGGCCTCCTCCTGCAATAACAATATTCTGCAGCTTTTCAGCCTGTTTTATATCCTTATTTCGGGCAGCCTCTTCCAGTGTCAGCAATATATGATTCCTAAGATACAGCGCCTCTTCAATACTTTTCATCGGCAGTGCACATTTCTGTACATTTTCCATTCCGAAAAAATTAGATTCTGTTCCCAATGCCAGTACCAGATAATCATAGCTGAGATTTCCTGTTTCCGTTTCTATTGTTTTATTTTCAGGGTCTACTTTAATCAGGCTTCCCATGTGAAATTTTACATGCTTATTCTCTGAAAATAATTTTCTGAAAGGGTAGCTGATATTGGATGCTTCTATAAATGAAGTAGCTACCTGATAGATCAATGGCGGAAAAAAATGATAATTATTCTTGTCTACCAGTGTAATTCTGAATCTTTTGTCATTTTTAAGAGATTTGATAAGATTGATGCCGGCAAATCCTCCTCCGACGATTAGAATATGCTTTTTCATAGTAAATGATATTGAAATGATGTTCTTTATTTCATTCAATAACAGGACCAAAGGAGCTTAGATAACAAACATTTAACATATAAAAAAAACAAAATCAACTTGATTTTTATCTTCTTCTTAAGGTCTGCACGATGTTTGTTGGTTATATAGCCAACACCCCAAATATTGTAATATGAAAACAAATATTTTAACCGGAAAACACCGTCTGGGCTTAGGCGGGGTTGCCATAGGTACAGCTTTTGAAAATATCACGGATGAACAGGCTTACGAAATACTTCAGACTGCATGGGACACCGGGATCAGATATTATGATACTTCTCCATGGTATGGGCTCACCAAGAGCGAAAGACGGTTTGGAAACTTTCTTAAGGATAAGGAAAGAAGTGATTTTATATTTTCAACAAAAGTGGGAAGGCTTTTTAATGAAGTTCCGGAATCGGAAGTTCCTCCAACCATGTGGAAGAATCCCCTGAACTATGATTTCAGACATGATTATACAGCTGATGCTATAAAAAGGTCTATTGCAGACAGTTTACAAAGAACAGGACTCAATCACATTGATATTGTTTATGTTCATGATTTGTCTGAAGACCAGGTAGGGGACCGTTATCCCTATTTTTTGGAACAGGCAAGAAAAGGGGCCTTTAAAGTTCTTTCTGAACTCCGGGACCAGGGAGTCATCAAAGCCTGGGGAATGGGGGTCAATACAATTGAACCAATCTTAGACTGTCTGGAATCTGCAGATCCCGATGTCTGCCTTTCCGCAACACAATATTCGATTTTAGAACATGAAGATGCGGTGGACAGACTTCTTCCTGCTGTTAGAAAATCCGGGGTAAAACTGGTTTCAGGAGCCGGCTATAACTCCGGTTATATTGCAGGAAGAAAACGGTATAATTATAAGGATCTGATTCCAAAAGGGATGCATGAAAAACGGGACCGAATGGAAGCTATAGCATCACAGTACAATATAAGTCTTATAGATGCTGCCCTTCACTTTGTACTTGCTTCTGATGAATTTTCATCTATTATTCCCGGAGCCAGCAAATCTGAACAGGTAAAAGATAATGTGGAAGCGCTGCACGCCCATATTCCTTTTGATTTCTGGCAAGAGCTAAAAAATGAAGCCTTAATTTATGAAAATGCACAGATTCCCGAACATGGATAAGGTTGGGCAGGACTTTATGCCGTTATGGTCATCCTGTGATTTTCATTAGCTCCTATATTATTGACAAAGCACCACTCAATATAAATGGCGCTTTGTTTTTGTTATAAATTCTCCTGATAAAGGGATCAATCGATCCAAGCTATTTTTACAGGTATTCACAGGAAGCTAGGGATAGGTTTTTAATGAAAAATAACCTATACTACCTTGGCATTACGCACGAACTTTGCCAGTAATGCAGGGAAAAACCTTTTCAGATAAACACCCAATACTTCTTTGCCTCCAATAGCTTTCTGATTTTTCTTTTTTTCTATAGCAGAGAGCATTTTTCTGGCAAAAATATCAGCAGACATTCCTTTCTCAGTAGCATCATCCATGGTTCCCTGCAGGGAGCCGTCACCGGTAACCGCGTGAATGGAAATATTGGTTTGTATAAATCCGGGACAGATGATGGTAACAAGTATTTTTTGAGCATATAACTCTGCACGCAGGGCATCAAAAAAGCCATGAAGAGCATGTTTGGCAGCAGCATAGCCACTTCGCATCGGAGCTCCGAATACTCCCATGAGACTGGAAACTACAGCAATCTGGCCTCCACCGTTTTTAATCATATAAGGAACAACCGCTTTGGTAAGGGCAACGGTTCCTAGATAGTCAACTTCCATTAAGTGTTTATCAATCTCGATATCAGTTTCCATGGCCAATGAGCGCTGAGACAGCCCGGCATTGTTAATGAGAATATCAATCTTTCCAAATTTTTCTATTGCTTTTCCTGCAATATCAGGCATATCTTTATAATTGGCTAGATCCAGAGGAAGCACTGCATATCTGGAGTGGGGAAGCCCTGCATTTTCTGCTACAGCATATAATTGTTCCTCCTTCCTGGAAGAAAGAATAATCTTTGCATTCGTATTCACGGTAAGCTCCTTAGTCAATGCTTCTCCAATTCCTGATGATGCTCCCGTGATCCAAATAACCTTATTGTCAAAATAAGTACTCATAATAGTTCTGTATTCAAATGATTTTATTGTAATCCGGCGATATATTTCCCGGCTTTCATTCCCGAAAAAATACATCCCCCAAGGAATGTCCCTTCCAAAGCACGATAACCGTGCATTCCACCACCGCCAAAACCTGCTACTTCTCCGGCAGCATACAGTCCTTCAATAATGCTTTCATCCTGTCTTAAAACCTGTCCGTTAAGATTTGTTTTAATGCCACCCAATGTTTTACGGGTAAGAATATGAAGACGTACCGCAATTAAAGGTCCATTTTCAGGAGACAATATTTTATGTGGGGCTGCCACACGGCCAAGCTTATCACCCAGATAGTTACGGGTATTTCGGATATAATTGACCTGTGTATCTTTTGAAAATTTATTATCAAGCTCCCTGTCCCGGGCTTCAATCTGTGCTTTTATTTTTTCATACTTTAAAAGATGATTTCCGGCCAGCTGATTCATTTTAGAAACAAGGTCTTCCAGATTATCTGATACAATAAAGTCTTTTCCGTGTTCTTTGAATGCTTCAACAGGTCCAGGTGCCTTTTTGCCAAAAATTCTGCTCAAAAAGAGAGAGTAGTCTTTATTGGTAATATCCGGGTTCTGTTCCGAGCCGGAAAGCGCAAATTCTTTCTTTATAATTTTTTGAGTAAGAATAAACCATGAATAAGAAAACCCTGTATCCTGGATATATTTTAAAGTTCCCAATGTATCAAATCCGGGCAGGAAAGGAGCGAGAAGGCGCTTTCCCTGTGCATCAAACCACAATGAGGAAGGTCCGGGTAATATTCTTATTCCGTGATTTGGCCAGATGGGATTCCAGTTTTGTATTCCTTCTGTATAATGCCACATTCTATCCTTATTGATAACATCAGCTCCTACATTTTCTGCAATACCAATCATTTTTCCGTCTACATAAGCAGGAACTCCGCACACCATATTTTCCGGAGCGGGACCCAATCTTTCGGGCCAGTTCTTTCTTACCAGCTCATGATTGGCTCCAATACCTCCCGAAGCAATAATAATATGAGGAGAAGTATATTCAAATTGTGAGATGATATTTCTATTGGTGGCAATTCCTCTTTCCTGAGTATCGTTTTCCAGCATGTCACCTTTAAGTCCTTTTATTTTTCCATTTTCCAGGATCAATTCAGTGACTCTGTGTCTGAATTTCATTTGTAACAAACCTTTCTCTTTCGCCTGATATGCTTTTTCTACAAAAGGCTTTATTACCCCTGTGCCTGTTCCCCAACTGACATGGAAACGGGGTACAGAATTTCCGTGTCCTGCAGCAGATCCGTCACCACGCTCAGCCCAACCCACCATAAACATCAATTTGATTCCCAACCTGGAAATATATTTATATTTTTCACCTGCCGCAAATTTCAGATAGGCTTCTGCCCACTGACGGGGCCAGTAATCTTCTTTACGGTCAAAACCTGCTGTCCCTTTCCAATCCTGTAAAGCCAGCTCATAAGAATCTTTAATTCCCATTCTGCGCTGTTGGGGGGAATTGATCAGGAAAAGGCCTCCAAAAGACCAGAATGCCTGTCCTCCTATATTCTCTTCAGTTTCCTGGTCCAATAAAAGGACTTTTTTTCCTGCATTGGTTATTTCCATAGCGGCAGTTAATCCCGCTAATCCGGTTCCTACAATAATAGCATCAGGCTGGAATATCTCTGTCATTTTACTGGGGTATTTTTATTGAACAATACTTTATATAAATGTATAAAATATTACTCTTAGACTGATAAAATTATTTCAAGAGATGATTTTCAATTTTCGAATGTTTAATTTTTCAAGAAGGGGATTTTATAATTCCTATTAGCGGGAAAAAATAATTAAATTTTCTAAAGTTCCGAAAACCTCACCATATATAAGTTATTCATTTATATAACTTTGTTTAAGGAAAAACAAACAAAACACTTCAATAATCTAAAAAAATAATATGAATGAACATGACCATATAATCAGAAGACAGCCAAAACACATATATCCTAAAAAAAGAATTCTGTGCTTAGTTTCTAATGCCACTCATCTTCATGGTATTAGCGTCGGTTTTTTTGCAGAAGAAATGACACGTCCTTTTTTTGATTTTATACAGGCAGGGTATGATGTGGACCTATGCTCACCAAAAGGAGGGGAAGTGAAATTTGATGCCCACTCAGACCCTGAAAATCCGGATGGCGCTTATCCTAACGACTTGATTAGCATTGGTTTTCGTCATCATCCTATTTTTGGAAAATTATTACAAAATTCAAAAGCTGTAGAGGAAATAGATATTAATAATTATGATGCCGTTTGTGTTGCGGGAGGAGGAGCACCCTTACTCACTTTTAAAGATGATAAAAAACTACACAAACTTATTGCAGACTTTTATGAGGCAGGAAAAATTACCTGTCTTATCTGCCATGGAACTTCTTTACTGTTGTGGACCACACTCAGTAACGGAAAACTTTTGGCAGATGGTAAAACATGGACAGGATTTGCAGACAGTGAAGAGGATATTATCAATACAATGTTCGGAATGACTGTCAATGATTATACGATTGAAACAGAAGCCAGAAAAAACCCAAATACCAAATTTGAAGTTGCCGGGCCTCTGGAACCATTTGCAGTGAGAGATGGAAGATTAATTACTGCACAACAGCAGCACAGCAGTTTTCTTGCATCACAATTGGTCATTGAAGCTTTATCAGAATAGCCTGTTAATTATAATAAAAAACACACAATACATATGAACAAATACCAAAACATTTTTGATACTCAAAAAGAATTTTTCTTCAATGATCAGAGTAAAACATACGAATGGCGTATGGATCAGCTTAACAGGATGGAAAAATTTCTTACAGACAACCAGGACGTTTTTTGCAAAGCCCTGGAGCAGGACTTCGGTAAACCTCCTTTTGAGCAATTGTTTGAAATTACGGTACCACTGGGCGTGATAAAATATTACAAGGAAAACCTTAAACAATTGATGACACCTCAGAAGACTGAAATCCCTAAAGGTCTTGAAGAAACCGGAAACAGTGGAATTATTTATAAAGAACCTTATGGAGTAACATTAGTCATTGGTCCATTCAATGCACCGGTATTGTTATTGCTCGATCCTGCCATTGCAGCATTGGCAGCAGGGAATACAGTCATTTTAAAGCCAGCCAACACAACTCCTACTGTAGCCCAGCTATTTGCTGAGCTTATCCCTAAATATTTTGAGCCGGAAGCTGTAACAGCAGTGACAGGTGGCAGAGAAGAAATCACAGAATTATTACAATTACCTTTTGACTTTATTTTCTTTACAGGAAGTTCCAATGTTGCAAAAGTAGTAATGCGCGCTGCTGCAGAAAATCTGACTCCTATTATTTTAGAATTGGGAGGGCAAAATCCTACCGTCGTTGATGAAACAGCCAATTTGGACATCGCAGTAGACAGAATCGCATGGGGGCATAATGCGATTTCGGGACAATGGTGTATTGCCCCGGGATATGTATATGTACACGAAAGTATTGCTGAAGAATTTATTGAAAAACTAAAGGCTTCCATCCGCAAAATGTACGGAGAAGATCCTCAGCAAAGCCCCGATTTCGCAAGAATGATCAGTGAACATGACACAGAACGTGTTGCATCCTATATCATTCCCGAAAAGGTAGTTATTGGGGGACGTTTCAATGTGGCTCAGCGGTATGTAGAACCCACTGTCCTTTATCCGAGTACCTGGGAAGATCCTGCA
Organism: Chryseobacterium sp. WG14; assembly: GCF_024586945.1. Lineage (NCBI taxonomy): Bacteria > Pseudomonadati > Bacteroidota > Flavobacteriia > Flavobacteriales > Weeksellaceae > Chryseobacterium > Chryseobacterium sp. WG14. The sequence goes on from NZ_JALCZD010000004.1 coordinate 403,745, forward strand.
TTGCAACAGGAAGTTTTCGGACCTGTTTTGCCTGTAATGGTGTATTCAGATTTAAAAGAGATTGCCAATATTATTAAACGTAAGCCTAAATCATTGGCAGCCTATATTTTTAGTAAAAATCAGGATAATATTGATTATTTCCTTAATTCGGTTTCCTTTGGAGGTGGTTGCATCAATCAAACGAACTTACACTGCTGGATAGACAGTTTACCTTTCGGGGGCGTAGGATATTCAGGAATGGGCAAATATTATGGTAAAGCAGGATTTGATGCTTTAAGCAATACTAAAGCTATGCTTGTTGGAAATCCGGATCTTGAACTTGATGTTTTTCCTCCTTATGCCGGAAAAGATATTGCTAAAAACTTAAGTGTATTCAGCTGATTAATAATAGAATTTTACAATTATTTCAAGCCCGATCCCAATGCAGGATGGGGCTTTTTTTATCTTTGTGAATAATACTAGTAAATACCAGGTATTTGCTGTCTCAAAAGATGATATCCCTGGTTCGGGTTCAGATGAAATCACTTTGAAAATCAGGAACTTTTTTTATTTTTTGACTACAACAATACAACAACTTTTTCAAGAGATATTTTATCACTTCACTTGGTTTATAGGAAGGAGGGGCAGAACAGTATATCTTGGCAATACAAATGTTAAGAATTGATATAAAATATTAAAATGAAGATTTCTATAAATAAATATTTTTTCTTCATTTGCAGCTTTATTTTTACATAAAACAAAATTTTTGGTGAAATTTCTATCACCTGGTTTCAAAATTTAGTTTCCTCTTTTTAAGATCTAATCATAGTTTCTAAAATAAAATAATATTTTTTTTTGAAATTAACTAATCCATTTCTATACAAGAATGAGATTTGTTGTATTAAATCCCATTCTATAGATTTTTTAATTTTATCTATTACCTTTCGATAAAATAAATGTAACAGAAATGAAAAAAACATTATCAATTCTTGGTCTGGCTATCTGTGGATCATTATTTTCTCAAAATATTGCGTTTGACAAGCTGTATGGTAACTCGGATACTGCTAATTATTATTTAGGTCATTATCCTGTGTCGGGCTCTAGTGGATTGGATATTAATTGGTTCGGCGGAATAAAGCTTCGAACATCAACAGGAATAGGTCTTCAATTACTGCAAAATGGAAATGTAGGGATAGGAACAGATTCACCAACTGCTAAACTTGATGTAAATGGTGGTGCCAGATTCTTCGATTTTGTGAGTGCAGGAAGTAATTCATGGATATGGCATACACCTGATGGTGATGGTAGGAAAACCTTATACATGGCTCCTATGAATGCTGCTAATACCGATTGGGACTGGAGTAAAGCATTTATTATG
>NZ_JALCZD010000005.1:0-355518 GCF_024586945.1 Chryseobacterium sp. WG14
AAGTGAATAGTGATTGGTTGTACCAGATCTGTAAAAATTGACAAGCGCAGCCGGATTGACCATTCACAATTTGCAATGCCGTTTTAAGTCAGAGATTGAATTTTTCTTTGCAAGTGAATAATGATTGGTTGTACCAGATCTGTAAAAATTGACAAGCGCAGCCGGATTGACCATTCACAATTTGCAATGCCGTTTTAAGTCAGAGATTGAATTTTTCTTTGCTGGTGAATAGTGATTGGTTGTACCAGATCTGTAAAAATTGACAAGCGCAGCCGGATTGACCATTCACAATTTGCAATGCCGTTTTAAGTCAGAGATTGAATTTTTTCTTTGCTGGTGAATAGTGAATTTTTTATCTGCAAAAAATTGACAAGCACAGCGGATTGATCATTCACAATTTGCAATGCCGTTTTAAGTCAGAGATTGAATTTTTCTTTGCCAGTGAATAGTGATTGGTTGTACCAGATCTGTAAAAATTGATAAGCGCAACGCAGATTGACGATTCACAATTCCTGCTTCATACTTTCAACTCTTAACTCTTAACTCTCAACTTTCAGCTCCAAGGCTTGCACTAAAGTCAAAATAACCCTTACATTTGTATAATTTTGAATTTCCCATTACTATGAATACGAAACAGGAAAAGCTGGAAGCTTTCGGAAGACTACTGGATATTATGGATGATCTGCGTGAAAAATGCCCATGGGATCAAAAGCAGACTTTAGAGTCGCTTCGCCACCTGACTCTTGAGGAGACCTATGAGCTTTCAGATGCCATACTTCAGGAAGATTTACAGGAAATAAAGAAGGAACTGGGAGATGTATTGCTTCATCTGGTTTTCTATTCTAAAATAGGATCTGAAAAAGGAAGCTTTGATATAGCAGATGTTATCAATTCTCTCAATGAAAAGTTGATTTTCCGTCATCCCCATATTTATGGTGATACTGAAGTGAAGGATGAAGAAGAGGTAAAGCAGAACTGGGAGAAGTTGAAATTGAAAGAAGGTAATACCTCTATCCTGGGAGGAGTGCCGAAAAGCCTTCCAAGTATGGTAAAGGCGTACCGGATTCAGGATAAGGTAAAAGGGATTGGGTTTGAGTTTCATGATGCAGAAGATGCCTGGGCAAAGGTGGATGAGGAGATCCAGGAATTCCATGAGGAAACGGATCTTGTTAAAAAAGAACAGGAGCTGGGAGATGTGTTTTTCTCATTGATCAATTATGCGAGGATTTCAGGAATTAATCCTGATTCTGCATTAGAAAGAACAAACCTGAAGTTTATTTCAAGATTTCAAAAGATGGAAGTACTTGCCAATGAGCAAGGTTTAAAACTTGCTGATATGTCCCTGGAAGAAATGGATATTTTATGGGAAAAAGCAAAGCTTCTTTCATAAAGTCGTATTTGGAACGATTAATGCTTCTTAATTTAAGTTAAAAAAAATACATATGATACGATTTCTTATTTTACCTGTTTCACTTTTACTGAGCTGTAATCCTAAGGCACAGAATCAACCCACTAATGATGATAAATTACAAGTACAGTATACCTTACCTAAAAAGCTAAAGGAGGTTTCCGGAATTACCTTGTCTCAGGATAAAAAGACAGCCTGGGTCATAGAAGACCGTGGAAATAAAAATGCTGTATATGGGCTTAATGATAAAGGTGAATTGCTGGCCTCTATTCCGGTTGAAAATGCTGAAAATACAGACTGGGAAGATATTATCTCAGATACACAAGGAAATATTTACATCGGAAATTTTGGAAATAATGATAATAGCAGACAGGACCTTGCTATTTTGAAGACAGATTTGAAAGATGCCACTCAGGCAACAACCAAGGTGATCCAAACTACAAAATTTCATTATCAGGGACAGACTGAATTTCCTCCAAAAAAATCTAACTTATTGTATGACTGTGAGGCTTTTGTAGAGATGGATGGTAACTTCTATCTTTTTACTAAAAACAGAAGCAAAGGTTTTGACGGAACTTTCCTTGTTTTTCAGGTTCCTAATAAAGAAGGAGATTTTGAAGCCAAATTAATAGGGAGATTAAAGCTTGACGGAGGGTATAATGATGCTGCTATTACTTCTGCAACCATCAACAGTACGAAAGATAAGATTGTACTGCTTACCCATAAAAACATTCATGTTCTCAGTGGGTTTACAGCAGATGATTTCAGTTCTGCCAAAATTCAGAAAATACCATTAGACCACAATTCGCAGAAAGAAGCGATTGTTTTCCTTAATGACAAAACATTAATTATTGCTGATGAAAAAGCTAAAGAAGAAGGTGGAAATGTATATCAGCTTGCTTTTTAAACAAATCAATATTTATAAATAGTAAACCACAGAAATTATCTGTGGTTTTTTTATTGGTTTATTCAGGTTTCTTTTTAAGATTTCTGGTAGGTTTTTGAATTTCATTATACAAAGCTTCTAATTCTTTTGGTGGATGGCCCGAGTCAAAAGTTGCTGAGGTATAGGTTGTACCGCCCGAAGTAATAATAATGGTAGCGGCCAGAGCCCGGTCAGAATATCTTCCTGTTGTGGGAGATTGAAGCTTGGATATTGCAGATAAATCAAGCGCTTCTGCCTGTTTGGAAATGCTTGCCCATTCAGAGGGGGAGATAGAAGAATTGGTTGGGTCTGCATTATTGGAGGTGTAGATTTTAGAGGTAGCTGTGAAAGTCACACTATCATTAACTCCTCTTGTTTGTTCGATTAATTGTACTTTTTCAATTTTCCCTTGTTTTGTATTTATTGTTGAATTTTTTCCGTTGTTTTCACTTTTATTTTGATTAATACAACCTATAATTGAAAATATGAATACGGAATTAATTAATATAAAATGTTTTTTCATTGAATTATTTTTATGTATTTGGTGTTTTTTTTATCTATTATTATTTGGTTTTTTGTTTTTGTTTATATATTTGCTAAAATATAAAAAAGAATATGAGAAAAACTACTATTTCGAAATTTTTTTTGGTACCTCTATTATTTTCCGGAGCTGTATTTACCAATGCTCAGAATAAAGAAGGTTCAAAATTTTCAAAACGCTCTACAGAAGGAAATAGGGATCCCCGGGGAATTGAAAGATGTGGAACTGTTGCGTATGAAGAAGGTCTTAGGAAACAATTTCCTGAGAGATTTACAACGGAACAATTTGAAGAATGGCTGGCCCCTTTAATTGAAAAAAATAAATTGAATAGATCCCAGAACGGGAATGTCATTACTATTCCGGTTGTAGTACATGTTATTCACAATGGTCAGGATATAGGAACTGCTCCCAATATTACAGATAGCCAGGTAATGTCACAGATCACAGTAATGAATAACGACTTTAGACGAATGACGGGAACTCCGGGATTTAATGCCAGCCTTGTAGGAGCAGATACTGAAATACAATTTGTACTTGCAAAGGTGGATCCTAACGGAAATCCCACCAATGGTATTGATAGGGTAAATCTTTGCCGGGAGTTCTGGGCTAACGGATCCCCAGCAGATGGTTACGAAAACTTTATTAACAGTACGGTAAAGCCTACAACAATATGGGATCCTACAAAATACATGAATATGTGGAGTGTAAATTTTGCAGACAGTGGCTTACTGGGCTTTGCTCAATTTCCATCTAATTCCGGACTTCCGGGGATGGCTGCTAATGGTGGGCTCGCCAATACAGATGGTGTTGTTGCAGGTTTCTCTACTTTTGGGAGTATGGATTACAATGATGGAACATTTCTGATGCAGGCGGGCTATGACAGAGGGAGAACAATGACTCATGAGGTAGGACATTTTGTAGGATTAAGACATATCTGGGGAGATGCTAACTGTGGAAATGACTATTGTGCAGATACTCCAACAGCACATACTGCAAATTATACATGTAATGCTGCAATAGCCAGCTGTGATAATGCATCAGTCTATGAAATGGTTCAGAACTATATGGATTATACCAATGATACCTGTATGAACATTTATACGAATGATCAGAAAACAAGAATCAGAACAGTAATGGACAACTCTCCAAGAAGGGTAGAGCTGAAGACATCTAATAGAGATCAGCCTATTCCTCTGTTTGCTAATGATGCTGAGATCAAATTTGACGGAGGCTGTTCAATTGGTGTGGTGAATTGTGGGGAAGGAGTAGTACGTCTTATTCTTAATAATAGAGGGACAAGTAATTTAACGTCAGCTGTTATTTCTTATTCATTCAATGGTGGTGCTGTTCAAAATTATAACTGGGCAGGTAATTTAGCTCAGGATAAATCAAGCGTTATCAATATTCCTGTTGATGGAGCTGTAGCTTCCTCTCCTGTTTCATTAGCGATTGTCTCTGTCAACGGAACAACAGATGAAAGAAGTACAAATAATACCTCAAACGGTAATTATGTGAAACCTATAATACCTGAGTATTTTGGTACCACTACATTTACTTTTAAATTATTAAGAGACCGATATGGAAATGAGACAAGATGGAACCTGAGAAATAGTGCTGGCCAGATTGTTAAGTCCGGAAACTATTCTAACACACAACCGGGACAGCCGAATCCAACACTTATTACACAAACATGGACGCTTCCTCAAGATTGTTATGCATTTACTATTTCCGATGATTTTGGGGATGGCTTAACAAATGGTTATGTTGATTTATCTACAAGCTCAGGGCAGGTTGTATTTCATAAAGATGGTGAGTTTGTTTATGAAACTAAAACATTTACAACAAGAGAGACGCTGGGAACCAAGGAAACGGATAAGAAAAATAATTTCGGAATATATCCTAATCCGGTTAATGATATACTTACTATCTCATCTGTTTCCGGAGAAGCACAATTTGAAATTCATAATGCTGTCGGACAGCTTATTAAGAAAGGTAAAATTGAAAATAGCCAGATCCGTGTAGCTGATTTAGTGAAAGGTACTTATGTTATTACAATACAGGATCGTACAGTTTCTGAAAGTATTAAATTCATTAAGAAGTAATACAAACATATATACATAAAAGAAAAACTCAGGTCACCCTGAGTTTTTTTTATTTACTTCTTTATTAATCTAAAATTTCATTCCAATACCTGCTGAAATCCTTCCGCCATCTGAGCCATAGAAATAATTTAACCTTGCGGAGATCATTTCGGCAAGACTTAGCCAAACACCGGCTCCTACAGATTGATGCCATTTTCTTGAATATTCGCCATCATTCCATACACGCCCAATATCATAGCCTACCAGAATTCCAAGATTGGCAGGAATAATATTATTTCTGATTCTTCCAAAATCCCATCGGATTTCTGAATTGTTGATAAAGTATGATCTACCGGAAAATCTTTCATTTCTGAATGCTCTCATTCCATTGTTTCCACCAATAGTTGCCGCCTGGTAAAACTCAAAGCTGTCATTATTAATCCACATGGCATGACTGGAATTGGCAAAAACAAAATTTCCTTTTTTATCAATTCTGTGGTCAATAGCCAGCTTACCTTTCAGAGTAAGGAAGTTCCGGTTAAAATTTGATAAAATTGCTTTCCAGTCGGCATTAAGCATGAACTCCATTCCAAGAGTAGGGAAGGCAACATTATCTGAATTTTTATAACTGAATGTATAATTGGCCCCTACAAACTGCTGGCTACTGAAGACTTCAGGCCTTACATCGGGAGATTCGTTAATGAATCTTCCTTCCTTTACCTGTACTTTATTGTCTTCAAAGGTAAGCTGAATCTGATGATTGAGATTCATCCAGCTTTTTTTGGAGATCGAAGGAGCAACATTGAATTTGGAAATCCGGGCTCTGTTATATTCTCTCTCCGTATTTTCTTTATCATAAGGGCTTTCATTGGATAAGCCAAAGAAATTCTGAGAGAACCTTGGCGTGGTATAGGCAGCATCCACATTAAAATCCCATCCTTTAATTGCCTGTTTGAAAATCCCTTTATAAGTAAGGCTGAACCCCGCTGTAGCAGTATAGAAATTGGCTTTTAAACTGTGTTTTTGAGTATAAGGGTCGCGAATGAAGTTATTCACGGTATAATTTGCTAAAACACCAACAATTACTCCATCATCAGGGTTGTAATCAAAGTTGGGGTATCCTGCAAATGAATTGTATTTCGGGTGCTTATAATTGTAGCTGTTGAGGTCATAATCATCAGAAATATTCTTTGTGGCATTGCCGGCATTGTTATAAGTGTTCTTCTGTGATTTAAAATCATAAATTTTCACTTTTCTTCCGTCTGCAACATTATATACATCGTGATTATATCCGCCAATCAGTCTGATATTCATCTTTGGATTTCCGGTTCCTGTTACTTCATAGATATCATCATCTTCGAGCCCATAGATCCAGAGTTCTTTTGTTTTTGAATCATCATATTTTTTTTCAAAAACCAGTTCATTTTTATCTTTGTTTTTACCGAGTTCATATTGTTGTACAAGTACAGACTTTCCATTTTTTGTAATGACGAATTTATCAGGATTTATAGTTCCTGCCAATGGAACTTTTTTCTGAAGCACATCATAATAGTCGAAGGCATAATCCTGTAACTTTGTTTTTCGTATTTTCAGTTTTTTCTGAATATCGGCAATGGTTTCATCCTGTACTTCTTTGGGAAGATTTTTGAATGCTTCATCAATATCGGAATCGGTAAGGTGTTCCTGGATGTATTTTGCCTGTGCTACCCATTCTTCCTGAGTAGATCCTTTTAAAAAGACCAGATCCATTGGGTAAGGTTCCATACTCAGCCATTTTACACTGCTGATATCTTCTGTGAATGTTTTCATATGACGGATCGCCGGGACATTCATAATAAGTTTGAATGCAGCTCCGTCATATTTACTGAAAGCCTGATCCCGGTCTTTGGGAATTGGTTTGTAAACCACTTGATCTCCTTTCTCATATTCAGCCCATTTCCATTGATCCGAATGGCGGTCCCAATCTCCGATCAGCATATCAAAAATCCGGGCCCTCATATAGGATTCCTTATCAACAGAATATTTATAGTTTTTGATGAGGTTTTTCAGTACGTCATCAGTTGAAACAATATCTTTTGCATTATCCAGTGAAGCTAAGGTTTTGGGGTCTGAAGAAAAACGCTCTTCAATCATATACATTTCATCACCGTAGTTTTGATTGTACCTGCCTAAAGCCTGTTGCTTAGGAATATAATATAATTTTGGATTGCTGTGGAAAATTCCCAGTTTATCGGCCATATTTCCAACGGAAAAAGGAGTGAAAGGATGATTCGTGGTATAAAAGTCCAGTAAGAACTTTTCAGGAAAGGTATCGGTAAGTTCTTCTCCAAATGTACTTTTGGTAAAAGCCATATTGTTGAGAAAACGAATGGCACTTTTTTTTATGCCGCGCATTACAAATTCCTGTCCGTCTGAAGATTTTAATCTTAAGCTGTTGGATTGGTTTCCTCCTCCTTCTCTGAAAGGGATAAAGCCTCCATTAAGCTCCGAAAGGTTGGCTGTAGGAGCTTCAACAGGGATTCCGTAATATCTTCTGTAGTGATCTCCCCAAAGCCATCTGTAAAATTTTCTTTTTTGGGTAAGCTGTAGCGGATAGATAGTAGAAGATATGGCTGGCGGAAAAGAATTTGGAAAGTTATTCACAAATACGTCCGGTTTTGAAATGACAGAGATCTGGGCAAGCCTCTGAAGCTGGGTATCTTTTGTTGAAAAGAATTCAACATCGGTACTCTGGTCATTTCTGATATTTAAAACAGCAAAACCATTTCCGCCGTAAGAGAAATCTGTTTTTTCGACAATCGTAGACGGATCAGTTTTGGAACCTGCACCACTGATGATCTGTCTTATATTTCCATCTTCATGATATTGAAGATTATGATCATGTCCTGAAACAAAGATGATATTTTCTTTATCCTGAACAATACTTTTCAACCGGTTGGCAAGATCAGCATAATGCTGATTGTTGATATCCTGAGGATTTGCCCCTGATGAGCTCCTCAATATGTTGATAACACTGGCCACAACAGGAACAGGAATTTTACTTTTAAGAGGATAAAGGTGAGATTTTGCAGAGTTAAATCCTGCATGAATTCCGCTGCTGATAATAGGATGATGCAGGGCCACAATAATTCTTTTGCCTTGATTTTTGATGACCAGGTCTTTAAACTCTGTGAAAAAATCTTCACGGGTTTTTATATTACAGTTTTTATTGATTCCCGGGTAATTATCCCAGTTGGCGATCACCCATTCCGTATCAATGGCAATTAATTTAATATCCTGAGATATGTTGATATCATCAATAGGGCAGCCGCTTTTAGGTAAAAAGGGCTTCTTATCATTGAAATAATTCTTTACCAGGGTTTCCTGGGCTTTTAATCCGTCCATACCACTGTACCAGTCGTGGTTTCCGGGGATCACCAGTGTCTTTCCTTTGAAGTTTTTGGTGATAGAAAGCTGATTTTCGAGTTTTTGTTTGGCAAGATTATAGTCTTTATCCGTTTCTTTAGGCATTCCGTTAGGGTAGATATTATCACCCAAAAAGATCAGCATAGACTTGCTGTCTGCAGAATCCAGCTTGCCTTTCAGTAAATTCAGGGTTTTCTGTGCCTGAACTTCATCTGCATTTCCGGCGTCACCGATCAGGAAAAGCTTAAAATCAGCTTCAGATTTTATATCAGAATCTTTCACTTCAAATAAGTTTTTGCCTTTTTGTACGTTATAGGTTGCACAAGAGTAAAGGGCTCCTGCGGATAATATTGTCCTTAGAACAATAGAAGTATTTTTTAGATGAGTTTTAAAGGATAAATTCATAAATTTACAATAACAAAAATTCAGGAATGAGCATTCTACACAAAGCTAAAAATTATGTTGAAATCTTATTCAAAGATAAGTTATCTTCGGTATATTTTTATCATAATTTTATTCATACTGCCTATACAGTAAACAAGGCAGAAGAAATCATGAAAAATACTCCTGTTTCCGAAGAGGATCAGGAGAAGGTACTTGTGGCACTCTGGTTCCATGATACCGGCTACATAGAATGTGCGATGAATCATGAAGAGAGGGGTGTGGAAATTATGAAGGATTTTCTGCATCAGGAAAATTACCCTGAAGACTATATCGGAGATGTTGAAAAACTGATCATGGCCACAAAAATTACTTATGAGCCTCAGAATTTACTTGAGAAAATAGTGAAAGATGCTGATTTCAGCCATTTTGCAGGTCACGATTATAATGATATTTCTGATGCCTTGAGAAAAGAATGGGAGCTTACCAATGTAAAATGTTTTTCTAACGACGAATGGAATGCCGGAAATCTGGATATGCTGAAAAACAGGCATACTTTTTATACAGATTATGCCAAAGAAAACTGGGAGCCTTTAAAAAATAAGAATATCAAAAAGATTGAAAAAAAGCTTGAGAAAGAAGCTGAGAAGAAGGAAGATAAAAAAGATAATTCTGAAGGGAAAAAAGAAAAAGAAAAATCTGACAGAAGTGTCGATACTTTATTTCGAGTGACGCTTAATAATCATACAAGACTGAGTGATATTGCAGACAGTAAAGCGAACATTCTGTTATCTGTAAATGCTATTATTATTTCAGTATGCCTGTCTGTATTAATTCCGAAGCTGGATACCCCTAAAAATTCACATTTGATTCTTCCTAGCTTTATATTACTGCTTTCAAGTGTGCTGACAATTATATTTGCCATCCTGTCTACAAAACCCAATGTAACCAAAACGACTTTTACTCCTCAGGATATTGCTAACAGAAAAGTAAACCTGTTGTTTTTCGGAAACTTTCAGCAGATGCTGTTTGATGATTATCATAATGCAATGAAAGACCTTATTAAGGACAGGGATTATATTTACGACTCTATGGTAAAGGATTTGTATTACCTGGGAAAAGTCCTGGACAGAAAATATAAGCTTCTATCCATAACGTATAAGATTTTTATGGCTGGAATTATTATTTCAGTACTTTCTTTTGGATTTGCATTTCTTAGTCTTTAATTAAAAACAGATACAATGATTGTTAGGCAGCGTACAAACTGGCTGAAAATGCTATTTATATGGAGAGGTTCTGTGTTAAAGAAAATTGTAGTTCAGCTGATCATTATTACGCTGTTTTCATTGGCTATTTATTATTTTAAAGGAAAAATATTTGATTATAAAGTACATCTTAATCCTACGATTTTTACATTAATAGGATTGGCATTAGCCATTTTCATGGGTTTTTGCAATTCCGCAAGCTATGATCGTTTTTGGGAAGGCCGCAAGCTTTGGGGACTGCTTGTTATTGAAACAAGATCGCTAACAAGGCAAATTTTTTCATTGGTAAATGATTCTTCTCCTGAATCTAAAGAAGAAAAACAAGAAATCATCAAAATGATTTCTGCATTCTGCTGGTCTTTGAACCATCAGCTCAGAGATAAATCCGGAACTGAACACCTTTCCCGGTTACTTTCTCAGGAGCAGGTGGAGCAGCTGAAGGATAAAAAATTTATTCCAAGTATAATCCTGGGTTTTATTGCCGACTGGCTGAATGAACAGCAGAAAAAAGGAAATATTGATACCATTGTACTGACTTCTATGGACCATCAGCTGAATCAGTTTTCTAATATTTCCGGAGGCTGTGAGCGAATTTATAACACACCGTTACCATTTGCCTACAGTGTTTTGCTGCACCGTACGGTATACCTATACTGTTTTTGGCTTCCTTTTGGGTTAGTTGATTCCCTGGGATGGATGATGCCTTTAATTGTCCTGCTGATCAGTTATACCTTTATTGCATTGGATGCTATAATCCAGGAAATTGGGGAACCTTTTGGGGAAGAAGAAAATGATCTGGCCCTGAACAGCATCTGCCGTACTATTGAGTTTTCTATTTTTGAGCAGGCTGAAATACCACAGGGTGAGCTGAAGAAGCCGGATACTTATTTTATAGATTAGGATAATCTGGCTGATGATTGGTTTTTAAGAGTAAAAGTTTATTAGTTACCTAAAAGCACATCAAGATGTAAGTCGGAAGATATACCTTCTCACTATGAAAAAAAATGCTTATCTACCCATAATAAGGCAGTAGTTATTAAGTAAAAATGAAAAAATCATAAAATTATTGAGTCCACAATTTATATCAACGTCACTCTCAGTGCCAGCAACCCAGTGATCCCCTGAAGGTCTTCAACTTTCAGAAATTCTACGTTAGGTTGTAAAATTCCTTTGTTCTGAAGTTTTGAGATATATTCGAGATATTCTTTCTGGTTTTCCATTCCGAAATAGACTATGGTAATCTTTCCGGGAGCAGTAATTCTTTCCGAAGAGTCTTTTACATGAGCTTTGTCAAGACGCTTTTTTATGATTTCATAATAGGAATTATAAGCCCCATCTACATCAAAGCGCTTTTCATCCATTCTGAATCGGATGTCTATTTTTTCATTGTATACAAAGATCAGTGAAGCTATATCCAGCTGAATCGGAAGCTGCTGTTTAAAAGACTGAAACTCCATTTCCATTTTGCAGATGGTTTTCAGCTGCGAGTATCTTAGCTTATGGACTACTTTTGAAGTGTAATGAAGCTCCGGAGCTATAGTGGTACCAATGTACAGGTTGTGTTCCACTCCATCAGACTTAAACCTTTCATAATAATGTGGAAAGATCTGTTGAGCTTTCACCTGGCTTTCATCCAGCATATCTGCCAATTTCCTGTTGACAAGCGTTATAGAATCATCCAGTTTTTTTCTGTGGTTATAAAACAGGTCAGTTTGAACCCGCACCTGCAAAAAGTACTCTTTAATTTTAGTTTTTAATTCTCTGGATGATCTTACCTCCAGTTTTCCCTGTAGGAACGGATGAATTTCTTCTCTCAATAATCTTTGAAGGCGCTGTTCAGTATCAGCCTTGATCTCATTATTCAGTTCATTTTCAAAAACATCTAATGCGAGCATAAACTTTTCCGAATCAGAATTGGTCATTGTTAAAATATCAATTAACCATTCAATCTGCTGGTTAAGGTCCTGAAGCATGAGGTTAAAACGTTTTTCCGAAGAAGAACGGATGTCTGAGACTCCAAATAAGGGGGTTAGATTTTTAAATGATATCTCCTTTAGAGTATATATTTTTTTTCCAAGCGATGCCGTAAAATATTTTTCAGCTTCATTCCTGAACTTCCATACCACACTGTCATGAATAGACGTATACTCACGCTGGATAATAGCTTCTATCTGGTAATTTTTCTCAAAGTAGAATCTGCTTAAAGAAAAAAGGATCATATCGGAAAAAAACTCCATTTTTTTAAGTTTTAATCCATTAAAACTGCCAGCCAGAGGAGACGTGAATTCCATGATAGCAAGAAGCTCACTGTCTTTCATGATAGGAATCACCATAAAGCTGTTGACGTTATTGTCTTTTAATATGCTGAAAGAAGGAAGCTGTCTGACATTTTCATCCAGATTATCGACGTTGGAAACGACAATGGGTTTTGAGTTGTGGTTTAAGTTATTGAAAGTATTTTTACGGGTTTCTTCATCAAATGTATTGATCCAGAAATCAAGGATATGATTGGTTAGAAGACTTTCGTAAATAGGAAGCTTATCAAGCTTCTGTTCTTTCTTATTGAAGGTCATCAATCCGAAATTGAGCTCTGGTACATCAAAATAGGATTTGAAAATTTCAGTCAGGTTTTCATCCGGATTTAAATCTTCAGGATCAATCTCTATCATGCTTGACTTCAGGTCAGATAGTGCGACTTCGGAAGTACAGTCTACCAATGAAATAATTGTAAATCCTTTTAATATCCAGGATTGCGAAGGAAAATATTTTTTCCACAATTTAAAGTCATCAAGATTTTCCAACAATACATCCAGAATGTCATCCGATGGTATTTTTGCATCTTCTGTAGGATAAATTTCAGTAAAGTCTGAGTTTACTGTAATTTTATAATGTTTCATGATTCCCTGCTGATTCGGGATATCATAATAAAAAGGGATTGTACTTTTGATATCTTTCTTAAAGTAGCTCTGAAGAATCAGACAGCAGCAGAATACATAAAATTCATCGTCATTAATATTTCTGAGCTCTATTTCAAAATCTTTACCGGCGTCCTTAAGGATGTTTTTAAACCTTTCGGTATAATTAAAAGTAATGTTGGAAAGGGGAATACTTGCTGCCTTTATTTCATTATGGGTAAGACCGGTAGGGAAAAGGTCAGCAAGAAGTAACCTGATGAGGTCTTCATGTTTTTCCAGCAGGGTGATATCCTGAAAGCCTTCTTTAAGCTCTGTAAAGTTTTTTGTTCTGTCAATCAGGGATTCAGCATAGTTGACCCTGTATTCCAGGCGGTCATTATAGCGGATATGTTCCAATACATCCAAATATTTTTTGAACGATATATAAACCTGAAAGGGAGAGTCTTTTTTGTAAAGATTAGCCAAGAGCTGAAATTTAAAGTAAAGTTATGAAAAAAGTTGCCTCCAATAGTTCTGGGACAACTTTTATTATTTTAAAAATATAGTAATTGTTTGGTGGTCAGGGCTTCTGATTTTTATGATGAGTATTAGAACTTTATATTATATCCCAGTATAAACTGTGTTCCGAAGATATTGAAATGCTGGGCATCATAGCTGGATTGCTGATATCTGCCATTAAAGGTTACAGCATTATAAATTTCATCATACGTTTTATCTGACCGTTTTTTCAATTTCATATTTTTCACTGATTCCGACTATTGATTCCATTAAGTCACCTTCCATAGTGATTGTACCGGATTTTTTAGATAGGGTAAGAGATTTCCCATCGGAAATATCTTTTAGTCTGAGTTCATCTTTTGATTCGCTGAATAATTTTAATTTTTTTTGAACATTCTCCACATAAGAATCGATAGAAAGTGTTGCACTTTTCCCATGGATGTGTAGATGAATCTGTCCCCAGGCTCTGGGATCTGCAGTTTCATCTTTTAATCTTAAAAATGAACCTGAATATTTCCCGTTCCAGATAGATCCTGTTTCCTGTACAGAAGCTTGACCTGGATCTTCTTCCGCTTTTGTTTTCTGTATTTGCTGCCCTGTGACAATCTTCTCACGCTTTAGACTGGAATTGGGTTCCGGAGTGTTTTTATTGCCATGGGTTTCCTTGCAGGAAAATAATAACAGAATCCCGGCTGTGTAAAATATTGTGTTTAAATTCATGATTTATGGAGAGCATTTCTTTAGTATGATTTCTTTGGTTTTGCTTTCCTGCTGGAAATTAGTTTCTTTACATTCTATCTTCTTTGTTTTTTTGTTGTAAAATCCGTACCAGTAAAAATGCATAGTATTTTCATTAATGATCTTCAGATATGCTATAGGTTCATTATTTACATATTCTTTCCAGTTGAGTCCTCTTCCAATATTTCCAATATCTTCCGGAACTTCTTTTAGTGTATAGGCAATACCTTTTTCAAAATCATATTTCTTGAGTTCTTTCATATCGATATAAATTTGATTGTATAAAACCGTCAGTGATGCCTCTTTGCCATCGATAGATATGCTTCCGGCTCCTTTTTTACAGTCTACCTGCCAGGTTCCATCAGGAGAGTATTTCTCTTCTTTTTGGGAGGGTTTATCTTCAACACTTTTTATATTTATCGGGCCTTTTGATTGTTGTAAAGTATCATTTTCCTGTATTGAATATGCTACTGAAGTATCAGATTTTTTTTCTTCAAATTGAACAGCCTTCTATTTCTTTTCTTTACAGTAAAGTAATAATAAAAACCCGATTGTATATAGTATTTTGTTTAGGTACATCATTGAGAGTATAATGATTTTCTTATATTACTCACTACATTTACTTAGGATTATAGAGTTTTCTTTTCCAAATAAATTTTTAATAAATATTTTTTCTTTTATAAAGTCCAGCCAATTAACTGATATTTTATATTCATTAATAATATCAATTTTGGCAAGTACATCTCCTTTTGTAAGGGTAGTTATTTTTTTTATATCTACTCCTTCTCCAATAATATTTGTTCCAATATACTTTAATGATTTATTGTCGGAACTTACTTCAACCATCATTTTAGCTATGAGCTTTGTTTTATAATATATACTCAGATCCCCTTCATCTTTTTTATAAAATAAGATATTACTTACATGGTCATTAGTAGTACATTCAGCTTTCCATATTCCTGAAAAACTGAAGTTATTTAACTGATCATTATTGAAGCTTGCGTTGACTGTAAAGACTTCCTTTGAAGATAGACTATCCTTAATTATTTTGTCAATCCTGGAAGAATCATCTTTTTTTTCTATTATTTTTTCAGTTTTACCTTTGGTGTAAGAGATCTGTTTTTGAGAATCTTGTTTTTCCATCTTCTTATAGGAAAAGATGCTTATGGTTAGAAGTAATAATAGAAGATTTGATAGCTTCATCATCGTTTTTATTTACATGGCTAGAGAATCAGAAGAGAAAATTATTACCATTGAACTCTTGTTTTCTTAGTCTTTCTTTTTGGCCGAAAAGTTCGAATTTTTTGTTTACTTCTGATCTATATTTTATCTCTTATTTTTTCTGCATTATATTTTTATATGAAAATCTATTAATTTTTAAAACTATAATGATGTTACTTATTTCTGTCACGAACTCTTTGTGGTATCTTCTTCAAATCTTTATCTTGGGTTTTCATCAATGATATATATTTTTGATAATATTCTTTGGCTTTTCCTTTATCATTTATTTCCCAATAAGCGTCTGCTATATTAAGGTATGCTACTACTCGAGTTGGAGATTTTTCTATAATTTTTGTGAGCAGAAAAATGGCTTCTCTGTTATTTTGTGATTGTTGTAGATAATATC
This sequence comes from Chryseobacterium sp. WG14, assembly GCF_024586945.1. NCBI lineage: Bacteria > Pseudomonadati > Bacteroidota > Flavobacteriia > Flavobacteriales > Weeksellaceae > Chryseobacterium > Chryseobacterium sp. WG14. Next base: position 15,785 of record NZ_JALCZD010000005.1, read on the forward strand.
CTATGTCATTGTATTGTAATATATTTTGTTGAGTGATGGGAAATGTTTGTAATAATTGTTTATATCTTTCAATTCCCTGTACGATTTGAGGTGAATTTCGTTCTTTAAATCGATCTATAAATTCTTGTAAAGTTTTTCCTGAGTAATATTCAACACTACATTCCTGATTTCTATTCTCTTCACCCGGCATCCCTTTTATTTTAAATTTATAGGGATTTTTTGAAATGTTGATATTCTGAATTACGTTACAGACATATGTTTTTGTATAATCATCCTGCCATGAACTTGTTTTGTAAACTACATTTTTTAAGATAAAACTATTATTATCATATATAATCTGATAGTTTTCTTCATAGTATCCTCTATCGGGAAATGTGGTAACAATAACAAATCCCTCTTTTGTTTCTTTAATATCAGATACTTTATTTCCTCCATCCTGAGAGAAGTTAATGGTTTTCAATACTAAATTGAATTTGTTATCTTTTTTTATATAGAGTGAAAGCTCATCTCCCATTCCAGGAGCACTGGAAACTACTTTATCAGGAATATTATCTTTATTAATATCTATATAATAGTTGACATATTTATCATTATCCAAAGTACCTGATTTTGACTTTTCAAATTGGAGTGTTTTCTGTCTTGCTTCTTTGCAGAAGAAAAACCATAAAAATCCGATTATAAAAAAAAATTGAGTCTTTATCATTTTAGTGACATAGTTCAAGAATTAATGGAGTTTTACCACCGTTTTCTTTTATAAGAAGAAAATCATTACCTACAAACTCCAGTTTCTGCTTTTTTATGTTATATAATCCGATCCATTGTAATTCTGCTTTACCATTTTTTTGCAGAATCAGCCTTCCAATAATTTTATCTTTTGAGATCTCTTCATCTACAATTTTTAAATTTTCTTTATAGTAATCTTGCTGAGAAGCTAAGCTTGCATACTTCAGAACATACTCATCTTTGTTAGATGATTTTTCTACCTTTAGATTGATGTAAATGGCATTAAAGTCATACAGTGATAAATAACCTTCATTTTTATTGATATCAAGCTCTGTTAATTCATTTTTACAAATTACGGCCCAGGTCCCTTTTAAATCTGAAGGGGCCGTTTTTTCTTTTTCGCTTGTTGTATTTGGTGCAGTTTGATGATGAGAAATCTTATTTCTACTATTTGATTGTGCGTTCCCTTCAAATGATAAGAGAATAATAAATAACAATACAAAAGTGATACTATTTACATGCATTTTACTAATCTGATTATGAGCATTTTTCTAATATAACAGGATTCTTACCCCGATTTTCCCTAATTAATGAAAAGTCTTTACCAGCGTAATCTAGTTTTTGTTTTTTCATATTATACAGACCTATCCAATGAAGTTCTACTTTGCCATCTTTTTTTATAAAGAATTTTCCAATGATTTTATCTTTTGATATATCTGATTCAGTTATTTTTAATGACTCTTCTACCCAATTTTCCTGAGTTGCTATATTTTTGAATTTTAAAATATATTCCCTATCAGTTAGTTTTTCCACCTGTACATTAATGTATATAGAGTTTCCATACAATGATATAATGTTTTCTTCTTTCCCTATACTGAAGGTGGTCAGTCCGTTTCCGCAGTTTACAGCCCATTCGCCTTCTAAATCAGATGGGAATGTTTTTTCCTGTTTAATGATTTTATTTGGTTTGGGAAATAAATTTGGAAAATTTGAAATAAAGAATTTATTATCAGCATAAGGTGGTAAAATTTCAGATGATTCTGATTTTAGTAAATCCCATTTATTACTTTTATGATTATATAAATATATTTCAGCGTTAGTATTTTTATTCAGCCATACACTCTCTAATGTACAACCATTATTTGAATCTAAATATTTGTTTTTTACATAATAAGAGAAAATGTTATAAGCATTTAAGTTGTTTTTAATTAAAGATTCAATTTTTTTATTATCTTTTTCAAAATCGTAAGTATTAAAGTCTGTCTTTTTATAATAGTCTTCTGACCAAAATAATTGTAAATCATTTTCTTTAGGAATAAAATGGACACTGAAATATCCTTCATTTTTACAATCTAAGTAACTAAAATAAGGATGATCAGATAGATTTGATTCATCTATAGCTAAATTATATCCGGTAAAATATTTTTTACTGAAGAAATCAATTTGCTTGTCAACAGGTTTTATATTTTGAGAGTTTGATGTTGATTGAATATTTTCCTGTGCAGTTCCTTTGCATGACAGTAGTAATAATATTACGATTGTATATAATATTTTATTTAATTGCATTTCCATTAGTATCAAATTTCGTTTTCATATAATCTTCCGGCTGTAATCTGTCTTTTCCAAAGAAGGTTACTAAATCTGCTCCATTGGCACATGCTTCAATATGAACATGCCAGTTCTCTTTTTTAATTCCTCTGCCAGGTACACCATTGGGTAAACTACCATCCGAAGCATTTCCTGTTGAGCCAGAAAGAGCAATTTTCTCTCCATGAGTTACTTTTTGTCCATTTGTAACATAAATCTTATCTAAGTGACAATATAATATATATACTGTATTACCATTTTTATCCTTAGATTTTATATTGACTACATTACCTAGTTTCAAAGAGCCATATTGATTGGTTTTAAATGTAGTTACTATTTTTTCAACGGTACCACACATTATTGAATGTACATCTTTGTATATAGGACCAGATAGAATATCAACTCCCTTATGCCCCCTTTTACTACTGCCATATCTGTTATTATTCTTTCCTCCATTATCACTACTTATTACTGGGTTTTCCCATACATCAGCATAATTAAAACATTGTGAGCAGTCAGGTGTACAAGCTTCTACAGATGGCGTTTTGTCTCCAGGGCTGCATTCATTTACCCTAAATGCATCATAAGTTTTCTGGAAATAATTTTTAGCTACTGCCCATTTAAATCCACTTTTTCCAACTACTTTTTTCCTAATTTTTTTAAAATCATCGTCAGGGCTTGTTTTCGAAGTAATTGTATCTGCTAGTTCCCATATTTTATGTTTTTCCCAATAGGCGAGTGCTGTTATTACTGCATAATCGATTTCTTCTGTTTTTTCAGGATGGCTAACTAATCTTTCTTCTCCTGCATTTGCTTGTGGTAAAGCATTATATTCCACCGGGAAAATTTCTTTTATTACTTCAGAAATATCTTTATAATTTCCTCTTCCTGTGATCTGTTTTAGACCTCTTCCTCTAAACTTCCATCCATCTCCACTTGCTTCATTTCCATTTCCATTATCAAAACCATTTCCTAAAGCATACATATAGTTAAGTAATCTTTTTTGAGGTCTATCTTGACAATATGTAGCTAAAAGATGTTTTCTTTCAAGAGTTTCTGCTCTTTCACCAAAAGCAGATTTCGCAGACTCTACAGAATGATTAATTTTACCTTCAATGATCCAATCTCCATGTATACCTAAAGTTTCCACTGCGACCTGTGCAAAGAAATGTGCTTTACGCAAACATGTATTTAAATGAAGATCTTTTCCCTCATTTTTTCTTTGTTTTATGAATTTGTTTAAACTATCTACTATTTTTTGTCTAAAATCTTTTTGATTTGCGTAGACATCGAAAGCAGTTTCTATATCTTTCAATGTTATCTCAGCCTCACATCTAGGACACTTATTCCCAATCTGGAAATATGCTCCCTCTTTATTCAAGAACTTCTTATCATGCTGTTTCTCACCCTGGGCTTTTGCATTAAGATATAAAAATTCCGGGACCTTTTTCAGAAGTTTAAAGGTGATGGTATCTCCAGCTTTGTAATCCTTTATGGCTAAAGCTTTTTCTATTTCTTCTACACTGGAGGTTTTGCCGTCTTCTATTTTTGGATTCCCCCGTTTACCGCCTTTGGCGTTGTTGAGAATATTTCCGGCGATAGATTTTTTATCGGCAGCATTTTTTATACTTGTAGGACCTCCAAATGTATAGGTATAGCTTCCATCTTCTTTTCCGTTGTTGATCTTATCTTTCCATTGCTTCAGCTCTTCTTCGGATTTCGGGCGGAGGTGAATAGGAATTTTGACGAGATTGTCTTTTACAGTTCCTGAGAATTCTGTTTTTTCTGTTCCCGGAACTTCTCCTCCGGCAGGTGTTTTCTGTTCCATCTGTTCTTCAGTAATTTCCAGAACAGGGAGAACAGCATCTGCTGAACCTTTGATGATGCCATCTTTTTCTTTAATGGATATGGTGACCTGTTTCCCATCCAGAAGCATGGTTCTGGCAACCAGGTATAGTTTATCATCCAATGGAGCACTGTCAACCTTTTTAAAATCGACCCCCAGCCTAAAGGTTTTAAAAGTTACAGTCTTTTGACTGGTTGTATCTTTTCCATAAGCCTCGGCGGTTAATGCAGCAGCAATCACTTCAGGAGTGGTATATTTCTTTAAGGATTTCAGGTTCTCTTTAATTTTATTAAGAATGGTCTGGGCCACTTTATTTTTCTCTTCGGCAGTAGCTGTTTTGTTGCCACTTTTGCTTCCTCCGAAAGTATAGGTATGAGTTCCGTCCTCTTCTCCTGTTTTCCTGGTATATTCTTTTTTTGCAAAATAAGCATCCAGAAGGTCTTCAACCTTTACCTGATTGATGACGGTAGGAGAGACCCCTCCCGATGGTGGGGATGTTGCCGGCTGGGTATTATTGATCTGTCCATGGGCTGTTTGTGGCTCGGGATGTTGTTGAGGTGACGGAGCAGGTTGTTGTTGTTGTTGTTGTTGTTGTTGTTGTTGTTGTTGTTGTTGTTGTTGTTGTTGTTGTTGGGGCGGCTGAGGTTGAGGTTGGCCGGATGAAGGGTGTAATTCTGCGGGGGTATTGATATTTATAGTATCCGTTGCATGCTTTTTATGGGCATAATATTCTACGGTTACATAGAATTCAAGCTGCTGAGGGTTTATTTCACCTTGCATTGCTTTTCTCATAAGAGCTTTTGTGAGCATGAATTCTGCCCTGGCGATTCCGTTTTTTACCTTTTCTTTTTTACTGTCTATAGGCAGATTTTGAGCATTATGACCTGAGTCTCTGGAATCATCTTCCCAAAGAGTAAATTGCAGATACTGGGCTTCCAGATTCATGCATTTAGCTTCTGCCACCATTTTTTCCGTAAAGCTGAAAACAGTTCCCGGAGTATTGTCTATGTATTTTAGTTCAACTTTGTTGATCCGGGGAACATCGCTGGGCTGGGGCTGTATCTCAAGTGCCATTGGAGTTTTTCCTTCCGGATTATGAAGATAAGCTTCTATCCTGAAAGTATCTTTATAAGCTGTTGTATTAAAGGTAAAGCTGCTTATTCCTTTTTTCTTAATAGTGGTAGGAACAAATTTCCCGTTCACCTTTTTGAACAGATGCCAGGTAACGAGTGCCGGATTTCTTTTTTCTCTGGGGGTGGCAGGATACCATTCATCAATTTTGTAGGTAACCTGTTCGCCAACCTTTGGTTTTGTATTTCCCGATATTTTATAAATTCCTTGTTTTGACATGGCCGAAAAGTTTATGGTTAATAGGCATCTGCTTCATGATCATCCGTTTCCTTCTGAAATTCTTTAAAATCAATAAAAGGATTGATATGATGCTGTTCCTGAGGGTCTGCATTTTTAACATTCTGCTGAGCCATGGCAGCAGTCTGCCCATGTTCCATGATGGTGATCTTTCCACCTGTAGAGCACATAAGTTCTGAGATTTCTGTAACGCAGCTTTTACCCATTACTTTTACTTTTTCGTAAGTTTTCTGCCATTTTCCTGCGGGAGCATATGCGCAGGGAAGATATCCACCGGGAGTAGGTTTCAGTTTACATTTTCCGAAGCTTGGGCCTTGGGGATTAAACTGAAGGTCATCTTCGGTAACAGCCAGATAATCAGCCTTACCTTCTTCATTATTCCAGTAATGTTTCTGATGGGAAGTGACTTTAAACTGTGGAAAGAGGTCTCCCTGATTACACTGGGCTTTCCCTTTCTGTATGACAAAGTGTTTTCCGTCATGTGGTGATGCGGATTCGGACATATTTTGCGTTTTTGATGGTGCTGTCTCAAAGATACTAATTTATTTTATTGCTTTTTCGATCATGAAAACATCTTTTTCTGTTACATCACCAATCTGAATTTCAAAACTTCCTGTGATTTTTTGAACTGCCAGATCCTTTCTGTTAAAAATATATTCTGCCTCATGGCGGCAGTGTACAGAGTTTTCATTAATGGGAGTTTGCTCAGAATAAATATAGTTTTTATCATACAGTTGATTGAGATTACGGTAGTCACAGCAGCTGCCGTTCTGAATGATTTTCAGAACTTCATTATCTGTAGCTGAATCTTTTGGTAAGATCCGGTTATAAAGTTCAAAACGTATCGGGGAAGCATGGGCAATCCACGGAAGAAACTCATGATAAATTTTGGAGTCGGTCCAGTCTCCATATTGCGCTCTGTAAAAAGATCCAAACAGGAATTGTACAGGAAGCGTATGTCTTACATCTCCAAGAATCTGTTTTTTATCTCCCGTCTTTTTTTTAAGTTGATCAATGTAAGATGCTGAAAGTTCATCTGTAAAGTATTTTTTCAACGCTTCCAGTTCCTCTTTAATCACCGTTTCTGAATGCATAAACTCGGCGCTTATAAGTCTGCCTTCTTCATCTATCCTTATTTGCAATGGGTAAATAATTGTTGTGCAGGCTTTCGCCAGGCTGGAAATTTTACTGTCTGATTCCATTCCGTCTTTTCTTGAGTCTACTAGCTGCATTGAAAAAAAGTATTGATCATTTTCCGTTTTCAGGTATTTAAGTTCCATTTGATACTGATAATCTGCCTGCATGTTGTGGTCCTGATATTTCTGATGTTTCATGTTATAGCTGCCATCCAATAAAGGGATCTGAAACGGAATTTTTCCATGGGGTGGATGATAGTAGAAGCTGTCTCCATTTTCATTAATTTTAATATTGAGATTCTTTATTTCATCCCCAAACGGAATATGAAGGAGTGTTCCGGGTTTCAGCTGTACAGGCTCTACCAGTCTGTTGTGCAGGGCGCAGCATTTATTATGCAGTTCTTTGAGATAGTTGGGGTTTTCTACTTTCAGGTCAGAAGCAATTTTCTCCAGAGTATCGCCTGGAAGAGTCATATACGTGATCATGTGATTGGTGTGTTTAGTAATGTGAGATGGGGTTATAATGATAGAGAGTAAAATTTATTTTGTTGTCTGAAATTTATAAAAATTTTGACAAAAAAAAACCTTCCAGATGCCTGGAAGGTTTTTGATATAATAATAGATAACTTTTTACAGTCCGAATATTCTTGCAAACAGATCCGGGAAAATTCCCAGAATGATAATCAAGGCAATAACAACTACTGCAATGATATTATAAGTAAGCGTTACTTTCTCTGATGACTTGAATGTTGATTCTTTAAAGAAGAACATGGCTACAATCAGTCTTAAATAATAAGCGATAGATAGGGCAGAACCTAACACAGCTACCAATACAAGGAAAGCTGCACCGTTCATAGCCTGGGAGAATAAAGCAAATTTCCCCATGAAACCCGCTGTTAGCGGAACTCCTGCCATAGAAAGCATAGAGATTGCTGCCGCAGTAGCTAATAAAGGTTCTGTTTTTGCCAATCCTTTGAATGCTCCGAAAGAAGTTTCTCTCTTTAATTTCTCTACCCAGATTAAGCACATAAAAACTCCTACTGTAGATAATGAGTACGCAAATAAATAAAATGCTAAATTATAAGTAGAAAGGCTGGTCATTCCGAAGAATACCAATCCGATGTATCCGGCGTGAGAAACTGAAGAGTAGGCCAGCATTCTTTTTGCATTCGTCTGGGCAAGACCCATAACGTTTGCCAAAAGCAAAGTAATAATTAAGAATACCCCTAAAACATTGATCCATTCATGGGTAACCCCGGCAAAACCAATGGTCATTAATCTGAACAGGGCGAAGAATCCTGAGATTTTTACTACACTTGCCATGAAAGCTGTAATTAATGAAGGGGAACCTGCATATACATCAGGACTCCACATATGGAAAGGTGCCAAAGCTACTTTGAATGCCAATGCACAAAGGATTAATAATACCCCTAAGATAAACATTACATTACCCGTGTTTGCTACTCCAAAATCATGGATCTTATAGAGGTCAAAACTTCCTGCACTTCCATAGATGAACGCAATTCCGAAAAGTAGGAAACCTGTTGCGAATGCACCCATTAAGAAATATTTGATAGAAGCTTCGTTTGATCTTAAATCAGTTTTGTTGGCTCCGGCCATTACATAAAGTGGAATAGAAAGAATCTCCACACCCAGGAACATCGTCACCAGGTTTTGGTATCCGAAAAGGATGATCCCTCCACATAATGCAAATAGCATTAAAGCATATAATTCCGACTGGTGGCTTCTGTGATTGCTGAATGCAAAACCTCCAAGGAAGAATAACAATAAGGTTGTTACAATGGATATTTTTGTGAATAATGCTGTATTGGCACTGTACTCATACATATGCTTGTAATGGTCGAAGAACGAACATTCCGGCATAAAACTTACGTACAATGCGATGATTAATCCCAAAATCCCAATGTATCTTGCGAATTTTCCTTGTTCAAAAACTCCTGAAAATAACGCAATAACTGCCGTTAGGAAAACAATAATTAAAACACTCATAATATAGATTTGAGATGTGAGATTTGAAGGGTAAAGTTCAAGATGTAAGACGTAAAGTTCCAGGTTTAGTCTCCTGTCTCTAATCTCTCGGTCTCCTGTCTTTTACTTTTCTCTAATCTCCTAATTTTTTAATTTTTAAATCTTTTAATTTTTAGTTGGCCATCGCCGTGTAGATAAACTTCACTGAACTGCTCACCATGTCTATTACCGGTTGTGGGAAAATACCAAGTAAAATCACAAAAACCGCTAAACTTGCCAATACAGAAAACTCTACACCTGATAAATCTTTTGCTGTGCTTAGAACTGCCTCATCTCCTTCTCCAAACATTGCTTTTCCGTAGAATCTCAATAAGTACACTGCACAAAGAATTACCGTAAGACCAGCAATTACCGCTGCTGTTCCGTTAAAATCATATACTGATTTCAATAGAATAAATTCTCCGATAAATCCATTGGTTAATGGAACTCCCATTGAACCTAATATAATGATCAGGAATAATACCGCAAATTTAGGAGCTACTTTTGCTAAACCTCCCATCTGTCTGATATCTCTTGATTTAAATCTTTTGTATAAAATATCACAACAGTAGAATAATCCTACCACGTTGATACCGTGAGCGAAAGTCTGTACCAAAGCTCCTTCAGCACCTTCAACATTGAAATTACCTCTTAAAGTAACCACTGCTGAAGCAAAGATCCCTGCCACCATTAACCCTACGTGAGAAAAAGATGAATACGCAATGATTCTCTTCATATCCGTCTGTATGATGGCAATCAGAGCTCCGTGAACAATTCCTACAATAGCAAGAATGATCACAATCTGTCCTGAAATCCCAGCAATAGGAAGTGGAGTAATTGGAAGTAAATAACGCATTACCCCGTACACTGCCATCTTAAGCATGATCCCTGATAGCAACATCGATCCCTGAGTAGGAGAGTAGGTATAGGTATCAGGCTGCCATGTATGGAAAGGGAATACCGGTAATTTCACTGCAAATGCAAAGAAAATAAACCAGAATACCACCGTCTGCTGTACTTCGTTAAGTTGCGCATTGTATAGATCTGTTAAGGCGAATGATGCAGAGTGGTTGTACACATAGATCAATCCGGCCAGCATAAATAAAGATCCAACGAATGTATATACGAAAAATTTCGTAGTGAATTCAAACCTTTTATTTTCCTGTCCCCAAAGTCCGGCAATAAACCAAATTGGAATCAATGTTACTTCCCAGAAAATGTAGAACAACAATCCGTCTAGAGAAGTAAAAACTCCTACAAGACCAAATTGCATCAACAGAATCAAACCGTAGAATGTATTTCTGTAGTTTACACTTTCATTGAAAGAAGATAAAATGATGATTGGCGCTAAAATATTAGTCAGCAATAGCAGAAGCATGCTCATCCCATCGATACCGAAGTGAAGAGAACTCTTCATAAATTGTGACCAGGGATAATTGATCTCATGCTGCAATACACTATCTACCGTCGGAGTAAAATCGAAATCCGAAAGTATATAAAATGTAAGAAGCATTTGTACCAGTGCAATTCCCAGTGCCAAATATTTGCTGGAATTACTCTTCCATGCAAAAACTAATCCCGAACCTACTAGAGGTAAAAGTAATAATGTTAATAATAAACAAGACATTATTATTGTAATAAAAAGTTAACAATTAATATAATTCCCACAGCTAAAGACATGATAAGAATATACGTCTCTACATTTCCGTTTTGAACACGCTTCATAGCTTTTCCGCTGTCCTCAGCACCATCACCTACAAAGTTTACAAAACGATCTAAGATACCCTTATCAAACATCTTTCCTCCGCGTCCTAATCCTTCAACAGTTTTTACAATCAATGCGTTGTAAAGTTCGTCAACGTATAATTTCTTAGCAGAAAGCTTTTCCCATCCGGTATAGCTTTCTTCTGCAACAGCCATCTTTTTCTTACTTACATAAGTGTTTCTAACGATAAACCATACCGTAAAGAACATAATCACTGTAGCTGCCAATAATATCATTTCAGTATTGAAAGGTACTCCCGAAAGGGTAGCTTCCATTTGGTTGTAGCTTTGTTCCGTAAGAACCGGCTTTAACCATTCCATCAGTTTAGCATAATGCCCGTGACCGATGAAGTGTGGCAGGTTGATAAAACCTCCAACTACAGAAAGAATAGCCAATACGATCAATGGTAATGTCATATTAGACGGGCTTTCGTGTAAGTGGTGTTTTTGATCTTCAGTACCTCTGAACTCTCCGTGGAATGTTAAATAGTATAATCTGAACATATACGTTGCAGTCATTGCCGCTAAAACAAATAAGATCACCCAGTACACCGGATTTTTAGCGAAAGCTGCTACTAAAATTTCGTCTTTAGAGATCATCCCTGATAATAAAGGGAAACCTGAGATGGCTAATGTTCCGATAAGGAAGGTAGCATGGGTAAGAGGAATATATTTTTTAAGACCTCCCATGAAACGCATATCCTGCTCGTTGCTCATAGCATGGATTACAGAACCTGCACCAAGGAATAATAAAGCTTTAAAGAATGCATGCGTCATTACGTGGAACATAGCCGTTGTATACGCTCCAAGACCTAAAGCAATGAACATAAATCCAAGCTGTGAAACTGTAGAGTATGCCAATACTTTTTTGATATCGTTCTGACGAAGTGCATAGAACCCTGCTAAAGCGGCCGTTAAGAATCCTATTAATAAAATTCCTCCCTGTACCGTAGGGGCTAAAGTAAATAAGAAGTTTGATCTTACTACCAAATAGATCCCTGCCGTAACCATCGTTGCCGCGTGGATCAACGCTGATACAGGAGTAGGACCGGCCATTGCGTCCGGTAACCATGTATATAAAGGAACCTGAGCCGATTTACCGGTAGCACCGATAAATAAACTGGCGGTGATAAAGATGATCACGGTTCCGTCTAATTCAAATTTTGAAGCGTTTTCTGCTACTGAAAGGTAATCTACAGCATTGGTCTGAGCAGCAATCATAAAGATACCGATCAATAATGCAAGGTCACCAATTCTGTTCATAATGAAAGCTTTTCTTGCCGCTTTACCGTATTCTTCGTTAGTATACCAGAATCCGATCAACAGGTAAGAACAAAGACCTACACCTTCCCATCCGATGAATAAGATAAGGTAGTTGCTTCCCATTACTAAAAGTAACATCGAGAAGATGAAAAGATTCAGGTAAGTAAAGAACTTATAGAACCCTTTGTCATGACTCATATATCCGATAGAGTATAGGTGGATTAATGATCCGATACCCGTGATGATCATTACCATCATTAAAGAAAGCTGATCGATCTGGAATCCAAAATTAATTTGAATACCATTGACTCTAAACCATTCAAAAGCTTTTACGATTACAGGCTGACTTTCAGAATTGAAATTCATGAAAAGACTTACAGCAATACAGAAAGATCCGAATACTGCTGCCGTGGCCAAAGATCCTACCAATATTTTTGGAAGATTTTTCCCGAATAAACCGTTAATAAGAAACCCTAAAAGTGGTAAAAGTACTATTGCATATACTAAATTCTCCATTCTTATCCTCTTAATTTATTAAATATACTCACATCTACAGAACGGGTATTTCTATAAAGCATAGCAATAATTGCCAAACCTACTGCTACTTCAGCAGCAGCCACTACCATAATGAAGAAAACTAAAAGCTGTCCGTCGCCGTTGCCTTTATATGCTGAAAAAGCTGCCAACAAAAGGTTTACAGAATTCAGCATAAGCTCTACACAGCCCAGAATCACAATAGCATTTTTTCTTAGCAATACGCCCATCACTCCCAGGCAGAATAATACCGAAGAAAGAATGATGAAGTACTCCAAGGGGATGCTTTGTATAAATGTATTTACTTCTCCCATAATTTATAAATCTTTTTTACCGATTAATACCGCGCCTACAATACCTGCCAGAATTAGGATGGAAGCAAGCTCAAACGGTAAAACATATTCATTAAACAAAAGTCTACCCAGATTTTTAGTAAGACCCACTCCTCTGTCTACATTTTCCACTACAATATGGTTGTCCTGTACTCCTCTGAATACCCCTAATACCCCTACTAAAAGAAGACCTGCAGTAAAGACTCCAACAAATTTTAAAGTATTGTTCTTCTTACTTTCGTCTCCTTTATTAAGGTTAAGCATCATTAGGATGTAAAGGAAAAGTACCATGATGGCACCTGCGTACACTATAATCTGGATAATAGCTAAGAACTGTGCATTCAAAAGAATGTACATTCCTGCAATTGAAAACATCGTGACGATTAATGACAAAATAGCATATAAAGGATTTCTGGCAAATACAAAATAAACAGCACTTGCCACTGCTAAAAACGCCACCAAGAAAAATAAAAACTGATCCATTATTTTACCGCATTTTTTTGTTTCTCGGATTGTCTTGTTGTGATATCAATCCTTTCATTTATTTTTTCAACTAATTTATCCTTTCCATAGATGAAAGAACCTCTGTTGGTTTCCACATCCACCAATCTGTCTGTAAGATAGATAGCGGATTTAGGACAGGCTTCTTCACACATTCCACAGAAGATACATCTCAGCATATTGATTTCATATACTGAAGCATATTTTTCCTCTCTGTAAAGGCCTTTTTCCTCTTTGGTTCTTTCAGCAGCCGTCATGGTAATGGCTTCTGCAGGACAAGCTACCGCACAAAGTCCACAGGCAGTACATCTTTCTCTGCCTTCCTCGTCTCTTTTCAAAACGTGCTGACCTCTCCAGATGGTAGTTCTTGGCTTCTGTACTTCCGGATACGAATATACTGCGGGAGCACCCTTTATCACGGTTCTTACAGCATGCTTAAATGTAATCCCCATCCCTGTAAAAATAGCAGGAAGGTAGATTTTTTCAGCAAGGGTCATTTCTTTATTGGAAACAACTTTTGATCTGTTTGTAAGTTTCATTTAATTATAGATATTAGATGTTAGACATTAGATTTTAGACTAATCCTGTCTGTTATCTTAATTATTTAATATTGATGATTGAATATGATAGGCTAAAGATAAAGCTTTGATTTCATTATCAAATTCTCAAATTAGCTCATTTTCAAAATTTCTAGTTTGCAAACGCTAAAATTACAGCTCCTGTAACCAATAGGTTTACCAATGCCATAGGAATCAATGTTTTCCATCCTAAGTGCATTAACTGATCATATCTGAATCTTGGAAGCGTCCATCTGATCCACATAAAGATCAAAATTCCAATTACTGTCTTCGTTAAGAACGCAACAACACTCAAAATACCTGCAGTATTTTCTCCCCAGTTCTGAGTTACCCAGTCAATACCAGGATAGTTGTACCCTCCAAAGAAAAGAACCACCATGAAAGCATTAGAGATAAACATGTTCACGTATTCACCAAACATATATAAACCTAACTTCATGGAAGAGTATTCTGTAGAGTATCCTGTTACCAATTCAGATTCACACTCAGGTAAATCGAAAGGGTGTCTGTTGGTTTCTGCTAAAGCTGCTACGAAGAATACTAAGAAAGCAATTGGCTGGAAAACAATATTCCATTTCATTCCATGCCATCCACTTTGTGATTCTGTAATTACTTTTAAGTCTAAACTTCCAGACATCATAATGATAGAAAGAAGTGCCAGTCCCATCGCCAATTCATAAGAAATCATCTGAGAAGAAGCACGGATAGCACCTAATAATGAATATTTGTTATTGGAAGCCCAGCCTCCGATCATAATTCCATACACCCCAATTGAGGCCATTCCGATGATGAAAAGTACTCCCACATCAATGTTGGCTACCTGAAGATCAAAAGAAGTACCTGCAATATTTAAACTTTTACCCCAAGGAATAACTGCTCCTGTGATTAATGAAATAAACATTACTAAAGCAGGCCCCAATACAAAAAGGAATCTTTCTGCATTGGCCGGAGTAAAGTCTTCTTTAAAGAAAAACTTTCCACCGTCAGCAAGAGGCTGTAATAGTCCGAAGGGTCCTGCTCTGTTAGGACCAATTCTATCCTGCATGATAGAGGCAACTTTTCTTTCTGCCCAGGTAGAGTAGGCTGCAATCGTTAATGACAGCAGGAAAAGCGCTAGTACAAGTATAAGTTTAAATGTTATTAAATCCATTTTTTTGTTATAGATGTTAGATATTAGAAGTTAGAAATTAGAAAGTCTGTGATCTAATGTCTGAAATCTGATGTCTTTTAATTAAAATTATTTTTCGTCTTTTTCACTGATTTCTTTAGCCATTGGATTGTCTAAAACTCTCAGTTCATCTTTAGGCTTCTCGTAGTGGTTCAATGAAATTACGGAGTGTCTGTCGATATGTCTAGGACCTTCGATGTTCCAGTCTGATAATGCTTTTCTTTCGAAACGGCAGGTATCACAGATAAATTCTTCAACTTCTCCCCACTGGTCTTTTCTTGCTGTTACTCTTACAATCTCGTCACCTTTCATCCATACCACAGCTTTTCCTGAACACTTATCACATTTACAGGAAGCGTTCATTGGTTTGGTAAACCATACTCTGCTTGCAAAACGGGCTGTTCTGTCTGTTAATGCTCCTACAGGACAAACGTCGATAATGTTTCCGATGAAGTCATTGTCTAAAGCTTTATTTAAATAGGTAGAAATTTCAGCGTGGTCTCCTCTGAAAAGAATACCGTGTTCTCTTGTATCTGTAAGCTGGTTTGCTGTCAATACACATCTTGCACAAAGAATACAACGGTTCATGTTCAATTTGATGTTCGGTCCAAGATCATCAGCTTCGTAAGTATTTCTTTCAAACTCTGTTCTTGTACTGTCTACACCATGTTCATAACCTAAGTCCTGAAGATGACATTCTCCTGCCTGGTCACAGATAGGGCAGTCCAGCGGATGGTTTACCAATAAGAATTCGGTAACCGCTTTTCTTCCTTCCTGAGCTTTCTCAGAAGTAAGGTTTTTTACCTCCATACCGTCCATTACATTCGTTCTGCAGCTAGCCACTAATTTTGGCATAGGACGTGGATCAGCTTCAGATCCTTTAGATACTTCTACAAGACATGTTCTGCATCTTCCTCCACTGGTTTCCAATTTGCTGTAATAACACATCGCAGGAGGTACAGATTTTCCACCAATTTGTCTTGCGGCTTCCAAAATAGAAGTACCAGGCAAAACTTCAGTAGTCTGTCCGTCTATCGTTATTGTGAATTTTTTAACTTCTTCGCTCATATTGTATGCTTTAAGCTTTATGCATTAAGCAATAGGCTTTGTTATTTATATTTTTTCGTATTAAATGTATATCCAACTCCTGCAAGGACCTGCCCGAAAACAAAATCCTGCTGTGCTTTGTCAGGTTTATTATTTAATGTAGTTTTTATATCCCACATATTGATATAACCTGCTTTTACTTCCAGTCTTGCCATCCAGTGGTTCCAGAAAACAAGGTTAAGACTGGATCTTACGTCGGTCCCAAGACCTGCAACATGAAAACGGTCGCTTCTTTCATTTCCAAAAAGTCTTACATTACTTTTAGGAAACATGACTCCGATTCCTGCTCCGTAAGACCAAACTAAATCAACGTTTTTCTTGTTGATAAGGTTTTGATATCTTTCAAGACCCAGGTTTTCATAATTAAGTCCATCCGTATGTTCGAAAGTAAGGAACTTCTCATCTGCCAGGTTTACCTGTCCGTTTTGTACCATTCCTGCATATTCAGGATCTGAAATATGCCCTTTGAAATTAACTGTCTGATCCTGATCCATCACATATTTCATATGGTCAATTCCAAGAACAAGTGCTAAATTATCTTTGATAAAATATCCCGCTCTGAAATTATACTGAACTACAGTAAACCATCCCGGATTAATGTAAACGATTCCAAACTTTGTAGGTCTGTCCTGAGCGGATACATTATTCAGCTGAAAATCATAGCCATTTCCCTTAAAACGGATGTCAGAGTTACTGAAGGCGGCTCTGTTCCATCCAAAAAAAACAAACATCTGTCCCTTTTTGCTTAAAGGTTCAGGTTTCTGATTAGGAGTCGCTGCAAACGAATCCGTCATACTTCTGTCTATTAAAGTATCTTTTTCTTTTTTTTGTCCGAAAACAAAACTCGACAACATTAAGCCGACAACCAACAAATTTTTCATCTATGCGTTTTTTTCTACGGCCGGAATAGGATCTGCATAATTTGCCAATCCATAATTTTGAGTCTGTGATAACTCAGGGTTTTTTACATGCCACTCAAATTCATCTCTAAAGTGACGGATTGCTGCTGCAACTGGCCAAGCTGCGGCATCACCCAATGGACAGATTGTGTTTCCTTCGATTTTTCTCTGGATATCCCAAAGTAGATCGATGTCTTCCATTTTTCCCTGTCCGTTTTCTATTTTTTTTAAGATTTTATACATCCATCCTGTACCTTCACGGCAAGGCGTACATTGACCACAGCTTTCGTGATTATAGAATCTTGCTAAAGTCATTGTGTGTTCTACGATACACTGGTCTTCATCCAAAACGATGAAACCTCCTGAACCCATCATCGTTCCGGTAGCAAAACCTCCGTCTGCCAATGATTCGTAGTTCATATATCTAGGCTCCCCATTTACTGTTCTCAACAATAAGTTAGCAGGAACAATAGGAACGGAACTTCCTCCGGGAATACAAGCCTTTAATTTTTTTCCGTTGGCAATACCACCGCAATATTCGTCAGAGTAGATGAATTCTTCTACTGTAATCGTCATGTCGATTTCATATACACCTGGTTTATTGATGTTTCCACAAGCAGAAATCAATTTCGTACCGGTAGATCTTCCCACACCAATTTTAGCATATTCAGCACCTGTAATATCAATGATAGGAACGATAGCAGCAATAGACTCAACGTTGTTTACCACTGTTGGTCTTTCCCAAAGACCTTTTACAGCAGGGAATGGCGGTTTTAGCCTTGGATTACCTCTCTTTCCTTCAAGGGATTCAAGCAATGCCGTTTCTTCACCGCAGATGTATGCTCCACCTCCTCTCTGAACATAAATTTCACAGTCGAAACCAGTTCCTAAAATATTTTTACCTAAAAATCCCGCTGCTTTAGCTTCTTCAATAGCTTCTTCTAAAATATCAGGAATCCACGAATACTCTCCACGGATGTAGATATAGGAAACATTGGAACCTAAGCAGAATGATGAAATAAGCATTCCCTCAATCAATACATGAGGAAGGAACTCCATTAGATATCTGTCTTTAAATGTTCCGGGCTCAGATTCATCCGCATTCACAACAAGGTGTCTTGGAACGCCTTCAGGTTTTGCCAAAAAGCTCCATTTCATTCCTGTTGGGAATCCTGCTCCACCACGTCCTCTTAATCCTGAAGCTTTTACTTCTTCAAGAATTTCGTCCGGAGTCATCTTCAAGGCCTTTTCTGCTGCAGTGTAACCTCCCTGTTTACGGTATGTTTCAAAATAGCGAATACCTTCTATATGTGCGTCTTTAAGTAAAAGTTTTTTACTCATTGTTTATTATGCTTTTAGCGGTCAGCTATTGGCCTATGGCTTTTAGCTTATGGCTATTTTTAATTTGTTAAAATTTATTTAGTCTAAAGCAACTTGCCCCTGTCTGCAAAGATCCAGGATTTCATCTACTTTTTCTATCGTTAAATTTTCATGAAAGAATTTTCCCAGTTGTAACATTGGTGCATATCCGCATGCTCCAAGACATTCAGCAGGCTTTAATGTAAACATTCCATCTTCGGTAGTTTCTCCATCCTTAATGTTCAGTTTGGTTCTGATATGATTAAGGATTTTTTCGCTTCCACACACCATGCAAGGTCCGGTTCTGCAAACTTCCAAAACATATTTACCTACCGGCTTCATATTAAACATCGTATAGAAAGTAGCCACTTCATATACCTCAATCGGCTGGATACTTAATAGTTCGGCAACATAATCCATCACAGGAACATCTAACCATCCTCCGAATTCTTTCTGTGCTAAGTGAAGTACAGGAAGAAGAGCAGATTTCTGTCTCCCTTCAGGATATCTTGCGATAATTTTGTGTACCTGTGCTAAACTTTCCGGTTTAAAAGCTATTGTTTCGCTCATTTTTTATCTAAGATTAAAGAGTAAAGAACAAAGAAAAAAGATTCTAAAGTCCGTTATTCTAAATTCGTTTTTATTTTGGGTTGAAGAAAGTCTTTTATCTTTCTTCTTTTATCTTTTTGTCTAATGTATTATGCGTCTAATTCTCCCGCAATAATATTCATGCTGCACATCGTTACAATGGCATCTGAAATTACAGATCCTGTAATCATTTCAGGATATGCCTGATAGTAGATGAAACATGGTCTTCTGAAGTGAAGTCTGTATGGGCTTCTTCCTCCGTCACTCACAAGATAGAAACCTAATTCTCCGTTTCCACCTTCTACAGCATAGTAAACTTCTCCTTTTGGTACATCAGTTTCTCCCATTACAATTTTGAAATGGTAGATCAATGCCTCCATTTTTTGATATACATCAGCCTTTTCAGGAAGATAGAAATCCGGAACATCCGCATGGAATGGCCCTTCAGGAAGATTTTCGTATGCTTGTTTGATAATTTTAAGTGATTCCCAGATTTCCTGCTGACGAACCATGAAACGGTCGTAAGTATCTCCTGAAGTTCCTACAGGAATAATAAAGTCGAAATCTTCGTAGGAAGAATAAGGCTGTGCAACTCTTACATCATAATCTACACCGGCTGCACGCAGGTTGGGACCTGTGAAACCATAGCTTAATGCTCTTTCGGCAGAAATAGCTCCTGTACCGATGGTTCTGTCCATAAAAATTCTGTTTCTTTCTAATAAAGTACCGAATTCTTTAAATCTTGCCGGGAAAGTTTTTAAGAAGTCCTGTAGCAGCTCATGGAATTTTGGAGTAAAATCTCTTTCAAATCCTCCGATTCTTCCCATGTTAGTCGTCATCCTTGCTCCGCAGATCTGCTCGTACATATCGTAAATACGTTCTCTTTCAATGAACATATACGTAAGACCTGTAATAGCTCCTGAGTCCATTCCGGTTACCCCGTTACAGATCAGGTGATCACCGATTCTGGCTAATTCCATTAGGATAACACGCATATAGTCTACACGTTTTGGAACTTCTACACCAATCAGCTTCTCTACTGTCATATGCCAGCCTAAGTTATTGATAGGGGCAGAGCAGTAATTCATACGGTCAGTAAGAGTAGTAATCTGAGAATAGTTTCTTCTTTCAGAAATTTTCTCAAATGCTCTGTGGATATAACCTACCGTTTGCTCAGCATGAAGAATCCTTTCCCCATCCATTGTTAGGATGTTCTGAAAAATTCCGTGAGTTGCAGGGTGGGTAGGTCCTAAATTGAGGGTATATAGTTGTCCGTCAATCTGTTCCTTACTTTCGTACTGGTTTAGTATATTAGATAATGAGTTATCTTTCATAATGATTGCTTTTAGCTATTTGCTTCAGGCTATTGGCTAGCTGCCATTGGCCATTCGCTTTTTATCTTCCAAACATATTATCGTCCTTGTCGGTTCTTGTACCATCTTCAAGTCGATATTCTTTCAACATGGGGTGGTATCCAAGATCTTCCATATTCAGGATAGGTCTAAGATCAGGATGTCCTTTAAATTTAATTCCATAGAAATCAAAAGTTTCCCTTTCCATCCAGTTAGCTCCCGCATATAATTCTACAAGAGAGTCCACTTCGATATTTTCTCTGGACATAAAGATTTTCAGACGTAATCTGAAGTTGACCATCATATTATGTAAATGATATACAACACCTATTTCTTTGTCCGGGAATTCAGGATAATGAATTCCACAGATATCAGTAAGGAAATTGATTTCTAATGATGAATCTTTAAGATAGTGGATAATCTTCTTGATATCTTCTTTCTTTACCTCAATGGTCAGCATTCCATACGGTTCTGAACTTGAAATAACAGATTCCGGAAATTCTCTGGTGATCGCTTCTAATACAAATTCGTTTGTCATTTCCGTTAGTTGCTTATATTGTAAGAATCTAATAATTTCTGATATTCAGGCATATCTCTTCTTCTGATGCTTTCACTTTCAGCAAGAGCCTGTACCTGCATTACCCCTTCAATAATCTGTTCTGGTCTTGGAGGACATCCGGGCACATAAACGTCAACCGGAATAATCTTATCAATTCCCTGAAGTACGGAATACGTATCAAAAATACCACCACTGGAAGCACAGGCTCCCACTGCTACTACCCATTTAGGCTCAGCCATCTGAGTGTATACTTCTTTCAGGACTGGTCCTAATTTCTTTGATATAGTTCCACAAACCATCAGCATATCTGCTTGTCTTGGAGAGAAAGAGTTTCTTTCCATTCCAAATCTTGAAGCATCATAAGTAGGGTTCAGGGTAGCCATAAACTCAATACCACAACAAGAGGTTGCAAATGGCAACGGCCAAAGTGAAAACTTTCTAGCCATACCGATTACGCTGCTCAGTTTTGTTGCGAAAAACCCTTCTCCTTCATATCCTTCGGGAGCAGGTGCATCTGTTCTTATTACTGGTTTTTTATCTGACATTTTGTTTGATTAAATATTTAAAGATTAAAGCATTTAAAAAATTTGAAACCACTGCTGATTTTTTATAAATTAAGTCATTCAATCTTTTAATGTTAAAATTTATTTATCCCAATCCAGTGCACCACGCTTCCAAACATAGAAAAACGCTACGAAGAAAATCGCAACGAACGTAAGTACAGCCAGGAATCCTTCCATGCCGAATTCTCTGAAGTTTACTGCATAAGGATAAAAGAATACGATTTCAATATCGAATAGTACGAACAATACCGCAGTCAGGAAGTACTTGATAGAAAACGGTGTTCTTGCATTTCCTTCACTAGGAACTCCACATTCCCAGCTTTGGTTTTTTACAGAATCTCCTTTTTTCTGCTTTGGACCTAGGAAATGTGCTCCAAGTAAGGAAACAGCTACGAATGCTACTGCTACACCTGCCTGGATAAGGATTGGAATATAACTTTCAGGTAAATTCATTTTTGCATTATTATCTCAATTTGCAAATTTAGCGAATAAACAAGAAAGCATGAAATTAATCAGCTTAAAAGTAGGATTAAAATAGAGAAAAATTACAATTTAGAATCAATAAAAATAAGGAGTTATTTCTTCATTTTTTTAAGAAGAGCATATGCCATGAATGAAATATATCCAAAAAGAACGCTGGCAAACACGATATTAATTATTGTGTTTGTTCTGTCATCCGGCGACTGAAAAAAGAAGTTGTAACCAATAAAGCCGGAGATGAGAATAGCAAAAATAATAAGTTGTGGTTTCATGAGAAAAGGTATAAGTTTTGAGTTATGAATTATAAGTTTTAATTTTCGAATGAAATCATTCATAGCTCAAAACTTATCATTCATAACTAATTATTATTTATAGTTAGCGAATACGTTCTTCTTCGTTTGTGGTTGACCGGGTTGTAATCCTGCCAAAGAAGCTGAACGCTTTTATTCTCCTCCAGCTCAGGATTTGTTTCTGCGAAATTGATTCCCATGCTTGTAAACCGTACAAAAATTTCTTTGAAGATAATAGCTGTTACGCCACGTCTCTGATATTCAGGGTGAATTCCGATAAGGTAAAAGTTGGCACGGTCATTTTTTTTGCCCGCCTGTAAAAAATGCCACCATCCGAAAGGAAACAGTTTTCCTTTTGACTTTTGTAAAGCTTTTGAATAGGAAGGCATTGTAATGGCGAAAGATACCAGTTGTTTATTTTCATCTACTACGCAGATTACGTAATTTTTATCAATAAAAGGAAAGTATTTTTCTTTATATGTTTTGATCTGCTCTTCCGAAATCGGAGTATAGGTAGATAGATGTTTATAGGTTTCATCTAATAGCTTAAACATAGGTTCCACATAAGGAAGTATCTCTTCTTTTGATTTGAAATTAAGAACACTAAGTTTATATTTCTGAGCGATTAAGCCACTGAATTTTTCTACTTTTTCAGGAAGTACTTTCGGGAAGTTCATTTCATATTCTACCCATTCTTTCTCTTTGGTTAAGCCAAGATTTTCAAGGTGCTTCGGATAGTAGGCATGATTGTAAATTCCTATCATTGTCGCCAGTTTATCAAATCCCATCGTCAGCATTCCTGCTTTATCAAGATTGGTGAAGCCCATCGGGCCTTCAATCATATCAAAATTGTGCTCTTTGGCGTAATCGGCAGCAGTCTGGATTAAAGCTTTTGAAACTTCAGTATCGTCAATAAAATCTATCCATCCGAAACGTACTTTTTTAATGCCTAATTCCTTTTCTTCTTTATGATTAATCATTACCGCAATTCTTCCAACCACTTTGCCGTCTTTTAGTGCCAGAAATTGTCTGGATTCTGAATATTGCAGGGCTGGATTCTCTTTTGCATCCCAGATTTTAATTTCGTCTTTAATAAAAGATGGAACATAGTATGGGTTATTTTTGTACAGATCCATTGGGAATCTTACGAACTGCTTGAGCTGACCGGCTGTTTTTACTTCAATAATTGAAACCTTCGACATAATTTTTGATGGTAATTTAAGGGCAAATATAAATAATAATATCATATACTTTGGCACAGTTTTTATATCATTATGAATAAAAATTAAACACAAAATCTATATAAAATGACGGGTTATTATATCATTATTGGTATTTCAATGCTGGTGAGCTGGTGGGTGTCATCAAGGTTGAAATCTAAATTTGAATATTATTCCAATGTACATCTTCGAAATGGTCTTTCGGGGAAAGAAGTAGCGGAAAAAATGTTGAGAGATAACGGGATTAATGATGTTCAGGTAATATCTGTTCCCGGGCAGTTGACGGACCACTATAATCCGGCAGATAAAACAGTAAACCTCTCTGAAGGGGTTTATATGCAGAGGAATGCAGCAGCAGCGGCAGTGGCAGCTCATGAATGTGGGCACGCTGTACAGCATGCTGTAGGATATGCAATGTTGAATTTACGTTCAAAACTGGTTCCTATTGTTAATATAAGTTCTAATTTGATGCAGTTTGTCCTTATCGCAGGTATTGCGGTAATGGCAGCATCCCGAAGCATAGAGAATCCAAATGGAAATACAACCGTTTTGGCAATTGGTGTGGCTATGTTTGCCATGACAACGCTTTTTGCTTTTGTAACACTCCCTGTGGAATATGATGCAAGTAACAGAGCGATGAAATGGCTTAAAGATACAGGAACTGTAACGACGGAAGAATTCGTTGGCGTACAGGACAGCTTGAAATGGGCAGCAAGAACTTATGTAGTGGCAGCTTTAGGCTCTTTAGCACAGCTTCTCTATTGGGGCTCCTTACTTCTTGGCGGAAGAAGGGATTAATCTTTAAATTCAAAGGTAACATATTGCATCTCGGATAATTTTTCCGAGATGTTTTCTTTTTGAATAAGTTTCAGTGAAGCAGTAAGGATGCAGTTTTCATTGGCATCAAAATTCAAAACTTTAGCATCAAATCTTGAAAGCAGCGTAAATATAATATTTTGCTGATTAAAATTAAATTGAATTTCGATTTGTGTTTCCAGTTCTTTAATGATAATACTGGCTTCTTCTAAAGTCATCTTTGCAGACTCCTTGTACGTTTTTACCAGTCCAGACACACCCAGCTTAGTTCCTCCATAGTAGCGCACAACAATAACAAGTATGTTGGTGATTTCATGGGCTAATAATTGATTGTAAATAGGTAATCCTGCACTTCCTGAAGGCTCACCATCATCATTAGCCCGATAATTTTCTCCATTTATTCCTATCCTGAATGCATAGCAATGATGGGTTGCTTTTGGATGTTCTTCCCTTACTTTTTCCAATGCAGCTTTCAGCTCACTTTCATTATTCACAGGATAAGCAAATCCTATGAATTTACTTCCTTTCTCTTTTAATAAAGTGTTTTCTATGGGTTTTTCTATGGTTTTGTATTCAAACGTCATCCTCTCAACAATTGCTGGTGCAAATTTAAAACTTTAAAATTCACTATGTATGTAATATCACCGAAAAATTTAATGAATGAAAAAAGAGCGTTTCCGCTCTTTTAATCTTATATATTGTTTCCATATTCTAGCATGGGAAGGATCCGTCAAGCCATGGTGGTGGACAGCTCATGCTGGAAGGAGTTGGGCAACAATGCTGTAATGAAGGCGGGTAGTAAGAGCAACATTCAGGTGCACTACCTCCCGCTAGTTTTTTTAAATTTTGTCTGGTGATTTTCTTTAAATTTTTCATAGCAATATTTTTGTATTACTAATGTAAATATATTATTTCATTTAAAAGGGATAAAATGGATTTATTTTAAGACAAAATAGGATACCGAGTTATCCCTATAGTTTTCAATTCTACTAGCTGTATAATTAAACTCAGGAGCTTTGGTCCCATCTTCCAATTTCAAATTCTCATTTTTGATGACAATTGCTTCGTCCCAAAGTTGGCCATCAATGAACTGCTGTAAAGTAAAACGTCCTCCTTCGATAATAACAGATTGAATCTGTTCTTTATAAAGTGTCTCCATGAGTTTCTGCAGGAAATTTTCTTTCTTAATCATGATAAACTGAATATGGTCTTCAGTTCCTTCTTTAATAGAATTCAAAACCAATGTTCTGGCTTCCTTATTGTAGATTTTAAAGGTATCCGGAACTTTCAGATCAAAATCAATTAATATTCTTACAGGATTTACCCCTTCTGCATTTCTTACGGTAAGGCTGGGATTGTCATTTAAAGCGGTTTGGGTTCCTACCAGGATGGCATGTTCGTCAGCTCTCAGCTGATGGACAAACTGATTCACTAAAGGATTTGAAACAGCCGTCGGTTTAAAGTCCTTATCCAGAAAACCGTCACCGGATTCTGCCCATTTTAAAATAATGTAAGGTCTTTTCTTTTCATGATACGTGAAAAACCTTTTATTCAGTTCAATGCATTCTTCTTCCAGAATTCCTGAAATGGCTTCGATGCCGGCATCCTGAATGATTTTTTTTCCTTTTCCGTTGACTTTATCATGAGAATCCATAGCTCCGATAACTACCTTTTTAAATCCCAATTCTTTAATCTTTAAAGCACAGGGAGGTGTTTTTCCGTAATGGGCACAAGGTTCCAGGGAAACATAAATGGTAGATTCCGGAATAAGGTCTTTGTTTTTAACGGAATTGATGGCATTAATTTCAGCGTGGTTTTCTCCAGCTTTATGATGGTAGCCTTCCCCAATAATTTCTCCATTATGAACAATTACACTTCCCACCAGGGGATTAGGGTAGGTTTTGCCTAGTGCTTTTTGTGCCAGTTCAATGCATCTTTTAATATAAAATTCGTCGTTATTCATAGGTGTAGAAAAGAAAAAGCGAAGACAAATTGCTTTGCTCCGCCTTTATTTATTGTATTACAATTTAATCTCCGGTAATGATATTGTGGAGATTTTGTTTTAATGTTTCCAGATGAGCTTTCTTTTCATCAATAGTATTATAAGTATCTCTTAAAAGAGGATTTTCTCTTGATGGCTTAGTAAAGAAGGCCAGGTTATTTTCAAGTTTAACGATTTCGCCTTCAAGATCTGAAATTTGATTTTTGATCTTTCTTGCCTTGTCGGTAAGCTGGTTTTCAGATAGTCCTTCTTCTTTCAATTCAAGCTCATTGATCTTATTGATTTTTAATTTCTCTCTTAAGGTCTTATTGAATTCAGAATTAATTGAAATTTTATCTCTGGGAACTTTTCCAATATTATTCCATGAAGTTTTGATCTGTTCTATTTTTTCAATACTGCCTTCTTCATCAGTCACCATTTTCAGTTCATCAAGAAGGGCTTTTTTGTTTTTATAGTTTTCCTTCCAGTTGTCGGTAGACGTATTGCTTTTTTCTCTGTAATTATTGAAGAAAGCATTACATGCATCACGGAACTCGTCCCAGATCTTATTGGTCATGCTTTTAGGAACATGGCCCACTTTTTTCCAGTCTTCCTGAAGTTTTTTGAATAACGGAACTACAATATCCCATTCTTCATTATTCATATTGTCTTTGGCTGTCTGAATCAGTTTTAACTTTTCTTCAAGATTAGCCTGTTGAGAACCTTTTAAAGACTTATAATAGTTGTTTTTTGTTGTATTGAAACCTCTCAGTATAGTTTTAAAATCATTCCAGTTCTGATTCGAAAGTTTCCTTGGAACGCTTCCTGTTTTTAAGAACTCGGAACGAAGGTCTTCCACTCTTTTGATAGCGTTTTGCCAATAGTTGTGATTGGGGGTTTCAGCAGGTTCAGACAGTTTCTTGATCTCAGCAATGATCTGATTTTTCTTTTCAAGATTAACATTTTGTTCCTGTTCGATCACTGCGGAAAGTTCAGATTTTCTTTCGTGAATTTTATTGGATATTTCTTTGAATTCTTCCCATGTCTTTTCACGGAATTCTTCTGCTACCGGTTCTGCTTCTTCTTTCCAAAGTTTATGAAGATACTGCAGCTCATTTAAAGCTTTCTGGATTACGGGCTCATTTTCCAGCTCCTTGGCACGGGCAATAATGTGTTGCCTCTTTTCTAAGTTATGGCTGTATTCCTGCTCCAAAAATTCTTTGTTAAGATCCAGCATTTGATAAAACTGGTTCAAATGATGGAAATAATTGTTGTTAAGGATTTTAAACTCAGATTTTGCAACCTGTCCTGCCTTCGTCCATTCTTCCTTGATCTCACGGATGGATTTGAAAAGATTAACTCCCGGTTCAGAATTGGTGTAGAGATTTTTAAGTCTTTCAATAATATTCTGACGGTGTTCAAGATTGTTTTTCTGCTCTTCTTCCTGTCCTTTTTGAAAATCATGGTGCTTTTCTCTGAATATATTAACTAAAGCAGAGAACTTAGCTTGTAAAGGATGTTCGTAACTGAAATTTTCAGAGGCATTTCCACCTTCTGTATATTCATGTTTTTTATCTTCCACTTCATCATGAATGTAATGACTTGCTTTTTCCTTCAGCAGATTGAATCTTTTGAAGTTTTCACCGGCATTGGGAGTGTTGATGATTTTTTCCATTTCCTTCAGAGCGTCTGTCAGGGAAATTTCAACAGCTTCATGGTCCTCCAGGTGCTCAGCATCATCCTCATGGGGAATCACATCATGAGAATCTTTATTTTCTGATGTTTCCTGAGATACTTCGTTCGGATTTTTCTTTTCTTCGTTTTCAGAAAGATTGTTTTCTGTAGTCATAGCAAATCTTTTATGTGAGTGGCGTTAATAATATCCTTTGAATATAGCTATAAAGCCAATTAAAGCACTAATTTATGTTATTTTTTTTGAAAATTCCAAATTTCCCAGGCTTTTTCTGCTTGTTGTTCAAGCATATAATAACCGTTTACTGTTTTCGCTCCTTTTTCTGCGGCATTGATAATAAACTTCGTATAATTCGGATTATATATTAAATCGATTACCAGGTGATCCGAAGAGATTGCCTCGAACGGAAAATTCAGGCAGTCTTCAACATTTGGAAATGTACCCACAGGAGTACATTGAATGATGATTTTGTGTTCCTTAACCGTTTCGTGGCCCAGATTTTCAAAATTAATTTCTGTGTTTCGGGAGATTATTTGGCAAGGAATATTATTTTTATTCAGAATATATTGTACAGCTTTGGCAGCTCCTCCGTTCCCTAAAATTAAAGCTTTATTCTGGGAAGGTTGTTTGTGTAGAAAAAGAGTTTTTTCAAAACCAAAAGCATCTGTATTATAACCTGTTTTTTTTCCGTCCCGAATAAGAACACAGTTCACGGCTCCAATTTTTTCGGCTTCATCACTAAGCTCATCCAGATAGTTGATGATTTTTTCTTTATAGGGAATCGTAACATTGAATCCTAAAAGCTCGGGAGAAGAAAAAAGGTTTTCCACTTCATCAATTTCGTTCAGGTCAAATATGTCATAAGTAAAGCCTTTAAGCATAAGCTTTTGGAACTTATTTTCGAAGAATTTTTTAGAAAAAGAATAGGAAATATTCCGTCCTATCAATCCTAATTTTTTATTGGAATCCATTGATCAAAAATAAAAAAAAGACCGGATAAATCCGGCCTTTGATTTGAAATATTTTTAATATTTATTCTACGATGAATTTAGTAGTAAAATGATCTGTTTTCAAAATGTAATTTCCTTTTATCAATCCTTTAAGATTGATCTTATTTGAATTTTTGAAAGGACTTGAAATCGTTTCAATCAGTTTTCCTGAAAGATCATAAATTTCAGCTTTTGAAATTTTGTTAAGATTTTCTCCTTTTACAAACAGTTCATTATTTCTTACCGGGTTAGGGTAGATGGTAAATTCTGACTTATCTTTTTTGATTTCAGAAGTTGCCAAAGTGTTGAAGCATGTCCAGCTTAAGTCATCTAAAGCAGGTCTGTCAGTTGTAGAGGAGTTTGTAAATTTAATGGTAACATTCCCACTTACATTAATATTGTTTATCGTAGTGGTTGTAGCTGTTGAGCTGTAAGGAATTGCTCCTACGTTAACGTCGTTTACAAAAACATTTATAGTACCAGCATTTCCTGAGAACTTTAACTGAGTTGTTAAGGTTAAGCTTTGGATTCCTCCAGAAACAGTAGAGCTGGTTAAAGTCCCATTTCTTATTGTAATAGCTTTACCATTAATTGTTTGATCAATTCTTGCGTCTGTTGCAGTCCATGTTATACTATTATTAGTCCATACTCTTGTATCGTAGGCTGGAGTCGTAGAAGTTGGAATGTTGGTGAAGTCTTCAGTTCCACAGCTTCCACCTACAGGTCCGTCAAGGGTAGTTGCTGATGCTATATTACTTTGTGTAGAAGCATTTCCGGAAGCATCTTTAGCAATTACATAGAAATTGTATGCTGTAAGCGGAGACAATCCTGTAACAGTTGTAGAGGTGCCGGATACAGTTGTTTTAAGAACTCCGTTGGCATAAATGTCATAGCCTATTACTCCAATATTGTCTGTAGAAGCCGTCCAGTTTAATGCAACAGTGCTTGAGGTAGGATTTGTGGCTGCTAAGTTGGTAGGAATGGTAGGAGCTTCCGTATCAAGAACCGGAGTTCCCCAAACCATATTTACATATTCCGGATGATCAATATATGGGTTTCTATTTCCCTGAAATGTATAGGTAGCATTATTTCTTCTGATTTCAGCTGATGATACAGGGTCTTGTGTATGCCATATGATAAGTTGATTAAGCTCCCAGTTCTGAAGTCCAGGATAAGCAGAGCCGCCCAGCATATTTCCTGTACCAAATCCGGAAAGTTGAGTTT
This sequence comes from Chryseobacterium sp. WG14, assembly GCF_024586945.1. Classification (NCBI taxonomy): domain Bacteria; kingdom Pseudomonadati; phylum Bacteroidota; class Flavobacteriia; order Flavobacteriales; family Weeksellaceae; genus Chryseobacterium; species Chryseobacterium sp. WG14. The sequence goes on from NZ_JALCZD010000005.1 coordinate 45,733, forward strand.
CATATCTTGTTACAAAGTAGAAAATCATTCGGGCTACATCTCCTTTAAACTCGTCAATTGGTTCAAATACTACTCCTGTAAAGCCTGGTGATGCAGAATTTCCTCTTTTAGATCCATTTTGTGAATTATAATTGGCAGTTGCCACTTTTCCAAAAGGTAAATCTCCTCTCTCTCCATTTACTTTTCCGTCTGTAGCTCTTACAAAGTGAGCATCAGATCTCATAGGTAACCCCTGATTAAATAAACTTTGAGGAACGATGTGTTCTCTGTTGTAGCAATGCCCTTCAGGACCACTGGTTCCACTACATTGCGAAGATCCGTAAGGATAGCTATAATTATCTGGACCAATAGGGAATTCAGAGTAAATGTCTAATATAGTTCCATCATTATCATAGTCATAATCACGGTCAGTGGTTTGATATGCGGTCCACAAATCATTATAAGAGAGATTGGAGGCGTGTCCGGTGGTAATGATTTGCTTCAGTGCTGATTTAAGAGGTGCATTTGTTAAACCTGCAGCAGCATTATAATAATTGGCGGGTGGTTGTGCTAGAGCGCTGATGAATACCAGGTTTAATAGCAAAAAAGATAGAATTCGTTTCATTTTTTTTAAATTGGGGCGTAAAGGTATGAAAAAATGAAATCCGAAAAGATTGGTGTTGTTAAATTTACCAGCTTAATATATTAATTTTTAGTAATATATTCTTTGCTGATTTTTGAGAAGAACCATGAAATTGCAATTCCAAACAAGGAAGCGGTAAGGGCTACGATGAAATAATTCTTTCCTACAATTTTCACCGGGAAAGGAAGTACTTCATTAGCTCTGAAAAATTCTGTATAAAGCTGGAAATAACAAAGTGCTGTTCCCGCAATCAATCCGGTGATAACTCCTGAAATAACAATGAGAATTCCGGTGTAGAAATAGGTTCTTCTTAAGTGGCTTAAAGGAAAGCCCAGTGATATCAATGATTTTGCCTGTTCTTTTTTATCAAGCTGCAGGATAATAATAGCTCCGGCAAGATTAAAGGTAGTAATGAAAATAACCAATGCGAAAATTAAATAAATGAACATTTTCTCTGTGTTGATCATCTTCCAGAAAGCTGCATTTTCCTCTTCTTTGGTTTTTATTTCAATATTTTTTCCGAGAACAGAGAGCAGGTTTTGTTTTACTACATCTGCATTCTCAGGATTTTTTAGTTTAATAACAATTTGATATGCAGATTTTTTAGGTAAGCTAAGCAGTTCTTCAGCAAGTTCAATAGGAGAAATAATGTAATTGTCCAGTTGATCTTTTCCCGGAAAAACTCCCGTTACCAGAATGTCTTTTTTATTATAAATGTCTTCTTCCTTAGTGATGATACCCGTTCCCGGTTTCGGCATAAAGACCGTTGCATAATGATTGGATGAATCTACCGGAATGGAAAGCCTGTTATCCAGACTGTTTTCCATTAATACTTCATTAGAATATTTGAAACTTGGGTAAGTTCCGTAGAATACATCTTTATTGATTGGGTTAACCTTTACATAAGCGGAATCAACACCCCTTAAGTAAGCAATATCTCCTTTGCCATTGAAACTGATGTATATTTTTTCTTCAATAACACGGGAAAAGCTGCTGATTTCTTTTTGATTGGCCAGTATTTTATTAACCTTATCCAGGTCTTTGATCGTCTTTCCGGCAGTACTCTGTATAGTGAGATCTGCATGAAGATTGGAAATAAGGTCTTTATTAAGGTCTTCAAGACCTGAAAAAACAGAAATAATGACGAACATTGCAGTTACTGCAACCGTCATAGCCCCTGCCGAAAGCCACGTAATAAACGTAACAGCAGTACTTCCTTTTTTAGCCAAAAGGTATCTGGATGCTATGTAAAATGCAATATTCTTCAAGATCTATAAAACAGGATTGTCGCCTTCGCCTCTTAATTCTCTTTCTAATTTTTCAACATCATCCAGCGCGGTGTCCAGATAAAAGTTAAGCTGTGGGATGATACGTACCTGTTTTGCCATTTTCTGGCCAATGAAGTTTCTGTACTGAGGTTTGTTTTCTTCAATCTCCTTCATGACTGCAGTACGGAATTCCTGTGGGAAAATGCTTAAATAAATTTTAGCAATTCCTAAGTCAGCAGTTACTTTTACGTCTGATACGGATACCAATATGCTTTGCTTACTTTCTGAAGCCTGTTTGCGGAAAAGCTCTGCGAAGTCTTCCTGAATAATCTGTGCTACTTTTCTTTGTCTGTTACTTTCCATAATTTATGCAAATTTAGTACTTTTGTTTGAATTGATACTTTCAAATTCAGCTACAGTATCAAATTTACGATTTAATTATATTTTATTTGTATTTATGAAGCTAGAACATATCGGTATTGCCGTACAATCTTTAGGAATCTCTGACGAGCTTTTTACTAAACTATTAGGAAAGGAATCCTATAAAAAAGAAACTGTGGAAAGGGAGGGTGTCGTTACTTCTTTCTACGAAACAGGAGAAAGTAAAATTGAGCTGCTGGAAGCCAGTAGTCCTGAAAGTCCAATCTCAAAATTCATCGAAAAAAAGGGCGAAGGCATCCATCATCTGGCATTTGGTGTTGAAAATATCCTGGAAGAAGTAAAAAGATTAAAAAAAGAAGGATTTCAATTTATCTCCGAAGAACCGAAAGAAGGTGCTGATAACAAATTAGTTGTATTCCTCCATCCAAAGTCTACAAACGGCGTGCTGGTAGAACTTTGTCAAGAAAAGCAATAAAAAATTTTGTGGTGAAAGAATTTTTACTATTTTTGCAAACACAAAATTTAACCAAGTTTTGAGGTCCTATAGCTCAGTTGGTTAGAGCACCTGACTCATAATCAGGTGGTCCCTGGTTCGAGCCCAGGTGGGACCACAGACAACTGAAAACAGTTAAAACTAACTGAACACAGTTAAACGTAAATCCTTGTATTCATAAGTAATACAAGGGTTTTTTTGTATATTTACTTTTAGGATTGTTCAATTATATTCATAAAATAGTGTCCCCTTTAGTGTCCCTAATGTAAATTAAAGTGTCCCCTAAACGTAAATATTATGAAAATTAACTTTTACCTAAAAGAACCGAACTCAATAAAAGATTCATTAGTTCTAGTTACAATCAGTCTGAATGGAAAAAGACCCAAATTTTCCACCACCTTAAAAATCACTCCTAAATACTGGAATGAAAAAAAACCAGAGAATTAAAGCAAATGCCCCTAATGCATTAAACTTTAATAGAATGCTCAGTACGATAGAATCTAAAATACTGGATTTGTACACAAAGAGTTTTGTAGAGGATGATAAATCGAAAGCAACCAAATTTTTTGATGAGGTTAGAACATTTTTAAATGGAAAGTTTGAGAACTCTGAGACTGATTTGACAGTTGATAAAGCATTTGAAAAGTTTTTAGAATAAAAAAAGGTGTATTTAAACTACAAACCGTGAAGGCTTATGTAACAGTTAGAAATCATTTAAAATCTTATTCTACTACCATTAGCAAAAAAGATTTATTATTTGATGATTTAGATGAGAGGTTTTTTGATGGTTTTAAAACTTACTTACAAATGACCTGTAAGCAGAAAACAAATACAAGGTCTAAACAAATTAAAAGCATAAAGGCTTTTTTAAAATTCATGTATAGTAGAAAGTACCATACCAATAAAATTTTTGAAACCTTAGAAAGAGAGCATGAAAAGGGACAGTTTGTAGATTTTATAGAAAAAGATTTTGAAAAAGTATTTAACCTTGACCTTAGTAATAACGTTCATTTAGATATAACCCGTAGATTGTTCTGTATTAGTTGCCTTACAGGATTAAGACATTCGGACGTTTTGAATATAGACTACAAAAGCATAAAGGAAGGAAAATATCATTTCAAAAACACTAAAAAGAACAGACCTGATATAATTGCAATGTCAAGTAAAGCTGTTTCCTATATTGAGGAATTTAATAAACTTTACGGAGTAGGTAAAGGATATACCAACCAGACTAGCAATAAGCATTTAACAAAAATTCTTATAAAGGCTGAAGTTAGTAGTGATTTCCTTATTAATGAAAAAAATTATAAGGGAGAGCTAGTTTCAATTACAAAGCCAGTATATGAATGGATTACTTTTCACTATGGTAGAAGGTATTTTATTATTGGTTGTTTAAATAGAGGGTTACAGCCTCTTGAAATTATGCAAATTACGGGTCATGAAGATTTTGCTGTTTTTCAAAACTATGTAAAGTTTGCTGATAATGATTCTGTTGATAAACTGAATAAGGTTTGGAATTAATTTTTTGAATTAGCTCCTATTTGTTAAATTAAAAGCTCTCTAAACATTTAAGAGAGCTTTTATCATAAAATAGCTGATGGTTTATTACCTTTTAAGGTTAATTTCAAAGTAAGCTAGAAAATTAGAATTCTAAAAGGGGGGGCATACCTAAACTTGCAAAAAGGTAGGGGGGATGTTATCCATATAGGTAAGCTGACTAAGTAAATCTTATATATCTAATAAATCTAATGTTCCTTTTTCATCTTCAATAATAAAGTTTTCAAGGTCCTTAATTGAATTTTTTATATCTTCATATGTGATGATAAAACTTTTTATAACAGATTGACTTGTAAAAAAGTCGAGTACTTTATCCGTATTAAAATTACTTTGCGAAATACGTACTCCCATATTTCCTTCAAAATCCAATCTAACCTCTTTAAGACTATGAAGATAAGCTACAAAATCTTTATTAATATCAATCATTTCATTAATAGTATTAAAGTAAGTTATAAAATTAGCATTTTCTAAAATCAATGTATTGATATCAGAGGCCGAATAACCAACACTTTTTAGTCTAAAACTATTACCTGTTCTTTGGAAGGCAAAACCAAATGATAAAAGCTTGATTATATACTTTACTTTTTCATTATCATTTTGAATGTCAAACTTGTATGATGATTTTAATTCTGGTATTAAATAATATTTTAAAAAACTTACTTTATCTAATTCAAGACAGAGTTTGTAGAAGCTTGAATTGCCCCCACTGGTAAATAAATTAAATTTTTCAAACTGCTTACTATAAACATTCTGTTTTTGATTGTCATCTAGGGATTTAATTAACATTGCAGTAAAATATTCTTGTAAAGACTTATGTGGATATGTGTATTCCGTTCCGTCAACAATTAAGATTGATAAGGATGTGCTTAAGTCATAAATTATTTTATCCAAATCACCAGTAATATTTATTTTATCAATTATTCTTTTAATAATGGTACTTAAGTGATGATAATCAAAGTTGTATTTTCCTTCAAATAAAGTTAAATAAGATAGCCACAAAAGTATCTTTTCTAACTCATCATTCTTTAACCCAGATTTTCTTTCATGCTGCCACCCTCCTGTTTTTGAAAACGAATCATGTCTTGTACATAAGGTATCAAAAACATTCCAATAGAATTTACTTTGTTGTTTAGGTAATTCAGGATAGTTACTAAAAGTAAAAATGAACATAGATAATAACAACGGGCTTGATAAGTAGTGCTTATAATGTCTGTTTGAAGGCTTTGCTATCTCTTCGATAATTTTAGCAGCAATCTCTTTGTTCTCATGGTTTTCGAATTGTAGATTTATAAACTCTTTAATTTCGGTATTATCTAGGTTGCAAACATTATAATTGTCAAATCTTTGAAATGATTCAATTCCTGCTCCTGGTCTTGCTGTAATAACAAATTTGTTATTACTGTATCTATCTACAAAATTCTCTATCTCATTAGTGATTTTTTGTTTATTGTTAGAAAAAATTTCATCATATCCATCTAATATAAATATGAAGTTACCTTCACTTAATATCTGATTAGTTATTTTATTACTTGGAGATATTTTATTATCGGTAATTATAGCATTTATCAAATCTTCAATAGTACCATCAAATGTATTTAGTTGTCTTAGTTCTACCAAAATTGGTACTGACTTGCAACCTTTTGCATTTGAAATAAATATATGCTTTGTTAACATACTTTTCCCACTACCAGCACTGCCGGTAATGGATATATATCTTTTATCATCAATTAATCCTTGAATATCTTGTATATGTTCTTGGTTTGATTTTATATTAACAGGGAAATAAACGTCATAGAAGGGTATCCTTTGGTCTCTGTAGATAAATGTTTTAATGTTTGAAAACTTGTCATAATAGTTATTGATGTATTTAACAAGTCCATTTTCATATATGAAAGCATATTCCTCACTTAATTCTTTTGCTTTTTTTAAAATAGGTTCTTTAAAAATGTTCATTAATGCAAAGCCTATAGATGTATTCATGTTTTTATAGTTGATGTTATATTTTCTAAAAAATTAATAAGTATGTATTGATTAAGACGTTAACTTTCTAATATGTCAGGTTCTTTTAAAGCTTTAATAAACTTATGTATCTTATTGTAATTGGTAGAATCCATGCTGATTTTTAAGGCCTCATCAGCAATATTAGCTTTTTCTAACATTGGAATTATGTAAGATAGATAGTGTTGAAAATATGAGCTAATATCTTGTTCATTAACTGCTATTTTATACCCACTTTTACCAGCCTTGGATATGATTAGAACTCCCTTGTATCTTAGGTCTCTTATGTTAATCCTAATATTTTCTAAGCTCACATCCAGGTTTAAGACTCTCTTTATTTCATCTTTTAATTCATAGGTTTCTATTAACCTAGTTGGGAATATTCTTGATATGTATACTAAATGATTTACTATAACACTTTTTATTTTATCTATATTTCCCTCTTTAAACCTCTCAATTGTTTCCAAAACACTACTGTATATTGATTTCGATACCTTGAAATTTTCTTCTGCCTCTTCTTGATTGAGAATTGAATTATAAGGAAAAACAAGAGGTTGAAACAATTTCGATTCTAATGTATTAAATAATTCTTCCCAATTAGCATTTCTCTTAGATTCCGAATAAATCATCATTAACGAATTGGAAACTAAATCTGCTAATTGAATTAATTCTTCTTCCTCATCACTTTTTAAATGATAGCTGTTTTCCTGATTGAAAAGATTGGCTTGGAACTGTGGTATATTTGCAACTATATAATTTTTTAAGCTTATTTGAAAGTCATCATTTCCTGTTGAGTCAATAAAGACTTGGAATGATGAAACTTTTCCTGCTAAATCATTTAGAAGAATTCTTTGAAAAAATTTTATAAAGCTGGTTTTAATATCTAGGCCTTTACTGAATAAAGCCTTTTTATCAATGACTAAAGAATATATATGAAAATCTAAGTTCTCACATAAGTATTTTAAAATTTTAATCCTCTTTGAAAGATTTTTACTTATTGCCCTATTGCTTGCTTTAATTATATGTCCATCTAGAAACTGTTGACTAATGTAATTTCTAACTTCTCTAGCTTTTTGTAACTCTGATTCCTTAATAAGAACACAAGCATAAATGAAATGACTTATACCATCGTTTTTTGAAGGTGTTCCAGATTCATCACCAAATACATAATATTTCTCCATCTTCTAAGTTTTCATGTGGTTTCTATCAAAGATACAATAAACAGTGTTAAATTTAAATGTTATCTCCTGATTTCCTATCTAAAAAGTATTTTAACGAATTTATTAATAGATTTTATGCTGGAATGAAGTTTTTTAAATTGCTAAAATGAAGACTCTTCAGAGATTAATTATATTGTGACACGTTTTGTCGTTACTCCCATATACCTTTGTCTAAATGTAAGTTTAGGGCTGGTTGTAATTTTCACAATTCATTGAATTTTTGTAGATTTACGAACCTCTAACAAGCACAATATAAGAGTATTTATGATGAAAAAATTACAGTTTTTGCCTTTGCTGTGTATAAGTATCTATGGATTGGGACAGATTCCAAATTTCCCTACTTCCCAAGCTCCTACCTCTAGTAGTTTAGGTAACTTTTCAAATCCAAATTACGGAGGTACAACAAAGTCTGTTGCTCCCTCTGTTCCTCACGATGGTTTATATAATTCTAGAAGCTCACAGATTCAGCAACAGAATGCAAAAATGATGGAAGAAGACTTTAGAAAGGTGGTTCAGGAAGAGGAACTCAGAAATAAACAGGAGAACTATTACAGACAACAAGCCTTAGAAGATTCTTATTATAACCTGCCTTCATTTTCAGGAAAAGCAGGAACAGAATCTTATTATGATGCTTACAATCAACTGGCCTCACTCAATACTGACAATTACTCTATAAGTGAAGCCAATTTCATTGTGGAGAATGCCTATTATGGGAATAAACAAAATTATAATCAATCCAAATCTGGCATTCAGAAAACAGCAAAACAGCTCTTACAGAAAATGAAAGAGAGAAAGCAGGATACTGAAAGCAATACAGATAAAAACCTGATGATTTTTGAGTACCTATCTAAAGGAATGAAGCTGGGAGGAGTCCAGCACAAAGCTATCAAGTATGATTTTGAGGATTACATGGGTGCAAAGGATTGGAGCAAGATGTTTGTTTCCAAACTTCTTAAAACAGGCTCTGGACAATGCCACTCCATGCCTTTGTATTATTTGATGCTGGCAGAAGAAATGAATGCAGAAGCTCATTTAGCCTTTGCTCCCAACCATACTTATGTCAAGTTTAAAGATGAAGAGGAGGAATGGCAAAATGCAGAGCTTACCAATGGAATATTTACCACAAGCTCTATTATATTGGAATCAGGCTATATAAAATCAGAAGCTTTGCAGAATGATATTTATATGAAGGAGCAAAACAAAAAAGAGCTATTAGCCCAGTTCTATGCAGATTTAGCCAATGGTTATGCCCACAAATACGGAATGGATGAATTTGTAGGAAAGACTTTAGACAAGGCACTGGAATACTCACCCAAAAACATTTATGCAAATCTCCTAAAATCAACTTTTCAACAGGCTAAACTGGAATATGTAGCAGGGCAATTAGGTATTAAAAACCTTGAAAATCCTGAAGAGCTACAAAACATTAGATTTTATCCAAGAGCATTGACTCTATTACAGGAAACAAAAGCCCAATTTAATAATATTGACAATTTAGGTTATGTTTCTATGTCTGAGGGTGCTTATGAAGAGTGGTTAGGAAATATGAAAGGTGAAGCCAACAGGCAGAAAAGTGAAGCTCTTGCTGAAAGAATAAAACAGATTAATGCTGAAAAGCAAAAACAGAAACAACAGGAATCTTTAAGAAAAGTTCAGGAACAAAAGAAAAAAGAATCTCAGCAGTCTAACGAGAAAGCCCAATATTTCCCAATAGACCCAAAACATTTATAGCAATAATGAAAAAATATTTATCTCATAAAACTATATACCTTTTACCTGTGTTGCTTCTATGGCTTGGTACAGGAATGGTTAAGGCACAAAGCAACCAATTTTATAACGATGCTTATCAAACTATTGATAACATGCTTAATGACAAACAGCAATACAGTTTCAAAGAGGCTGTTTTTAGTATAGAAAATGCATACTATCAAGGTAAGTTAGATACAGACAAATTAAATCGAGAAATAGCCTTTCTAAAGAGTTTTGCAAATAATATTGTTCAGAGCAGAGATTTGACCTATAAACAGTCAGACAAGGATAAAGTAAGTAAATATGCAGCAGTCTATTCTATCATGTGCCAGACTTTGCCAATTGCTATTAAAGATACCGTAATCCAGTACAAGCCTTTCAATTATGATTTTAAGGATGTGTTTGGGCATAATGATATTACCAATTTATTTGTATCTAAACTTCTGGCTACAAAAAAAGGAAACTGTAACTCTATGCCTTATCTGTATAAGATATTGGCAGAAGAATTGGGGGTTGAGGCTAATCTGGCATTAGCACCAAACCACGTTTATATCAAACATCAAATTAAATCGGATGGTTGGTATAATACAGAGCTTACAAGTGGCATATTTCCTCAGGATTCATGGCTGATGGCTTCTGGGTATATTCATTTGGATGCTATCAAAAATGGGGTGTTTATGAAAGCTCTGAACAACAAAGAAAGCCTTGCTGTATGTCTATTTGATTTAGCACAGGCATATAATAGAAATTTCCCTGATAATGATGGAGACTTTGTATTAAAAACGATAAACAGAGCATTAGAAATTTATCCCAATTTTGCTAAAGCCTTAATACTGAAAGCTGAAACATACAAAGCACAGTTTGAAAAGCTGATGGATAAACAGAATTTGAGTTCCACTAATCCTGAAAATATAAAAAAGGCTCAACAAGACCCAAAAGCCAAAGAACTCATGGAGCTTATGATAAAGGAATATGGGCATATTTATGACATCGGATATAGACAAATGCCAGAGGAAATGTATTTGGACTGGCTTGTTTCTCTGAGAACTGAGAGAGATAAATATGAGAATAAAAAATTAATGAATAACTTTACAAAATAACAAATGACAATGAAAAGAATTATACTTACTGGCTTTGTACTTCTGGCAGGAATTACACAAGCTCAAGTCAAGAAACCCCAAGCTAAGCCAAAAGCTGAAAAGAAATGGGTAAATCCTGTTAAACTAACTAAAGAAGAGAGAAATAGACCTTATATGGATGAGGTTTTGAAAACCAGAGATACCATTACTCCTGAAGAAGCAGAAAGAAGAAGAAAAAATATTGCTATTGGAAATCCTTTTAAAGACCGTGGCTATTATCCTAAAATTGCTACACTCAGCAAAGGAAAATACTTAGAATTTCACGATATGGATGCTGTAGTTAATATTGGTTCTGTAAAGTACAATAGAAAAACCAAGGAGATAACAGAGTTCAGAGAAATAGATTTGAATGACCCAGATGCTCAACCTTATTTGGATACAGCAGGTAGATGGTTTTCACCTGACCCATTAAGTGAGGAGTTTAGAAGGTGGTCTCCTTATAATTATGCTATGAATAATCCTTTGAGGTTTATTGACCCTGATGGAAGGCAGGCAACAGATATATTTAAATGGGATAACTCAGGAAAGCTTACTAAAGTTGCAGATTCAAATACAGATGTTATTTATGCTGAAAATCAGTTTGAAAAAGATGGGAAAACTTTAAAATCTAATGCTCAGGGTGTTGAGGTCGGGGCAAAAGGGACTGTTGCCTCTAATATGCAGGAAGTCAAATTAGACAATCCCATTACAGATTCCAAAGGTAATGAATCTAGCTTAATGACAACGTTAAAACTGGATGCCTCCAGTAAGGCTACTGAATTAGCAGAATATTTATATAATAATACAAAAATTGAGTTTTCTAATAGTACCTATACAGGAAAAGAAAATGGTTCTACTAAATCAGTTGTTTCAACTTTTGGTTTAAAAGGGTCTTCACCTGTAGACCCAAGATTAAATGGAATGACAAACTTTTCATCTTTTGAAGGTACGTTCATTTTAACCAAACAAGACCATAATCATCCATTAAATACTCTTCCAAGTGGTTACTTTCCATGGGGTAATGTTGGGTCGAATAGAGAAGCTTGGGGAGGAAGGTATGATTATGACAATGCGGTTAATCCAATTTACAGAAATACTATTTTTAGAGTTTACAGAAATGGCTCTTATACAACATTTAATAAAAACGGTACTTATGAAAAATAACTTAATATTATTATTCACATTAATATTTCAATTTAGTATTTCACAAACTCCTTGTGTAACAAATAAATACAATTTTAATAATGTTGTTGATGCATTTATTTATGCAAATAATGATGAAAAGTTTAAGCCTGATTTATCATTAATTCATGTGTCAAGTCTTTATTACGAAAACAAAGGGTATATGATTACTATAACAAGGGATAATATTAAATCTATAATGGTAAATCCTAACTCTAAGAATTTAGACTTTTTTAAGTACAAGAATTTTGATTTATTACTACAAGGTAAGACAACCAAAGACATTAGGTTTTTAAAAAAGATTATTTCAAACAAGGTGCCATCAAATAGCTCAAAGGTGGAATTTATAAAGCCTTATGATAATGTTTCTTATGATCCTTATCAATGGTTTCTCCTTTTTGATAAAAGCATGAATCTGATTAATTATACATTACCAGAAGAAGAAGAAAAAATTAATGAGGTTTTTAAAAAATTTAACATTGTGCCACATAAAGTATCAGTTGATTTACAAAACTAAATAGTAACAAAAGTGTAAACTGTAACTAGGTTCCTTACCTTAATATTTATAACATTGCTTTGTTATAACTGTTATTCCAAAAAAAACAAGCAAATGTAATAGATGTCAGTTGAATAGTAGATAATTACATTTTATATTATGAAGCAAAGAGTACTAAATTTAATTCGGAAGACAAGTACTTATTATTAGGTTTGAGTAATAAAGATGAAACTCTAAAAAGTGTTGATATTTTAGATAATTGTTATACTTGTCCTGGTATTATAGAGCCTACGGATACAGTAGTTTTATATAAGAAATATAAAATAGTTATAAGAACTGATACAAAACAAAATAAAGAACTTCTGTTAAAGAACTTTAAAAAGTGCTTCTAAAGCAACAAAGTTTCTAGTACAGCCCTATCAAGAAAATGCAATGTATCATTACTCAAGACATTGGAGTTTTGAATATACAAAGATTTGAAAATTGTGTTTTTTTGCAATTCAATATTAGAAGAGTTACAAGAGACAAAAAACATGTTGAAATTGCCTAGTCCTATTGAAGACTGTAATCCTATTAAAAAATAATGGTTTTTATTTACAAGAGATTATATAAGATTTTCACAGTTAGAAATGAGTCAACCTATTTTAGGACGACTCAGGCTAGTATATTTTCTTGATTTTCTTTAGTTGCCCATCCTGACCGATACATCATCCATAAAAAAGAAGGTTTAATTCAAGTCATTCTTTCCTTTTTAAAAGGAGGTGATACTAAATTTTGTTTATCTATCGCAGATTGAGCAATATTTTTATTGAATGCTTGATAAACTGTAATAGTATCATTATCAAATATAGCTCTTATTATCTTTTCGTTCACCGTGCAATAAATATTTTTAATGTCTTAGTTTGGAATATTTTTACCAAAATTACGTATTTTTCCTTTTACAATAAGATAATTATATGAATAAACTCAATAACGCTTTAACTAGATTAATTGAAATTTCTATGGCCTTAGGATTAAATGATACTGATTTAAATAATGCTAGAGAATATTTAATACATAATGAATATGGTTTATGCTTTGATACTTTAATAACGCAGTTGTACGAATATGATATTGAAATCAGTATTGAATTTTATGAATTAATAGGGAGGATAGGAGAATTGTTAAATTTGGAAGAAAGTTTCTATTCTTTTATGAAAGAACTAATAAGGGATGGAAGTACTATTCCTAAGACTGTAAAAGATGAACTGGCTATAATTATAACCAATTTGAAAAAGTAAAAAAGAGGCTATCTCAAAAGTGAGATAGCCTCTTTTTACTATATTTGAGGGTATGTAAGAAATTATAGGCCTTGGAATGTCGTGAAAGTGTGATTGTATAGAGAAGTGTGTCTCTAAAAAATCTGAAATCTTTTTCGATAGCCTTTATTTTCGTGTAATCCCACTTGTCCCCCCCCAACAGATACTGAGGGGAGTCATCCAACCAATAAGTATAGAGAAAAGTTGCAGGTATTGATACAATCAAAATGATGGCTAATATACTATTGTTCCTGGTACTTTATCTAACTCAAAAATCAAAAACAATGGTTACAATTATCAACTAAAAAAAAGAGAAAAAGAAGGCGGTACTGCATTCTATATTTTAGAAGCTTAGGAAGGTATTGAAATGGGTATGAGCCAAGCTACAAATCAGTTGTTCTACAAAGCCCGGAAGGCAACCGTTTTGTAATATCTGAATAAATAATCATAAACAATCATTTCAAACAGGCGTTGGTTGGAAATAAACATTCTGTTGATATTCATATGAAAAATACTTTGAAAGAATGTTTGCAATGAGGATTCTAAAGATTGACTTTCATGATGGTTGAGGATCGTTTGTAATACAGAAGCACTTTCACTAATGGTGGAAATTATGGTACTTCTTTCCTCTGAAAATTCTTCAGACTGGATAAAATCTAAGAATAGGGGATTAAATTCCCGGTATTTCTTATCCAGCTGGCTGTTAAGTTTTTTATCGGCTTTAAATTCCTTTTTAAATACTTCATTGAAATCTTTTATCCATTTCAGTTTTTCCTGGATCGGAAGGTTGAGCTGATGTAAGAGTTCATCAATATAAAAGAGACTGATCATAAGCTTTTCCTCATCGCTGTAATGAAGACATTCTAACGTAAACTCACTGTTTTTCCAGAATAAGGTTTCAGCTTCTTCTATCGTATTGCTGCCATACCTTTCCATTTCCCGGTGATAAATATCGATAAGGATATTTGAAATTTCTCCGCTGTTAATATATTCAGTGAGAGCATTATTGATTTTTTGGAGAACTTCAGTATAATTTTCAGCTTGAGTAAGCTTTAATCTGAGCCTCAGATGCGGCTGTGGATCATTATAACGGATAAAAAACCATTGTAAAATTAAATTATTTTCTTTGAAGCAGGCCATGAGCGGTTCAATGGATTCCTCCAAAATAATGTCTGCTGTTTTTATTCCCGTATATATTTTAAAATACAGCCATTCACTTCCGGGAACAAACTTTCTTTTTACCATCATCCCTTATCTTACATGTTTTTTATCTTTGCTCTTAACTCTTAACTCTTAACTCTTAACTCTTAACTCTTGGCTCTCACCCTCCCTATACATTGAAAATATAAACTGGTGCATAAAGTCAGTATTCTCGTTATACAGGAACTCCTCAATAACGATTGATTTTAATTTTTTAACGGTATCAATAAAAACTATCACCAGATCATAATTATCAAGATTAATAGTAAGCTTATTATCAGACTGGACCCATTGAATCCACTGGGGTATTTGCCTTTTATTTCTCCAGGATTTTATGCCGGATAATAATTGTTCTTTATTTCCTGTTTCATAGCTGCTCAATATTGAAAGCTGAATAAGCTCTTTTTCGGTAATTTTCCACCAGGCTTTTGAGAGAATTGAATTTTTATATTCCACCCTCGGTAAAAACTGATAGATACTTTTTAAATCTCCCCAGTTAAAACTAATGGAAGATCTTATATTTTGACGATTAAGATCACATAAAAAATGATAAACCGGCAATGGATTGGCGGAATAATTATGTGAATTGGTCAGGTATGGTTTAATTTCTCTGTTCAGTTTTTTGGAGCGCAAAACAATTCTATTATTCTTCAGGGAAATGTATAAATCATCAACACTTATCTGATTTTCTTCCGGCAAAACGGATTGTGCCAGGAAAGGGATTTCATAAGGGCGCAGTGTAGGCCTTCGGATTACATTTCCTATTCTTGCTTCGGGAAGATGGATAATTTCTGCCGAGATATAACCGGCATTAAGCTCCTGTTCTTTTTGTGCAATGCATTTTGTTAAATTTTGAACTTCAGATTTCTCAGAACAAAACCTTGCCAGAAGATTGGCTGCGCTGCCTCCGCCTCCGCTGCTTAGGGAGAGCTTTTCCTGATTGTTTTCAGAGATAATTTCTGTGACAAAAGAAATTGTATCCGGCAGATCATTCCAGTTTTCCTCAAATTCTTCGAAATCCTTATCAGACAGATTAATTTTGTATTGATTGTTGAGCAAGGCTTCCTGTACTTTTTCATTTAGAATTTGCTGAAGAGGATCCAGTCCAATTCTAAGGGTTGAGTGATGATGAGACGAAGAATAATCCAGGTTTTCAATATAAGGATGTAATCCCTTTGTAGCAATATCCTGCCTGTAACCGATTCCAATCTCTGTATCTAATACATAGGCCAATGGCATTTCCTGCTTTTCAAACCTTTCATGAAATGCTTTTTTAAATCTCTCCAGGTGGTTGTCCTTTTGGGGGAACTTAATTTTATTTAAAAAACTAACCGCTTCTTTTAATTCCTTTTTCCAGTATGGAGGTAAAATAAATTTTTCTTTGAAATAAAGGTCGGTCTGAAACAGGTATTTCTGATCATATTCTGTATTGAATAATGTAATTAAATCCTCAATTTCAGCATATAAAGAAACAGGGTTTCCGATAGTGGTATCTATGATATCCAGTTTGGCTTGTATAGAACTCAGAATTTCAGCTTCATTACTGATGCCTGTTTTTTGTAAAGTTCCGATGATGATATCTAAGAAATCTTTTCCGGATACATTAGGTTCCAATTCACTTACCAGAACCTGATTGTCAATTAATTCATTGATGAATTCCGTAGCTTCTTCCGATGTGATTTCTTCATTGATCAGAATGTCTGAAAGCTGCTGTATTGTTTTACCTTTTTTTGCACAATCTAATACATCCTGTAATTCATCAGAAAGCTGAGCTGATGAGATGATATACTCTCTTTTTCCGTGGGTATATTCGTATTCAACATAGCGGATTCTATTCCTGACTGTATAAATGCTGTTGTTAGGATAAAATAATAACTTATTTCTTATCTCCGGAGCTTTTACCAAATGACTGGAAAGGCCAACCAGAAAGTGCATGTCCAGCTGAGTTTCCCTCACAAGATGCTCACTTGTGAACTGATCTTTCCCATAAAACGGGTTGGGGCCTGTACCGAATTGTCCTACACCCACTTCTGTAAACAAACCAAAAGGAATAGAACGGGTGCTCATCCGGCTGTAATATTTTAGAAAACTGTTTTCCAGCTTCTGATTTTCTTTCTGTGATTTATGCTGATTGAAGCTGAGCCAGTCATTCAGTTTTTTATGAAGATAGGGAGAGGCCAGATAAATGGCTTCCTGAAAAACAGGATCCGCATAGATTGATTTCAATGCATTCTTTTGAATTTCATCATTGCCTGCCATTTCAAGGAATTGCTTCCGTGAAAATAAGGGCGTACGAAAAACATACTCATCAAAAAAATGGTAAGGAAAACGAGACATCTACTTCTTATTATCTTTTTGAGGCTGGTAATCAGGATGTCCCAGTTGCCAGAATGCAAACGCAAAGATATCCGAGAGGTTAGAATATCGCTGGGCTACCGGAATATTTGCGCCATGGCCTCCTTCATAATCTATATTTAATAAAACAGGTCTTTTTGAAGTACTGCTTGCTAATAATTTAGATGCGAATTTTGTAGATTGCCACGGTGACACTCTTGGATCATTAATTCCGGCACAAAGTAAAACAGCAGGGTATTTTTTACCTTTTTTAATATGTTCATAAGAGTCCATTTCTAATAGTCCTTTAAACTCAGTCGGATCACTTGGGTTTCCATATTCTTTGATGCTGGTTGCCTGAATTCCATTGTTCTCGAACCGGATCGTATTTAATACTCCGGATTCTATTATGGCAGCCTTAAACAGCTCTGGTCTTTCGGTCATGGCTCTTCCTATTGCAATGCCTCCTGCACTGGCTCCCCAGATTGCCAATTTTTCCGGTGACGTGAATTTCTGATCAATAAGATATTCCGCACTGGCAATCAGATCTTTCCAGGTATTGGGTTTTTTATCTTTCTGTCCGTCAGTATGCCATTGTGCTCCTTTTTCTCCACCTCCTCTTACATGGGGAATAGCAACAATACCTCCCTGATTGACCCACAATAAGTAACTCTTAGCAAAAAAGGGTCTTGAAGACTCTCCAAAAGCTCCATAGCAATCTATAAGCAATGGATTTTTGCCGTTCT
Organism: Chryseobacterium sp. WG14; assembly: GCF_024586945.1. Lineage (NCBI taxonomy): Bacteria > Pseudomonadati > Bacteroidota > Flavobacteriia > Flavobacteriales > Weeksellaceae > Chryseobacterium > Chryseobacterium sp. WG14. Next base: position 63,395 of record NZ_JALCZD010000005.1, read on the forward strand.
TCCTAGTGTTTTTGTTATAAATTAAGGATAAGGGAACCTCCGTTCCATCATAGGATTTTATAGAAAGTTCCTCTACAGTAATATCTTTAAATTCCGGGAAATCTATGTTAGGAACAAGATTTTCCTGAGTGAAAGTGTTGGTAGATAGGGTATACTTAAAGCGCTCTTCTTCATTAGCCCATCCCGAACAATTGATCCATATATCAGAAAAATTCTTTCCTTTGGATTGTAGATCTATGCTGCCGGAAACATAGGGTAATTTGATGGCAATATCTTTTCCATTTTGATATAAATATAATTTAGCTTCCACCCCATTTTTGGTGGTCACATAATAAATACCATCTTTTGTAATAGTGTACTGCTTTATGACTTCATCTTTTTTTTCAGGAACCAGTATTTCAGGGTTTTTAAAATCCCTGGTGGTCATATTGGTTTTACACAACTTATAATTGGATGAGTTATATCCTGATAAAAAATAAATGTCATTTCCTGCTAGTCTTATTGAAAATGCTTTACTTTCTTTATCATACAAAGGTTTCCAATTATTTTTTCCCTGTAATAATTCTTTCTTTTCAATAAAAAATGTTTTCCTGAAATTCTCTGCATCTACCAAAATTCCTATGTAATGCTGATCTTCACGGTTGAAAGAAAGGATGGCAGGATAATCTGTGCTGCTGATTTTCAGATCAGGATTATGGGTACTTGAAAATACATCATTAAGCTTTTTAGGATCTTCGCCAATTCTATAAAGTATAGCCTGGGTATTTTTTCTGAAATCTTTAGACTGCAGATCTACCACCGGATAATAGGTATAGAAGAAGCCACTGTTATCATCAAGCCATTTTATTCCTCCAATGCTGGCAGGATTTGTATTAGTGATGGTTTGTGGATAAATAGTTTTTTTATCCACATCCATCACAATTACTTCAGATAATTCTTTACCTCCCTGGGTTAAAGAAATGGCCACTTTACTTCCATCCCAACTGGGACTTGCAAGATTGATGACAAAATTGCCCGTCTTGGGAGTGCCTGTCGTTTTCCTGGAGGAAACAAAATTGGCGGGGTCATAAAGTAAATTTTCTTGCCCGTTAAATCCATTTCTGTAATAAACCTTAGCGGTTTTTTCTCCAACATTTCTTTTTAAATAAAAATATTTATCATTTTCCGTTACTTTTAAATCATATAAGGAATATCCTTCTCTCTTATCAAACTCTAACCTTTTATTTAGATAATAATTTCTATTAGGAATAGAGCTTAATACTGAAGCTGTAAAATCTGACTGGGATTTCATCCAGCCAATTACTTTAGGATCCTGTAAATTTTCTAAATTCCTGTATTCATCTATTATTTTTGTGCCAAAATAATTGTCTGTAGCAGGAACAGACGGAGCCAGATTACTTAATTGTGCTTTGAAAGATGTTGTTAAAAGAAGGGAAGTGAGAAATATTTTATATTGCATAAGAAATTATTTTGTAAGAACAGGTGGTGGTATCCCCAGGCTATCATCAATGATGCTTCCATCATCGCCATTCACACAACCGTCAATGTGCTGCAGGTGGCTGTTGTTACCATAGCCGCCATGTACTTTGTTGAGATTGTCAATTTTTGCCATCTGTAATTTTTTTAAAGATAGTTTCTTTTTTGTTTCTTTCTTATTTTTCATTTTAAAATTGTTTATGTAGCTGTTTACAAATAAAGCTATTTTTTCTCTATGTTGGGAAAAAGTATGCATAAATTCATGAATTTATAATTTTTATACTTATTTTAATTAATTGGTTTACAGTGTTTTATAATGATTTTTTTAAATTTTTATAAGACTCTCATTTTTAAATAATATTTTTGTAAAAAATGGGATGCAGATGTTGAAAATTAAGCTGCTTTTATTGTTAAGTGTGTTGTGTAATGTAATGTATGCACAGACGGGTAATGCTGAGAATATTCAAAAGAGTGTTTTAAAAGATTATACCTATCAGGAATTGGAAAAAAAATTCTATGAAACTAAACCTGAAGATGTAAAAAGTAAAAGAGATATAGCAAAATACTATCTCCAAAAAGCCAAAGAAGAAAAAGATGAAGTTCAGATTGCGGAGGCATATGTCATGTTACATGTTGATGAATCTTTACCCAATGCATTAAAGTATCTGGATAGTTTGCAGTCTGTTACCAAAAAATCCAAAGAAATTTATTATCCCGCCAGGACGTATTTATTACGAGGGAATTTATATTTTAAATCTGATAACCTTCAGGCTGCACTGAATAATTATGTCCTGGGTCTGAAATACGCGAAAGAAAAGGGATATAAAAGGCAGATTGCCATGGCTGAGATCAGTATTGCCTATTTGAAAAATTATATTGGAAAGCATGCTGAAACAGCTAAGACCCTTAGATATTATTTGTATAATGCTGATTATATGAATGAGAGTGAGCATACCATTCTTAGATTAAATTTAGCAGATGCTTATATAGAAATCAATAAAATGGATTCTGCATATATGTTGATACAGGATGGATTACTGGCCGCTAAGAAAAGCAAAAACGTATATGCTTACCATCAGAATTTGGGTTTATTGGGCTATTATAATTTAAAATTAAAAAAATATAACGTAGCCATTGAAAACTTATTGAAGTGTAAAAACTTCTTTTTCACTGCAAGCTATCCCAGCAAGAGAAATCAAAATTATACTCTTTTAAACTTAGGAAAGGCCTATGCGGGATTACAGGAAAGCAATAAAGCAATAGAGAATTTTGCTAAAATAGACTCTATGGTGCTTAAAACAAACTATGTTTTTCCTGAGCTTAGAGAAGTGTATACCTACCTTATTGATCATTATAAAGAGAAAAAAGATAAGGAGAAACAGCTTTATTATGTTGAAAGATTTTTAGATGTTGACAAGGTGTTGGATACCCGTTTCCGGTATATATCAAGAGAGCTACCAAGAAGGTATGACACCCCTAATCTGTTACAGGAAAAAGAGAGTATTATCAAAGAACTCAAACAGAGAAAAATATTCCTTTATATAGTGCTGGGAATCTTAGTGATAGTTCTTTTATTATTTGTAAATTTTTATTTTAAATATAAAAATGCTGAAAAAAAATACCGAAAGATTGCTCAGGATTTAATTCAGTCCGTTAATGAGAATAAGAAGGAACCAGAGGCAGAAATACAAAAAGAAGAAGTAGTACCGGATATTGTCTTACCACAAAATATAGAAAATACAGAAAATGTAGAGAATACAGAAGATAAAACAACGAAAACAATTTCCGAGGATATAACACAAAGTATTCTGAAAGAGCTTGATATTTTTGAAAAGAAAGAACAGTTTTTAAACAGGGGAATCACGTTGGGAACGCTGGCAAAAAAAATAAAGACAAATTCTAAATATTTGTCAGAAGTAATCAATACCCATAAAGGGAAAAATTTTGCAGCTTATCTTAATGATCTCCGTATTGATTACGCGATCAGCAGATTGGCAAGGGACAGAAGATTTCGGTCTTATAAAATACCTTTTATTGCAGAAGAATTAGGATACAACAATGAGCAGGCTTTCACCTTGGCTTTCAAAAAAAGAACGGGAACTCCGCTATCCATCTATTTAAAGGAAATTGAAAAGACGGTAAATGAAACAAAGGATAATCCAGATGTAGTATAATAAACCTTTTGGAATGTATGCGATTCAGCATTCATAGATTCAACTTTTGAAGAAATGACCCCGAAAAAAAACAAGCACTTACAGAAATGTGAGTGCTTTGTTATTTTTTAATTGGGACTTATCATTCCTTGAAACAGATAAAATTCGAATTAAACGTATGTTTAAAAAACCATAAAGAATAATTAAAACTGAGTTAACAGCCTTCTTGCTCAGATAACGTTGTTTTGCAGAAAAAATAATGATGGAAAACAACAACCCGATCAACAGGAGGAGATTTCTTAAAAATTCATTGCTGGCAGCAGGAGGAATTTTTATCGCTCCTTTAATTGAAAGCTGTACAGATAATGATTTTACCGATACCAATGAAAATGCTCCCACCGATCTTAAAAATGCAGGCTTTGAATCCGGAGTAGCCAGTTTCGATCCTACTGCAGCAGGAATTATTATCTGGACAAGATACTCTACAGGCATTGATGCTGAAATTACCTGGGAAATAAGTAAAAACAGCAGTTTCTCGGAAGTATTGAGAAGAGGCAAGGCGATGTCTACATCTGTTAATGATTTTACTGTAGCTGTAGACCTACAGAATATTCCGTCAAATACTAAGTTTTACTATAGATTTTATAATATTACAACCAAAGAAGCTTCTGTTGTTGGAGAAACCCTTACGTTACCATCAAAAACAGATACTGTAGACGAAGTGAAAATGGCGGTGGTATCCTGTTCTAATTTTCCTGCAGGACTTTTTAATGTGTACGGTGCTATTGCCCAATCAGAAGCCGATGTAGTGGTACACCTTGGAGACTATATTTACGAATATGCTCCGGGACAATATGGTACCAATCCTTATACCAGCCAACTTGGCAGAGCCCATAAACCGGCCAGAGAAATCCTGAGTCTTAACGATTACAGGGAAAGATACAGACAGTACAGGGGAGATAAAAATCTTCAGCTTCTTCATCAGAAAAAGCCCTTTATCTGCGTATGGGATGATCATGAATTTGCGAATGACACCTACAAATCCGGAGCTGAAAATCATCAGCCTAATGAAGGGGATTTCCAGGCCAGAAAAATGGCAGCCTTCCAGGCTTACAGTGAGTATATTCCTTTGAAAACAGGAAAAGATCTGAAAATTTACAGAAGTTTCCAGTTCGGGAATATTGTTTCCCTTTACATGATGGATACAAGGGTAATCGCAAGAGATAAACAGATGGAATATTCGGATTATCTGGATAATGCCGGAAGCTTTAATCAGGCCCAGTTTACAACAGATTTTTTGAGCACCGGCAGAAAACTGATCGGAAGCGAGCAGATGTCATGGCTGAGTTCTCAGATCAATGGTAACACTGCAAAATGGCAGGTATTGGGGCAGCAGATCCTTATGACAAAAATGATGGTTCCTGCCGAACTTCTGATGTTACTGAACCAGATTCTTGCAGAAATAAAACAGCACGGAAGTGCACAGCCGGCAACCATGCTGGCACTTCAGACTACAATTACCCAATTGATTGTTTTGAAAACAAGATACAAACAACAGGACCCAACCCTTACACCGCAGGAAATTGCAAGAATTACTACTACACTACCTTATAATTTAGATGCATGGGATGGATATTTTATGGAAAGAGAACAATTATATTCTCTTCTTGCCGGGAAAAAAGTAGTGGTACTGGCAGGGGATACTCATAATGCATGGTTGGGAACACTGAAAGATGCGCAGGGAAATCACATTGGGACAGAGCTGGCCTGCAGTTCGGTTTCTTCTCCGGGGCTTGAAGGATATCTGGGAATCTCATCTGACCCTGCAAAAGCTGTAGAATTGGCTCAGGCATTTTCAATGTTGATAGACGATCTGGATTATGCCAATCTTTATAAAAGAGGATATCTGCATGTAAAATTTACTTCCGGAAGTTCTATGGCAGAATGGAGATTTGTAGACAATATAATTTCCGATACTTACAATACTGTTACCGAAAAAACATTTACAATCGTATAATTTTAATCATAGTTTTAGTAGAACAAATCTTATTTTCAATTTTGTATTAAGAGCTGCAGCACGCTACTGTAGCTCTTTTATATTAATGTTTTTTGTATCTTAAACAGCTGCAGGAGGATATAATGAAAGAATTTTCACCCCTGATTTCGAAACTTCAGACCAAACTTGCATATAGACTCCTGGGTTTATTCTGTATGCAGTATCAATCCTGTAGATTTTACATTCGAACATTTCTTGGTATGGCAGTATGAAATTTCCATATTGAATGCTTATATTTATTTTAAAATCAAATTAGAGACATCATATTTCTCAAAAATGATATCATTTGGTTTACAAATAATTAAAAAGCAATGGTGGAAGATTTTATTTATTACTTAGGATTGGTTCTGGTGATTATCGGTGCGATAATGCTGGCCAATCGTTTAAAAGTTGCCTATCCTATTATATTGGTTATTGCAGGATTACTGATCAGCTTCATTCCCGGATTACCCGCTATAAAGATTGATCCTGAGCTTATATTTATCATTTTTCTGCCCCCGCTTTTATATGAAGCAGCGTTTGCGGTTTCATGGAAGGAAATATGGAAACTGAGGCGCATCATTACCAGCTTTGCCTTTATTGTTGTTTTCCTTACTGCAATATCTGTAGCTTTTGTGGCCAATTCATATATTCCCGGGTTTTCATTAGCCTTGGGTTTTGTCTTGGGAGGAATTGTTTCACCACCGGACGCTGTAAGTGCAGGAGCTATTTTAAAATTTGTAAAAGTCCCTAAAAATGTATCCACTGTGCTGGAAGGAGAAAGCCTGTTCAATGACGCCTCTTCACTAATCATTTTTAGATTTGCCATGGTAGCCGTAGCTACAGGGCAGTTTATATGGCAGGATGCCGTACTCAGTTTTGGATGGATGGTATTTGGAGGCCTCGGAATAGGCGTTGTATTGGCTTTTATCTTTCTTAAAATTGAAAAAATATTCCCTACCGATGTCAATATGGATGCCATACTCAGCTTAGTAGCACCCTATGTTATATATATTGCTGCTGAAGAAGTGCACTCTTCCGGTGTGCTGGCTGTAGTGAGTGGCGGACTCTTTCTTTCTGTAAGAAGACATGAAGTTTTCAGAACTTCAGAATCCAGACTGAGAGGCTCCAATGTATGGGAAAGCTTTGTATTCCTGATCAACGGAATTGTTTTTCTGCTGATAGGGCTGGATCTTCCCGAAATTATGGTAGGCCTGAATAAAGAAGGAATAAGCCTGTCCGAAGCAGTAAGCTATGGATTGCTGGTTACAGCAGTACTGATTATTGTCCGCTTCCTGGCTTCTTTTGGTGCCGTATTTATAACTTTGATTATGCGGAATTTTATCAATGTAGCAGACAGAGATCCCGGAATGAAAGCCCCGGTCCTAATGGGCTGGACCGGTATGAGGGGTGTGGTTTCTTTAGCCGCTGCATTATCTATTCCCGTTGTCATGGAAAATGGACAGCCTTTTCCTCATCGTGACCTTATCCTGTTCATTACATTTGTAGTCATTTTGGTTACTTTAATCCTTCAGGGACTGACCTTACCAACACTGATAAAGAAACTGAATCTATCCGATTCCAATGGAGGATATATGTCTGAAGACGAATCAGAACGGTTTTTGAAAAAAGAAATGCGCGGAGTTGCCTTCAGGTATCTGGATGAAAACTATAAAGAAAAGAGAAATGAAAATGAATACTTCAATAAACTGATGGATCGCTGGGAGCAGGAAGATAAGGAAGATTCAGTTCATAAGCTGTCTGATGAAGCTAAAGAAATCTATTTTGAAACTTTGGAGCAACAGAGAATCTGGCTTCGGGAAGAAAACAGACGTAACCCGAATATTGATGAAGAATATATAAGACATTATCTGACAAGATTGGATATGGAAGAAGAAAGACTTAGGATGTAAAAAAAAATACAATGAACTTAGTAAAACAACTGGGGCAATTCCCCGATGAAAAAAGAAAAGAATATTTCAGTACACTTTCCAATTATAACAATGGAAAGTTTCAAAATATACTGATAACACCGGCTTTGTTGGAAGGGGAAAGTATGACCAAAGCTCTTCTCGGAAGTCTGTGTAAAATAGAAAACACCTCACCCGGAACTGCACTTCCGTTTGTAGTAACAGATCTTAAAAACCTGCAGCCTGACGAAAATGTTCTCGTTTGGTTTGGGCACAGCTCTTATTTCATACAGATTGATGGCAAAAAATTTTTGATAGATCCTGTTTTCAGTGGAAATGCCTCTCCCATGCCGGGGTCTATAAAAGCATTTCCGGGAGCAGATTATTATAAACCGGAACATATGCCGGATATAGACTTCCTTATTATTTCCCACGATCATTGGGATCACCTGGATTATAAAACCGTTCAGGCTTTAAAAAATAAAGCAGGAAAAGTAATCTGTGGCTTGGGAACCGGCCAGCACTTTGAATATTGGGGCTGGTCACCAGAGAAAATTGTGGAAAAAAACTGGTGGGAAAGTATGGATATTGCAGAAGGTTTCAGAATTACTCTCACTCCGGCAAGGCATTTCTCAGGAAGGCTGCTGAACCGTAATATCTCACTCTGGACCTCCTTTGTGTTGAAAACACCTACAAAGAACCTTTTTCTAGGTGGCGACAGTGGCTATGGCAGCCATTTTACAGAAATTGGAGAAAAATACGGACCATTCGATTTAGCAGTAATGGAATGTGGACAATACAATGAAAAGTGGCCCTATATTCACTCCTTACCCGAACAGATCATTACAGAAGTGAAAGAGCTGAATGCAAAAAATTTCATTCCTGTACACAATTCAAAATTTAAATTAGCTCAGCACGCCTGGTACGAACCGCTTGAGCAGGTTTCAAAATATGCCCAAGAACATCAGCAGCCAATTACATTACCTGTTATGGGTGAAAAAGTGAACTTAGATAAGCTGGACACCACAGACTGGAAGAATTGGTGGGAAGACTATATCTGATATTCCTGTACATCACTAATTAAAATAAAAACCTGCCCATACTGAGCAGGTTCTTCCTTATTATCAAAAAAATAACCACTACTGAGGTTCATTATGGGTAACCTTAGTATGGATAATATCATAAAATACAGAAGGATTAGCCGCATCAGGGATAATTCTGTAGGTGAAAGTAGTCTCATTCAGGGTAAGAATATTTACCACCCTGGTAAAAATAACAGCTCCGGTAGCGGGATTGATTCCAATAAGTGTTCTCTTCTTCCCGTCAGCAGAAATAGACCATTTCCCCTGGGATCTGAAAACATCATCCAATCCTACAATTTTGAATGTTCCATTGGCTCTGAAATAAGAATATCCTACATATCCGGCTACACTGGCATTGGTTAATGCTACATTATTTCCGTCTTTATCTTTAGCACCTGTAGTTTCCCACGGAGTAGAAGCTAAAGTAAGCTGTCCGTTGTCCGGTTCGGCATGAGATGTTCTTGTATGGATGATGTCATAATAAAGAGATGGATCTGCTGAACTAGGATATATTCTGTAGGTAAATTCTTTCTTATTAAGGACAAGAATATCAACATCGCGGGTGAAGATAGTAGAACCGTCCGGATTAAGCGCTGCAATAGTTCTTTTTTTACCTTGCGCATCTACAGACCAGGTTCCTCTTGATCTCAAGATATCATCCAGTCCGTAAATAGCAAATTTTCCATCTGCTTTGAAATAAGCAAAACCTACATATCCGGCTACACTGGCATCAGTTAGTGCTACATTATTCCCATTTTTATCTTTGGCCCCTGTAGTTTCCCATGGAGTGGAAGACAGAACCTGTGAGGGAGTTTGCTGTTCTATAATAATTTCGTCATCGTTATCAGAACATGATACAAAAGATGCTGTTAAAAGTATTGCTGCGCACAGATAACATAGTTTTTTCAGTGTATTCATAAGGGTATTTTTAAGTCTTTGCAAACTTATCCCTAATCAACACCAAAACATTGTATAAAGTATCTCTTTTGTTGTAGGAGATATAACAGATGGATGATAAAATAAACAAAATGATATTGTCGTACTCTTGCCGAAAAATTCTTTTGGAAAAGTTTATAGACGAAAAACCTTCAAAAATTCTATTTTTGAGTATGAATAACAGAAACCGGGGAAAAAATACAGGTGACGATAACCTGTTCGGTTCAGAAAAACAGGTCAACACACTGAAAATGGCTGTTCAGGATATGCAGTATTTGCTGACAAGAGGTTATGCGGAAAAAGCAGGATCAGAACTTGTAGGCAACAGATATAGATTAAAGACCAGACAAATACAGGCTTTACGGGGTGCATCAGCTTCCGGTATGCAGATCCATGAGAGAAATTTAAAACAACTGAACGTTTCAGCATTAAAAGACAGAATAATTTACCTTGATGGGTTTAATGTATTGATTTTGTTGGAAAGCCTGCTTTCCGAAGCTTATATTTTCGAAGGCGCAGACGGTTGTTTTCGAGACCTTTCCGGAATTCACGGAACTTATAAAAGAGTTAATCAGACGTTGAAAGCTGTAGAATTGGTAGCTTCTTTCTTTCAAAAAAATAAAATCCAAAAGCTGATCTGGGTTTTTGATCAGCCGGTATCCAACAGTGGAAGAGTAAAACAGATGATCCTTGATTTTGCTTTCGAAAACAAACTGAATTGGGAGTGTGAACTTCAGTTCAATCCGGATAAATTTCTGGCAGAAAATGCAGAAATCATTATTTCTGCTGATGCCTGGATTTTAGATCACTGTAAACAATGGTTTAATCTTACCGGATATTTGATTCAGGAAGAATTGCTTTCTGTCAATCTTATAAAAACATCGTAAAGAATGAAGATGTTTGAAAAATATATTCCTTTTATTTCAGATTCCTGGAAAGAAAAATATCAGGCTATTTTAGAAGAAGAACATGTGAAAAACCTGAAAAAAAACATCCGGGCCTATAAAGAAAATAGGCTGGATTGGGATCTGCCTTATTTTAATGAAGAAATAAAAATTAACCGTCATGACATTTTTGATAGGTTTATTCACTTATTAGAAAGCAATGATCCTGCTGAGGTTAAAGCAACAAAATTAGAAGAAACTCCCTTTGAAGATTGGCTTATTGTTTTGGGGCAAAGGCTTACCCCGGCAAGCATCCGTGATGAGAATGCTATTCCTCCTCTCCATCAAGTATTAATTAATGCATGCAGAGAGCCTTTTAACAGTGAAATTACCATTGCCCAGAGAGCCTGGGAAAAACACACCGGAAGAATGGATGATCATTTTTGGGGCGAAGTCAAAGGCAATAACCAGCAGAAGCAGGAGAAGGTGATGAAGAAAATCTGCTATATTCTCCAAAACCAAACCTGGTGGAATGTATTTTTTCATTATAAACACGGAATTGTTTTTGAAATCAGGGAAAAAGAAGGCCACGGAATCCGGTGGAGCCACGGGGGAACAAAACTGATTGGCTTTCTGGAAAGATTTATCAATGAATAAATTTTTTACCGCGTAAAAAGTTTGCGCTGTTAACAGATAATTTTGCGGAAATTAAATAGCGATTATATATGTTGATGATCATTTTTATTCAATAACCATGAGGAATATGTACAACAAAGGAGATTTTAGAGCTGGAGAAGAGGGTAAAATTTCCCGTGAATTACAGAAATATGGGAATAAAAAATGGCGGAGGACCGAAAAATCTGCTATCGAAGATCATTTGAAAGAAGAAGTACGTTTCCTGAAAACTAAAAAAAACCGTAGAAAAACCATATGGGTCAAAATAACAAAAGAAATTAACGGATTGAAGCGCTCTGATTATAAAAGGTTTTATACAGAAAAAGAATTGAAAGATGCTGTGAAAAACCAATATGTAACAAGATATTTTTATATGAAAAATAATAAAACAAAAAAGAAATGAATACCTACATTGATATTGGCATTAATCTGACCAATAAACAGTTCTATAACGAACATGACGAAATTATCAACCGTGCTCTGGATAATGGAGTAGAGCATATGATCCTCACGGGAACAAGCGTACGGGGAAGTAGAGAATCTGCAGAAATAGCAGAAGACTATCCGGACATTTTATTTTCTACAGCAGGAATCCATCCTCATGATGCCAAATCTTTTAATAACGAAAGCATCAGTGAACTGAGAAAACTTTTACAACAGGAACATGTCATCTCAGTAGGAGAATGCGGACTGGATTTTGACCGTGACTTCTCCCCAAGACCTGTTCAGGAAAAATGCTACAGAGCTCAGCTAGAATTGGCGATTGAAGTGGATAAGCCTCTTTTCCTTCATGAAAGATCAGCTTTTAAAAGATTTAATGATATTACAGATGAATATCTTTCCCAATTACCGGAAGCAGTAGTTCATTGCTTTACCGGAACTTTGGATGAAGCAAAAATATATCTGGACAAAGGATTTTACTTAGGCTTTACCGGAGCAATCAGCGATGAGAAAAGATTTAAACAACTGGAAGATGTTATTAAATATGTTCCCCTCGACAGGATGATGATTGAAACAGATGCCCCTTTCATGCTCCCGAAGAATATGCCGAGAATTCAGAACAGACGGAACGAACCCCTATGTGGCACAAACCATTGCCCATCTAAAAAAAATAAGTATTTCCGAAGTTGCTGATGAAACTACAGAAGCTGCCAGGAAGTTTTTCAGGTTATAAAAAAGAGCTCTACTGATACAGTAAAGCTCTTTTTTATTTCTTAAGCGAATTCGCTTTTATAGACTTTTCAATGCTGATTCCAATGCCAGTTCCATCATTGGATTCAGGGCTTTCTCTCTTTCGTCAGCAGAAATTTTTTCATGTGTTGGGATAATGTCAGTTACCGTAAGGATAGTAGCTGCATTTTTTCCTAAATGCTGAGCATTCGCAAACAATCCGAAAGCTTCCATTTCCACTGCAGGGCAATTGTATTTTGTAGCAATAGCAGGAGTCTCAGGATCTTTTCTGTAAAAAATATCACTACTGTGTATATTGATTGCTTTTGCGTTTAAGGATAACTCTTTAGAAGTTTCATTAATGGTATTGAAGATATTTCCCTGGTGAGGAAGAATCTCATCTTCAATTCCCCATGCATATTTAGCATATGTACTTTCGCTGGCTGCGTTTTCAATATTTAAAATATCAAAAAGCTTAAGATCTGTAGTATAAGCACCACAAGTTCCAATTCTGATGATAGTATCTACCTCATACTCTGTGAATAGCTCAAAAGAATAGATTCCAATACTTGGAAAGCCCATTCCACTTGCTCCTACCGTGATTTCTTTACCCTTATAAAGACCTGTATAATAAAATATACCTCTGGTTTTACTTACCAGTTTTGCATTTTCTAAATAATTTTCAGCAATATACTGTGCACGAAGCGGATCCCCCGGCTGCAATACTACTTTAGCAATTTCTCCTTTGTTGGCACTGATGTGAATACTCATAATTTTATTTTGACAGATGCAAAGATAATAACTTTTAGATTGTATGTGATATTACTATGAGTGAAACAACGAAGCCTTCTCATGAAAAAAATAATGCATAAAATGGTATATATACGTGTTTTTGAATGCAGTTTTGTATAACGTCTGTTGAAAACTTCATATTGAGTGAGCCTGTACTCATTAGAACATAAGCTTTTAATGATTTTCAGCATGAGTTTTTACCTTTTGTAAATACAGAACAAGAATAGAATAACAGAGAGCAGATATGGCAACGTGGAGCCAGCTAATTTTGCCACGCAATAGTTAAAAATATAGAAAAATGAAAATTGAACACCTTGCCGTCTGGGTAAAAGATCTTGAAAAAACTAAAGAATTCTATCAGAAATATTTTGGAGCTGTTTCCAACGAAAAATACCATAATCCTGTTAAAAATTTTGAATCGTATTTTCTGAGTTTTGAGACTGGCTGCCGTCTTGAAATTATGACAAGACCCGATATTAAAGAAAATACAGGATCTTATGATTCCCAACAGTTTGGAATTATCCATCTGGCATTTGCTGTCGAAACTAAAGAAAAGGTAAATGAACTTACAGAACTCCTGAGAAAAGATGGCTATACCATCGCCGGAGAGCCAAGAACTACAGGTGACGGCTATTATGAAAGTGTTATTCTTGATCCGGAAGACAATATTGTTGAAATAGTAGCCTGATATGATCATTGCAAAAGCTTTTAGCAATAACGCACTCATGAAATTTCATGAATGTTGGAAAATATAAAGTTGCAAAGTACAACCTGTAGAGTTTCATTACATTAATTAGATCATCTTCACTGTTACATCAAAACAAAAAAAGATTCAGTATCTGATATCAATCCTTGAGTTAAAAATTTTATTCTCAACGAAATAATTCTATTTTTGTTAAATGATGGAAGCCAAATCACCATTCTTAGATACGATCTTTTTGCTCAGAAAAACTGAATGCATTACTCTTTTTTCAGACTTACAGGAGATTTCTCCCAAAGAAGAAGGAGAGGCAGAGGACTATTTTGAAACAGAATTTGAAAAGGAAAGGCTTGAATTTTTATCTGGAAGAATGCCATGTGACAGAGCAGCAGCAGTGTGGGCAGGAAAAATACTGTATCACAGTGCACGGCTTTATCTGATCAGGGAAAACACAGCAAAAAATATAGACCGCCTTATTTCCAGGTTTAAAGGAAAAAAAGATGTCTCTTCTCTACTATCTGCGGATATGTCTTTAAGATTCCTTCCACAGATCATGGTAGCCTTAAATACACTGGATCCGGAAGATGTTTTGATTGGGATGCTTGAAGATATTCTGACAGAATTTCATTATTCGGGAATAGGATATGATCTTGATTTGAAGCATATAAGCTGGGAAGAAGAATTAAAAGACCGTACGTACCGGAAGCTATATCTCGAAAGAATTCTTGAAAAAAGAGATTATAAACGGGCAGAAATTCCGGCGATCAATACAATGCTTATTGCAGAATTGGGAATGCATAAAGACGCATTCTGGAGAGAACTAAAAATAATAACTGAAGAAAATTAATGACTCAGAATATCAATAAACTTAATACAGTCCTTACCTACGTAAAAGATACTTTTGTAGGGAAAAATGATGTAGTCGATCTACTGGGAATCTGTCTTTTGGCAAGAGAAAATGCTTTTTTATATGGTCCCCCGGGAACTGCAAAATCAGCCATTGTCAGAACATTGTCCAAAACGGTAAAAGATGGGAAAAACTTTGAATATTTATTAACCCGTTTTACAGAACCCAATGAGATCTTCGGACCTTTTGATATCAGAAAATTAAAAGAAGGTGAACTTCTTACCAATACAGAAGGAATGATGCCTGAAGCGTCCATGGTATTCCTGGATGAGATCTTCAATGCCAATTCCGCTATTCTGAACTCACTGTTGATGGCTCTCAACGAGAAAATATTCAAAAGAGGAAAAGAAACTAAACAGTTGCCGGCGCTGATGTTTGTAGGTGCAAGTAATGTTCTTCCCGAAGATGAAGCATTAAATGCATTATTTGACCGTTTCCTGGTGAGAATCAATGTAGATTATGTAAATCCCGAGTTACTCCATCAGGTTCTTTTAGCCGGAAGGAAACTTGAAAATGAAGAAGAAACTGAAACTCCTGAAATTCAGGTGCATGAGATCAGAGAGCTTCAGAATTTATGCAGAACCATAGATCTTAAACCTATTTATGAGGTGTATCTGAATACTATTATAAATCTACGAAATACAGGAATTGCCATTTCAGACCGTAGAGCTGTAAAACTTCAAAACCTGATTGCTGCTAGTGCCCTGATCTGCGGAAGAAATGAGGCCATTCTCTCGGATCTCTGGGTTCTGAAACATATCTGGGATACAGAAGAGCAGATTGAAATCCTGGAAGGAATCATCAACAGGACTGTTGAAAAGGATGACCACCCAAATTCCCATCCACAGGCGATGCACAACAAAACGCCCAATCCGGAAGAAGTAATGAAGGATGTGAAGATCCTTACCGATAAATGGAATGGTGGAACACTGAGTTTTGAAGAACAGAATGTGATTAAAGATAAACTGAGATACCTGCAGACCCGTTGTGACTGGATCAGGAATCCTGAACAGAAAGAATATATCCGGCAAGAAATTGAAAGCTTATGGCAGAAGATCCTTCAAAGTGTATAAAAGAATTTTGGGCAGAACTTCCCCGCAGGAATGAAGATTTCCTGGGGTCGATCAGAGACTGGAAAAATGTACTGATTGCAGTGGACGACGAAACGATTTGGCTCAAAGGTTTTACCGATGAGCAGATTATAGCTTCGGAAATTCATCAGTTTCCAGATTTTTTACTGTATGAGCTGCATGAGGGTCTTTTATTCCGGAAAGATGCATTGGTTCCGAGTAAAAAAATGCGGTCTGCTTTACTTTGGACGTCGATAGATAAGGCATTGCGTCTTACATTTCCGGCTTCCAATCAAAATTATTTCGGAATTAGTGAAAAAATTCAGATCCGCTTAAAGGAAAACAATGAAGAACAGCCGGTAATTGCTTTATTAAGCCTAATATCAGACATTAGTGAAAGCATAGCCGGAACAGCAAAATTCAAACTTGAAAGAATAGACTGGACAATCATAGGGGATAAAGCACTGTTCTTAGGAACACCGTTATTAAGCCTTCCGGGAAAAACATATTGGACAAAAGACAAGCATCTTTTACCTTCGGGATTGGATTTTGAGTTTAAAAATATGAGTATATTTTTACAGCAGAAATATAATAAAGAATCAGACGGGTGTCTTTTATGGGATGAAAATGGAAATTATCTTTACTTAAAGGATACCGATTTCCGTCAGTTGTCTGTCAGCTCATTCCGTCTTACTGAAAAATCAAAAGAATGGAATTAAAGGTATACTTCCAGTCCTATGAAAATTATTTCTGGGAATGGAAAACCGATGAAGATGTTCCCGGTGATTCCGGATATCATGATCATAACCTGCTCTCTGTCCCGGGAGTGGGAGCCATTGCTTACAGACCTTATGTAATGGAAATCCTGAAGGAGCTTCAGCCACAGGGATGGCCACCTTTTGGAGCATTGCTGATGGTTTTATATGCCACACAGGAAGGATACACCGATTTTGAAACTCCCTTAAAACGTACAGCTGAATTTTACAGTGTCGGGAATTTTGAGTTTAATGCAGAAAGAGAAATCGAATTTCTTGAAAAAATAAAATCACTTCCCAAAGCTTATAAACTGGGGCAGAATAGAATCATACTTTTGCAGACTCTCTTTAAAGATGTACATCACAGACTATCTTCTGTGAATGCAGAACTTAATCTGAATGCCTATTATAAAAGACCTCACGAACTCGCTTCAGGTGCGGAAAAACAACATGCCGGACCATCTGTTTTAAACAGAGATTTAAAAGCATTGGATCTCAATGAAAAATTTCCTACCGTTCAGTCTATCATTGACGCGATGAAAGGACTTGTGGAAGAACCTGAACTCGATGACGAACTTGTACAGGAAGAGACAACCTCAGATACCGATAAAGATTTCATTAGGGAATTGGTGGAAGAGCCTAAAACATTTCAGGTAGGGAGCCTTATCAAAAGAATCTGGAGCGGACTGAAAATTCCGATGCGCCACCTTTCTCCGGGAGAGCAGCCTATAGGAGGAATTTCCGATATGACCAATAAAGGGGACTTTCACAGGATGCTTCTTTCAGAATTTGCCAATGAGGATGAAATATTTATGAACCGCGTGGCCAATAATGAAGCCCTTTATATTCAGAGAGAGATTCCACCTGAAGAAAATATTTTTGAGAGAGTGATCCTGATTGATACCTCCCTTAGAAACTGGGGAACTCCAAAAGTGCTTGCTTTTGCTGCCGCAATGGCCATTATTAAACATCCCAAAGCCCATTCAGAATGCAGGGTTTTTGCCTTAGGACAGGATAGTGTTCCAATGTCGCTTAACACGGTAGAAGAAGTTGTTGAAAACCTGAATAAAGTGAGCCCTGTTCTTGAAGTTTCAGAAGCCCTGGAAAATTTTTTTAGTGGGCCGCATTCTGAAAAAGATATTGAAGTGTTCTTTATTACCCATCAGGAAAGTACAAAAGATGAAAAGGTTCAGAAAGTAATCCATGAAAATAGAGAAAGGCTCAAATTTTTGGTAACAACCACATCAGATGGCGAGATCAATTTCTATAAACATGATAAAGGGGCAAGAAAACATATTCAGAAAATAAAACTTCCTTTGCCGGAATTATGGGCCAATCCTCCACGAAGAAAATATTCTTCAGAAAATAGTAACGGCAAGAAAACCGATCTTCCCCAAAACTATCCTATTTTATTTCCAATGCCTGCCGGTAAAATTGCCCAGTTTTTATATGAAGGAGAATTTTTTGTTTTGAGTTCAAAAAAGGATTTGCTGAAAACGTATCTGTCAGATAATTATTATGACAGACATTCTTATGATTATTATAAAACATTTCATGGCTGTGAAGTTTTATTCGAAAAGGTCTCTGTAAAACCAAGAGGACAGTTTGCATTGGCAAAAAATAAACAGCAGCATTTTATCCTGTGCCAATATCAGGCAGATAAAAAATTAATTTCCAAGCTTAACATCAATACCAAAGAATATTCTGAGCAGAATCTTACCGGAATGAATATTGGGGATTCCTATGAGCTGCTGTATTTTGGTAAAAGCTTTTATCTGTACCATCCTGGAAATCCTGTTCATTACAAAATAAACATTGATGGAAATATTTCGCTGGAAACCGTTTCCGGTAAAGAAAAAGAAATCGAAAGAAACAAAACAAAAGTGGAAGCCGAAGTAGCTAAACTCGATAGAAGCGGATTGAAAATTATCAATAGTTTTAACAAAATCGGAATTAATGATAATCATAACCTGGTTGTTTCAGCCAATGAACTGAGCAGTCTCTATGAAAACTCATTAAATCTTTATAAAAACAAATCGGAAATTATAATTTTTGCAGAACAGCATAAAAATAAATTTACCTTTCCTGATGGAAGCGAGATTATTACGGATTCCCGTGGAATATTGACTTTCAGAAGCAGTAATAAAGGAATTGAAGAGTTTTTTATCCCCTCTACTGCCTATGGATTTTTATCGCTGGCCACGTATACAGAGTTTGGAGGTTCAGAATATTATCTTCCCGAACATGCTTTGCTGAAGGTGAAAACAATGGAAGAAATGTGTTCCCGGTTTTTAAAAGCATTTATAGAACAGATCTTGGATTATGGAGCTTAGAATTAAACCTTTTCCGAAAAATAAATTTCCTAAAAAAGGGCTTTTAATTAAAGGCTCTTCACCGGTCATATGGCTTCAGGAAATGGAAGATCTTGATATCAGCTTAAGTCAGGTAGAATCTTATGCTATTCCATCCGATACCCCCAATATACTCTACGGGTGTTTTCTTATTTTTAACGATCAAATTCCACATGAGATTGGGAGAAATGCTTACTTCCAGTCGGTAAATGACAGATTTTTTATACCGGAACATACAGTCTTTTATCCTAAGATTAATCCGGAAGACTGGGAACATCTGGATTCCCGGTTTATCATTATGCATCCTGAGTTTGGATTGGTCAAACTATCGGAAGAAATCAATTGGATTGCTTTAATTCAGGAACCCGGAAAAATAGAGGAAATAATCAGAAGACCTGCAAACGGTGTTCACATTGCTCAGAACATTGAGAGTTATACTGTAGAAATGGATGATGAAAAAATCCTGGAAGCATTACAGCCGAAGCAAACTGAAGAAGAATGGACGAAGAACCTGCCCTTTGATCTTAAAAAGGTAATGGCCGGAAATAAAAAAGAAATTGAAAAGTATTTAAAATATATTGAAAAATATCCTGAAAGAGCAATCGAATTAGGAGTTCCTTTGGATATTATGGGGACTTCCAGAGGAAATGGTTTTGAAAAATTTTCCTGGTTTGAAGGTTTATTTGGAAACACTGGTGGAAAACCTGAAACTAAAAGGGCTAGAAACTCCCGCCGGATATTTTGGGCAATGTTGGTGATTGCTGTCATCTTAAGATTTGCATTACCCTCAGATAAAGATAAAAAAGAACAGGAAGAAACTGGTACTTCTTCGGGAAGTATTGTCACCGATGCAGTAAAAGACCCTTCAGATATGGTTGCCTTCCAATCCGGAATCTCGGAAATTGATCAGAAGATTGATTCTATATATCAGGATAGAAGGGCCGTTTTATCTAAAGAAGTTCATGTCGCAAGCACAATGATATCAGCTAAAGAGAAAGAAAGGGAACAGTACAGAAAATCAGGAGGACGAAATCTTAATGAAATTAGTCCGGATATAGACAAGCTTGTTGCCAAAGAGAAACAAAGCAGGGACTCCCTCAAAATAATCTACAGCAGAAAAATCAAAAAGCATATTGAAGCGAGAACTGAAAAGCTGAAACGGAAGCTTTCGGATTCCCTGAAACAATATAGCAGGGGGAAACCTGTCAATGGAGATGTGGTAAAATACCTTGTAAGAAAGAAACAGGTCCTGATGGCAGATTCTTTGGGAAGACTTTATGGAACCATAGATCTGGTGGATGCTTCTTCAGCACCCGTTGGAAAATCTAAGATCAAAGGTGTGGAACCAGGAGGAAGCAAGCCTGAAGAGAAGGCTGCGGTTTCCGATATTCTTTATCTTATTATTTTTATGATCGGTGCGGTGGGAATCTATCTCTTTATCTTTAAGAAAAAAGCCTTACATCTGGGAGGTGATAATGTGCCGGGCTGGATAAAATTTCTTTTAATTGCCATACTTGTGATGATGTTGATATACCTGTTTTATCCGTTGGTGAAAATGTTCGGTTACAACTGGTTTGTATGGGCCCTTATCATTTGTGTTATACTGCTTCTTTACCGTTTGTTCAGGGAAGATAAAACCATTTTAAACACCGAAGATGATGAATAAACAGAAATTTACAGACAAATTCATGGCTGCTTTTGTCCTTTTAGTAATGTTTAAGGTAATTGGAATCGTAGCCCAGCTGTTTCATGAAAGTTTCTGGAGTGTGGTGGGTACATTGGTGATTTTCTTAGTGGTAGCATTTATTATACTTATCGTCATCGCTGCTTTAAAAGATAAAGAACAGAATGCACAAAACTCAGGGAAAAGAGGTGCCGGAGGAGGGAGCTTTTATCTTGAAAGTTCATTGTTTGACAGGATCAGAAGTAAATATGAAGAACTGGCAGAAAAATATATCGCCGAAAAAGAGTATAAAAAAGCGGCAAAAGTCTACATGAATTTACTTCAGGACAATTACAGAGGGGCAAAAACCCTGGAAGATGGAGCATTTTACAATGAAGCTGCTGCGGTATATCTTAAGAAATTAAACAACAAATCCGATGCTGCCATCTGTTATGAAAAGGCAAAACAATATAAAAAATCAATTGAGCTTTACAGAGAGATGGAGCAGAAGGAAAAGGTAGGAGATCTTTATAAAGAAATTAATGATCTTAAAAATGCCCACGCTTATTACCAAATGGTTGCAGATGACTATACTGCGAATAATCAGATGGTAAAGGCTTCTTTGATCTACCGTAAAAAGATGGAAAATAGAGAAGAGGCACAAAAAGTGTTGTTAAAGGGTTGGGAAGAAAATAAAGATCCTTTCAACTGCCTTAATAACTATTTTGCCAATATCCATGATGTTCAGAAACTGGAAACGGAAATTAGAAATTTATATGAAAAGACTCCGGATTATAAAAAGATGACCTACCTGGATGCCATGAAACATGAGTTCAGAAAAGATCCGAAATTACAAACGACAACCAGAAACATTGCCTATGAAATCATTGCAGAAAAAATAGGAATACGTTCAGAAATTGTAAACGAACTAAAATATTTCAATCCTGATGATGATGTAATTCTGAAAGATATCTCCAGGTTTAAAACCGGCAGAAATAAAATGTTTAGAAATTGAGAGTAATGAAATACCTCTATGGGTAAAAAAACAAACGGTTGAAAATGACTGGCTGCTTCATCAGAATTAATTTAATTGATTCCCTTTTAGCCCTAAAACATTCCATGTAAAATCTATTGAAAAAATAGTAGAAATTTTAAAGCCAGTTGTGGCAAAAAAGAGTGTTTAAAGCGATTGTTTTATTACTCCATCCTGTGAAAACTATAAAATAATTACAAAAAATATTATCTTTGCCCCAGAAAATTATGACAATACAAAGAGCACATATCAATGCAGAACTATGCGGACGCCCTTCTACAAAGGGGCTATTCGGATATGAATGGACGATATGGAATGAGGCAAAATGTGCTGACTTTGGAAATTATTTACTGTAAACTCGTAAAAATTTAATCAAAATACTGCAAAAACGCCTCGATTTTTCGAGGCGTTTTTTGTTTTTTTGGTCAGAAATTATTTAGAATGAAAAAAAATAACCATAAACATGAAAATTTAATAACTAACAATGAAACTTTAATACGATAAAATAGAGTGATAAGCAACCCGGTGAGAGACAGTCATTTAGGTAATTAATATATCCGCAAAACATTGCGGACAGATATTTCTTATTCTTAATTAATGACTTAATTGTTTGATTTACAGTGGGTTGTATTTGAAATTTATTTGGAGGTTTCAAAAAAACATATTTACTTTGCAACCGAAAATTGAAAGCAACAGGTTTTCAGGATTTCAAAAAATAATTTAAAAACAAACAAAAAATAAAATGAAACAATTACATAGCATATTCAATCTATATTCAAGAGTATTCGGACAAGAGCCGATATCTCCTCTGTGTATTATTGATCGTGGAATTGTGGATAAAAGGTGCTTATATACGTGGGTCAGTGTATGATCTATTACGTTAGAATATATGAAGCACCTCCCGAAAAGAGGTGCTTTTTTTATGGTTTCTTTAGCTTATTTGGTAAAGCGCCGGTCTGTGGAATCGGAGAACAGGGTTCGATCCCCGAAGATACCCAAATTATAAAATCTCATAGCTCAAGTGGTTAGAGCACCGGTCTTTTAAACCGGGAGTTGAAGGTTCAAATCCTTCTGAGATTACCAAACCGGTTCCGTAGCTCAACTGGATAGAGCATGGGTTTTCTAAACCCAGGGTTAGAGGTTCGAGTCCTCTCGGGATCACAAAGATTCACGGAAAATTTCAGCTCCGACTGTCTCTCGGAAAAGAATTTTGAAGTGAATCTGCAAAACTGGAAAGATAACGGTGGTTGTTTACCCGTCTTGGACGTGGGAGGTCGCAAGTTCGAATCTTGCTTTCCAGACAAAAAAGTGAATAAGGTAATGGTAAATGTTGCTGTGTAAGTGAATTGATTATTTACTATTCACGTATTAAAATGATTTCGTAGCTCAAGTGGTTAGAGTGTCGGTCTGATACACCGAAGGTTGAAGGTTCGAGTCCTTCCGGAATTACAAAAGATTTTGTAGCTCAATGGTAGAGCATCGGTTTGTTAAACCGGAAGTTGAAAGTTCGAGTCTTTCCAGAATCGCAGATAATAAAATGTTAATTGTTTCAGAAGAAAAGTAAAAGTTTGTCGAGAGCAGAAGATCTTTACGCCAAACACGAAAATTAGAGACAGACTTTTTCCTTCTCCCACAAACTGATTGCCATTGATAAAAAAAAGAAGAGTTTGTCGAGCGTAGAAGTTCTTATATCAAATAAAAAATAATGACAGGCTCTTGTTTTTAAATATCTAAACGAGATGATAGTGGTAAAAATCAATCCATTACCATTCATCATTTATCATCTGATGGTTCGCCGAAGTGGAAGAGTTGGGGCGGTCTGCAAAACCGTTGCATATGCTGAGTGGGTTTTGAAATGTGAAACATTCGTGAATTCAAATAAAAAAATAAGAATGTTATGAACAATCCCATAGCCATCTCAAATAACTAAAATGAGATTAGTTCAGGAGAAAAAATAAGAGTTTGTCGAGCGTAGAAGTTCTTATATCAAACAAAAAAATAGAGACAAACTTTATTTCCTCCTTTGGAAAATGAAACTCATTGCTGGTTACTCATGAAAATGGAAGTACGCCGAAGTTGGAGAGTCGGGGTAGACTGACATGAGGAATGAATTGAACGATTCCTTAAAAAAATGAAAAGGGCAGAGTTAAAATCTGTCGCTTCATTGCTGAGTAGGTTCGAATCCTACTACTTCCACAACCGCTGATAATGTAATGGCAGCATGCAGGAAATATACTCTTGTTGTTTAGGTTCGATTCCTGATCAGTTGGTTTTATTGCTCTATTCGTCTAATGGTGAGGACGCCTGCCTTTCGAGCAGAAAATAAGGGTTCGATTCCCTTATAGAGTACAAGATATGCATGAACTGGTCAATATTGAATGACAATAATACCATGAAAATTCAAGTTTGAAAATACATTTGACCAGTCATCATGCACATGGAAATTAGGAAAAGAGAAAGGTTTGTCAAGCGCAGTTGATCTTTACAAATACTAACAGGCATAGTTTTTAAATAGACAGAGCTTTCTCAAACCTAAATAAATAATGAATAATCATTGAAAAACAAATCATTACTTATAAAAAGCCGGAAGAGTGGTGTACAAGGTGTGCACGTTAGTCTGAAAAACTAAAGGTACAGGTTCAATTCCTGTCTGTTCCACAAAACATGAATGATAAGTAATGGCATTGCTTATTACTCATAGCCTGATTCATAGTGTAACGGTTGAGCACACAAGATTTTGATTCTTGTAGTTTAGGTTCGAATCCTAATGAATTAACATCATCCACTCCGATATTGTAATGGTAACATTTCAGTCTCCAAAACTGACAGTATAGGCTCGGGTCCGGTTCGGAGTGCAAAAAAAATGAATAGTCAATCCGCATTGCGGTCGGTTTTAAAATTCACTATTGGCTATTTATCAATCAGTAATCATTTATTAATTATCAATAAACATATGTAGAAAAAATGGAAACGCAACAACAAACATGGCAGAATATGAACGGAAAGATTTTCCAACAGTCTATCACACAGCTGGTAGAAGAAGCCATCATTCGCGAATTGGCAAACGGACACCGTCTGAAAGTATGTGTGGGATCAGATTCTCATGTATATGGAGAAGCCATCAATTATGCTACGGCAGTAGTATTTATTCGTGAAGGAAAAGGAGCGTTTACCTTTATTAGAAAAGAAAGAGAGATACAGAGTATCAGTATCAAAGAGAGAATGCTGAATGAAGTCAACAAATCTGTGGAAATTGCCTACACAATTTGCTCTGTATTGGATACCTATGGAGTGGAAATGGAGGTACACGCGGATATTAATACCGATCCTGATTTTAAATCCAATGTAGCATTAAAAGACGCAATGGGATATATTCTGGGGATGGGATATGTATTCAAAGCAAAGCCTTTTGCTTTCGCAAGTTCCAACTGTGCTGATATGATGGTGTAAGCAGATATTATGACCACTGAAGCAGCAGGAAATGGAGGTTATAAAGAATTAAACTATGGAAATGACAAAAAGATTATTATTTCTGGATGATATAAGGTATCCTGTTCAAGCATATCATTATACCAAACAGGATGTTTTTCTCAGAAAAGACTGGCATATCGTTCGGAATTACGAACAGTTTGTCAATAGGATTTTGGAAAAAGGACTTCCGGAAATGATCTCTTTTGACCACGACCTTGCAGATGAAAATTATCTGAAAACAGGTTCGTCTGAATACGCTGAAAAAACAGGATATGAGTGTGCTAAATGGCTGATAGAATTTTGTATGGATAATTCTTTAGACTTACCCAAATTCTACTGCCACTCGATGAATCCTGTAGGAAAGGACAATATTATGAGCCTCTTAAAAAATTTTAAAACTATTAAAAACTAAAAAAATGATTTTCAAAACATATAACGCTATAGAAAATGCTTACCAGGCCCGCGTGATCGAACAGATCAGGATGCAGGGTTTTGGAGATGAGGTTTTCATCGTACAGGAAAAAGTTCACGGTGCCAATTTCTCATTCTTTACCGACGGAAAGGAAATTAAGATCGCGAAGAGAACTGCTTTTATTGAAAAAGATGAAAAATTTTTCAATGCCCATCAGATGTTGGAACGCTACAGGAAAAATGTAATTAAAGTGTTTCAGAAAGTGAAAACTATTGATCCGGATGTTGAAACTATAGTGATCTATGGCGAATTGTTCGGTGGTGGCTACGAACATAAAGATGTAGAACCGGTAAAAGGTGCTGTAAAAGTGCAAAAAGGTATTGAGTATGCCCCTTACAACGAATTTTATGCTTTTGACATCAAGTTAAACGGAGTCACTTATCTGGATACAGAAATGATCAATTCAATTTTTGAGGAAACCGGATTTTTCTATGCTAAAACTTTGTTTCAGGGTACTTTAGAAGAAGCTTTGAGGTTCCCTAATGTTTTCAATTCTAAAATTCCAACCTGGTTAGGGTTACCGGAAATAAACAATATGTGTGAAGGAACTATTGTAAAGACTTTGAAAACGAAATATTTTGGAAACGGTGCAAGAGTCATTCTGAAAAATAAGAATGAAAAATGGATTGAAAAATCTAAAATGGTGAAAAAACGGGCTAAAACTGTTCAAAAACAAATCCATTTTAGTGAAACAGCTCAGAATATTTGGGAAGAAATACAAAGATATGCAACAGTCAACAGGCTGAACAATGTAGTGAGCAAAATTGGGGAATTTGATCCTAAAATAATAGGGAAAGTTATCGGTCTTTTTGCTCAGGATATTTTGGAAGATTTTGAAAAAGATTTTCCGGCAGTTTTCACAACCATTGAAAAAGAAGAGCAGAAAAGAATCAACAAAAAGTTGAATGCATTAGTCATTGATTTTATCAAAGAAGAATTGATGACCGTTAAAGTCTAGTTTCGGTATTTTTTACCGAAGCTTTTTATGTATAAAACCTAAACCACAAAAGAAGGTAAGCACTTAGTTATTTTTTAGTCACGATGAAACGGTTGAGAAGAACACTCATGTTTTGAAAATACATCCAGTTGGTCATTCCGTAGGAGTCTCAACAGCAAATAAAGAAGATCAGATGACTATTTATTGTGAAGTCCTTTGGTGGTTAAACAACAATTTAAAAAAAATTAAACAAGTGAAAACAACAGAAAATATATTAATTGTAGACCTTGAAGCGACGTGTTGGAATGACCGTCCACCAAGAGGTCAGGAAAGTGAGATCATCGAAATCGGGGTTTGTATTATGAATGCAAAGACTGGAAAGATCTCCAAAAATGAAGGTATTTTGGTAAAGCCGCAATACTCCAAAGTAAGCCCCTTTTGTACGGAACTTACAACCCTTACCCAGAACATGCTGGATAACGAAGGAATCATGCTGGAAGATGCATTCGATATCCTGAGAGCAGAGTATGATTCCGAAGAATTGACATGGGCCAGCTATGGAAACTACGACCTGAATATGCTTAAAGATCAGGCACAGAGATTTTATCTGGATTATCCCATGGGAGATGACCACATCAATGTGAAAACCTTATTCGGAGAAATTCATCCTACCATAAGAAAAAGTGTAGGAATGAACAGGGCCTTAGGTGAATTGGGACTTACATTGGAAGGTACCCATCACCGGGGAGTGGATGATGCTAAGAATATTGCAAAGATTCTGCACTGGTGCCTGGAAAATTATTAAAATACAGTCGTCAACCGAACGACATCATTAGTATTGGCTCCCTTGAAAAAGGGAGTTTTTTTATGGGCAATATTGCGAATCGTTTTTTATGATTTAACTTTGATCAAAACTTTTTATTCAGTGGAGGCACTCGTCGAATTACTCGAACATACCAGCAGAAGCGTATTTTTGACAGGCAAAGCAGGAACAGGGAAGACGACTTTCCTCAACGATTTTGTAAAAAAAACGCGTAAAAAGCATATCATCGTGGCCCCAACGGGAATTGCTGCAATAAATGCCGGCGGCGTTACCATTCATTCGTTGTTTGCTATCCCGTCACGAACGTTTGTGCCCACCACAGAACACATTGATCCTAATCTGGCAATGAATATCAATGAGCTTTTTCCACATTTCAAATACAGAAAAGATAAACTGGACCTTTTCCGCGAGATTGAACTGATTGTTATTGATGAAGTATCCATGGTAAGAGCCGATCTGCTGGATATGATGGACCATTCTCTGAGACGGGTCAGAAGAAATCAGCTGCCATTTGGAGGAATACAGCTCCTCTTAATTGGCGACTTATACCAGCTGCCTCCGGTAGTGAGGGATGATGTAGCACAAATCTTATCCCAATTCTATGAAACTCCGTTTTTCTTTTCTGCCAAAGCATTACAGAAAATCTCTTTGGTGACAGTAGAGCTCATGAAAGTTTACCGTCAGCAGGATAAGGAATTTCTCGATATCCTGAACGCGGTCCGGCATGCAGATATCAGCAGCCAAAAACTTGCTCAGCTGAATTCCCGGTATAACCCGGAATTTGAGCCTGAAAATGAAGCCTATATTCATTTGTGTTCACACAATCGTATCGCAGATCATATTAATCAGAAAAAACTGGCTGAGCTAGCTGAGGATTCACACTTGTATAAAGCTACGGTGATTGGTGATTTTAAAGAATCCCAATATCCCAATGAGGAAACTCTGGAGTTAAAAGAAGGAGCCCAGATTATGTTTATAAGGAATGATTCATCACCTGCTAAAAAATTTTATAACGGTAAGCTTGCAGAAATTTCTTATCTGGATGATGAGATTGTGAAAGCTATATTACACGAAACCAAAGAAGAAATAACGCTTACCAGGGAGGTCTGGGAACATAAAAAATACAGTCTTGATGCTGACAAGAATATCAAAACAGAAATAGTGGGTAGTTTTGAACAATATCCCATCCGTCTGGCTTGGGCTGTTACCATTCATAAAAGCCAGGGACTGACATTTGATCGTGTGATCATTGATGCCGGAAGATCTTTTGCCAGCGGTCAGGTGTATGTAGCATTAAGCCGTTGCCGTACACTGGAAGGAATTGTTCTGAAGTCTGAAATTCTGCAGAAAGCTATATTTAAAGATCTCAGGATTGAAGATTTTCAGGAATCTACCAATGCTAACGATATCTTAGAGGAGCTTCTGGAACAGGAAAAATATGACCATAGCCTTCATAAAGTACAGATGACTATAGATGCAGAATGGATAAAATATGCTGTAATAACCTGGACAGGCACTGCATGGTCAGCAGATGTACCAGATCAGAAAAGACTGGAATTGCTGTCAAAAAATTTTATAACGGAAAGCGAAAAGCTTTTTAAAATTTCTGAAAGGTTTAAAAGGGTCATCCGGCAAATGGCCAGAAGCTTTACGGGAGGAAATAGCCAATGGTCCGAAATTGAAGAAAAATGCAAAGGAGCTGTTGATTTTTTTTATAAAAGAGTGGCTGAAGATTTCCTGTTGCCTTTAAAAGAGTTTTACTCTGAAACGATAGGTACCAAAGGCTTAAAAGCTTATAATGAAGAAACTAAAATATTCCTGTCTGATCTTGGAGACTATATTGAAAGGCTGAAAGAATGCTGCTTACTGGATGTTCCTTTATTTTATAAAACAAATGAAATGGATACCTCTGTACTTGTTGTAAAAAAGCCCACCCACCTGATTACATTCCAATTATTTGATGAGGGTATGCCTCCTTTTGAAATTGCTGAAAAAAGAAATCTTACTCTGCCAACAGTATACAGGCATCTGGCAAAAATGGGCTTAACCGAAGTTGAAAGAACTTTTAAAATGTAATGCCTCTGACAAGATTAGTATCCTTTCGGAACTCTGCTTTTTAAATATATGTAAGCCTGTTTTTTAAATCCCCTGTATTATATAAAATCCCCTGCAGTTTAATTTAAAGTTGAAAAAGTAAGATATATGGATCTTTTCTAAACATATATCTTTACTATGGGATTTTAGTGTAATAGTTAAAATATGTGATACTATGGCTTTTATTAACTTAATATTTTGTTAAAAAAATCACTTTTATGGGATAATTTACTGCGTGTCAGGCATTTTTTGTTATTTTAGCTGCCAAGAATGAATTTATGCTTATTGAGGAGGGGTTTAAAGCCATATACTTAAACTATAAAATTAAGGAAATTGTTCCTTTTCTGAAGAAGCTTACACCGAAAGACAAAAAAGAAATTGCCGCTCTTTTAAAGAAATTTATAAACAAAGAATGGGGGCACAATAGTATTTCTGTGTTGGCGGCTTTGGCGTGCTGTAAAACCAAAAATGAATACGAAAATCTAAGCCCTGGATATTATTCTATGCCGGTAGAACTTATTGATGAATTATTTGAATCCTATGTTCCCGAATGGATTGGTGAAAGCTATTTATTTTTAAGAGAAACTGGATATTTAAAAATGCTGGAATGGGGGCAGAAAGGTTATCTTACCGTTGATAATGAAATATGTGCATCCCTGCTTACATCATCTATCTCAGAAGACGAACTAAGCACCTATCCTGTTACCCTGAAGACCCATATCTGGCTTTTATTTGAATATGAATCCTGTATTACGGAACATTATGGCGAAAGAAACTGGAAGGATCTGTTAAAAAATTTTGTTCAAAAAGATAAGATTGACCGCAACAGGGTTTTAAAGTCAAGTCTGAAGGCTATTCACTTTAACTTTTCAAAAGAACATAACACATGGTTTTTGGAGCTTTTCGCTTATCTTGAGCCTACAGACAACGAAATCTTGAAATTACAGGAAGAGCTGTTTCTAATTTTTCATTCTACACAACAGTCATTATTTCCGGGAATACTTAAGGCTTTAAATCCTGTTATTACAGAAAAAGAATTTAAAACAGAAGCATTTTTAGATGCTGTAGAACGCCTGTTAACACTTTCTACAAAGAGTGTTTTAAATGGAGTACTGATGATCTTGGAAAAGATTGCAAAAAGCAATAAAGAGCTCAGAGAAAAAATCTGTATTCTCATGATGCCCGTATTTTTGAATAAAGATAAAACGATACAGACGAGAGGAGCCAAAATTATTGCTAAATATGGTAACCCGGAATCTGATACTATAAAAGAAGAACTGAGAGGGTATAAAGAGAATTTTCTTTCAGATACCCATACATTATTGGGACAGTTTCTGATTAATGAAGAGAAGCCAGCGCTTAAAGAAGAACAGAACTTCGTAAGTGGCTTATGGTATGTACCACAGCCTATAGCCTCTGTAGAAACAGTCGAAGATTTTATATTTTTGGCTTCCCGGGTGTTCAATAACAAAGAAACCTATCACATAGACCAGTTTCTGGCAACTTTGATGAGGTTTAATAATGAACTTGAAGAAGATCATTTTAATCAGCTTGAGCCCGCATTTAAAGCAGCCTATAAATTAAAAGGAACATCAGGGTTACGTCATTTATTAGCTACGTTTTTTATCAATTATGGCTTGCTAAAGCAAAAGAAAACCTCTGATGTTCTGCTGGAAGCCCGTTTAGAGTTTCCCCGATTGGAAAATTGGGGTGAGAAAAGAACTCCTTTAATTCTCAGGGCCTATCAACAGTTTTTTTTAGATATTTTCGAAGGGTTAAAAGAAGGAAAGAAATTTCCGCTTCTTTCAGTTCCGGATCATACCCCTTGTTGGGTTTCTGCTTTTACGCTGATAGATAAAATAAAGATATACCAGGATCAGGATGAACGGCCTATGGCTTTCGACCTGCAAATGGCTGTCCTTAGGGTGAAAAAAGAAAACCTGAAACAGGCTGAACACTATGCAAAAGAGCAGCTCGATGCAGAATATTTTAATTTTCTGAAACCTGTTTTTAACGGGGATTATTTTACAGACAGGTATGAGGATGCCTATCTTGATGGTAATTTTGATTGGAAGCTAAGCCGCAGAAAAGTCTATAAATGGAATAATACGGAGGAAATTCCTCAAGTATTGGTAAGTATTGAAAACCGGAAAGAAATTACGGAGGATTCAACTCTTTTAGATTTTTTATTCAATTCTTATCATGGCGTTTATCATGATGACCTGATTAGTATTGTATATACAGCTCCCTATTTTTCAGGCTCTGTTTTCGCAAAAAAATATAATGAAACTTTGTCCAATGCTGTGTATCAGTATGATATTAAAGGAAATATAGAATTTCTTGATGCATGGATGAAGCTGAATTTACCTTTTCAGCCCATACATTATTTATTTCTATCTGCCGGCTTGCTGAATAAAGATAGAATATTCTCTGGTATGGCTTTTGAGGTACTGATAAATAGGGCGTTTTCAAAGGATTTTGATGCCCGGGAACTGGGAATGTTAATCGGTAAAAATATCAACTTTGAATTGGCTCCGGTTAAAAGACTGACAGATGGACTGGCTGGATGTATCAATTTGAGCTCCAGACATAATCAGCTTTTTGAGAAACTGCTGATTTCCACCCTGGCAGCCATTGAAAAACCTGTTTTTAATCTGAAAAAAATCCTTGAGCTTTATTATGAACTACTAAACCTGAACCAATCTGAAGCGGACGAAGCTATTGCTGAGAAGCTCCAGAATTGGGAAAGAGAAAATAACCTGAAAAAAATTATTCATCAAATTAAAACACATGAAAGAAAGACTTTATGAGATCCTTAACGAGGGAAAAATACATGAGATCGTACCTTTTTTGAAACAGCTTTCTATTGACGAAAGAAAAGCACTTGTACCGACGATAAAAAAAATGGACAGGGAGATCAATAAGATCGTCATGACTAAAAACTCCTACCATACTGCAGGCTCTGCAGACCAGCACTCTATTGTAGATATTGCATCGCTTGCCTGTATGGATCAGAAAAATTTCGGAAAAAATTATTGGAACCTTTTCCGAAATATAGAGCAGACTGAGAAAATACTGGAGTGGGGATGCCCGGACTGGTTTTCAGACTTTATCAATGAGTCTGTAGAGGCAGAATTTACAACATTTAACTATCTGCATGTTTTAGAATGGGCTGAGAAAGGATATATACAGCCTAAACCTGAGCTCCTGGGATATCATTTGTGTAATTATCCCAAAAACCTGGATAAATATCCTGAAACATTGAAAACCCATTTCTGGTATTTGTGTGAATATCCTTCTAAATCATTACCATTTCATAAGGAATGGTTTCCTATCATTCAAAAGCTGGTCGCAGAAAAGAAAATTGACAGGAAAAGATTTTTGAGAGAATGTCTTCTGGCTTCCAACAGAAATTTTAATAAAAATGTTACGGGTTGGTTTATGGATGCATTTACTGCATTAAAACCAACAGATGAAGAGCTTGTAGAGCTTCAGAATGAATTATTGGCAGGGTTAACGTCTGCCCAATCCAAAGCAATCAATACCATATTGGTGCATTTGAAAAAAATTATTCAGAATCCTGAATTTAAAATAGATGAATTTTCCCATTATCTTCCTAATTTATTGAGTTCTGAAGTTAAAACTGTAGTAGCCTCCAGTCTTATCCTAACGGAAAAAATTTTCCAGAGAAGAAGAATTAATCCGGAGATGTTGGGAATGGCTTTAAGCACAGCATTTGTAAGTAAGGATGACGGAATACAGTCTAAGGCATCAAAGATTATTATAAAATATATCCCTGTTTCTGAAAATATAAAAGAATCACTTTCTCATTATTCAGATAATATACTGGCTAATATACGCCCTGTTTTAGCAAAATATATTGAAGATACACCGCACGAGCTGGAGAATATTACGACTGAAAGATTAACATTAATTACCAAAGAAAACAGGGTTGAAGAGCCTCAAAGCTTTGAAGATTTAATGTTCCTTCTTCCTTTGGCAATAGAAAATCCGGAAAGCTATTATTATGATATTGCATTGGCCGGGCTCATCCGTTTTGCTGATGAGGTGGATACAGAATCTGTAATATTAATAGAACCTGTATTTCTGAAAGCTTGTAAAACGATCGCGAAATGGGAGGTCCCTTATTTTAATGTGATCCTCTGTAATCTGGTTATTAATTATGGATTAAGCTTATTGGAAAAATTCCCAGACGAACTGAAAAACCTGGAAAAAATATATGCTAAAACCCGTGAGAATGAAGCTTCAAGAGAAGCCTATTCAAGCTATTATAAAAAAATAGGCCCAATAGAAGGGGTTGGAGTAGGAGGTCTTGCTATGAAAGTGTTCAAGGAAATTGCCATTGATGCTTACCATAAAATCCGGTCAGGTGATACAACTCCGTTGCTGTCTACGGTAACCCATACACCTTGTTGGATTTCTCCGGTGAAGCTGGTGGAAAGATTTGAAATCTACCAAAATAAAAATATTGAGCCTAATCAGCTGGATGTTCAGCTGGCATTACAACGATGTGCATTAGACGATGCTGCGGAAGCAGTGCCGTTGGTTGAGAAAAATTTGAAAGGAGAATATAAAGATCTCCTGTTGTTCTTGTTTGGAAAATATAAAACTCCAAAAGGGAAATTTGAACATCCTGCCTGGTGGATGACTGCCGGAATCACACGGTCTCAGGATATTACTTTTGAGGAATTTAAAAATTTCGGATATGAAAATATCCCTAAGGAGTTTTTTTCCGGAATGTATGAATGGAAAACAATAGACAGTAATAAGAATTCATATTATCCTGTTGAATTGAACATCAGCATTCCCAAATACCGCTTTGAAAAGAAAAAAGATCAGCTCCTTATGGAGTATTTCATTGCGGAACAAAAGGATTTTTCTGAAATCCCTGCTTTTATGTGGAGTTTCCCAAATGCCCAGGCCAATATTCTTGCCAGAGTTATTAAAATATGCCTGTTCTATTCAGGATTGGCAGAAGTGTATGAAAGAAATCTGGTTCTGAATACTGCCAAAGCCCTTTATCAGATCAAAAAACCTTTGGACGAAATGGGATATCTCTTTCTGGGAACTATTTTCCTCGATGGCGATAAAACAATCAGAGGTATTGCTGCCGAAATATGGCTGGAACATGTTTCCCATCAAATGATCAATAATGCACGGTTAGGAAAAGTAATCGGCCTGCATGAAAAACTGGAATGGGCGCCTGTTAAAAGGCTTACTGATCTTATGCAGCACCATATGCTGAATGTCAGTAAAAATCACAATCACGCATTAGAAGAATTAATATCAAATATATTACTTCAAATGGAAGAACCTGTCACTAATTTGAAAAAATTATTGGAGGTTTACCATGAAGTCATAGCTTTAAACCAGTCGGAAGCTAATAAAGAGGTACAACAAAAACTAAACGACTGGAAAGAAAACTCAAGCCTGAAAAAAATCTGCAATCTTCTTCTTAAAAAATAAATTTATGGAAGATACGCTTATTTACAACTATTCCAGATCATCATCTTTGGTAAAAAAGGGAGCGCTGGAAGAACTGTTTCTTGCAAAATATAGCGAGATTCAGAAGAATACTGATGCCCCCTGTTTTTTCTGGGGTAATGTGAGACAGCCATTTATCCTGGCCCGATGTCTGATTAGTCTTTCCAATATTGTAAAGTCCAGCTTTAATCTTTCCCCATTTCAAATGGAATTACTTAAAGATCCTATTGTGACTGCCGGGAATGAAAGATTACGTTTTGAAGGATTTTCACACTGTGCCGGAGTGTATGCACGTATAGATGTTCTGCCTGAGGGATTGGATGGAGAGTTTCTGGAAAGTGGTACTACAAATGTGGATTTTAATCAGCCTATGATTAATGCGTTAGGAAGCATTCGTCCTAATGAAAGTATTGTACTTTCTGTAGGTGAAAAAGAAGTTGGCCTCTATAAAGAAGAGACAAAAGTAGTGGAAAGGAAAGTTCCGCTGCCTTTAAAATGGATCAATGGATTGGGAACCGTTCAGGTTTATTTATCCAAATCAGAAAGGCTGCATACATTCAATAAAATTCAGACACAGCAGCTGTTTAGAGGAATGCCGAAAGGAATAGTGAAATCAGACTACTATCTTATCGTAAGAGGAAATAAACCCATGTTTTCTCCTGTGAAATCTATGGACGCTGTTTGTGTGGGAGGTATTCACAGGCTTCGGCTGCTTGAGCCTCTTCTTCCTTATATAGATCATATGAAGGTTTTTGCCCACCCCAATATGCAGTCTACCACATGGCAGCTTTATATGGGGAATATAAAATTCAGTTTTTCGTTATCAAGAGAAAGCTGGCGTGGGTTTTCCGGAGAAGGAGCTGTATTAGAGAATTTAATTAATGATGTTGCTGATGAATGGATAGATGCATTGGATAAATATGCTTATGCCAATCAATCCTTTAATACAACAGTTCTGGCACTGGAAGAAAATGTCAGCCTGAAAAAGGTTGCTGATCTTACAGGCAGGCTGGCCGCAATGGGAATGCTGGGCTATGATCTGGATGATAATGGATTTTTTTACCGGAAATTGCCATTTAAACTGAGCCGTATTGCAGGACTAAATCCCCGTCTGAAAAATGCTGAAAAGCTCATTGAAGAAAGGAAAGTTGAAATCTTACATCATACTCAAGAAAGAACTGAGGCCAGAGTGGAAGGAACGGGTGTTCATCACACGGTCATTATTGAAGATAAAAAAGAACGCTGTACCTGTGAATGGTTCAGTAAATACCAAGGGGAGAGAGGTCCCTGTAAACATGTTCTGGCAGTGAAAAAGATGGTGAATCAGGTCGATTAAGATTTACTATATAGTTCCGGCAAGCCCTTTGGGCTTGCCGGAGTCCGTTAGAAGAGCTGCCAGAAAATCATTAGTATATTTATATAAAGGATTTCAGGATTTATACCGGATTTATTGAAGATTCATCCATTCTTCATAGGTAAGTACTCCCAGCTCTGGCTTTCCTTCACCTTCCAGAATTGAAATAAACTCAAGCTGGTTGCCATCCGGATCATTAAAATAAATAGCCAGTGCCGGCATCCATGCAAAAACCATTGGCTGAACGGTGCCGTTCTTTAAAAAATTATAGGGTTGTAAATCTTTGTTTTCTAAAAATTCCACAGAATAATTCAGGATATCTTCTTTATCGCCCGTAAATGCAAAATGTCTGGTTTGAAGGTTCTCTTTTTGTTCCCATAATCCCAACATGAACTTCTTTTCCTCTCCAATCCACAAAAAAGCGATAGGTCTTGTCTCATCTCTGTGCGCTAATTGTAATCCTAATATTGTTGTATAAAATTCTACTGCGTTTTCCAAATTACTTACCTGAACATGCGTTTCATATAATCCTGTAATCATAGTTCCCATTTTTAATCATCACAAAGCTATACAACGGATATTTAAAAAGCCGGTATCTGTGATTTCTTAATTTGAAATGAATGATAGAAGGTTTTTATAATGTATAATGTATAATGTATAATGTATAATGTATAATGTATAATGTATAATGTATAATGTATAATGTATAATGTATAATGTATAATGTATAATGTGATCATTAAACACTATTTTCTGCATCAATAGGAACGGACTTTAGTCCGTTCACTTTATAAATCAGCCAATCTGGCTTTAGCCAAAACCTAAAAATAAAATTTTTTCAAAAAAAAACATCTACGCAAAATGACAGCGTAATACTACGATTACTTTGCATCAGAAATCAGAGAGGAAGATATAGATTCCCAAATGTTTAACAAAAAAACAGTAATCATGAAATTTAATTTTTTAAGAAAAGAGACTAAAGTAGTCATGAACTACGAAGGTGAAAAAGCATATATGATGACACCTGCTGAAGAATTATATAGTGCTGTTGTTACAACAGGACTGTCCAATACAACCTATGAGAAAGGAAATGACAGGTTGGAAAGAATCCAATCTCTGATTAAAAAAAATGATCCGGAATTCGTAGCGAAATTAGCGGTCTATGCAAGAAGAGATATGTACCTGCGTTCCATACCATTGGTTTTGACGACTGAGCTGGCAAAGCAGACTTCAGGTACGGATTTAGTAAGCCGGACAGTAGAGGGCATTGTTCAAAGAGCGGATGAAATCACAGAACTGTTGGCTTACTACCAACTTGCGAATGAAAGAACAGAAACAAAAAAACTGAATAAATTATCAAAACAGATTCAGAAAGGGTTGGCAAACTCATTCAACAAATTTGATGAGTATCAGTTTGCAAAATACAATAGAAAAGCTGAGATCACACTGAAAGACGCGTTGTTCCTGGTTCACCCAAAAGCTAAAGATGAAAATCAACAGGCTGTTTTCAATAAGATTGTAAATGGTACTCTGGAAACTCCTTATACTTGGGAAGCTGAACTTTCTGTCTTAGGTCAGAAGAAATTCATTAATGACGAAGAAAGAAAAGTGGCCTTCAAAAACAAATGGGAAGAATTGATCTTCAGTAATAAGCTGGGCTATATGGCAACCTTGCGAAATCTGAGAAATGTTTTAGAAGCAGAAGTATCATCCGCAGCAATGGATAAAGTATGCCGCTACCTGGCCGATGAAAAAGCGGTTCAAAACTCAAAACAGCTCCCATTCAGATTCCTGGCAGCTTATAGAGAATTAAAAAGGACCGGTTCTCCATACCTGTCCTCTCTTTTGGAAGCACTTGAAAATGCAGTAATGATAAGTGCAAAGAATATTAAAGGCTTTGGCTTTGATACTTCGGTGGTCATTGCAGCGGATGTTTCAGGTTCAATGCAGAAACCGGTGTCTAATAAAAGTAAAGTTTTATTGTATGATATTGGGTTGCTGATGTCTATGATCTTACAGTCTCAGTATAACAATGTGGTAACAGGTATATTCGGTGACCGTTGGATGCGTGTTCCGATGCCAAAGAACAGCATTTTAAGAAATGTTGACGAATTCTATAAGCGTGAAGGAGAAGTAGGTTATTCTACGAATGGTTACCTGGTCATTGAAGATCTGATCAAAAGAAATGAAAAAGTGGATAAAATAATGCTGTTCACCGATACCCAAATGTGGGACAGCAGAGGTCTTAAAAACTCTTTTGAAGACTCTTGGAACAGGTACAAAGCTATGGCTCCCAATGCGAAACTGTATATTTTTGATTTGGCAGGTTATGGCAGACAGCCTCTGGATGTCAGAAAAAATGATGTATATCTTATTGTAGGTTGGTCAGACAAAATTTTCGATGTGCTGAATGCTTTGGAAGACAAAAAATATGCAGTAGAAATGATAAAAAAGGTAGTGCTGTAAAAGGCACTGCTTTAAATAAAAGATAATAAAAAATAAAAAACAACTGCGTAAAAAGAATGCGCAGAAGCTGCATAAATTTGTAACAAGAAATTAATAACCATGAAATTATTATAAAAAATAGTAAAGGAGCAAGTGCCGTAAAGCAGAGTTACTTCGTTGGGGTAACAAAGGTACAGGTTCAAGCCCTGTTCTGTGGAAGCAGATGGTGTAAAGATAGCACTTTGTTAATACATCTCTGTTTGAATCATTGCCTTGCTCAAATTATATCAAGTGTCGTTTTAGGATCATACTTCGGATTTTAATCATCGGATCGCAGGTTCGAATCCTGCCTTCTCCCCCGAAAAGGAGAGGTAGCTCAGAAGGTAGAGCAAATGCACGACAGATCCTAAGAATATTACCTTGATTATTCTCAAAAAAGAACAATGACTATAAAAAATGTATACTCAAGTCAAGTGTCGTTTTGGAATCGGGACACGGGTTCAAATCCCGTCTCTTTCACAAAAATTACGATGTGTAGTAGGAAGAGTAGCTCAGAGTTAGAGCACGACATCACTTTTTGCTTATTGCCTTGTTTTTATAAAAAGAAAAGCTGGAAGCTGTGAGGCCCCTTTGTATCATAATTTTCTACAATGTCCGTCTTTGCACTTCCAGCCTTATTGTAATAATGATTATATAAGTGTCGTTAGGAAAAATTTCATCGTTACGCAATTATGGGAGGAATAGCGAAATCGGTAACTCCGGTAAGGCTATCCGGTTCGATTCCGGCTAACGTACAGCCCGCTTTTTCCTTATCATTACCTTATAAAAATGCCGGTAGATTATTTACCGGCATTTTTCATTGTATTTTCGAGATCTTCCTCAAACATCATTCTCCATTTTGAGAGCGTGGTTCTGCTTATTTTATATTTTTTAGACATATAGCTGGTAGAATACCCGTGCTTCTTTTGATACTGAAGAAGCTTTAGCATTGTCTTTTTATCGTATGTTTTTAGCTTTTGGTTTTCTCTGGACTGTTGAAATAATTTTTCATTGAACTTCAGAACATCTTCAGACGTGTTAAGTTTTTCAAGAAGTTCTTTGATTTTAGGATCTTGTAACTTCTCAGGATGTTCCAGTTTAAGCATGTCATGGTAAATCTTTTTGTAATTCGGGCGCATTCTGTATCTGTTTATCCGTTAGTAGTATCAACCTTTTGAAGCCATCGGTGAAGTGTGCTTTTAGGAATGGAATATTCTTTAATAACATCAGTTGGGGTCATTTCTCCGGAAAGAATTCTTTTCATGATAAATTCTTTAATCTCCTGAGTATAAATATTTTTTCTGAAATAAGGAATTTTATCAGATTTCTGCTGGTTTTTATTTACTGCTGAAGGAGGAGCATATAATATTAAATGAGAACTGTACAGTCTGAAAAAATCATACTCTAATAGTTTGCTCCATCGTAGAAGAATATCTGCCTCCAGTGATTTTTTTTCGTACATCTTTTCAACAGACTCTTCATCCTTTCCCAAAAACTTGCATATTCTCTCAATAGGTATTTCATTTTCATCAACTCTCTCTTTAATAAACTTTCCTATATGGATCTCTTTATATAACATTTTTATTGAATATTATCTTGATTAAACTTATGCATTGAAAAAAATAGGTAGTATATATTAAAATAGAACCGAGTGGATTGGCTTGAATTTGAAGTCAACAGAATATTGGAGTATCATACTCCAAAAGATGTTCAAGATGAGTTAATATCTTAAAAGAATGGAGGCACTGCCACTTTAATTGATCTTAGAATATATTCCTTATTTTCATTTGGTTGATCAACTCTCTTCTCTTTCAAACCTCTTTTTTCTACCATTTGTGTAAATAATATATAACCTATTAAAGTTTCTTCATGCAATCTATCTGTTTAAGTAGTTATTTACCAGGGACTATGTGTTTTTTAGTAACGAAAACTTTACGTAAATATTCCCTATCAATGGTAAATAAATTGCTTAATTGTTTTCAAATTTAAACAAAAATTGGAAGTAAGCAGAATAAGAAGTGTAAAAAAGTTTATTTATAGTAAAATTTTAATTAAAATTAACATATTGTATAACAGTAATGTGAATTTTTTAAAAAGATCGGAAGAAAGATAAAGTAAAACAATTGTATACTATTGTACAAGTACATACCTTTGCCAATCAATGAAAAATACCATAAGTTTATTCGATTTTTCGAAGAAAATCAATTATAAAAATGAATTGCTGGCAGGCTTTACCGTAGCCATGACCATGATTCCGGAATCTCTTTCATTTGCTATTCTGGCGGGTCTTTCTCCACTTACAGGTCTGTATGCAGCTTTTATAATGGGACTGGTGACCGCTGTTTTAGGGGGACGTCCCGGAATGGTGTCAGGAGGAGCCGGAGCTACCATTGTTGTTCTGATTGCATTGATCCAATCTCATGGGATAGAATATCTTTTTGCAACCGTAGTATTGGCAGGGATATTTCAGATGTTGGTAGGTATCTTTAAGCTGGGAAAATTTGTCAGGCTCATTCCACAACCCGTTATGTACGGGTTTCTGAACGGGTTGGCTATTATTATCTTTATGGCACAGGTTGAGCAGTTTAAAATTATAGGCAGTAACGGAGCTGTCAGCTGGCTTCAGGGACTTCCTTTATATAGTATGGGAGGATTGACTGCCTTAACGATTGCCATAGTATATTTTTTTCCAAAGGTCACAAAAGTTGTGCCCGCTTCTTTGGTAGCTATTATAGTAGTTTTTGCAGTGGTTCTTGGCTTTAATATTCCGACAAAAACTGTGGCTGATATTGCACACATAAGTGGAAGTCTTCCCAGTTTTCATATTCCACAAATTCCTTTCTCTTTAGAAACTTTACAGATTATTTTTCCTTATGCCCTTATTATGGCCGGAGTAGGGCTGATAGAATCACTGCTGACATTGTCTATGGTAGATGAAATTACAAATTCAAAAGGAAATGCTAACAAAGAATCTGTTGCGCAGGGTCTTGCCAATATGACCAATGGCTTTTTTGGTGGAATGGGAGGCTGTGCAATGGTGGCGCAAACACTGGTGAATCTTAATGCAGGATCAAGAGCCAAATTATCAGGGATTATCGCCTCTGTGATGATTCTGATGATCATTCTGTTTGGAGCTCCTGTTATTGAGAAAATTCCTATGGCTGCATTGGTGGGAGTGATGATGATGGTTGCCATAAGTACTTTTCAGTGGGTTTCTATCAGAATTATTAATAAAATGCCGAAATCGGATATCGTGGTAGGAATTACCGTGGCTCTGATAACCGTCATCCTGCATAATTTAGCACTGGCAGTTTTGGTGGGAGTTATTATTTCAGCCCTGGTTTTTGCCTGGGATAATGCTAAAAGAATACGGGCAAAGAAATATACAGATGAAAACGGAGTAAAGCACTATGAAATATACGGTCCATTATTTTTTGGTTCTGCCACGGCGTTTGCAGATAAATTTGATCCAATGAATGATCCTGATGAGGTGATCATAGATTTCAAAGAAAGCAGGGTTGTAGATATGAGCGCCCTTGATGCTCTTGATAAGCTGTCAAAACGATATAAACAGGAAAATAAGACCTTATATCTTCGCCATCTGAGTGAAGACTGCCGTAAAATGCTGAAAAATGCCGAAGCAGTGATTGAGGTTAATATTCAGGAAGACCCAACATATAAAGTAATGCCTGAATAGTGAATTTTGCTTCGCAAGTGAATGGTGAATAGGCGCAGGTGAAAATTGACAAACACAGCGATTGACCATTCACTATTCTCACAAATAATTAAACAAGGACCATAAAATAGAATTATGGTCCTTGGTTTTTGCTTTGATTTCGTTCCTTAAATCATAAAATATCTTAAAACAGGGAACTAAAGTAATGCATTTATGATAAATATTTTATCTTTGGAAATAAGTAGAAAACCAAACACTTGTTGATGATTAATAAAATTTAAATCTTTTTCAAAAAAGCTAAATAAAACTTTTAACTAAAACATATTGAAAACAGATATCGACATTCATAACCACTGTCATTTTTCCTTTGACCTGTGGCTCACATTAATCAAATCTCATCCTGAATTTAAAACAAAAAGAGTTGAGCTCTTCTCCTCGTTTTTTAATGTCAGCAAACCCATAGAGGATGTTGCCAAAACTGTAAAATATTACGATGATCTTTGTAATACAATTAATGAAGTAACAGGAGGGAATATCGATACCTTTGAAATCTATCTGATGATCTTGGGAGCATTGGATGTTGATGTAAAGCTTTTAAATAAAGAAAAACTGAACGAATTTTATCTTAAAAGTGAAGAACTTTTTTTAGAATACAAGCCGGTAATTATTTTTGAAAATATCCATGATTTTTTTGACGATATCAAAAATCAGGGTAAAACTATTAATATTCTAAGCAACACCGGATTTATCAAAGGGAAAACGATGAGAAAATTTCTG
This sequence comes from Chryseobacterium sp. WG14, assembly GCF_024586945.1. Lineage (NCBI taxonomy): Bacteria > Pseudomonadati > Bacteroidota > Flavobacteriia > Flavobacteriales > Weeksellaceae > Chryseobacterium > Chryseobacterium sp. WG14. The sequence goes on from NZ_JALCZD010000005.1 coordinate 106,580, forward strand.
ATTCATGAAAATCTGGATCAGTATATAGATTTTCATATCTACTCCGATGAGATAAACTTTTCTAAGCCGAACCCACTTGTTTTTCAGGAAGTGAAAAACAAGATTAACGATCAGGATATTCCGATGCATCAGATTCTGCATATTGGAGACAATCCTGTAGCAGATTACAAAGGAGCGAAAGACTTCGGTTTCAGTGCACATTTACTTAAACACTAAAATAAACATGAGTACAAGATACAGCTTACACCACATTCATTCCGCAGATGAGTTTACTTTCTCACCGGCAGAATACAGTTATTTCAAATATGGCGATAAGTCGTATGCAGAAAAATTTGCAAAAGAATTATTCGAAGGGTTTATCTCTCAGAATAAGGAGATTTTAGATACAGATAAAGAAATTGTGGTACTTCCAAGCCCCTATATGGCAATTCCTACCGCTTCCAATTTTTTATGTTTCTTCTTTAAAAAATACCTGGATTTTTATCTTTTTCAAAAAGGAAAAAAATCAAGTGTTTTGTCTAAGATCAACAGGAACCATACCTATATTACAGATTATGGGAATCTTAATTTTGAAGATCGTAAAAATCTGATTGCCAATGATACTTATTATATAGATAAAGATTTTTTAAGAGGAAAACTTTGTATTTTTATAGACGATATAAAAATTACAGGAAGCCATGAATATACAGTGAACAGAATCCTGAATGAATATAAGGTGGAAGCCGATTTTATATTCCTGTATTATGCTGAGCTAATGAATTTTGACCTTGATCCTAAGATTGAAAATTATTTCAATTACTATGCAGTACAAAATGTACAGCATATTGCAGAAGTGATGGGGAAATCAAGTTTTGAATTCAATACAAGGATTGTAAAATATATTTTAGGCCTTAATTCAAGTAATTTTGATTATCTTACGTCTAAAGTAAAAAAAGAACAGATGGACCTTCTTTTAGAGCTGGCCATCAGTAACAATTATCATTTAATAAAAGAATACGAAAATAACATCAATACTTTAACGCAAACGGAATTATATTATGGCTATTAACTTACAAAAAGGACAAAGAGAAAATATTAACGCACCTAAATTTACTGTAGGTTTAGGATGGGATATCAATAATACTTCTACAGGAACAGCATTTGACCTTGACGCTTCATTATTTTTATTGGGCGAAGACAAAAAATTAGTGTCAGACAGTCACTTTATTTTTTATAACAACCTTGAATCTCCGGATAAATCAGTAATTCACACCGGAGATAACCTTACAGGAGAAGGCTCAGGTGATGATGAGCAGATTAAAATCGATCTTACAAAAATTGATCCTTCGATTCAGGAGATTACAGTAGTAGTCACTATTCACGATGCTGATACCAGAAAGCAGAACTTTGGACAGGTAAGAAATTCTTTCATTAGAATTTTCAATACAGATACGAATGAAGAGATCTTAAAATATGAATTGGATGAAGATTTCTCAATCGAAACCGCTGTAGAATTCGGAAGAATCTACAACAGAAACGGAGAATGGAAATTTGAGGCTGTAGGAGCAGGACAAAGAGACGGCCTTGAGAAGTTTGTATCAATTTATCAGAAATAAGTATGGATAATCAGGAAAATCAACCCATAGATCCGCTAGGATCAATTGAACCTCTTAAAACATTTGAGCCTACGCCAATGACTCCACCAAGTCAGCCTGTTCAAAATGCAGCACCGGCAGTTCTTGTAGACAGGGAAGGAAATGTAAGCCTTAGTCAGTTACAGCCGGAGGAACGTCAGAAGTATGAACTTCTTGCCAACTCCATTGACGAAGCTAATCCGGGATCTATTGTGAATTTTGGAGCTGAGCTTCAGAAAACATTATCGAACCAGAGTGACAGTTTCTTAGGAAATGTAAGAAGATCAAACTCCGGAGAAGTAGGAGTACTTATCAATGATCTTTTGGTAGAGCTTAATTATGTAGACGTAGAAGAGCTTAACGGAAATAAAGTAAAGAGTTTCCTTAGCAAACTGCCTTTCATGAAAAAGATCATGACTCAGGTGGAAAACCTATTTACGAAATACGATAAGATCATCAACAATATTGAACAGATCTCTTATAAAGTAAATGCGGGGATTATTACTTCTACAAAAGATAATGCTGTTTTGCAGACTATTTTTGAAAGCAATGTAAACTCTATTAAGCAAATTGAAGAGCTGGTAATTGCAGGAAATGTAAGAATGGAAAGAGCTGCAGGAGAACTATCCTTGATGGAAGCCAGCCCTGAAAGCTATCAGGACTATCAGATTGCGGATAAAAGAGATTTTATTGCCAGATTAGACAGAAGAATGGCTGATCTTAAGGTAGTACGTGTCATCATGATGCAGTCGCTGCCACAGATCAGATTAGTACAGAATAATAATGTTTCTATTGCTGAAAAAGCACAAACAATTCTTACCACTACACTTCCGGTATGGAAAAATCAGCTTTCTCTGGCTGTTGCTATGTACAGACAGCAGCAGAATATTGAAATTCAGCAGAAAGTATCTTCCACTACTGAGGCTATCTTAAAAAAGAATGCAGAACGTCTTGGTCAGAATTCAGTGAATGTAGCCAGAGCCAATGAACAGACAATTGTATCTGTAGAAACATTGAGAGAAACAACTTCAATGCTTATCAATACACTGAATGAAGTGAAACAGATCCAGAAGCAAGGTGCTGATAACCGAAGAAAACTGGATCAGGATCTTCAGACATTGGAGCATGAATTAAAAGCTAATGTCAGAGGTTAATTAACAGGGTACCAAGGTGGGGGATGATGCAGCAACCATATTGTCGCAAAGCAAAAGAAGGTTAACAAAGCTTAAACTTCTGGCTAATTTTTTTGAACATATTGACATAATATCCATTTACATCAAAACAGATATTATCCACAATCTGTTCCAGGAGAATACTGCTTTGGATTATAGCAAGCTGGAACTTTTTCACCTTCAATATACCGACAGCCTTATAGAATTGCTCACCAAGATCAAAAGACAGAAGGAAAATGATATGCTGACTGTCATTAATGAAATTGGTATTAATAAAAAATATATTTCAGGTTTTGAAGAAAGAAGAGTAGATAGTTTTCAGACGGACAGGAAAATGTACAGTGGTGTATTTTCTCAACATTTGAAAACACTGTATAAAGATCTTACAGAAGATGTTTTTACAGCCAATTGGGATAATGTACTGTATTTCCACAAGAAATATGCTCAGGAGTTTTACAGGACCGAAGCAGACGAATCTCTGCTCAAGGCCGATTCTTTTCCTGGTTATAAGTACCTGGACTATTCTATTGAAAGAAAACTTTTGGGAAGGCTTAATATACAGGGATTTAAAGTCCGTTTTGTTTGTGGTTACCTTATGGGAATTCATGAGTATGAACTTTTTAAGATCTTTCAGTCTGATGATTATTTTATTTTCAGTGTAGACGAGAAGAAACTTTATCTTTTTGATAAAGAACTGGATCAGCTCGACATTTCTGAAAATCAGTCGAATCAGGGAACTATTATAGATCAGCTGAAAAGGAAAAATGAATACCTGGAAAATACTATGAACGAAAGAAAACGCAGTATACCCATAGAAGTGGAAAGTGTTTTGAAAGACTATTTAAAAAACCTGGAAAATATAGATATTATGAGCAAAATATTTGATTTCGATGAAGAAACAAATATCCTGCGGGCAATGCTTAATTTGAATTTGAATAATAACTGATACGAAATTTGAAAAGTGAAAAAGCAAATCTGCTCTTTCACAAAAAAAGTAAATAACAACTAAACATACAAAGATGGCTATCAACTTACAAAAAGGTCAAAGAATAAACCTTAAAAAAGAAAACGGCGCTGAACTTTCCCAAGCTTGTGTAGGAATCAACTGGGGAGCAATTGAAAAAAAAGGCCTTTTTGGAACTAAAAAAGAAGCAGTAGACTTAGACGGAAGCTGTATTTTATATGATTCAAATAAAAATGTAACGGAAGTAATTTATTTCGGAAACCTGAAATCCAGAAACGGAGCTGTAAAACACAGTGGAGATGATCTTACAGGTGATATCAATGGCGATGACGGATTGGACAACGAAGTCATTACTGTAGATTTCAGCCAATTGGAACCCAATATCGAACATGTTGCAATGGTTTTAAATAGCTACCAAGGCCAGGATTTCGGAACAATTCCTTTTGCTTCTATCCGTATTTATGAGGGATCTCCTACCAACGTAAGAGAAGTTTTTGCTAAATATGATATTGCAAACGACGCTTCTTTCAAAGGACATGTGGCTATGGTAATGGGAGTATTCTATAAGAGAAACGGAGAATGGAAGTTCAATGCTATCGGAGACCCTACAGCAGATAGAAAACTGGAACAGACCATTCAGACTGTACAGCTGAATTACTTATAATCAATTATCAATCAACAGATAAATAAAATAGCAATATTTGTACCTTGTACACTTATTGCTTTTATCATATAATAACATATACAAGTGGAACATCAAAGTATTTTAGAACTACACCCTGGCCTGGTCTGGGGATTTGCGATAACGGTTGTTATCATGCTGCTCCTGGATTTAGGAGTATTCAATAAAAAGAGTCACGAAGTCTCGTCCAAAGAAGCCACCATCTGGTCTATTGTGTGGATCTCACTTTCCATGATCTTTTCAGGAGTCGTGTATTGGGTTTTCAATACAGACGGAACACCGGAAAGCCATGGTATTGCCGTAGAGAAATTTACACAGTACCAAGCTGCCTACTGGATAGAGAAAGCCCTTTCTGTGGATAACTTATTCGTATTTATCCTTGTTTTCGGATTTTTTAAAGTTCCGAAATACCTTCATCATAAAGTACTGTTCTGGGGAATTATCGGTGCACTGATATTCAGAGCCATATTTATCTTTGCTGGAGTAGGACTTATTAACCTTACTTACCTTCCTGAAATGAACGTTTTCGGAAAACCTGTACAGATCAATGTAGTAATGGCCCTGTTCGGACTGTTTCTTGTGTATGCAGGGATTAAATCCTGGGGCGACGGAGCTGATGATGACGATGAAGATTACAGCAATACAGCTGGAGCAAGGCTGATCAAAAGCTTCTGGAAAGTTTCGGATAATTATGATGGTGACAAATTTTTCACCATTCAGAATGGGATCAAGATGGCAACACCTCTTTTAGTAGTGGTAGGAGTTATCGAATTTACAGACGTTCTTTTTGCCGTGGATTCTATTCCGGCGATCTTTGCGATCTCAAATGACCCTTTCATTCTTTATACATCAAATATCTTTGCTATTTTAGGGCTTAGATCATTATATTTCCTGCTGGCAAACTTTATTCACATGTTCAGCAAACTTCCATATGGTCTGGCCATTATCCTTTCATTTATTGGAGTTAAAATGCTTATTGCACCATGGATTCATATTCCATCTCCTGTTTCTTTAGGAATTGTAGGAGGAGTATTGGTGATCTCGGTTCTTTTATCCATTATATTCCCTGAAAAAGAAGAAGCGGAAAAAGAAAAATTAGAAGAAAAATAATCATCATTAAAATAAAAAGGAAGCCTCTGGAATTGTAATTCTGGAGGCTTTTTTGTTAATAAGTTTTTTTGTTGGAAAACGCAATGATGCAAGAAATATAATCATAATTCCTGCTTTTAGGGCACAAGAAAATCAAAGATTTTCAGCAAGGATACTTATTAATTATTTACCACAGAATCATATTATTAGAGATATTTAAATTTTATCGGAGATAAAAATTATTGCGTCTTTAATACATGGCATTAGTGAAAATTTTGCGTTTTCCAAAACTCTCAAAGGGAAAAATTTTAAAATAAAATAGACAGATCAGTCTGTTCGTTATTTTTTTTCATACATTTGTTTCATAAAAGAAAACAATATGAAATCTCCAAGAGAAAGAATAATAGAAACCACCTTTCAATTGTTTGCGAGACAAGGCTATAACTCTACCGGAATTAATCAGATTATTTCCGAAGCAGAAGTTGCCAGAGCCAGTTTCTATCAGTATTTTAAATCAAAAGAAGATTTGTGTGCGGAATTTCTGAAGGTAAGACATGAATATTGGTTCAATGAACTCCATAACTTTTTAACGAAAGAAAAAGAGTCAAAATATAAAATCATCAAAGCTTTTGATTTTTTAATCTATATGAATCAGAAGGAAAATTTCAGAGGATGCAGCTTTCTGAATATTTTATCAGAAATTCCAATGGATAATGTCAAAATACTCAGTGTAATCCAGTCGCATAAGGCTGACCTTAGAAACTACTTTTTAGAATTATTGGCGGATGATATGCTTTCAGACCATATTTATATGCTTTTTGAGAGCAGTATCATCGAAAGTCAGCTTTTTAAGTCTGATGAATTGATTGAGAAAACAAAAAGAATAGTTATCAATTTAATACCATAAACAATGGAACAGAAACATCCGCTTCCCCCTTTCACTTTTGAAACGGCATTGGAAAAAATTCAAATGGCAGAAGATGCCTGGAACAGTCAGGATCCTGAAAAAGTATCAAAAGCATATACTATAGACAGTGAGTGGAGAAATAGGGATACCTTTATCAATGGCAGAGAAGAGATTGTTGTATTTCTTCGTAAGAAATGGGAAAAAGAACTCCATTATACGCTCAAGAAAGAATACTGGGCGCATACTGATAACCGTATTGCGGTTCGTTTCGAATATGAATATCAAACAAAAGACGGCAGCTGGTTCCGAGCGTACGGAAATGAAAACTGGGAATTTGATGAAAACGGACTCATGCAGAAAAGATATGCAAGCATCAATGATCTGGCTATCAAAGAAGAAGATCGAAAGTTTAAATAAAGTAAAAGACTGTTGTTGAGACAGTTTTTTGTTTTATAGACAAAAGAAAATCTCTACTGATATTGCCATGAATATAATGGATATCAACAAATTTTATCGAAGATAAAATCTTTTGTGCTTTAAAAGTATAACGTTTGCCAGAAAATTTAGAGTCCTTGCGTTTCCAAAATTATAATTCATCTTTTATTTCCCATGCAGCAGCTTATTAATTTTCCTCCTCGTCTGTACAGAAACTTTATAAGCTTCATCACGCAGTTTTTGTATTTTTCCTACAGGCTGAAAAATAGTTTTGCTTTCAAAAGGATTGAATGAAAGGAGTTCATTCGTGCAGGTTTGTGCGTTAAGCAAAGCATCTTTATTGATCTTCAGTTCACCAATTTTAATATAAGGTGAGTTTTTCCATTCCACATTCAGCTTATTGATAGGCTGATCTTTTAAATCATAGCAGAACTGGATCAAAACATCAGCTGCGAAATCATGAGTCTGAAAATAAGTTTTTAAGGTGTCTTTTATTTTTTGATTCTTACCCATATTCTTATCTACAGATTTTGGGCTTAATTTTATTTTGATCATATAATCTCCAAGACGGTAGGCTCCTACTGAGTGATAATCAAAAGACAAAATAAAATCATTTTTCTTGCGCAGAAGCTTTACCATATTCTTTAAGAAAGAACCTGTTAAAACGGAAGGAATTGTTTTAACTGCCTGGGCGAGTATGGGAAATATACCGCTCCATTTTTTCATATACGATCTGTTGATAGCGGTAAATAGCTTTAAAAATGTGGAAACAGAATTGACAGGAAATAAAGGAAAATTGACCAATGGATAATTGGCGAGAAGACCTCCGTTCTCATCTTTAATCTGTACTGCCATTCCGTAAGCAGGAATATCTTTTTTAGCATTATTAATGGTGAGCTGAGCATTGGAAAACCTGATGATAAGATCAAATTTCTCTTTATCAAAAAAAGCATGCAGAGGTTCAGGAATATTGGGATTAACCCATAATGTTCCTTCCGCTACAGCATAGGTTTTTGCATGAGCATTTCTTGTAGCATAATTGACATCACTGATAGAAGAGGATTGCTCAACAAAATCTGCAATCGATTTTTTGTTGATCTCCAGAAGCTTCTTTTCCTCTTCATTGAGTTCATCAAATTTCTTATTATATTTTAGTGGCTTTGGCATTTAGTTTTTAAATTCAATTATAACGCCAAGTTTTGGAAATTGTGTTAACTGAGTATTACAAATGTTTGAATTTTACTGAGATAACGGGACGAAGAGAATATATTGAATGGTATAAAGTAACTGGATCAGGATACATACTTTTAAGTAATTGATTAATAATACTTCCTGTTTCTGATTCCCAACTTCCGGCAACAAATCTTATCTTTGTAAAAAATTAAAGTATGGGAGTAGCAGATTTGTTATTTAAACGCAAAAAAGAATTAGCAGAAAAAAACCTTAACGACGGTAAGGAATATATGGTAGAGTACGGTAAAAGAGAAAGTGTTGTACAATTGCCAAGCGGTTTGCAGTATGAAATTATTACTGAAGGGGATGGTGCAAAGCCAGGGCCTAAATCTACTGTAAAATGCCATTATCATGGAACTACGATTTCAGGTAAAGTTTTTGACAGCTCTGTAAAAAGAGGTACTCCTGCATCTTTCCCTTTAAACAGAGTAATTTCAGGATGGACTGAAGCTCTTCAGCTTATGGCTGTAGGAAGTAAGTGGAGATTGATTATCCCTCCGCATTTAGCCTATGGAGATCAGGAAATCAGCAAAGAAATAGGACCAAACAGTACGCTTGTATTTGAAGTTGAATTACTGGATATTAAATAATCCCTCTTAAAATAGATTAAAAAAATTACCTGAATTCAGGTAATTTTTTTTATTTGTGCTATATTCGTATAAATGAATCATCATAGAAACAGATGACAGCTTCACAACTGTTAATCATGATTATGATTGTTCAGTTACTGCACAAATTTATAAATGAATGAAAAATCTATTCTACCTTTTGGCTATTTTTAGCTTATTGATATCTTGTGTTTCCAGGAAAAATCAAGCTATTCAGCAGAATATACTGACCCTTAAAGACAGCTACTGTAAGGCACCATTTAAATACGACTTTATTAATAAACTTCCGTCGTATAATTCTGATTCCATTCTGACGGCTAATAAAGAGCTTAAAAATGTACTTTCTGAGCAAAGTATCCTGATTCTGAATGCCCTGAATAATTTGGATGAGGTGTATAAGATTATAGCACTCAAAAAAGACTCTTCTATTGCTTCTCAACTTAAAGTTTTACAGCTAAAAGGAAAAATCAACAACAAAATTGCTATTTCATTAACAGAATTAGATGCCGTAGCAGCAGAGTTTGACTGTGAAGGAGAAAGGGTAGAGCAAATTGAGAATTATGTGAACGATCTTAATAATTCCAGAAATAACAAGATGATTTTGTATTCTATTATAACAGGGGCCGCTGCTTCCATAGCAGGGGGTATTATAAAAAGTGATGGATGGAGCAATGCAATTGATATTGGTGGTGGAGCTTTAGGAGCGGGTTTTGGACTGGCAACACTTAATCCGAAAGGTAAAAAAGTGGAATTTATCCATAAGAGAAATCTGCTGAGAGATATATGGAGAGGAAAACTGGAATCGTCAAATTTCCCACCTTTCATCTGGTATATGTACACGGAAAGAAGGTTTTCAAGCATGGAAACAAAATCTATTATCGCCAATATAAAAGAGATATGGCTCAATTACCAGTTCGACGGTAATAAAGATGCTGCAGACCAGTCGGTGATTTTCAGTGACGGAGGTATATACAGAGCTGATGATCTTCACAGCCGTGCATCGATGCTCAACCAGATGCAGTCTGCTACCCGAAAGATCAATCAAAATATAAGTTATCTTCTGTTAGATTTGGATCGTCTTATCCTCTAAGAAAAAAATAATTGTAATAAAATTTGTTACAGTTAAAAAAAGTCGTATCTTTGCCATGTAATTATAATGAACAATACAAGATTTGCTACGGCAGTACATATCATGACCCTATTGGCGAAAAGTCCTCAGGAGTGGCTCACTTCTGAATGGATTGCGGGTAGTATCAATGTAAATCCGGTTATTGTCCGAAAGGAGATGAGTGTACTAAGAGAAGCAGGCCTTATCATGAGCAGACAGGGAAAAGAAGGAGGGAGCCAGCTGGCAAAGAATGCGGAGCTGATTAGCATTTCTGAAGTGTACAAAGCGGTAAAAAATACAGAAGTATTAGGTAAAAAAAATCAGAATCCCAATCCCGCATGTAGTGTCGGAAAAGAAATCAATGTTCATTTAAATACATTATTTGAAGAAACAGATCAATTGGTAGTTAACTTTTTAGGAGATAAATCATTGAAAGAATTCGCTGATCAGTTCAGATAAAATTTTTTTAACTATAAATGTAACAAATTTTATTACAATTTAATTTAAAATATAACATTATGAAAAAAGTAGCAGTAATAGGTGCAACAGGATTTGTAGGAGCACGCGTAGTAACAGAATTAACTGAAAGAGGATATGCTGTAGAAGCTTTAGTAAGGGACGCATCGAAGGTAAAAACACAAGAGAATGTAACGGCAAAAAGCGTTGACGTAAACAATGTAGATGAATTGGCAGAAGCCTTAAAAGGAAGTGACGCTGTAATTAGTGCTTTCAATGCCGGGTGGACGAATCCAAACCTTTACAATGATTTTTTAAATGGTTCCGTAAACATTGAAAAAGCAGTAGGACAGGCTGGAGTAAAAAGACTTATCGTAGTGGGGGGAGCAGGAAGCCTATACACACCAGACCATGTACAGATTGTAGATACCCCTGATTTTCCAGAGGCATATAAGCCGGGAGCAACGGCAGCAAGAGATTATCTGAACAAGATCAAAGAAAATAATACATTGGACTGGACTTTCTTCAGCCCGGCAGTAGAAATGAATCAGGCTAATGTAGGAGCAAGAACTGCACAGTACAGAACATCATTGGAAACTCCGGTATTTGACGAAAACGGAAGAAGTCGCCTTTCTGTTGAAGATGTAGCCGTAGTTTTAGTAGATGAATTGGAACAGAATAATCACATCCGTGAACGTTTTACTGCAGCTTACTAATTATAAAAAATAACAAAAATGTTTAAAAAGAAATTATTATCCTTGGCAGTAATGCTTGGTTTCGTAAGTCTTGTGTGGGCCGGGAACCTTAAAATAAAAGTGTATAATCCCGGATCTAAAGCGATTTTTCCCATTACCTCAACAATCATTTATGGAGATAAAGATGCGATGCTTGTTGATGCTCAGTTTCAGAAGCAATATGCGGAACAATTGGTGAAAGAAATAAAAGCGACAGGCAAAAACCTGAAAACCGTTTATATCTCACACAGTGACCCCGATTTTTATTTTGGATTGGATGTGATCAAAAAAGCCTTTCCCAATGCTAGAATTATTTCAACAGCTCAGACTGCTTATTTGATATCCGCTTCAAAAGATGATAAAATGGCTGTCTGGAAACCACAGATGAAAGGAGATGCTCCCTCAGAAATTATAATTCCGGAAGCCGTTACTGCAATTCCTGATCTTGAAGGAAATAAAATGGAGATCAGGCAGAATTCTGAAGACCCTGCCCATAGTTTTCTTTGGATTCCGTCTTTAAAAACAGTGGCTGGAGGGATTTCAGTTTCTACGGGCTCACATCTTTGGATGGCTGATACTCAAAATGTAAAAGCTATTGATCAGTGGATTGCACAGATTGATGCTATGAAAGCTTTACAACCTCAGCAGGTGATTCCTTCCCATTTTTCAGAACAGTCTCTATCTTCTCAGTCTCTGGATTTTGTTAAAGGCTATCTTGAAAACTATAAAAAAGCAGTTACAGAAAATAAAACAAGTTCTGCCATCGTAGATTTTATGGTAAAAAAGTATACAGGACTTCCGGGAAAAGAAGAATTGGAAATGGGCGTGAAGGTTTTTATGGGAGAAATGGCCTGGGATTTAAAATCACCGTATCCGGCAATTGAAAATAAGGTGGAGGTAGATTTTGGAACAACAAAATTCATCCTGGATTTTAAAGATAACAAAACCATGTCATTCGTTGGAACAGCCGGACCTTCGAAAGATACCACAGATACGGTACAGTATACTGCAGTGGAAGTGGCTAAGAATGTCTTTATGGTATATTGGCATGAACCACACCTAGGTTTCAATGTAATCCATATTCAGGATTATAATAAAAATATAATATATTCAAATATTGCAGGACCTGACGGTACATTTACCCATCCGAAGGGGACTCTGAAGATTTTAAAATAAAAAAAATCTGCCTATTGATTCTATCTTTTAGCACCTTTAAGATGAAGATATAAACAATAAAACCTAGTATGAAATAAATATCAATTTCATAGCTCACAAAGTTTTTAATTGAATATAACAAGAAAAAGGCTGTCCCATCGGACAGCCTTTATTTTTATAGATTCATAAACAGCTTCGGATTAACCGGAGTATTGTTTTTGTGTACTTCATAGTGAAGATGAGGTCCTGTAGAACGGCCGGAATTTCCGGATTTAGCAATTACCTGGCCTACTTTTACCTTATCATTTACTTTTGAAACAAGCTGTGATAAATGTCCGTATAGAGTAGCTAATCCATTTCCGTGAGAAACAATAACGCAGTTTCCGTAGCCTCCTTTCTGCCCAGAGAAAATGATGGTTCCTGCAGCGGCAGCTCTTACATCAGAACCATAGGCTACCGCAATATCTAATCCTTTATGAAACTGCATCTGATCAGCTTCAGCAGGCGGGTTATTTTTTTCAGCAGTTGCGATGGTCTTAGAAGAAGAAGCGGTACCGGCAACAGCTTTTGCAGCTGTGGGAGCTGGAGTTGCAGCAGCAACTGGAGCGGCTTTTGGAGTTACCATTACCTTGATCTCCCTTTTAATACCATAGCTGTCTGTCACTTCAATAATTTTTTCTACAGGTTCAGCTTTTACTTCCGGCTTTGGAGCTGCCGCCACTACAGGCTTAGACTCTGTTGCAGCATTTGTTTTTACAGAAGCATAAACGGTTTTATAGGGAATAGGATTTTTTCTAATTCCAAAGTTAGATGAAATATATCCGTCAGTAGGCATTCCCAGGGGAACCTGCATCAGTTTTTTCTGCAGATCCATTAAATACTGACTATATCGGTTGGCCTGTTTGGCGAGATAAACAGAATTTGAAATGCTGTCCTGGCTGAGAACCATTAGTTTTTCGTTGGAAATGTCTTTAGATTTCAGGAAAGAATTGAGCTGTGAAACAGTCTGATCTACAAGATTAAGATCTGTTTTCATTTTCAAATAATCTACACTGTCCCTTTCAGTGTTTATTTTTACAAGGTTGACTTCGTAGTTTTTGTCATCCTTTTCTGAGAATAACTTGGCAATACATATCCCTTGTGCAAAAACTACTAGTAAAAGCCCTCCGAGGAGAATGTTTACGTTCTTCTTGCTGTTTAGAAAATTTTTCATATTTCCTCTCTTAGTAAGTTTAAAACGGTTTGAAGCTGCAAATTTAATTAAAATTAATCTTTATGACTTATTTTTAATTAAAACTCATGATTTTCTGTATTTAACGTTTAATTAGATATTTAATTGTGTTGAAGTGTTAATTTTTTCAGAAAACGGCTTTTATCATTGTTTCAAAAGCTTTGTTACGTCTATGTTTTAATATCTTTGCATTTCACATTCCAATTATGGCTAAAAAGAAAATAATGTCAGAATCTTCTCATCCAAAAAAGAATAAAAAGGATATTTCTGTAGGAGTAGTAGGAAGCGGAAGTTTTGCAACCGCTATCGTAAAAATGCTTGTTGAAAACTGTAAAGTTGTACACTGGTGTGTAAGAAGTGAGTTTGTAAAAGGAGCTATTGAGCTTCGTGGACATAACCCCACCTATCTTACAGCAGCTCATTTTAACCTTAAAAGTTTAAAACTAACCACGGACATCAATGAATTGGTTTCTGCCTGTGATGTTATTGTTTTGGCAACGCCATCCATTTACCTGTCTGATACATTAGAAAAAATGACATGTGAATATTCAGAAAAAATCTTTATATCGGCTATTAAAGGGATTATTCCTAAAGTAAATGATGTGGTAGCGCATTATCTGCGTGATGAATTTAAAATAGGTTTCAGAAATCAGGCGGTTATTGCAGGACCATGTCATGCAGAAGAAGTCGCAATGGAAAGACTTTCTTATCTTACGATTGCCACGGTAGAAGATGAAACTTCTGAAAAATTAAAAGAAATTTTCAGTTCAGATTTTATTAAGGTTCAAACCAGTAAAGATATTTTAGGAAATGAATACAGTGCTATTCTTAAAAATATTTTTGCCATTGGGGCCGGTATAGCAAGTGGGTTGGGATATGGAGATAACTTTACAGCTGTTTTTGTATCCAATGCGATCCGTGAAATGGAAACCTTCCTGGAAGCCATTTATGAAGCCCCAAGAGATGTGAATGAAAGTGCCTATCTGGGAGATCTTTTGGTAACCGCCTATTCACTCTTTTCAAGAAACAGAAACTTAGGAAACCTTATCGGGAAAGGATATACCGTAAAATCGGCAATACAGTCGATGAATATGGTGGCAGAAGGATATTACGCTGCAGATTCCATCTATAAAACAGCAAAGCAGAAAAAACTTAAATTACCAATTATTGATACGGTGTACGCCATTCTTTATGAAGGTAAGAATGCTGAAAAGCAGTTCAAAAAACTGACAGCGAAACTGAATTAAAAAAAGAAGGTTGCATAAACCTTGTTTTAATATATTTGAATCCAAGCTTCCCAGCTTGGTTTTTTTTATGGGTTTATTTCTGTGATGATCAAAGGTATTCGCTGAGACCGGGAACTGTATTTTTGAGTTTTTACCTATTTGAGTTGTTGCTATTATCAATCATTTCAATGAAAACATATCGAAATTTTCCATGATTTTTTGTTGTATACTAAAGAAGTCTGTTTCCATTAAAAATTAACGTGTTAAAATCGTTTCTCTTTTTAAAACTTTTCCCGAAATTTGAAGTAAATTTAAAAATATGCCACAATCGCTTACAAGCAGAACACCGAAGCCTAAATATGACGTTGTACTGATAGGCGGCGGAATTATGAGTGCTACTTTAGCAACGCTGCTTCATGAATTTGATCCCAATCTTGAAATTGCGATCTTCGAAAGGCTAGGAAGATTTGCCAAAGAAAGTACAGCAGCATGGAACAATGCCGGAACAGGGCACTCCGCTTTTTGTGAGCTAAATTATACTCCCGAAAAACCGGATGGCAGCATTGATATAACAAAAGCAGAAAGTATTGCTGAACAGTTTGAAATTTCAAAACAGTTCTGGTCTTATCTGATTACCAAAGGATATATCAAAGAGCCTAAAGAGTTCATCAATTCATGCCCACACATGAGTTTGGTATTTGGTGAAAAAGATGCTGAATATCTTAAAAAACGTCATGATAAAATGGTTGACTCTGTTCTTTTTTCCGGAATGGAATTTTCTTCCGATCATGAGAAGCTGCGAGAATGGATTCCTCTGGTCATGAGCAAAAGAAACCAATCTGAAATAATGGCAGCCACGAAAATGGATATGGGGACGGATGTCAACTTTGGAACGTTAACCAGAAAAATGGGAAGACACCTGCTTGAAGATTCTAATGTAGAGGTCTTCTTATACCATGAAGTGAAAGATATTGATCCAAGAGAAGACGGTAAATGGGAAATGAAGGTAAAAGACAGAATTCATAGCCACAAACAGGAGGTTGTTGCTGATTTTGTATTTATCGGAGCCGGAGGATATGCACTTCAGTTATTAGACAGCTCAGATATCAAGGAAAGTGAGGGCTATGGAGGTTTCCCTGTTTCCGGACAGTGGTTGGTAAGCCATAATCAGGAGCTGGTGGAAAAACATCAGGCTAAAGTGTATACACAGGCAACAGTGGATGCTCCACCTATGTCTGTTCCGCACCTTGACCTTAGAATTATAGATGGCCAGAAAGCGCTTCTTTTTGGACCTTTCGCAGGATTTTCAACAAAGTTCCTGAAAGAAGGAAGTTATCTTGATCTCCCAGAAAGTGTTAATACCAAAAATTTAAAATCATTATTTGGTGCCTGGTGGCATAATATCCCGTTGACAAAATACCTTATTCAGCAGGTAGCCATGACAAAGTCTCAGAGAATGCAGCATTTGAGAGAATTTGTAAAAGATGCCAAAGAAGAAGACTGGGAACTGAAAGTGGCAGGACAGAGAGTTCAGGTTATTAAAAAAGACGAAAAAGAAGGAGGTAAACTTGAATTCGGAACTGAAGTGGTTGTAAACGAGAGTGGTACTATTGCTTCTTTGTTAGGAGCTTCACCGGGAGCCTCCACAGCGGTATATGCTATGCTGAATGTTCTTGAAAAATGCTTCCCGGAAAAACTTCAGGGCGAATGGAAAGATAAATTGCTTGAAATGGTGCCTTCTTACGGGAAGAAATTGGCAGAACATCCGGAACTTACCCAAGAGGTAAGAAATTATACAAAAGAAAAATTAGAATTAGAATACTAACATCAGTAGTGAGCAATGAGTAGTAAGCAATACAAGCAGAATTACTCATTGCTGATTATTTATTACTTATAAAAAAGGTGGAAGAAGTAGTTGTAAAGCCGCTTATAGCAAAAGAACTCCTGGAGTCTCTTCAGACAAAAATAGAAGAGGAGAAACAGGTGATTATACACTGTTGCTTCCCGGCATCACCATTCTTAGGGAATCTGATAAGAATCTGGCATTCCACTTATCTTTTTGATAATCAGTCTGAGCATAGAAGTAAGATGATTCATGCCGAAAACATCTCAATTTCCCCTTATTGGACACCGGTTCCTTTCATGAAGGATTTTTGGTTTACCTTGATATTCTCCGGGCTTCCGAAAGACTGTAAAAGTTTTGATTTAAAAGAAGTGATTCCTGAAGAAGGAGGTTTCTTTGTGGAATCCATTAAGAGAAATTCTTCAGATGTCTACCGTGTAAAAATATCAGAATCCTGATTGGTATGAAAATAAGAGAAGAAAAGCTGGAACAGATTATTCAGTGGGCTGAAAACAATCCCGATATCCGGGCTGTTCTTCTGACCAGCTCATTGGTGAATCCCTATGCTCCCGTAGATGATTTGAGTGATCTTGATGTAGAATTGGTTTTTGAAAGCCGGAAAGACTATGAAGCCGAAAATAGCTGGCTTCAGCTTTTTGGAGACCCCATTTCTATGATTGAGGAAGATGATACCGTTTTTGAGGGAAAACATGCCATGAAAATGGTTTTGTACAGAGACCATGTAAAAGTTGATTTTAAGCTGTACCAGGTGTCTGAATTTATGCAGGAAGTACAAAAAGAAACGCTTCCTGAAGATTGGGACGTAGGGTATAAAGTGCTGATTGATAAAGATGATCTGACAAAAGATCTGAAATCTCCGACTTATCAGTCAATCATGATTCATAAGCCTGATGAAAAAGAATTTAAGCAGCTGATGAATGATTTTTGGTGGGATACCACCTATGTGGCAAAATGTCTGAAGCGGGGTGATATTTTTTATGCTAAATTCATGTCTGAAAATATCCTGAGAGCAGAATATTTGGTTAGTCTGGTTGAATGGCATATTGGTAACGGACATAACTGGGATAACATAACTGCGAATAAGCATGGCAGGCTTTTTAAAAAATACCTGTCTGAAGATTTGTGGAGTAGAGTGGAAGCTACATTTTCCGGAAGTTCTATCGAAGAAAACTGGACTGCTTTATTTGCTTTCGCTGATCTGGTTCATGAATTGGGCACTGCTTTAGCTCAAGAACTGAGCTTTACGTACCCTTCTCAACTTGAAAGTGATATCCGAACTTATCTTTTCGAAGTAAAATCAATGCCATGATTTAAGCAAATTCGTTCTCTCTGATCAGGTTTTCAATACAGTATTCTGCAATGGCGGTAATGGTAACAAAAGGATTCACTCCAATTGTTCCGGGAATTAATGATCCATCTAAAACATAGAGATTTTCATGTTCCTTTAATTTACCATATTCATTAGTTGTTTCACCCAATACACATCCTCCGAGCGGATGATAGCAGATATCTGCTCCAAAACCATTATTAAACAGAAAATGACTTCTGGTTCCTCCATTGGCTTTATTCATTTTTCTGACAAAATATTTGGCATTTTCCTTCATTTTGGCCGTATGACTTTCATCCCAATTCAACTTCAGAGACTGATTGATGGTATCATACGTGACTTCCCCTTTTTTATCAACGCGGTTAATTAATAAATACAAGGCCGTGGCCACATCCATTCCCATAGGCAAAGGGGCAATCTCTGTGAAGAAAGTATGTTCCTTATCATCCCAATTGTCAATGCCACCCACCGGAATGGTAGATTGCTTTGCTCCTGTTCCTCCAGACAGAGGCTTTACCCAATTTCTTCCGGTCATAAAGTTACCATTGTTACCCCAGTTTTTTCCAATACCTTCATGAAGGGGTAATCCGTTTACAGCATGGGAGCGTAACAGGAGCTGTAAAGTTCCCATTGTGCCTGCCGCAAGAATAAGCTTTTTACAGTAGAACATCTTATCTGCAATTAAAACTCCAGAGGTATCAGTCTGCTGTACGCTGACGGTATACGTTTTATCATCATTCAGTTTTATATCGTCTACCCGGTGAAGATCAAGAATTTCAAGATTTCCGGTTTCCAGTGCTTTTTTGAGATAGGTTTTGTCTAAGCTGTTTTTACCATGGTTGTTTCCATAGATCACTTCAGTATTAAGAGCAGAGCGGGGAACTTCATTCAGAAATTCTTTTTCCATGTATTTAAAATCATATACATTGGGAACTCTCATTGTTTTAAAACCTGCTTTATGAGCTTCTTCTTCTCCCACCCGTGTAAATTTGTAATAAGGACAGTCTTTTAAAAATTCTTCATCAATCACGTTTACTTTAAGTTCTTTTTGTACCAAAGGAAAATAATGGCTATAGAACTTTTCTGCATTCAGATGGGGGAAAACCTCTTTGAAATAGTTCTCTTTAGGAGTTACGGCCATCCCTCCGTTAACGAGTGATCCGCCGCCAACACCCCTTCCAACCCAGATATTAATATGATCAAAATCCAGACGGTCCAAGGTCCCGGTAAAAGGAGTCAGAGAAAAAATATTCATGAACGGGGCAATGCTTTTCTTTTTAAGCCATGCAGAGCTTTTTCCAGGTTTTAGCAGGTTAGAAAAAGGAATACCTGCCTTCTCCCAGTTGAGCCCCATTTCCAGCAGCACTACTTTTTTCCCGGCTTCACAAAGACGTAAAGCAGATACAGCACCTCCATATCCACTGCCAATGATAACAATCGGAGCTTCTATAATTTCGTTTTGCTGATCGTCTTTCCGCTCCGCAGCCCGGAATAGATCAGATTGAAGAAAATAAAAGCCTGATACCGCTAATACACTTGTCTTAATGAATTGTTTCCTGTTCATGAGCTTTGTTTCTCAAAAAGTATGCTAGCTTCACGAATGGGTGTTTTATTTAAAACAGATTATGCTTTTTTATTATAATTTTAACTGTTTATACTCTGAAAAATTCATAGTTTTACTTATAATTTATAGCATTTATGAAAAAGATTTTATTGTTCTTTTTGATCCTCCCTCTTTGGGCTTTTTCCCAAAAAACGACTTCTAAAGAAGTGATGGAGGTGAAAAAATTTCAGAAAGAACTCAATGCTGAATATCTGAATCCGAAAGAAACGCCTTTACGGGGTGATAACTTTAAAAATTTTAAAGAACATCCTTTTTTTCCGATTGATATAAAATATAGAATTACAGCAAAGTTTGTTAAATCAAAAGATACAAAACCTTTTGATCTTCCCACTTCTTCAGGGAAAACAAAGTCTTATCAGGAATATGGAAAGGCAAGCTTTGAGTTAGATGGAAAATCTTATACCCTTACTTTATACCAAAGCTTGGATTTGATTAAGCAGAAGAAATATCAGGACTATCTTTTTCTTCCCTTCCGGGATGCTACCAATGAAAAAGAAACCTATGGCGGGGGAAAATATATGGATCTGAAAATTCCGAAAGGAAATACAATCGTACTGGATTTTAATCAGTCCTACCATCCTTATTGTGCTTACAATGCCTACGACTATAATTGTCCTATTGTGCCTGAAGAAAATAAACTTCCTGTGGAAATACGTGCCGGAGTAATGTATGAAGATATCTATCATCACTAAATTTGATTATGGTAAGCTTAGCATTTTTTAATCCGGAACATCTTTCAGCCATTACATATACGCTGGATGAAAAGCAGTCACAATTTACGGCACTGGCGGAAGAAGCCCTGCAGAGAATAGCAGAAAGGGATGATCATGATGCATTTCCTGTTACCATTTTCGAGGATGGGAATCCTGTCGGCTTTTTTGTGCTTGATTTTGGACAGGATAAGTTTGAACTGACTGATAATAAAAATTCTGTTTTGGTGAGATCTTTATCTGTAAATCCTGAAATGCAGGGAAAGGGAATAGGAAAGGCAGCCATGATGAAAGTGGATGATTTTGTCAGAAGTCATTTCAAAGATTGCAATGAAATTGTACTGGCTGTCAATCAAAAAAATGAATCTGCCTATCAGATTTATCTTAAAACCGGATATTCTTATGAAGGTAAAATGAGAATCGGAAGGAGCGGGCCTCAATACCTCATGTACAAAAAACTTTAAGAAAATTTTAAATTCAAAATTCCTGTCCTCCTGATTTCTTTCCATAACTTTGAGTATCATCAAATTACAAAACATGGAAATATCACTTCATAATCAGGTGGCTGTGGTTACAGGAGCATCCAGCGGAATAGGTTCAGGAATTGCAAAATCTTTGGCTGCTGCAGGCGCTTCAGTAGTTGTGAACCACTCTTCACAAAGATCTTTAGAAGAAGCACAGGCTGTTTTAAAAGAAATTACAGATGCAGGAGGAAAAGGTATAACTTACCAGTGTGATGTTTCTAAAGAAGACCAGGTAATGACAATGTTTCAGGATGTTGTCTCTCAGTTAGGCACAGTGGATATACTGGTCAATAATGCAGGCATTCAAAAAGATGCTCAATTTACAGAGATGACAATGGATCAGTGGAATGCTGTGATTGGTGTCAATCTGACTGGGCAATTTCTCTGCGCAAGAGAAGCAATCAAAGAATTTTTACGTCGGGGCATTGATCCATCACGCTCCATTGCCTGTGGTAAAATTATTCATATCAGTTCTGTTCATGAAATTATTCCCTGGGCAGGACATGCCAACTATGCATCAAGTAAAGGGGCTATCAGAATGCTAATGCAGACCTTAGCCCAGGAATATGGAGCGGATAGGATCCGGGTCAATTCTATTTGCCCGGGAGCGATTCAGACTCCTATAAATAAAGCTGCCTGGGATACTCCTGAAGCACTTCATTCACTTCTTACCCTTATTCCTTACAACAGAATCGGACAACCACAAGATATAGGAAACTTAGCAGCATTTCTTGCCAGTGACCTCGCAGATTATATCACCGGAACCAGCATTTTTATTGATGGGGGAATGACTACGTTTGAGAGCTTTTCAACCGGGGGATAGAGGAGTGGGTAAGAGTTAAGAGTTAAGAGTTAAGAGTTAAGAGTTAAGAGTTAAGAGTTGAGGGTTGAGGGTTGAGGGTGAGGGGTGAGGAGGAAAAGGTTTAAAATAAAGAGCATTGGGAAAGATAAGATCATAGATTAATGCTTGTTTTTTATAAAATTTCAGAATAAAGGACGTTAAATTACTAATGATTTCACTATGTCAGAAAAAGAAAGAATTTCAGATATTTCTTGGAAAAAATGGGGACCTTATGTAAGTAACCGGGAATGGGGACTTGTACGTGAGGATTACAGCGGGAATGGTGATGCCTGGAATTATACCAATCATAATACCGCAGAAGCTAAAACATACAGATGGGGTGAAGAGGGGATATGTGGGATATGTGATGACGTTCAGCAATTGGTCTTTTCTGTCGGATTCTGGAATAAAAAGGATGAAATGGTAAAAGAACGGTTCTTTGGTCTTACCAACGGGCAGGGAAATCATGGTGAAGATGTGAAGGAATATTTTTATTACCTCGATTCTACCCCTACCCATTCTTATATGAAAATGCTGTATAAATATCCGCAAAATGCCTTCCCATATACAGATCTTGTGAAAACCAATGCAGAAAGAGGTAAGACAGAACCTGAATATGAGCTCATTGACACCGGGATTTTTGATACTAATGAATACTTTGATATTTTTATTGAATATGCTAAAGAAGGACCCAATGATATTTTGATAAGACTTACCATTATCAATAAAGCTGAAAAAGAAGCTTCTCTTGTTATACTGCCTACCGTCTGGTTCAGAAATACCTGGAATTGGGGCTATGACGATTATCAACCACAGCTGAGCGCTAATGAAGCTGACCGTATCAGAATAAGTCATAAAGACCTTGAAGTGAAAAATATCTATGCAAAACAATCTATAAAGACCTTGTTTTGTGATAATGAAACCAACAACAAAAGACTTTATCAGTCACCAGATAAATCAGAATACTGTAAAGACGGAATTAATAATTTTATACTTACAGGGAATTCACAGTCGGTTAATTCCCAAAATGTAGGCACAAAAGCGTCGTTCTTTATCGATGAGGATTTTAAAGGTAAAGAATCAAAAACTTTTGAATTCAGGATGACGGATAAAGAATTGAAAGAGCCGTTCAGTGATTTTGAATCAATTTTTGATCTGAGACGCAAAGAAACAGATGAATTTTATGCTGAAATTCAGAAGGGAATTCAGTCGGAAGATGAAAAAATGGTGCAGAGACAGGCATTTGCAGGAATGCTTTGGAACAAAATGTTCTATCATTACAATGTTGAAAAATGGCTGAAAGGGGACCCTGCAGAAATGTCACCGCCAAAATCCAGGGATAAAATAAGGAATTACGACTGGAAGCATCTTAACAATGCCCATATTATTTCCATGCCTGATAAGTGGGAATATCCATGGTATGCAACCTGGGATCTGGCTTTCCATGCCATTAGCTTTTCTATAATTGATCCTGATTTTGCCAAGCATCAGCTTAAACTTTTCCTGTTTGAATGGTATATGCATCCTAACGGGCAGCTCCCTGCTTATGAATGGAATTTCAGTGATGTTAACCCTCCGGTACATGCATGGGCTGTTTTCAGAGTGTTTAAAATTGATGAGTATATTCGAGATAAACCGGATCTTGAATTTCTTGAAAGTGCATTTCAGAAACTGCTGATGAATTTTACCTGGTGGGTGAATAAAAAAGACAGCAACGGTAACAACATTTTTGAAGGAGGATTTTTAGGACTTGATAATATTGGTGTTTTCGACAGAAATTCTGCGCTTCCCAATGGGGAGCAGCTGGAACAATCCGACGGAACAAGCTGGATGGCTATGTTTGCCCTGAATATGATGAGAATAGCACTGGAGCTGGCATTATATAACAATGTGTATGAAGAGATGGCAATGAAGTTTTTTGAACATTTCCTGTCTATTGCGCACTCGTTGGATAATATGGGTGATGAAAACTTCAGCCTGTGGGATGAGGAAGATGAGTTTTTTTATGATGCGATTGCTTCCAGTGACAATACCCATATGTATTTGAGATTAAGAACAATTGTAGGGTTGATACCCATGTTTGCTGTTGAGGTGATAGATGACGAAATGATTGAAAACCTTCCCAACTTTAAGAAAAGAATGAAATGGGTACTGGAAAATAAGCCGGAACTCGCATCTCTGGTTTCAAGATGGGAAGTTAAAGGACAGGATTCCAAGCACCTTTTATCTTTACTTCGGGGGCACCGTTTAAAAAGACTGTTGAGCAGAATGCTGAACCCGGAGGAGTTTTTAAGCGATTACGGAGTCCGGGCTTTGTCGAAAGAATATGAGCAGAACCCATATACTTTACAGCTTAATGAAACGGATTATTGTGTGAAATATACGCCTGCAGAAAGTGACAGTGGGCTTTTTGGCGGAAACAGCAACTGGCGTGGACCTGTCTGGTTTCCTATTAATTTTCTCATTATTGAAAGCCTCCAACGTTTTTTCTTTTACTACAGTCCGGATTTTATGGTGGAATACCCTACAGGAAGTGGAAACTATTCTAATCTTGATCAGATTGCAGATTCTTTAAGTAAGAGGCTTTCGAAAATATTTTTAGAAGACGAAAACGGAAAACGTCCTGTGAATAGCCAGTACGAAAGATTCCAGACGGATCCCGATTTTAAAGATTATATTTTATTTTACGAATATTTTCACGGAGATAATGGCCGTGGGGTAGGAGCTTCTCATCAGACAGGCTGGACAGGGCTGATCGCAAAAATTCTGCAGCCAAGATTTACCAAAAAAGAAATAGCAGAATCTGAAACTGAAATGCCGGAGAAAGCGAAATAGCGAAAAGTAAATTTGCGGACTGGCTTTATTTTATTCAAATATCTGCTGGATGATTTCCAGTGAGGTGGGTGTTTTAAAATCGGTAATGTGATAGTGATAATACACCAAAAGACTATCCAGGAAATCTTTCCTTACAGAAGAATGTATTTTAGTGGTATAAAGGTTTTCGGCGGTGAGTGCTGTTTTCCACAGTAATGAAATTTCTTCATTGAAGATCTGATGGGTAGAACCGGCTGAAAAAGTACCCGTTTCCGGATCTAAAAATTTTCCTTCACCAATTAAAGGAGCAACACCCTGAATCTTTAAAACAGCAAGTAAAAAAAGAAGATGTGACTGATAATTTTTGTTGATAAGCTGATCAATAAATTCATCAATACTAAAAAATATATTGAGATTTTTGTTTTCAAACTTAAGAATCTGACTTAGGAAATCTGAAATGAAAAAAATAACGGTATTTACTTTTATATCATTATAAATATCATTGTTTTTTACCAGTTCAAATTTTGAAACCGATGGTATACCGTTACCCCTCACCGGGTTTATTGAAAAACTGAGTTTGCTCAACGGCTGCAACAGGGCTTTCTTTTTATTTTTTTTGGAATAAACCCCTTTAAGAAAATAAGTCTGGAAGCCCTCCTCTTCTGTAAAACAATGCAGTACAGCATCATTTTCCCCGTACTTTATAAATGAAAGTAAAAATCCGTTTTGTGAATTCATTAATTGACTACCCCTATTTTGGCTGTAGCTTTATCAGAACCGTCTTCATTAGTCATTAATACAAAATAAATACCTGAAGCTACACGGGTTCCTTTTTGATTATTAAGATCCCATTCATAGTAACCTCCCCTTGCAACAGCTGAATGAACTACATTTCCTGCTGCATCTACAATTCTTATATTTGTTTTTTCTGCCAGCCCTTTAATGGTAACCTTTCCTTTGAAGTTAGAATACACTACAGGATTCGGGTAAACCAATACATCTCCAAAATTTGAATTGACATCGGCAACATCTCCCTGATAAGTTACAATACCGTTATAAGTAACGAAATATACTTTACCGGTTTTTTTATCTACCTTGATGTCTGTAACACTATTGGTAGGAAGCGGTGAGTTTTCTTTTGTAAAATGTTTTATGGTCTTTTCTCCATTAGAAGAAAGATAGTATACGCCACCTCCTTCTACAGATACCCACTTATAATCTCCTGCATCTACCTCAATCTGGAGAATCTGTGAATCTCTGAAAAGTTCTTCGGCAAGCCCGTTTTGTTCTATAATAATAGGGGATGCTGCAGGACTTGGCGTTTTTATTTCGGAAGCTGCATTAGCAAGGATCCTTAAACCATTATCACTACCAATCCATGCATCTCCGGATTTATCAAATGCTACAGATAAAGTTCCTTCACCTGCAATTCCGTTAGATTCTTTTAATAGATAATCGGTGTCATCAGAAAGATTAGCTGCATTTTTATAATCATATACCCAGAAGTTATTTGTTCTCGGCAGAGGCGTCCAAACCATATTTTCAAATAAAATGGGCTTTTGTACCCCTGAACTTGAAATAGTATTCTTTTTTATGGTAAAATCATCTGCTGCTTTATCGTAAATTCCTATTGAAGGGTTTCCGTTGTCTGTAAATGCAATGGAAACAAAAAGGTTGCTTTGGGCATCCGTAGCAAAACCTACAGGACGTCTTAAAAATGCTTCCCCCCCTACGCTATAATATTTTGCAAGCTCAAAGTCTTTACTGCCTGCATTGTATTTCATTTTGTAGACCCCGTTGTTAAACATCGTATAATTGGTGAAAAATACTTCATTATTGTTGATAGGGCTCATAACTGCATCGAGCACATTGACTTGTCCTATGTCCCCTTTACTAAAATAAGAAGGATATATCCATTCTGTACCGTTAAAATAATAGAATCCTGGTTTTTTAGGATTTTCTACCGGAAAGTTATAAATATCGGCCCTTGCTCCACTGGAAACAAGCATCTGGTTGTTATCGTAAAGATTTATTTTGTAGGCAAAGTTAAAATACGGACCGGAAGGTTTATAGGTGTTGTTGCCTTCATCCTTTATTCCGGATAATACAGTTCCACCCAGCACCTTTCCACCCGCTATGGTAGCCGTATTACAATCTTCACCAAGGCTTATCGCATTTAAAGAAATACCATTAAGACCAAAGGTATATATTCTGTTATCGGTTACTATAATGTTATTTGAGGTAATAACCACATCCTGAATTTTTGCAAAGCTTGCAGGAAGCGGAGTTGGAGTACCGTTATTATACATGAATGCAGAGGTGGCAGATGCAAATACCAATTCAGATTCAGCATCTATATTTTTAAATGATCCGGGAACTTCCGTTGTCCATGTAGAAAATACAGGGAATGTAGTATTGATCTCATGGCTTTTCAATCCAGTATTGGTTACAGAATAAATCTTGTTTCCAAATATTGTTGCTTCGTTACTGGCTTCATATATACCTCCGCTAAGGAAAAATGCAGAATCTCCAAACTCTTTCTTTTTAAGATCAAATATAGATACTCCATACCCTACAGAAATAACTGCCTTATCTCCTGTAATAGAAATATGGTTGACTTTTTTATTTCCGTTATAACCTGTGGCAATAGGAATGTCAACGATGTACTTAATTTCCTGAGGAGTAATGACATCCATAGATCCGTCAGAATAACCGATAAGACCTGTCTTGGTTTGTGAGTTATAATCAAAGGCGGTGATCCCTATATTGTGTAGTCCGTTAGCTTTAGACAGCTTTGTAATCTCTCCACTTCCTATAGTATAATAGAATAATCCGTTTTCTGTGGCGGCTATTATTTTTCCATTGTCTTCTTTCATGGCCAGGACATTATTGTAGGAAAAAAGATCTGCCCATTTTTTTGATGAAATGACCTGCGCTTTTGTAAACTGCAGGGATGCTAAAATACCAAGAGAAATTAAAGAGAGTTTTTTCATATTATGCTATTATGCTGCTGTCTATTACCTGATTGTTCCAGGAGATATGCTGTACGTTTTTATTTGTATCAAAGTGAAAATCTATTCTACCCAAAAGAAGTCCTGCCCATCCAACCTGATTCACCAGGACATTTTTACCTTGTCTGTTGGTGAAAGTTTGAGGCTCAGGAAGGAAAGTATGGGTATGGCCACCTAAAATAATATCAATATTTTCTGTACTGGCGGCTAAAATTTTATCACTTATTTTATTGGGTTCGTCTTTGTAATCATACCCAATATGGGAAAGACAGATTACAAGATCACATTGTTGGTCTTTTTTCAAAAAGTTCGAATAATGCTGTGCTACATCAACGGGGTTAGAATATACGGTTTCTCCATATTGTTTTTTACCTACAAGACCGTCCAGTTGGATTCCTACTCCAAAAATCCCTACTTTAATACCGTTTTTATTAAAGATTTTATATGGAGAAGTTTTTCCGTCAAGTATTGTATTTTTGAAATCATAATTAGAACAGATAAATGGAAACTTTGCCGTGGGAAGAACCTTAGAAAATCCATCTAAACCATTGTCAAAATCGTGGTTTCCCATAGTAGAAGCATCATACTTCATCATAGACATTAGCTTAAACTCCAGTTCGCCTCCGAAAAAGTTAAAGTACGGTGTTCCCTGAAAAATATCTCCGGAATCAAGAAGTAATACATTAGACTCCTGATTTCTGATCTGTTGAATTAAGCTAGCTCTTCTGGCAAAACCTCCCTGATTCGGGTTTTTGGTATAACTTGCATCAAAAGGCTCTATTCTGCTGTGCTGATCATTGGTATGAAGAATAGTTAGTTTATTAGCGGACTGTAAACCAGGAATAGCTAATCCTTCCGCCTTCATCATATTAGGAGCTAAAGCCATTGCTAAAGTTCCACCACCTATTGCTTTTAAAAAACTTTTTCTATCCATTACTTTTTACCGATAAAATTTAAACGAACATCCGTATTAGGCACTACTTCCGGAGTTTTTTTGAAATATTCAATGAATAAATCTCTAAGTTTTATCCCTGTCGGAATTGATTCTCCTTTGGCAAAGAATTTCATATTATCTCCACCCAAAGCAAGATAGTCTGAGGTAGCAATATAATAGTCTTTATCAGTGTCTATTTTTTTTCCGTTAATTAACGATTGATTAAGTTGTCCGTCTTTTGTTTCAATATACAGATGAGAAACAGGGTTGTTCACCTGGGTTTTTGCATAATAATCAAAAAGACCCTGAAGATCCGTCCCTTTCATTTTCACAATAATTACCTCATTTTCAAAAGGCATTACTTCAAAAACGTTTTTCAGCATAATATCACCTTTTCCAATGGTAGTACGGATTCCTCCGATATTGATCAAGGCAGCATCTACATTTTTCTTAAGATTTATTTTTGCCCATTCATTTCCTCCTTCAAATGTATAATCAGCTAAAAGATTACCGAGATTACTGTTGTCTCCCTGTTTGGTAAGGTCTACACTGGTATGAGAAATTTTCTGGTTCATTTCCCGGTCCAGTTTCTCTTTATAAGGTTCAATTACTTTTACAAACTCCTCATCATTCTTTAGCTCGTTATTAATAGAAATATTCTTCTGGGTCTCTACGTTTGCAAGCTGCAGCGTGGATGCTGTTTTGCAGGCGGTAAGCGATGCCAGAACAATTCCTAGTAACAAGAATTTATTTTTCATAATATCTTTTAGTATATGCAAATATAACCATATGAATAATAAAACATTATTATTTATTACAAATTCTTATTGTAAATTATTAAATTTGACAAAAATAATTCGAACAGATGAGCATTTTAAAAGGAGTAGGTGTTGCATTGGTAACGCCCTTTAATGAAGATTTATCCGTTGACTTCGACAGTTTAACAAAACTTGTTGAATACAATATTGAAAACGGAACCAATTATTTGGTAGTATTAGGAACTACGGCAGAAGCCGCTACGCTTTCTGATGAGGAAAAGAAACAGGTAATTGAGCATATCATTAAGGTGAATAATAAGCGTCTTCCTCTGGTATTAGGAATTGGCGGTAACAATACTCTTGAAGTAAAGAAACAGATTGAAGAAGCAGACCTTTCTGCATTTGAAGCAGTGCTTTCTGTATCTCCATATTACAATAAACCTAACCAGGAAGGACTTTACCAACATTACAAAGTCTTGGCTTCTACAGGAAAAAAAATAATCATTTACAATGTTCCTTCAAGAACAGGGCAGAATATTGATGCAGACACTACTATCCGCATTGCAAAGGAATTTCCTAATCTGTTTATGATCAAGGAAGCTGCACCCAATATTCTTCAGTATTTTGATATTTTAAGAAAAAAGCCTGAAGGGTTTTCATTGGTTTCCGGAGATGATGAATATACACTTCCGGTAACGTTGGCTGGTGGAAAGGGGGTAATTTCTGTGATTGGGCAGGGATACCCTAAAGAGTTTTCCACAATGGTGCAGTTGGCTTTTGACGGAAAGGTGAAAGAAGCTTATGAAATTCATAATAGGCTGGTGGAAATTACACGTTTAATTTTTGCAGAAGGAAACCCTTGTGGTATTAAAGTAATTCTTGCTGAAAAAGGAATTATTAAGAATCATCTTAGACTTCCTTTGGTTCCTGCTTCAGAAGGACTTTATGCAAAGATCAAGGCTGAAATGGCAACTATTTAAATTGAATACCAATCATCAGTAGTGAATTTGTATTACAATTTATGAATTCACTGTTGAAAACAGATGATAATTGATATAATCTCATAAAGTGAAAAGTTCAGACTTTTCACTTTTTTTAATCATAAAATGAAAATAATGAAATTAATAGAAGCGACAGTAAAGGACATTCCTTTGATTCAGGATTTGGCAAAAAGATCCTGGGAAAATGCGTATGCCGATATCCTTTCGGCGGAACAGATGGAGTATATGCTTGCAGAAATGTATTCTGAAACAGAAATTACAAACCATTTCCAAAATCCGTATTATCATTATTATTTGATTCAGGATGAACATAACAGTTCTTTTGAAGGTTTTATTGGATATGAACACCATTATGAAGACCAGACAACGAAACTTCACCGTATTTATCTGGTTCCGGAAAGTAAAGGAAAAGGTTTTGGAAAAGAAGCACTTCAATTTTTGAATCTTAAAGTAGCTGAAAATGGAGATGAAAGAATTATTTTGAATGTAAATAAATATAACGCTGCCAGAAATTTTTATGAATCCCAGGGATACAACGTGTTTGGAGAAGGAGCTTTCGATATTGGAAAAGGA
The DNA here is from genome assembly GCF_024586945.1 of Chryseobacterium sp. WG14. Taxonomy (NCBI): domain Bacteria; kingdom Pseudomonadati; phylum Bacteroidota; class Flavobacteriia; order Flavobacteriales; family Weeksellaceae; genus Chryseobacterium; species Chryseobacterium sp. WG14. Next base: position 137,174 of record NZ_JALCZD010000005.1, read on the forward strand.
TTTATAATGGATGATTTTCTGATGGAGTTTCTAATTCACAAATAATTGACTTAAAATCTTGTAACTTTATCTTGTAATTCTATAACAAGTGATTTCTTTTTTTGAATCATCTTTGTTTCAGAACCAAATCACTTTTTAATAATACATTCATATGCTTGGTTTTGAGCTGATTTAGCTTTTTATCAGTATATTTTTTTCATCCTTAGTGTTTAAATTCCTGTATTCTTGAATGCAGGAATTTTTTTGTGGGTCAATTCTTGAAAAAAATAAGGCTATTTCACATTCAATTGAAATAAATCATTATATTTACTGAAAATTTGACTTACTATAATAGGATGAAAATGTATGTAAAATTTGATTTCAACACTCTCTGTAAGAAGGTGTTAGATGAAAAACTTAGAGAACACGGGCTGAAATACAGGTTGCTGAACTTTGGAGAGGTAGAGTTTTACGAGCCCCTAACGCAGGAACAGCATCATCTTTTTAAGAAACATCTTGGAGAGTATGGTATCGAAATTATTGAAAGCCAGAAAACGGCTTTAGTACAAAAAATAAAAGATGCTATCGTAGAGCTTGTTTTTTCTGATGAGATTATTCCTGTAAAAGCATCTATTTATATTTCTGAAAAGCTGAATCACAGCTATGGATATCTTTCCAACCTTTTTTCAGAAGTTGCTTTTACTTCTATCGAGAACTTTATTATTTTGCAGAAAATAGAGCACGCTAAGGTGTTAATTATACGAAATAAGCAAAGTCTCACAGAAATTGCCCACAAATTGAATTACTCCAGTGTAGCCCATTTGAGCACACAGTTTAAAAATACAACTGGCATTACGCCATCCCAGTTTCAAAAAATACTAGGGAAAAGACGCAGGGCCCAAAATACGGCCATAAACCATAAAATGCAGTATGAATAAAGAATTTCTGAACGTAATCGTAGCAGATGATAATGAAAACACACTTACTTTTTTTAAAAATATATTTAAAGAGCTAAAAATTTCTATTAAAGTTCAATGCTTTAACAGTGGAATATCCCTGATGAAATATCTGAATAATGAAGAAGCTGTTATTCCTGAAATTGTTTTTATGAAATATGAAATTCCTGACAAAAATAGCTTGGAATGGATTGAAGAAGTTCGCGAAAACCTGAAGTTTAACAATATGGTAATAGCAGTATATTCTGAATCAATCCCTGAAAATGAAGTTGAAGATCTCTTTGTAAAAGGAGGGAATGTTTATATTAAAAAGCCTGAAACATTTGAGAAATTGAAAAAAGTACTCACGGAAGTTATCACTATCAATTGGCAGTATCATACATCAGGACTGAATAAAGAGAATTTTATTCTGAAAGTATAAACGGCAGTAGTTTTTTTAATTCTATTTTTTGATAATTTAACGATATTTATTACATAGTATTCACAAATAGGTGAAAATTTTATAACTAATAACTGAAATAATATAAAAAGGTTTTCAATAAAAATGCAGACTTTTGTAGTATAGAATCAGCGACACAAATTTGATATAAATAAAAGATACAGATGAATGAATAGTAATTGTTTCACAACAAGTATTTATATAAATCACGATGTTATTTAACAAAATGAATTATATTAATTTCCAATTATAAAGCATAGAAGATCTTTAAACAAAACGGTACAATCATGAAAACTCAAAAGTAGTTGGAGACCTATTTATTCGTTTCATTCCCTCGTCTCCTTCTATATTCAGTTAGTTTTTATAATAAGCAAGTTGGAAAAATAATTCATTTTGTTTTTTTTATAATTTATTTTAATAGTTATGGTTTGAAATCTATTCAAATAATATATAAATATTTTCACACCACATCACAAAATATTAAACCTAAACTATTAAAATAAATTTTCTTTAGGCAGACAAGAAGTAATTTCTTCTAAATAACAGTTTTATAAGGGGACCGCAGGAAAGATTTTCTGCGGTTTTTTTTATGAAATTTTACTCCACTTATTCTTTCCTTTGTAATACCTGATGTAATAATTTTTGATGACAAGGTTGTCAGGTCTTGCCAGCATTGGATCAGCCTCCAGAATTCTGTCTACTGTATTTTTGGTAGTCTTAATGATTGCTGAATCATTGATAAGGTCTAATCTTTTAAAATCTACCACGCCGCTCTGCTGAGTTCCCAGGATATCTCCGGGACCGCGAAGCTGCATGTCAACTTCAGAGATTTTGAAACCATCATTGGTTTCTGTCATTGTTCGGATACGGGTTCTGCTTTCCTTAGATAATTTATCTGAGGTCATCAGAATACAATAGCTTTGTTCTGCTCCTCTTCCTACACGTCCTCTAAGCTGATGAAGCTGTGAAAGACCAAATCTTTCTGAACTTTCAATAACCATTACAGATGCATTAGGAACATTTACTCCCACCTCAATAACCGTTGTTGCTACCATAATTTCTGCTTTTCCTGAAGCAAAATAAGTCATGGCTGCATCTTTTTCATCAGGTTTCATTTTTCCATGAAGCATGGTAACATTATAATCTGAGAAGTATTCCATGACATGTTCAAGCCCCTCCATCAGGTTTTTATAATCCAATGTTTCAGATTCTTCAATAAGTGGATAAACAAAATAAATCTGTCTTCCTTTCTTTATCTCATCTTTACAGAAATTGTAAACATACGACCTGTCTTTTTCACGCCTGTGAGCTGTGATTATAGGTTTTCTTCCCACCGGCATTTCATCAATCACAGACACATCAAGATCCGAATAAAAACTCATTGCCAATGTTCTCGGAATAGGAGTTGCGGTCATTACAAGAATGTGAGGCGGAATTTTATTTTTTGCCCACAGTTTCGCCCGTTGGGCTACCCCGAATCTATGCTGTTCATCAATAATAGCCAGTCCTAAATTTTTAAATTTAACTTTATCTTCCAATATGGCATGGGTACCTACCAGAATAGAAAGACTGCCACTTTCAAGTTCTGCATGAATAATCTTCCTTTCAGAAGCCTTGGTAGAACCTGTAAGAAGACGGATGTTGATATTCGTTTCCTGCAATAATTCCTTCATTCCGTTATAATGCTGCTGGGCAAGAATTTCTGTAGGAGCCATCATACAGCTCTGAAAGCCATTATCCAGTGCAATCAGCATGGTCAGTAGTCCCACCATTGTTTTTCCGGATCCTACATCGCCCTGTAAAAGCCTGTTCATCTGGATGGGTTTTTTCATATCCATGCGGATTTCTTTTAAAACCCTTTTCTGGGCATTCGTAAGATCAAAAGGAAGGTGATTTTCATAAAAATCATTGAAATGATCCCCAATAATAGGAAAAGGATTGCCGTGTGACTGAGTTTTATGATGCAGTTTTTTCAAGCCATAACCTAATTGAAAAAAGAATGACTCTTCAAACTTTAGTCTGAAATCTGCTTTATCAAAATGCTCCATATCTTTTGGGAAATGCACATTCAGAAAAGCATGCTGCCTTGAGATAAAATTGAATGTTTTCATTAAATATTCCGGAAAGTTCTCCTCAATAAGCTGAGGAATCTCTTTGCAGATATTTTTAAGAGCATTTTGAAAGAACTTTTGACCCAACCCCCTTTTAGTAAGTTTTTCAGAACTTGGATAAATGGGCTTCAGACGGGTGTCACCATCTTTACTTTCTTCAGCTTCTATTTCCGGATGCGGCATAGAAAACTGCCTGTTGAAAACATTGATCTTTCCAAATATATATACATCACGATTGACGGGAATTTGCTCTTTCAGCCATTTTGAATATTGAAACCATACAAGATCTATACTGCCTGTATGATCATTAAATTTGGCAGAAAGTCTTTTTGTTTTTCCGGTCTGAATTTCCTGTATCTGGGTGATTTTCCCTTTTAGCTGGATATCAAGATTAGTTTCCTGAAGCTGAGAAACCGTATAGATTTTACTTTTATCCAGATAACGGATAGGGTAGAAGTTCAGAAGATCTTCCACAGTGGAAAGGCCCAGCACACTTTTGATGAGTTTGGCTCTTTCAGGACCTATTCCTTTTACGTATTCTATTGAAGTATCTAAAGTCATTTAAAAAACGAGCCCTAATTTCGGTAAAATAGCTGGAATTTGAAATTTTTAATACCAGAATCTTGAGGTAAATATCTAAAAAAGGCTTTCAGATTCTGAAAGCCTTTGATTTATATTAGTCTTTGATTTTAGATTTGAACTTTCTCTGGTAATCTTCCCACTGTTCTCTGGTACGGATTTTTTTAAATAAATCCTTTGATATCAGTTCCAGGTAGGGTTCCAGTTCTTTAGCAGATAACTCTCCCTGCAGAATGGTGATAGGATCTCCATGTTCATCCAGGAAAACAGTACTTGGTACAGCTCCTACGTTCATGTACTGGGTAAACTCATGCAGGGAATTTTTTCCTTTCTTCTGTTCCGTATTTGGATTTGAAAATGTTCTTCCAAAGATTTCAATACTATTTTTTTCTTCAGCATTAAATTTTACAGGATAGTAATTCTCATTTAAGATCTGGGAAATCACGGCATGGCCATATGTTTTTTTATCCATAATCTTACAAGGCCCACACCAGTCTGCATAAAAATCAATAAGAATTTTTTTAGGATGGGTCTTTTGAGCTTTTAAAGCCTCTTCAATAGTCATCCACTTTATTTGTGCAAAACTGAAATTCAATAATAATAAGAGTACTATGCTTAAAATTTTCTTCATAATGATTTGTGATATTTATGTAAAAATAAGCATAATAGTTTATTCTTTATTTTACATCCTGCATTAATTTTTTTACGAATGGAGATATCAAAATTAATACTACTCCGGCAATTACAGCGTATAATCCCAATTGTTTATATCCATCAGTATAAGTGATCAATTCATCATAATTGGTAGAGCCCTGTTTTGCTGTAGCCAGGCTGGCTCCGATAATCCCTGCAACATATTGTCCATAAGCCGAGGCAAGGAACCACATTCCCATCATCATCCCCTGAAGGTTCTTGGTGGAAAGCTTAGTCATGATGGATAATCCGATAGGGGAGAGGCATAATTCCCCAAGGGTAATAATCAATAATGCCAGTGTGAAGAAATTTAATGAAGTAATTCCCTGAAGATCGGCAAACAAACGGGTAGCAAATAAAACGTAATATCCCAGTCCAAGGAAAATAAAACCTAATCCAAATTTGATAATAGTATTAGGCTCAATTTTTCTTTTGTTCAGCCAGATCCAAAGAAGTCCGATAAGTGGAGCCAGGAAAATAATGAAAAATGCACCTCCGGAGTTATTCACTCCATTCGGGTCTAGTCCAAAAAGATCTTTATTCAGGTTTTTAGCGGCAAAAATACTTAAAGAGCCGCCACTTTGTTCATAAATTCCCCAGAACACTATAGAGAAGATAATGAAGACCAATGCTGCCCAAAGCTTCTTGCGTTCTGAAGCTGTTACTTTAGACATTTCATAGAATAAATAAATTAATGTCAATGGCCCGATAGTCCACATAAAATAATCTGTATATTCTGTTTTGGCAACCATAGTCATAATGATGGGTACAAAAACCAATGATAATACGTAGACTCCATATTCTTTCCATTTTGGGATCGGTGCAGATTTGATTTCTGCTAAAGGATGTCCCGGCTGAAGTCCAATAGTTCCTAATCTCCTTTGAGTAAATATGAAATTAATTAAACTGATAACCATTACTACTGCTGCAAGTCCAAAAGCAATATGCCATCTCATTTCTTCGGATATAATATTGCTTAGGAATTCTCCTTTACCAATTGCAATACATAAATAACCACCTAATAGTGCGCCAAGGTTAATACCTGCATAGAAAAGTGAGAATCCGGCATCTGCTCTTGAATCATTAGATTTATACAGCTGTCCAACCATTGATGAAATATTCGGTTTGAAAAAGCCTGTTCCCACTACAGTAAATGCAATCCCCAGAAAAAAGAATTTATGGGGATCGGTTGCTAATATTAAACTTCCGATAATCATCAGAAGCCCACCCCAAAACAATGATTTTCTGAATCCTAAGATTTTATCTGCAAAAAGACCTCCTATAAAAGTAAAGGCATATACAAAAGCCTGGGTGGCTCCGTACTGAAGGTTGGCTTCTTTTTCATGGAAGTTGAGCTGTGAGATCATAAAGAAAACCAGCATTCCACGCATTCCATAGAAACAGAAGCGTTCCCACATCTCAGAGAAAAACAGACTCCAGATTTGTTGGGGGTATTTTCCTTTGAAATTTTGTATTTCATCTAAAGTTAAGCTCATAATGATAATATGATTATTTTTAATTAGGGTTTTTATTTTCCTGATCCAGCTCAAAACGGATTCTATCCTGGTCAATAATTTGTTTTAATTCTTCTTCTTTTGGGAGATACAGCAAATATTTGCTGGCGAATAAATTGTTTTTATCATTGAGAACGGAGTATTTTACAATGGTCTCATCCTTTTCTGAGCATAGTAGAATTCCGATGGTTGGATTATCTCCTTCACCGCGTTTAAGGTCATCATACATTCTTACATACATGTCTATCTGCCCAATATCCTGATGAGAAAGTTCTCCGGTTTTTAGGTCGATGATGACAAAGCATTTCAATATGTAATTATAGAAGACAAGATCAATATAGAAGTCTGATGTATCAGTTGAAATATGTTGTTGTCTGGCTACAAAAGCAAATCCTTTTCCAAATTCCAGTAAAAACTTTTGAATATGATCAATGATTGCTGTTTCAATTTCTTTTTCGGAAAATTGTTCATCAGATCTTAAGCCAAGAAATTCAAAAATATAAGGATCTTTTAAAACACTGTGAATAGTTTCTGTGGAAGATTTTTTATGTTTTAAAACCCGTTCGTAAGCAAGGGAATTGATTTGTCTTTTTAGATCCCTGACATTCCAGTTATTTTGTACCGCTTCATTGAGATAATAATTTCTTTTATTTTTATCATCCTGACTTGAAAGCAGTCTGTAATGAGACCAACTCAATTGTAGAGACAATGTGTCAACAATTGGGAAAGACATATAAAATTTACGCATATTAGATAAATTTGTATAGTCAAATCCTTTTCCAAACTCCAAAGTTAGCTTTTGAGATAGATTCTTTAAAATATATTTTCCATATTCTGCACGTTCTTTTCCCTGTTGTTCATCTTCAACAATCAGTTTTCCAATCTGCCAGTAAGTAAGCAGTAAGGTAGAATTCGCTATCCGAAAAACCTTTTCGCGCGATTGTCTAATAATTTCCTTTACGGATTGGAATAAAGAATCTTCGGAAATTTCCATCGTACGAAATTAAAAAAAACCTCTGACTTAGCAGAGGTTTTATTCATATTTTGTTAATGCAGTTAGTTTACACCGTGCATCATTTTCTTTAAGATAGGTGAAATTAAACCTAGAATCACAGCAGCAATACCACAAAGTACCACGAATACCATAAAGAATTCAAATAAATTATGGATTTCAAATCCTGCGAATGTAGGATTGTGCAGCGGTAACTGAGCTTTATCGAAAGCTGCTACCTGATCAGCAGTTAATGTTATTTTTTTATCTAAAACATCCTGAAGATTTACTCCTATTTCCTGTGCTTTTGTAAATTTATCACCTGTTGCAGGGATCAAAGCTCCTAGTGAACCTGCTAAGGCATAGCCTGCAGCATTAGAAATAAAGAAAACACCATATAATAATGAAGCGAATCTTTTTGGAGCCAGTTTACCAACTAATGATAAACCAATTGGAGAAAGACAAAGCTCACCACATGTCTGAATGAAGTACAGTAACATCAGCCATTTGATAGCCAACAGGCCAGAGTTTCCTAAATCTTTTACGTTGTGCGCTATAATAAAATAACTTAAAGCTATTAATGCAAGTCCCATTGCCTGTTTGAATGGAGATACAGGCTCTTTTCCTTTTGCTCTCAGTTTATCCCAACACAAACTGAAAGGAACGGCTAGCAGAACAACGAAAATACCATTAAAGATCTGAACCATTGAAGGTGGCATATTCCATCCAAAAATGTTTCTGTCAGTTTGGTTATCTGCGATGAATGTTAATGAAGAACCTGCCTGTTCGAAAGCTGCCCAGAAGAAAATGATAAAGAATGATACGATATAAATTACCCATATTCTCTGTCTTTCAATTTTGTTTTCAGCAGAACTCATAATAAGGAAGGCCAAAGAAATACCTGCTGAATAAATGAAAGGATAAATAATTCCTTTGATCAATTGACCCATTTCTACAGCTTTAAATCCAAGTTCTCCTACCAGTAAATATCGGAAAGCAAAGAATAAAATAACAAATATAACTCCGGTAATACCTAAAGCCATACCTGAGAATTTTGCTGTTTGCGTTTCACCTTCTTCAAAATCTGCACTGGTATTGTTTTTTGGTAATCCACCGATAGGTCTTCCTTCAGGTGTTACTACATATTTATTTTTAAGGATAAAGAATGTAATAGTTCCAATCACCATGGCAATTGAAGCGGCTAAGAATCCCCATTTGAAGGCGAAGATATCTCTTACTCCTGTAGCAGCGTCTTTTACGTCTCCTACATAAGGACAAATAAACTGACCTAAAAATGCTCCAATATTGATTCCCATGTAGAAAATAGTGAAAGCAGAATCCAGTTTAGACTTCTCTTGTTTTGGATATAAGCTTCCCACCATAGATGAGATGTTCGGTTTGAAAAATCCATTACCAAAAATAATAACGAATAAAGCCAGCCACATGATAAGCTTGGCGCTTCCAAGATCTGCAGAAAAAGTGGAAGCACTAATGAATAATAAAAACTGACCAATGGCCATTAATGATCCACCAATGATAATAGCAAACCTGTTTCCTATATATTTATCTGCAATAAATCCGCCTAAAAGGGGAGTTAAATAACATAAAGCCAAGAAGCCACCATAGATAATAGCTGCATCAGCTTCTTTTATCAATAAGGAATTTACCATAAAGAGCGTCAAAAGAGCTCTCATTCCGTAAAAGTTGAAACGCTCCCACATTTCTGTTCCGAACAGAACCCACAATCCTTTCGGATGTCTGGAATTCTTATTCTCTACAAATTCATCCGGTTTCGGACTTATTGCTTCAATATTATCCATTTCTATTGTTAATTTTTGTTAAGACTGACAAATATAGTTTATTTTGGGTTTTTGGCAAGGTTTTAATTTTATTTTTAAATAAAAAAGCTGCAGAATGGTTCTGCAGCTTTATATTCTTTATAAATACCAAGGATTAGTGCCCTTTTTCCTTCATAATTTTATTTAATCTTTTTAACATAGAAAGGCCTAATAGCGTAGCAAATATTAACAAACCGAAATTAACAAGAAAATAATTCGTCTTATTTTCGTAGTTATACCATGTACTGGCAAGGATTCCTGAAAGCTTATTCCCTACAGAATTGGCAAGGAAGAATCCTCCCATCATCAGTGCTGTAATTCTTGCTGGTGACAGTTTTGAGACAAAAGAAAGTCCCATAGGAGAGAGGCATAATTCCCCAATAGTAATTACTCCATAACTGGCTACCAGCCATAAAGGAGAAACTTTTACCGCTCCGTTGTCTCCGGCCATTACCGCTAATACCATCACCAGACAGGATAGTCCTGAAATAAAAAGTCCTAACACTATTTTAGTAGGGGTTAATGGTTCTTTTCCTTTTCGTCTTAAAAGTGCCCAAAAACCTACGATAACCGGTGTTAGGGCAATTACCCAAAACGGATTAATGGATTGAAACAGCTCGGTATTATATAAATATACTTTTTGTGGTGAGGTTCCTCCCAGGTCCTTACGATCTAATTCTGAAATATTTTCGAAATAAATATCCTTTCCTATTTTTTTTAAAGGTTTTCCATTTTCATCTTTTTGGGATCTGAATTGTTCATCATAAATGGGAACCTCTTTGTCCTCATAACTCTTGCCTTCCACCATGTAGATGCTTTCAAGAGGTTTTTCTAAAGAAGCGGGAACACTTCTGTCTGTATAATAATTGGCCCATCTTGTAAGGGCTGTACCATTTTGTTTGAATACCGCCCAGAAGAACATACTGATCAGGAATACAGAAAGTAATGCTCCAATTGAAGGTTTTTCATCCGGTTTAGCTTTGAAATAAAGAGAGGCATAAAAGTAAATAACAGGAACACATGCAAATATAAAGGCATCTGTGCTGTCACTCCCAAAAATATTGTTAGGAATAAACCAACCGATTGCTCCGGCAATAATAGCAGGAACAAATACTTTAAGCATAATTTCTGAAAGTTTCGTGTCTCCTTCCTGTACAGGTTTCATCTGTGCAGCATGAATATAGTGTTTTCTTCCGATAGTGAAAATAACCATACCGATCAGCATTCCAACTCCGGCGGTGATGAATGCTTCACCCCAGCCAAATTTATTACGCATAAAGGCAGCAATAATATTACAGATGAATGCACCGATATTGATTCCCATATAGAAAATATTATATCCGGAATCTTTATTGGCTTTATAGGGTTCTTCAGAATAAAGGTTTCCTAAAAGAGTGGAAATCGTAGGTTTAAAGAAACCATTTCCAATGATAATTAAGGCCAAAGAAGAGTAAAATAAGGGTAAGTCTTTGAAAACTCCCATCCCAATGTACCCTGCAGCCATTAAAAATCCACCAAGGTAGATGGATTTAATATATCCTAAAACTCTGTCTGCCAAAAATCCACCAATGAAAGGGGTAAGATATGTGAGGGCAATATAAGTTCCGAAAATATCATCTGCGGTCTTGTCAGGCAGTCCCAGGCCTCCTTTCATACCCGTGGGCTCAATAACATATAGTACAAAGATTCCGAGAATCAGGTAATATCCGAAACGCTCCCACATTTCAGTGAAAAAGAGGAAGGGTAGCCCTTTAGGATGTTTAGTCTTCATATAATCAATTTTCAAATTTCCCAAAAATAAGTTTTTAATTTCAATTGATAAAATAAATAATACTTGACGAAATGATTAATGAAATAAATAGAAACTTTTTGTTTCGGATACTATAAATCAAATTTTGCAAAACCTGATCAATATGTATGTACAACGAGTAGATATTGCACATATTTCGAAAAGAAAAAACAAAAAATATACATGATGTATTTCTCTTTATGGTGATCATTGTTTTTAGTTTTGATAGGTCAATAATGACGCAAAACAATTTTATAGAAAGCATTATGAAAAAAATCGATTTAAAAAAATTGAAAGGAAGCTTATCCAGAAATGAGCAGAGAAAAATTAAAGGAGGCGTAAGAGAAGAAGATCCATATACTGATCTGGGATGTGCATGTACAAACGCACAGTGTGCTGCTTCACATGGAGGCAATGGAGATTCTTATTGCAACGGGACTTTTTGTTGCGGATAATTAAGACTTATTTTTTAAAATGGCAACAGGAAACTGTTGCTGTTTTTTGAAAAGTAAATGACAAAAAAAAATGACACACAAAAGTTATACTGCTGTTATCAATTATTTAGAGAATCATAAAATATATGTTGACCGGGATGAATTTGAGCTCCAGTTGGAGGGGCATCCGGATTTTCCAAGTCTTTTAGCATTTTCTGATGCGTTACACTTTTTCAATATTGAAAATTACAGCTACAGAATAGATAATGATGAGAAAGATATTTTACCGGAAGATTTTCTGGCTTTAGTGGAGGGAGAGCTGGCTGCTGTGAAAAATAAGAATAATCAACTTATCATGAACGGTTCTCCGACAAATGATTTTTTTTCAAAATGGGAAAATATAATACTTGTTATTGAAAAAGAAGAAGAACTTGCTGTTACAAAATCAAGACTTAATTATTCCTACATCAATTGGGGAATCCTTATCATATTGTTTTTATTTCTATTAGGATACAATTCTTCCAATATAATTTTACAATCAACTTTCGCACTTACTTCTTTAATAGGATTTGTATTTGCTTACGAAGCTTATAAAAAGACGCATGGGAAGGGAACATTTATTCCGGTGGGAGTGTGCAAAAGCAATTATTTGAATACGGATTGCGATTTGGTTTTTAATTCTAAAAAATGGAAAATTTTTAACAAAATAGATTTATCTGAGATTTCACTTTTGTTTTTTACCAGTCAGATAGTTTGCTTCATTTTATCTTCTCTCGCAAGAAACATTGAATTCTTTTTTACGGTCTATCAATATGCTTTATTTACATTTATTCCCATGGCTTGTTTATCTTTATACTATCAGGTATTTGTGGTCAAAAAATACTGTCCGGTGTGTATGATCATTATAACCTGTGTGTGTATCCAATTACTCACAGCTAATCTTATACCTTTTGATGCCAAGAAAATAAATCCGGGTTCTGTATTCTTATTTTTAATTGGAATTTTTGGTTCTTTAGCTGTTTTGCTGAACTTAAGAACGAAAAATGGGATTGCACAGAAAAATGAAAATAGCATCAAGAGAAATCTGAAATTCAGGAGAAACTATTTGTTTTTTAAAAACAATCTATCCATTCAAAAGAAACTAATGGATACCGATTTTTCAGGTGCTTTTGTATTTGGGAATGAACATGCCGATCAAAGTTTAACCTTTATCACCAATCCTTTCTGTAAACATTGTAAAGAATTTTATCCTGTTTTTCTAAAGCTGGTTAAGATGTATTCTGATGAACTGAGAATTAATATTTTCTTCGATATAGACCTTAACAGAGGTGACGAGGACAACAAAACAGTTCATGTCAACCTTACCAATATTTATCTCAATAGTAGAAATAAGGCAGAATTTTTAGAGGCTTTGAGCAATTGGTATGAAGTTCAAGCGTATAGTGAAAACAAAAATGGATGGTATACAAAATATTCTAAATACTTCGGAAGTTCAGAAGCTGCTCTTAATCTATTAAGAAGGCATGAAAATTGGGTGACGGCTAATAGCATTCACTTTACACCTGATATTTTCCTCAATGATACGGAATATCCCATTCAGTATGAAAGAGCGGATCTGGAGTATTTTATCCCCGAATTTTTATCAGAAAATTAAAACCGATTATGAAAAATTTATTATTTATATTGCTGGGAACTGTGATGTTTTTTTCTCAGAACAACAGGTTCATCTATGAGGTGAAATACAAGAAAGATTCAACCTCAAAAGAGATCATCAGGGAAAATTACTATCTGGATATCACAAAAGAAGATATTGCCTACTATAACAGACTGAATTATATTAATGATTCAATATTTAATGTTACTGGAAAATATTCGCCTGGTAGGTTGACTTCTTTTCTTATCAAAAAGAACAATAATAATGTCTATCAAAGCTATGAATATATCGGAGATGTGAATTTTTATAAAATGTCTGAGGAAGCCAAGCAACAATGGACTATTACAGACAGTACAAAAGTTTCTGATAATTTCCGGCTTCAGAAAGCTACTGCTCAATTCGGAGGAAGAAACTGGATTGCATGGTTTACTAAAGATATCCCAATGCCCTACGGACCTTATAAGTTTAACGGATTGCCAGGATTGATTATGGAATTGTATGACACTCAAAAGAATTACTATTTTAATGTGATTAAAAGTGAAAAGATTCCGGATGATTATAAACGTAATTCATTAAATAATTATATACCCAGAGCAATTCCCATTACCAGGAAAGATTTAAATACACTAATGTTGGACCTCTATTCCAATCCTTTTAAATATGTGTTGAATGGAAATCTGACTATGCGCGAAGGGCAGAAATTATTGTTGGATGACGGAACTGTTCTTTCTAAAGAGCAGCTGAAGCCTGCTGAAGGTAATGAGAGAAAAAAAATAAAAGCTTTTAATAATCCTATAGAATTGGATAAAGCCGTAAAATACCCTTGATGAATATAAAAATCCCTTTCAAATTTTGAAAGGGATCTATAGTGAGTTTAATTTGTAAGATATGTTTTCTTATAAATTGTTTAAGATAAAATCAGTCATTTTCTGATAAAGCTGCGGTCTTGTCTGACCTCCATAAATTCCGTGATTCTTATCCGGATAGGCCATAAAATCAAACTGTTTTTTATTTTGAATTAAAGCTTCGGAAAACTCCATAGAATTCTGGAAATGTACGTTATCATCGGCTGTCCCGTGGATTAACAGGAATTTGCCTTTTAATAAATTAGCATATTCTGTAGGTGAGTTTTTATCATATCCGTCAGCATTCTCCTGAGGGGTTTTCATAAATCTTTCGGTGTATACAGAGTCATAATATCTCCAGTTGGTTACCGGTGCAACGGCAATTCCCATTTTGAAAACATCTGCTCCTTTAGTCATTGCCAAACTGGTCATATAGCCACCGAAGCTCCATCCGAACATTCCGATCCTGCCCTTATCGATATAAGATTGGGTACCGAACCATTTGGCAGCAGTAATCTGATCCTCAATCTCATATTTACCCAGGTTCATATACGTTACTTTCTTATATTTTGCCCCTTTATAGCCCGTTCCACGTCCATCTACACAAGCAACAATATATCCTTTCTGTACCAAATGATTGAACCACATGGCATTTCCATTATCCCAGGAATTGGAAACCTGCTGCGATCCCGGACCTGAATATTGGAACATGAATAACGGGTATTTCTTGCTTGGATCGAAATTTTTAGGCTTCATGATCCATGCATTCATCTGATCGCCCACTGCATTGGGAATGGTAATGAATTCTTTTTCAGTAAAATTATCAGCTTTTAATTTTTGTAACTGATCGTTATTGTTCTGAAGTTCTTTTACAGCCTTACCATTTCCGTCTTTTAAAACATACGTGTAAGGTTTTGAAGCTGTAGAAGAGGTCTCAATAAAATAATTGTAACTTTTACTGAAGTTGGCAGAATTGTTTCCTTCAGCATTAGAAATAAGCTGAGATTTTCCGTTTTCAATATTTACTTTAGAAATTACCTTGTTGATACTTCCTTTTTCAGTAGTCTGAACGTAGATTTCTTTAGATTTTGGATTGAAGCCATAATAATCCGTTACTTCCCAGTTTCCTTTAGTGATCTGTTTTTTAAGCTTGCCATCTTTGTCATACCAGTATAAATGACGGTTTCCGTCTCTTTCTGAAGCCCAAAGGAAGGAATTGTCTTCTAGAAATTCTAAAGTAGGGCTATCCGTATCAATCCACTTGTCATCCGTTTCAGTGAATAATTTCTGAACCGCTCCTGTTTTAGTATTTACTTTTAAAATATCGGAAGCGTTTTGAATTCTTTCGGAAGTAATCAAAACAATTTCATCTGCTTTTGCCGTTTGAAAAACGTTAGGGATATAATAATTTTTAAAAGAGGCTAAATTCAATGGCATTGTTTTTCCATTATCCAAACGGTATAATTGTGCAGAAACTACAGAGTTTTTTTCGCCGGCCTTAGGATATTTGTAACGCATTTCAGCCGGATAAAGATTCTTCCCATAGATAGGAATATAAATTTCCGGAACCTGGCTCTCATCAGATTTTACAAATACAATAGCATCAGAATTTTTTGTCCATTCATACTGTCTTGCATGTCCGAATTCTTCCTCATATACCCAGTCTGCCAATCCGTTAATGATGGTGTTTTTCTTACCATCGTTCGTTATTTGTGTGATCTTTCCAGAAGCCAGATCCTGATAGAATAAATTATTATCAGAGATGAAAGCTATTTTCGTAGCATCGGGTGAAAATCTAGGCTCCTGAACAGTCTTGCCGTCATTTAGGCTGATTACCTTTCCTGATTTTAAATCTTTTACGTCAAATTTTCCAAGGAAAGAGTGTCTGTAAATAGGTTGGCTTTCCACTTGTAAAAGAATTTTAGACTCGTCATCAGAAAATTCATAGCTTTCAAATTTTCCCTCTACAAGGTTTCCTTCTTTCTGAGAAGTCTTGTAAGAATATTTTGCGATTCCTGCCGGTTCTATAACCAGATAGTTTTCGCCGTTTTTCATAGATGTAATCCCGGCAATACCTTTACCACGGTAATATCCTGAATATATTTTATCTAAAGTAATTTCCTGTGCCGATACAGTTTGGAATGCCGCAGCAATCGTAAGCGTTAAAAATAGTTTCTTCATTTCTAGCATTAATGGATTTCAAAGATAATAATTTTATTAAAATGTGTAAAAAAAGCTTTTCAAATAAGACTTTTGGCAGAAAAATTGAATATCATTAAGTATAATCAAATCAAATAATAATTATGGAAACGAATGCATACAACCAGAAACTGAACCGTTATGTATTGAATGACAGAATTGTTTATACAGGTTTTTCCAGCTTTAAAGATGCTGAAGAATGTGCCAATAAAAAAGGAGGAACATTGGTGGAAGTGAGTTTTAAAGATGGAAATGATAACCCTCAGATTACAGATGAAGCCGGTTTGATAGAAAAAAAACTTCACTACTATGTGTATGCAGGCGATGAATACAAATTTATCCATTCATCAGATCCCGGATTTAGAAAATATGCTGATGAATTGCAGAAAATAAAAGCGAAAATGCGTCAGGATGCTCCTGATGAAAGATATTTAGCGAATTTTGAAATTGAAAATGCTGAGGATCCGATTATTGTATTAAAAAATGACCACTTTGAATCGGTCACTTCACGAGAACGTTCAAAATATTTGAAACATGCCTGTGTTTATGAACTAGGGGTATCCCTGTTAAAATCTTAAAAAAATCTATTATGAGCAAGACAAAATATTCAGAAAAAGCTCAGGACAAAGTAGGAAAAGTAATGCACGAATTCAAGGAAGGGAAATTGAAATCTTCTTCCGGAAAAAAGGTGACAAGCAGAAAACAAGCCGTAGCAATCGGTATTTCTGAAGCAAGAGAAAAAGGCTTAAAAGTGCCTTCAAAAAAGAAAAGCAAATAATAGTTAATGAAAAGTCCGCGAAGAATTTCTCCACGGACTTTTATATTTTAATAGTTGGAACACTCTGGCAAGTATTATTAATCCTGGCTATTATAAAGTATTTTATAGTATTCGTCTGCCATCCTATCGCTGTTGAATTGTTCCTTTACATCATCCATTGCATTGTGCTGAATTTTTCTCCATTGATCAGGATGGTCATAATAGGTGGGAAGGATTTCGTTCTCAAGGATTTCATATAATTTGTTTAAATCATAATTATCCTGCTCATAGATGCTCATATTCAGATAATCTGCTTTAGGAACCACAAAGGAATTTTCTCCATGTTTTGCAAATTCAGGAATCCATCCGTCATCAGTGGATAAATTGACCGAACCATTCATGGCGGCAGTCATTCCGGAAGTTCCCGATGCTTCCCTTGGAACCCTTGGGTTATTTAGCCAAAGATCTGAACCTTGCTTTAAAGATTTGCTTAAAGAAAGCTCATAGCCTGTAAGTACGGCTATATTTTTATGATTCTTACTTTCCTCAACGAGCGTGTTGAAGATGGAAATAGCAGAATAGTCCATGGGATAAGGCTTACCGGCCCAAATGATCTGTACAGGATATTTAGAATTGTTCAGAAGTCTGTAAAATCTGTCTTTGTCATGCAAAAGAAGTTCTGCTCTTTTGTAACCAGCAAACCTCCTGGCCCAGACAATGGTGAAAATATTGGGGTCAAATAAATTTCCTGTTTGATCTGCAACAGTGCTGAAAAGTTTTTTCTTTAAATGCTTTTTTCTATAGTCGAAAACAGTTGCATCATTTTCATCTTTAGCATTATAAAGAAGCTTATCTGCCCAATATTTAAATTCCTGAGCATTGGTAATAGACGTGATCTCACAAATTCCCGGATATTTACTCCACATTGTTCTGGAAACTGTTCCGTGAAGCTGAGAAACCCCATTGGCTTTTCTGGCCATTTTTAAAGCACAAAGAGAATGGTTAAACCGCTCATCATCCGTTCCTTCTATACTTTTTATTTCTTCCATACTGTAGCCCGAGAAATAAGACATATTATAGCACAATTTGAGGTTATGCTTTTCATTTCCGGCTTCTTCCGGAGTATGAGTTGTAAAGACTAATTTTTCTCTTACTTTATTGAGGTCTCCATTATATTTTTTTAATAAATAGAACGCAGCCGGAAGTCCATGGGCCTCATTCAGATGATATACCTCTCTTTCGATATTCATCTCTTCCAGTAATTTAGCACCACCTTGCCCTAATAAAATATACTGAGCAAGCTTTGTAGATTCATTGGCGTCATACAATTTGTGACAGATTGTTTTGGAAACATGATCATTTTCCGGAACATCTGTTGAAAGAAAAAACATGGGAGCTGTATTGAAAGTCTCAGGATCAAGGTACCATACCTTTACCCAAACCGGGGAACTGTGGATTTCAATCTGAAATTTTATCCCTGTATCCACCAGAAAGCTATACATTTTTCTTGTCCATACCGGTTGTAGCGTTTGGTCATGATTTCTTGCCTGATCATAATAACCAAATTTCCAAAGAATACCGATTCCAATAAGATCCTGCTTCAGGTTATAAGCACTTCTCATATGGGAACCTGCTAAAAATCCAAGACCTCCGGAATATATTTTCAATACCTGCTCAAGGGCAAATTCCATTGAGAAATAGGCGGTTTTTTTTGAATATTGGGGATTAACGTTGTAAGGTATTTTGAAATTCCTGAAATCCATAAATGCTGATTTGTGTTAGAAGAGGCAAAGGTATTGATTATGAAAATAAACTTTACATTAATTATTTGATAAATTAAATTGGAAAGTAATTATGGGATTGTTTTTTTACTTACCTTTAAGAGTGTAAAATTTTGATTATCAAAAACTTTTAGTGGTGAAAACCGATGACTGCATGTGTTCTTTAATTCAATAAAAAAATCACACATGAAAAAGACATTTTCTGAAGAAGATCTGATAAAGAATCTAAGTTTATATTACCTGAACAGGCATTTGAAAAAAAAGCCCATAGAAAAGTACCACCGTACAATAGATGAATCTCAGCTGCATGACCGTGAAAAATACAGAAAGAAGTCCGAAATATTACTTCTCAACTCTTTTATGCATCACTTTCCCGAGGTCAAATTTGAGGATTTCACTTGTGAAAGCCCTGATTTTATTGCCAAATTAAATGATAAAAAAATTGGAATAGAGCTGACTGAAGTGATCAATCATCTGGAAATGAAAAAGATGGAAAGTACCCTGAATAAGATATTCCGTCAGGCAGAAATATTATTGGAACAAGAGGACACTACGAAATATCGTGGTGTTTATTTTTTAGAATTTCACACTAACGTAAGATTTGATAATCTGGAACAACAGGAAGAAAATATTATCAGTATTTATAAAAGTATTAAAAGAAATAAAGCTGTTGGCTGTGTGAAAAGCGTGCGGAAATCTTTCCACCGCAGGAATGTCTTTATCACCCACGAATATAATATGAATCTTTTCGATGAACTCTGTTCGGAAAAAATCCTGGAGCTTATTGAAAAGAAAAATGAGAAATTCCCATATTATGATACTTCTGTAGATGAATGCTGGCTGGTAATAGTTTCTGATATGAATTCTATAGCCTCACGATATACTTTTATTCAGGATAAAGAACATTTAAATGAGGTGAAAAGTCCTTTTCATAAAATATTCCATCTTGAAAATCTTTGTGGAAACATCACAAGCATAAAATAATTCATTTAATGAATTCTATAATAAATTATTGTTTTTATTTATAATATTTCAAAATTATTGGAATTTTATTATTTGTAATTAAATTATAGGTATATTTGGTATGGGTTGATATCAGCCTGATTTAAACTGATTTAACCATAAAAACATATATCTATGAGGAAACTTTTACTTTTCATTCTTTTTTGTATATCTCAAACTTTTTATTCCCAGGCAGATTGTGCAACAGCATTAGCTGTCTGTGGAAACTCAGATATTACCTACAGCCCTTCAGGATATGGCAATATTAAAGAATTGGTAAACTCAGGAAGCTGCATAGATGCAGTCGGTGAACATAATTCGATTTGGTACAAAATTACCATTGCCACAGGAGGAACACTTACCTTCGACCTGGTTCCTAATAATCCGGATGCTGATTATGACTGGGCTATTTTTGGGCCTAATGTTACCTGCGGAAGTCTGGGATCCCCCATACGTTGTAATGCAGCAACAGTGATTGGAGTAGGTCCTTCTACAGGGTTAAATATGACAAGTACGCTCCTAAGTGCTATTGGTGGTTCTTCCACTCCTTACTGTAAATATATGGATGTTTTACCCGGGCAAACGTATTATTTGTTTATTGACAACTGGGTGAGCAGCACCAGCAGCACAACAGCACCGTTTTCTTTGACATGGGGTGGTACAGCTACCTTGGCATCGCCATTTACAGACCCGAATATTCAGACGTATCCATTTATCCCTCCAGGTATTGCTCCTGTAAACCCGGCTGACCCAAGAGAAGTTATTATATGTGGAAGTACTGAATTGTTTGACTTTTCTACTTTATCCGCAGGAATTCTTAATGGAAATCAGAGCTTTAGCGTGAGCTATCATACCAGTCAGAACGAAGCGTTAACGGGAGCCAATCCTATTACCGCTCCCAGAACGGTGAACACCACTACTGTTTTTTATTATAGTATCAGTTATACAGATCCTACAAATCCGGATAACCCACTTAATAAATGTAAACAGATCGGAAAATTTAAATTCAAAGACGGTTCTATCAAGGTAAAAAATGCTACTTTGACAGCTTGTAACAATAATAACGCAGGTACGGCATTGTTTGATCTTACATCGGCAGATATTATTGGAAGTACTACTGTAGTTAAGAAATACTACCATTCCATGGCTGACCTCGATGCGGGAATGAATGAGATTACCACACCAATGGCATTTATATCTGCTGAAGCTACAATCTATGTAAAAGTAATTTCTGAGTTCGGATGTACTGCTGTTGCGCAGATTACTTTAAAATTCTATCCGGCAATCATTGTCAATGATGCTGTAATAAGATCATGTTTTATTGAAACGAATCCTTCTACGGCATTATTTAACCTTACCGGAGCGAGCGTAACTGCACAGCCGGGAGCAGGGAAAAAATACTACCCATCCCTTACGGATGCCATCAATCAAACCAATGAAATTTCTAATGCTTCCAATTATATTGCTCCAAGCGGATATGTGTATGTAAGGGTTTACAATACACAAGGCTGTTATAATATTGCTAAGATTACTCTGACAGTTATCCCGCCGGTATATTCGGATATCCTTAAAGATAAAATCATTTGTGCAGAAGATACCACTACTTTAGATGCAGGCCCTGGATTTAAAAGTTATGAATGGAGTACAGGAGCTACTACTCAAAGTATAAGCAATGTAGGAATTGGAACCTATTGGGTGAAGCTTAAGACCGGAGACTGTACTGCGATACAGAACGTAAAAGTATTGCCGTCTGATCAGCCTGTGGTTTCAGGAATTGATATTGCGAATAATACAGTTACTGTATCTGTAATGGGAGGAAATCCTCCATATAAATATTCTATGGATAATATAAACTGGCAGGATTCCAATGTTTTCAAAAATATTTCAAGAGGTGATCATACAGTATTTGTAAAAGATGCTTACAATTGTGACCCTATTGAAATTGACATTGTAGTTCCGAATTTAGTAAATGTAATTACTCCCAATCAGGATGGCGTCAATGATGGTATTGATTACTCTGCATTAGCCGGTAAACAGAACTTTGTCATGGATATTTTCGACAGATATGGAAATAGAATTTTCCGAGCAGACAAAACCAACGGTTACAAATGGGATGGTACAGAAGGAGGGAAAAAAGTTTCGACAGGAACATATTGGTATTCTATAACCTGGAATGAAAGTGATAAGAAAAATACACCTGTCAAATTTTCCGGATGGGTACTGGTAAAAAACAGAGAATAAGAGACATAAATCAGTAAATACTATAGATAGACAAAACCACTTCGTTTGAGATGGTTCTTTTCTTGAAAAATCTTATTTTAGAAATTAAAATTAAAAGTATGAAGCAGCTCTTTATTAAGCGTTTTGAATATTACAAATCTCTTGGTGATAAAACATTCGGACAACTGTCTGATGAACAGGTTTTCTGGCAGTATAATGAAGAAAGTAATTCTATTGCGGTCATTGTAAAACATATTGCAGGAAATATGCTTTCGAGATGGACCAATTTTTTGACTGAAGACGGCGAAAAATCATGGCGTCACCGTGATGAGGAATTTAACAACACTTTTAAAACAAAAGAAGAAGTTACCGGATATTGGGAAAAAGGATGGAAGTGTCTTTTTGATGCCTTGAACCAGATCAGTGATGATAATATATATTCTACAATTTACATTAGGGGAGAAGCCCATTCCGTTATTGATGCTGTCTTCAGGCAGCTGGCTCATTATCCCTATCACATAGGACAAATTGTATACCTGGCAAAAATGATGAAAAATGATGAGTGGAAGACGCTTTCTATTGCAAGGAATAAGTCACAGGAGTTTAACACAGAGATGAAAAATAAAATTTCCGGAGAAGAATCTGGACTTAATTCATCTCCCGTATGTTTTCAAAACAGCCCTGAAGTAAGGGACGAATACAAGCAATAGATTGAATCAATCTTGGCTTCTTAGTAAAAATTACTATCTTTGCACCCATAAAATTCAGGAGTAACAAATGTCTACTTTTCACAGAACTGCCGCGTTTCACACACTTGGCTGCAAATTAAACTTTGCAGAAACATCTACTATTGCCCGTCAATTAACAGATGCAGGTTATAATAAGGTAAGCTTTGATGATAAGGCTAATGTGTATGTCATCAATACATGTTCAGTAACAGAAAATGCAGACCGTGAATGTAAACTTCACGTAAAAAGAGCAATGAAGGCTAACCCGGAAGGGCTGGTTGTTATTGTAGGTTGCTATGCACAGCTGAAACCTGAAGAGATTTCACAGATTGACGGTGTAGATCTGGTATTGGGAGCGAAAGAAAAATTCAATATCTTAAGTTACCTTGACGATCTGGAGAAAACGGAAAACGAAGGAATCGTTCACTCATGTGAAATTGAAGAAACCGACTTTTTTATTGGAAGTTATTCAATTGGTGACAGAACCAGAGCTTTCCTTAAAGTTCAGGACGGATGCGACTATAAATGTACTTACTGTACCATTCCGCTGGCAAGAGGGATTTCCCGTTCTGATACCATTGGAAATGTCCTTAAAAATGCTACAGAAATTGCAGCCAAAGATATTAAAGAAATTGTTCTTACAGGAGTAAATATTGGAGATTACGGAAAAGGCGAGTTTGGAAACAAAAAACATGAACATACTTTCTTAGATCTTATTTCTGAACTTGACAAAGTGGAAGGAATAGAAAGAATCCGTATTTCATCTATTGAGCCTAATCTTTTAAAAGATGAAAGTATAGAACTGGTTTCCAAAAGTAAAAGCTTTGTTCCGCATTTCCATATTCCACTGCAGTCCGGAAGTGATGATTTATTGAAAAAAATGAAACGCCGTTATCTTACCAAGCTCTATAATGACAGGGTAAATAAGATTCGCGAAGTAATGCCTGATGCTGCTATTGGAGTAGATGTTATCGTCGGATTCCCTGGCGAAACTGAGGAACGGTTTATGGAAACGTATAATTTCCTGAATGAACTTCCTATTACTTATCTTCATGTATTTACTTATTCTGAAAGAGAAAATACAGAAGCTGCTGATATGGACGGAGTAGTTCCTATAGCTGAAAGAAAAAAACGTAATAAAATGCTTAGAATTCTTTCTGAAAAGAAGAAAATGGCATTTTATCAGACTCAACTGGGTAAAACGCTTCCCGTACTTTGGGAGCATGAAAATAAAGAAGGAAAAATGTTTGGCTTCACAGAAAACTACGTGAGAGTCCAGAAAGACTTTGATCCTGCCTTTGTCAATCAAATAGAATTTCTAAATTTAGAAAAAATCCTGTCAGATGGCACGGTTTCTGTGCAATCTTCCTACCAAAATTTTTTAGCAAAAGCATAGGCTCTTTGCAAAAATTCTACTAAATTTATTTTTAACTTTAAATACTACATTCATGAGAGATAAGTTTTTATCTTGGGGAATTGTATTAGTAACTGCTACGTGGATTGTAGCATTACTGATCAGAGCGCACTATTGGATACCCATCCTGCTGTCCGCCATCTATGCATTAGGTGTTTACAATGCGTACCAGTCTAAACATGCTATTCTGAGGAACTTTCCTGTATTAGGGTACTTCAGGTACTTTTTTGAAAGTATTTCGCCGGAAATGCAGCAGTACTTCATCGAAAGAGAGACAGATGGGAAGCCGTTTCCAAGGAATCAGCGTTCTGCAGTATACAGGCGTGCCAAAAATTTAAGTGACACTGTTGCTTTTGGTACCCAGCTGGAAGTTAATCATAGAAAATATGAAGGAATTAAACATTCTATTTATGCAAAGTCACCATCTGAAGAACTTCCAAGAGTTTGGGTAGGTGGCGAACAATGTACACAGCCCTACCATGCTTCTTTATTTAATATTTCAGCAATGAGTTTTGGTGCATTAAGTGACAGGGCTCAGATTTCTTTAAATAGAGGTGCTAAAAAAGGTAATTTTTACCACAATACAGGAGAAGGAGGAATATCGCCCCATCATATGGAAGGAGGAGATTTATGCTGGCAGATTGGGACCGGTTATTTTGGATGCCGTGATGAAGAAGGAAAATTTAACCCTGAATTATTCACAAAGTACTCGAACCTGCCGAATGTAAAAATGATTGAGATCAAATTGTCTCAAGGTGCCAAACCAGGACATGGAGGAGTGCTTCCGGGAGTGAAAAATACTCCGGAAATTGCAGCAATCCGTCACGTTACCCCGGGGATGACTGTTATTTCACCTCCATCACACTCTTCTTTTCATGATGCAGCAGGATTGCTGTGGTTTGTACAGCACCTGAGAGAGCTTTCCGGAGGTAAGCCCGTCGGGTTTAAGCTTTGTATAGGAGATACTAAAGAGTTTGAAGATATCTGCGTACAAATGAATGTGCTGAAAATTTATCCTGACTTTATCACGATAGATGGAGCAGAAGGGGGAACAGGAGCTGCTCCGCCGGAATTTTCAGATGGAGTGGGAATGCCTTTGGAACCTGCACTGATCTTTGTAAACAGAACACTGAACAGCTATAACGTAAGAAATAAATTAAGAGTAATTGCCAGCGGTAAAGTGCTTACCAGCCTGGACATTTTAAGGGCTGTTGCTATGGGAGCAGATATGTGTAACAACGCAAGAGGTTTTATGTTCTCTTTAGGATGTATTCAGGCTTTACGTTGTAATTCCAATAACTGTCCTACCGGGGTTGCTACTCAGGATAAAATGCTGATTAAAGGACTGGATGTTACTGATAAAAGCGAAAGGGTATATCACTTCCACAAAAATACGCTTCATACCTGTAATGAACTGATTGCTGCTGCCGGAAGAAGTTCTTATGAAGAAGTAGATGCTACCATGTTTATGAGAGGAGATGAGTTTGATCATCTTGCTGACTTATACTTCCCGGATATTCTGGGTAATGTAAAGCAAAAAGCAAGGTCTTAAATGTAAAACAGAGTATAAAATAAAATCCCCACAATGGTTTTCATTGTGGGGATTTATTATTTTTTATTGAGCTTAATCAGCGGCTCTTGGTGTATTTTTATAGACCTGGAAGTTGAAGACAAAAGTTCTGTTTCTGAAAGAATATCCACTGTAATTGTAATGAGGATCTCTTGCAAAAGCCGCTCTGGACGGTACTATAATAACCCCTTGAAGATTATAGCTTTCTCCATCTGCTTTATCAAAAGCTTTATATTTCTGTAAAGCCTCATTAAAGCCTTCAATCATATAATAACTTTTTTGCTTCGCTATGTCTGTAGTAGCATTTTTGATTAATTTATTGTAATTTTTAATATAGTAGAATTTTGGATCTACTACTGGAATTCCGGTTTCACTGATGGTGTTGTAATTAGTCAAAGGTGTTTTTGCTCCATATACAACACTTCCGTTGTTATCGGTGGCTACAAAAGTCAGCGCGTTCATCATGATACGTAAACTGTCTCCTTTAGTAATTGCTACTCCATTAGTGGGCTGAGCATCAGGTCTTGTAATGAAAACAGTACCTGATGGTAAAGTTTCGTTAGGAAGAGCTGATAATTTCTTTTCATTATCATCACTGGCGTCTGTTGTACTGAAAGTTCTTACATTTCCCTGTGCATCGAGGTAATTTTCATCCATAAACTTTTTAATCGCCTGATCGTCATAGCTGTTTTGGACGTTAATGTCTTCAGGTTCATTAATGGTATCTACTGCATCATTTTTTTTACACGCCGTAAAACATAAAGATCCTGCAAGGATATATAAAAATATTTTTTTCATTTCAAAAAAGTTTAATTACTTTACAAATAATATAACGGCAAAAGTATAAAAAATTATGAGAATAGATAAATTTTTATGGTGCATTCGTTTTTATAAGACGAGAAGTATTGCAACAGAGGAAATTAAAAAGAACAGGGTTTCGATGGGAACGTCCGCCGTAAAGTCGTCAAAAGAGGTAAAAGAGGGAGATGTTATTAAAATTCGGAAAAATCAGATTGATTATAAAATAAAGGTAGTTCAGATTCCTAAAAGCAGGATAGGAGCAAAGCTTGTCTCACTTCACATACAGGATGTGACAGATAAGGAACAGTATGAATTGCTGAAACTTCGTAAAATGTCCCAGGATTATTACAGAAATAAAGGAGAAGGAAGGCCTACTAAAAAAGACAGAAGGGAAATGGATGAATATGTAGGAAATGATATTGATGGAGACTTTACAGATTGGGACGATTTCTTTGGAGAAACAAACAATGAAACCGAAAAAGAAGATTAAAATAAAAAGCTCTAGAGATAGAGCTTTTCTATTATTTCCTTAACGATATCCTCAGGTTCTCTGGAATCTGTGCTTAAACTGTACTGTGCCTTGCTGTAAAATTGATTTCTTTCAAATAGGTGCTTGGCAATGAATTCGGGGAGATCTTCATCTGTAATAGTAGCAATTATTGGTCTTTTTTCTTTCTGTTTTGAAAGTCTTTCTACCAATGTTCCTACCGATGTTCTTAAAAATATGCTCTTTGAGTTATGATTAATGATCTCCATATTATTATAATACACAGGAGTCCCTCCACCAAGACTTAAAACCACGTTTTCTTCAGAAGCCAGAATCTCTTCCAATGCCTCTCTTTCCAGCTTTCTAAAATAGATTTCCCCCCTTTTTTCGAATATTTCAGGAATGGTTAATTTATTTCTCCTGACGATCTCTTTATCGAGGTCAATTAATTTAAAATCTATTTTTTCGCTTAATATTTTGGAAATGTGAGATTTGCCACTTCCCATGTATCCAATCAGTGAAATTATCATGAATTTTTTTTGAACAAATTTGCGAAAAAGTTTTGAGATAAAGAAAAAAGTCATATCTTTGCACCACTTAAAACAAGGGACATTACTTAAATGAAACTTGATGTGTAAGTGACCGACTCGGTAGCTCAGCTGGTAGAGCAATACACTTTTAATGTATGGGTCCTGGGTTCGAATCCCAGCCGGGTCACTAGCAATAAAAATTACTTATTTTTTTGTAATTTTATTGCCTGCGTGGTGAAATTGGTAGACACGCCATCTTGAGGGGGTGGTTTCCTAAGGATGTGCTGGTTCGAGTCCAGTCGCAGGCACTGCAAAGAAAATTTATAATTAATAATGAAGTAATTCATTTTAATTGTGGCCGACTCGGTAGCTCAGCTGGTAGAGCAATACACTTTTAATGTATGGGTCCTGGGTTCGAATCCCAGCCGGGTCACAAGTTTACTGAAAAGTAAATTTTTTTCATATTAATATTTTGTGATTTGGTGTTTCAAAGGTCTCCTCAAGAGACCTTTGATTTTTTGTGTTAATAATCATAAGAAGTAATAAATCAAAAAAACGGATCAGGTGCAAAAGTTGAGAGCTAGATTTAACCAATTTGCTTAGTCCACAACTTTTGAGACTGATCAAAAAACTCTGACGTTACCATCAGAGTTTGTGTTTTATAAAAATTATATAGGTGTTATATAGTTTTTTAATCTAAATGTATATTGTCAATTAATCTTACCCCATCTACCACCACTACAATAAAGGCTCTGAAATTTCTGTCTTTATAGAAGAAATCAGTTTCTTTTAATGTATTTTCATCAGCAATCAGGAAATATTCCAGGTGCATTCCTTGCTGGTTGTCAAAAATATCCTTTACCCTTTCCTTAATTTCTGTAATCGTTACCGTTCGGAACCAGTCGTTTACTTTATTCAGGGTTTCGTAAATGATTTTTGAAGCTTCTTTTCGGTCTTCATGAAGTCTTTGGTTTCTTGAGCTTAGTGCAAGTCCGTTTTCTGCTCTATAGATGGGAACTCCTGTTATTTTAACCGGAAGATGTGTTTTTTCAACCATTTTCTTAATAATGGCTAATTGCTGGAAATCTTTTTCTCCAAAATAAGCGCTGTCAGGCTTTACCTGTATGAAAAGTTCTTCTACTACGGTTCCTACCCCGTCAAAATGTCCCGGTCGTGATTTTCCTTCCATTTCATTCTCAAGTCCATCAAAATCATAATGCTTGCTTTCTGCTTTTTCAGGATAGATATCTGCTACTTCGGGAATATACACAGCATCTACAAGCCCAGAGTTTTCAAGGATTAAAATATCTCTGTTAATGTCCCTAGGATACTTTTCAAGGTCTTCAGGATTGTTAAATTGAGTCGGATTTACAAAAATTGATGAAATAACAAGATCATTCTCCTTTTTTGCTTCTTCATATAGAGAAAGATGCCCCTTATGAAGGGCTCCCATAGTAGGGGCAAAGCCTATTCTTTTTCCCATTTCTTTCTGTCTTTCAATGAAATCCTGAAGGACTTTCCTATTTCTTATAACTTCCATAGTTTATTTTAATACTATTTCAAAAATACTAAAAATATCACATAATAAAGTGTGTTTTTAATAATTTGGAAAAGGGAATTTTCGTAAAAAAATGTTAATTAAAATAATGTTGGATGTTTTTTTGTAATTTTGCACATTAAAGCATTTTTACAAAAAATTAGATAGAAAGTTTATGCCGAATCAAAAAATACTGTACATTACTACAGAGATGTATCCATATCAGGAAGATACCAATATGGCTGCAGTGGTAAACAAAATGGCACTTAAGATGCACAATGAAGGCAATGATGTAAGAGTTTTTATGCCAAGATTTGGACAAATAAGTGAGAGGAAATTCCAGCTTCATGAGGTAATCCGTCTTTCAGGAATGAATATTATTATCAATGACCTGGACCAGCCCTTAATTATTAAAGTAGCGTCTCTTCCGGGGGAAAGACTTCAGGTTTACTTTATTGATAATGAAGAATACTTCAAAAGAAAGCAATACTATTTTGACGACGAAGAAAATCCTTTCGAGGATAACGACGAAAGAGCTATTTTCTTTGCAAGAGGAGTTATTGAAACCATCAAAAAGCTGAACTGGGTACCGGATGTTATTCACCTGAACGGATGGATGTCTTCTTTTGTCCCTATTTACCTTAAAACGTATTACGAATCCGATACTTATTTCAAAGACGCTAAAATTGTTCTTTCCCTGTATAACGAGAAAGACGCTGCCTTGGATAAAAAGATTGATGAAAAATTGAAGTTTGATAATATTTCAGGATTAAAAGCGTTAGATAATCCAACAATTAAAAGCTTTGTTATCGAAAGTATGAACTACGTGGATGCAGTTGTAAAGGGAGATGAGTTTCTGGATGAAGACCTTGATCAGGCTTTCAATGAAACAGCTACCCAAAAGTCAGAATATCTTGACGTAGATTCTATAAACCAACTTTATTAAAAACACATTTTTAATGACTCATAATCTTAAAAAGACTTTCGCCATGCTTTTACTGGCGATTTTCGGAAGTGCAATTCTTTATAACTGTGAACCGGATGCAGATGCCCTTGGAGAACAACTGTTTATAAAAGATGCAGCAGATGGAAATGAAACATTATATGATCTTATTGCATATAATATTAATAATCATGATTCCATCAGAAGTGATGCTTCCAAACTTATCAGTGAGCAGAATGCTGCAGGAGGATTCACAACCGTTGGTGTTCTGGGTGCCTTTACCGAAGGTCAGTTCGGAGGCCAGAAAGCATCTTATATTACACAATTGAGAATGCCTACCGATAACTTCGATTTTACCGGACCTAACGCAAAAGTAGACTCTGTTGTCCTGGTTATAAAAACACCAAACTATATCACAGATTCAGTAAAAGCACCAGGTGCTTATGACAGAAGTGATTTCCCGGTAGGGAACGAAACAGTACCTGTTTCTATAGATAAAAAGACATACCCGGTTTTTAAATATGGTAAAATAGGAGGTCAGTATAACTCTATGACCATAAATGTACATGAAGTGACAACTTTCCTGGATGCTAACGCTAAACCTTTCACCCGTTCAAATGTAGATGTGAGTACGGGCGGATTATTAGGTTCAGCAGTATTTGACGGAAGAGTAAGCACGGTAGCAGTGACTAAAAAATCTGATAATACCGCGTTATTCAATTCTACTAATGACTTTAGAATGAAATTGGACAAAGACTTCTTCCAAACCAGAATTGTAGATAAAAAAGGAATGCCTGAATTGCAAAATACAGCTAACTTTATCAGATACTTAAGAGGAATTAAAATTTCAGTAAGTGAAACGGATAGATACCTTTTCCAGTTTTCACCTAATGATATGGAGCTTATTATGTACTATAAATATGATAAAACAGATAATGGTACAACGACAAGACCACAAACTACGCTTAAATTTAATTTAGGAGGAGGTAATGTTCACATAGGTCAGTATACTTATAACAGAACAGGATCTCAGGTTGAATCTGCATTAGCAGCAAGCAATGAAACCACTGGTGATCCGAAGCTTTATGCTCAGGGAATGGGAGGTCCTTCTATAGGAGTGAAAATTCCGGAAGAGGAGATTAATAAGCTTAAAAGTTTATATGTAAAAGATAAAGCAGGAATTATAAGTGCAAAGATCAGAGTTTATGTAGATCCATTGACATGGTCTAATAAGCATTCAAAATTTGGAGACAGCAGATTTACACTTCTTCCTGTAAATAAAGACAAAGGAAAAGACGGAGAATTCGTTTCGCCAGGCTTTACTGCAGATTTAACAGCAGGATTCCCTCTTTATCTGATCAATGA
Organism: Chryseobacterium sp. WG14; assembly: GCF_024586945.1. NCBI lineage: Bacteria > Pseudomonadati > Bacteroidota > Flavobacteriia > Flavobacteriales > Weeksellaceae > Chryseobacterium > Chryseobacterium sp. WG14. The sequence continues at coordinate 168,330 of NZ_JALCZD010000005.1, forward strand.
AAAACCATTATATTATGATTTTGTGGTAACAAAGACTATTAAAGGTATTGTTGAAGGACCTTCAGATGGTATTAAAATTACTACGGATAATGAGTATCAGTTTAAAAATAATCTATTAATTATCAATCAGGGTGCATTTGCAAGAGTTGTAAGTTCAGGAGCCTATTTTGGACCAACATTTACAACAAGAGCATTTGATATGAACAGAACGATATTGACCGGAAGTGACAAAAGTGCGAATAGAATTCAGCTGAGAGTTACATACGGTACAAAAAAATAAACAACAAACATAACACTAGACAAAATAAAATATGTGCGGAATAGTAGGATATACAGGTTTTCAAGATGCTTACGAAATAGTAATCAATGGTCTTAGAAGATTAGAATACAGAGGATATGACAGTGCAGGAATTGTTTTAGAAAATACAGAAAAGAAATTTTCAGTAGAAAAAACAAAAGGTAAGGTTGATGATTTGGTGAATATTTCAGCAGAATTGAAAGGAACAGCCAAAATTGGGATGGGACACACACGTTGGGCAACTCACGGGGTTCCAAGTGACAGAAACTCACACCCGCATTTGTCAAATAATGGAAAAATAGCTATTGTGCATAATGGGATCATTGAGAATTATGATACTATTAAAAAAATGCTTACTGAGAAAGGGTATACTTTCCAATCAGAAACTGATACAGAAGTATTGGTGAATCTTATTCAGTATTTCATGGAACTGAATCCTGAGATTGATTTCCCGACAGCGGTGAGATATGCATTGAATGAAGTATATGGAGCTTATGCAATTACTGTACTTCATGAAGATTATCCTGGAGTATTGGTAGTGGGAAGATTAGGTTCACCTTTAGCAATAGGAATCGGAGAAAATGAATACTTTATTGCTTCAGATGCTTCTCCTTTTGTAGAATTTACAAAAGAAGCAATTTATCTGGAAGAAGGACATATGGCTATCATTTCTCTTGAGAACGGAGTGGATATTAGAACAATCAATGAAAACTCTAAAATCGAGCCGGAAATCCAACAGCTTAAACTGAGCCTGGAGCAGATTGAAAAAGGAGGTTACGAGCATTTTATGCTTAAAGAAATCTTTGAACAGCCAAAGTCTATCCATGATACCATGAGAGGGAGGCTTCTTGTAGATGAGGGAGTTATTAAAATGGCAGGGATCTGGGATCATGTAGAAAGATTTAAAAATGCCAACAGGATTATTATTATTGCTTGTGGTACATCTTGGCATGCAGGTCTTATCGGAGAATATCTTATCGAAGAATACGCAAGAATTCCTGTTGAAGTAGAATATGCTTCAGAATTCAGATATAGAAACCCTATTATTACTGATAAAGACGTGGTTATTGCAATTTCTCAATCCGGAGAAACAGCAGATACAATGGCTGCTCTAAAACTGGCAAAAGAAAAAGGTGCATTTATATACGGGATATGTAATGTAGTAGATTCGTCTATTGCAAGAATTACAGATGCAGGTTCATACACCCATGCAGGTCCTGAGATTGGAGTGGCTTCTACAAAAGCATTTACAGCTCAGCTTACCATTCTTACCCTTATTGCATTTAAATTAGGTAAACATAACGGAAACTTGGGGAATGCTGAATTTATGAGCTTAATTGCTGAATTGGACGCTATTCCTAAGAGAATTGAAGAAGTTTTAAGTGCTACCCATGAGCAGGTTCAGGAAATTGCAAAAGATTTTGTAGAAACTACCAATTTCCTTTACTTAGGAAGAGGGTACAACTATCCTGCGGCCTTAGAAGGAGCCTTAAAATTAAAAGAAATTTCTTATATCCATGCAGAAGGATACCCGGCAGCAGAAATGAAGCATGGCCCTATTGCTTTGATTGATGAAAACATGCCAATTGTTATTATAGCACCTAAAAAAGGGCATTATGATAAAATTGTAAGTAATGTTCAGGAAATTAAAGCTAGAAAAGGGAAAATTATCGCTGTAGTCAACAAAGGAGACCGTCAGGTAAGTGAAATGTCAGATTATGTGATTGAAATTCCTGAAACTTCAGAATGTTTTTCACCAATCGTTGCATCAGTGCCTCTGCAGTTGCTTGCTTATTATATTGCAGTTTATAGAGGCGCAAACGTTGATCAGCCAAGAAACTTAGCAAAATCTGTTACTGTTGAATAAAAAGTTGTTGTAAATAAAATAAATTTAGATTTCTTCCGTTATTTCAAAAAAAATCTTAAAAGTTTCTTAAAAAAATTATATATTTACGGCTTAATTATAAAAATTAACATGAAAAGGATATTTCTTTTATTATTGTCTGCATCGGTAGCATCGGTATCTTGTTCAGGTGGTGGCAGCTCTTCTGTAGGGAAGCCTGGAACAAAAGGAGAATTGATACCAAGAGAAAAAACGAAATCATTTGTTGCGGAAAGACCATACGGAATGGTCGCAATTCCTGCAGGTTCATTTGTTGCTGGTCTCGCAGATCAGGATCCAACACATACACCTGAAAAAACAGCATTGAAAACCGTTACTGTTTCTTCTTTCTTCATGGATGAAGCAGAAACTACCAACTCAGAATACAGGGTATTTATCAATTATGTAAGAGATTCTATTGCGAGAACTTTACTTGCTGAAGCTGCCGGAGAAGGTGGTGATGAAGGCGGAGGTAAAGGAGCAAGCATAGGAGATTATGCATACCTTGCTAAAAAAGAAGAGAATTTAACGCCTTATCAGGAATATATGGAAGGCCAGGGAGGCCGTGAAGATGGAACCTATGATGCCAGCAAAAGATTAGATTGGAAAATTCCATTACATTGGAGTACTTCAAAATATCCGGATGTAGAGTATGCAGAGGTTTTAGAGGCATTATACTTGCCTGCATCTTCCAGAATTGGAAACGAAAGAATTTTAGATGTTAGTAAGCTTAAATATACTTACCGTTGGGGAGATATGGATGCTGCACTTGCTGATAACGAAAGAGGAGTTAATTACCTTAAAAGCGAAAGTATCGCGATTTATCCGGATACTACAGTTTGGGTAAAAGATTTCCACTTTGCTTACAATGAACCATTATTTGAACAATATTTCTGGCACAAAGCTTACAAAAACTACCCTGTAGTAGGAGTAACCTGGGATCAGGCAAGAGCTTATTGTAACTTCAGATCTAAATTGAAAACAGATTACAACGAAAGTTTAAAAAGAAAAAAACAAAGACCATTGCAGTTCCGTCTTCCAACAGAAATTGAATGGGAATATGCTGCAAGAGGCGGTATGCAAAATGCCACTTACCCTTGGGGAGGTCCATATTTGATGGATGACAGAGGTTGCTACTTAGCAAACTTTAAACCTAAGAGAGGTAACTACATGGAAGACGAGAAAAAAGGTACTTATACATATACAGCTCCAGTTAAGAAATTTAAGAAAAATGGATTTGGGTTATTTGATATGGCTGGAAACGTTTCTGAATGGACAGAATCTGCATATAACAATTCTTCATATGGATTCTCTTCTACATTAAATCCTTCTACAAAAGATAAAAAGGATACTAAGAAATCTGTAAGAGGTGGATCTTGGAAAGATATAGGATATGCATTGATGACAGGGGCAAGAGATTGGGAAAGAAAAGATTCTGCTAGAAGCTATATCGGATTCAGAACTGTTCAGGATATTCCTGAAGCAGCTGTGAAACCAAGAAGAGTTAACAGATAACGAGACAATTATTTTTCAAAACAATTTTATTTAACATAAAAAAACTAACTCAATATGTTTAAGACTAAAGATGCTTGGATGAATTTCTTTTATTCATTCGGTGCTGCAATTGTAATTCTTGGAGCTTGGCTTAAAATTACTCACATTACCTTGGGACCCATTAATGGTAATATCGCTCTTACAGTAGGGCTTATTACAGAGGCAATTATCTTTATCATTTTTGCATTCGACCCTCCAAAATCTGAAGAGTCTTATGCATGGGAAAATGTTTATCCTGAACTATTAGATAAGCATGCTAACCCAAACCCTTTACATTCTAATGTTTCTTCTAGAAATAACAATGCTGCAGCTCAATTTGCCGAATTGGAAAATTCTCTTTCTAAGAAATTGGATAAGATGCTTGAGGATGCTAAATTGGATGTTCAGTTATTTGACAGATTAAGAACAGGAATTGATAAATTTTCAAATTCTGTAGATCAAATCAACCAAACTGTAGATGTATCAGCTTCTACTCATAAATATAATGATCAGTTGAATAAAGCTGCTCAGCATATGGAAAGTATGAATGCTTTATATGCTATGCAACTTGAGAATGGTAAAAAACAATCTGAGTACGCAAACAAATATGTTGCTGATATGCAGAAATCTGCAGAGCAATCTGAAAAATTCAACCAAGAGCTACAAGGTTTAACCTCTAATCTGAATAATTTAAACAGAGTTTATGGTGGTATGCTAACTGCTATGAAGTCTTAATTCCTAACCATTTCTAAATTTAACTACTTAATCAAAAAACAAAGAAAAGAGAATGGCACAAGGAAAACAGACCCCTCGTCAGAAGATGATCAACCTGATGTATCTGGTGTTCATCGCGATGATGGCCCTAAACATTGATGCAGAAATCATCAGATCATATTACGACTCTACCAGAGCATTAAATGAAACCAGAACTTTAACAGAAAGAAAGAACGAGAAAATCTTTGAAAAGACGCTTGAAGCTAAAGCACAGCAGGTTCCCGATACTTATGCACAGCCTTGGGCACAGTATAAGGTATTGAAAACCAAGATTGATGCGTTGGTGAAATCTTCTCAGGATATCAAAGATCTTCTGAAAAGACAATCTGAGTTTCATGACAAAGATAAGGATGGAAAAGATGTTGATGTAAGTGAGAACTTTGCGGCACTTAACAATAATGAAGCAACTACAGAATATTTCTTTAAAGAAGGAGATGAAAATGCGCCTTCTAAGAATGCATTAGACCTAAAAGCTAAAATTGATGATGTAAGAAATTACATTAACGTTACTTTTGGGAACAATGCTCAGCTTAAAGATTTAGTAGAAAGAGCTAACAAATCTCTTATTGCAGAATATCCTAAAGGAAAATCTCCAAATGATAAGACTTGGTTTCAGAATAAATTCTATCACCAGCCTTTAATTGCAGCTATTTCCAATTTAGAGATTATCCAAAATGATGCCAGAAATGTTCAGTCTGATGCACTGGCATTATTGCTTCAGGAGAAAGTAGATGCAAGCATTAAGTTTACAAGTTATGAAGCTATTGTTGCAGGTCCGGTGGATATCCAGGCTGGTAAGCAGGCTGAAGTAAAAGTAATGTTGGGTAACTATTCTAACAGTAACAAAATCAGTATCTCCGGTGTAAGTAAATTGGAGAATGGAAAAGGTATTATTCCTATCTCTGGTTCTGGTATCGGTGAACATAAATTAGGAGGAATGATTACATTAACAGATGCTACAGGCAAAGCGCAAAACTTCCCTTGGACGCATACTTATAATGTAATTGCAGGACCTAGAGAAGTAAAACTTGAAAAAGGACTATTACTTTCTGCTGACAAAATGAATGTAATGTATAGAGGACTTGAGAACCCTGTTTCAGGATCAATCTTAGGTGCAGACAATGCTAAGCTTTCATTATCAGCTCCGGGAGCAGCTGTGAAAAGTACAGGTCCTGGAAAGTGGAATGTAAAACCTGGTGCAGGTACTACAGTGAAGTTAACATTATCAGGACTTGATCCTTATGGTAAATCAGTATCTCAGGTATTTGAATATAGAATCAAGAATGTACCGCCACCACAAGGTCAGATGAGAGGACAGAATATATTATCTATGCCGGCAAGTTCTATCCCGAATCAAACGGTACAGGCAACTATTCCTGACTTTGACTTCCCAGTATCGTTCACTGTTACTCAGTTTATGGTAAGAGTACCTGGAAAAGCAGCATTGCTGATCCATGGAAATTCTTTAGGCGAAGCAGCTGGACTGGTGAGAAACTTAAGATCAGGAGATGTATTTTCAATATTTGATATTAAAGCAACAGCTCAAGGTTTGGAAGGGCAACAGATTAAAAACATTACTCCTATATTAATTAATGTTCAATAGGACTAAAATTGTAACTTATTATGAAGAAATATATTAGCACCCTTTTAGTATTAGTTTCGGGATTTGCTTTGTCCCAGACTATTCTGAATTCATCTTCTCCGGAAGAGTTCAGAAAGATGAGAGAGGAGAATAAACAGAAAGTTGGTGATACTATTATTGATAAAACAGTAAAGCCTCTTGAATATGGTTTTGTAGAAGATAAAGATATCCTTAAAAGTATGTTTGTTTGGGAAATCATTGATATGAATGATAAGATCAATCAGCCATTCTATTATGATAATCCGGATGGCCTTCTTTCTACTCCTACAAGATCTTTATATAAATTATTGCTTGATGCTGCTTTAAGCGGTAAAATTGAGCAGGTTTATAATGATGAGAATTTTGTAGATAAACTTACTCCGGAAGGAATTAAGAAAAGGTTGGTTAATGTTAAGATCAGTGATGCTGCAATTGATATCCTGAACTCTGGAAGACAATTAACTGAGCAGGAGAAAAAAGAATATACTGATATTATTGAGACTACAACTGATAAAGTGAAAGTTCTTAAAATAATGGGTATGTGGTTCATTGACAAGAGAGACGGACAGATGAAATACAGACCTCTCGGTATTGCAGCTATGGGTCCAGACCCTGCAGTACAGGGAGTTATAGGCCCTGACGGGAAACCAATTGCCAGCAATGACGAATTGATTGATTTATTCTGGATTTTCTATCCGAATGCAAGAGATGTCTTAGCCAACAATTATGTTTTCAACAGAAAAAACTCTTCAGCTGATTTATCTTTCGATGATATCATCAATGCAAGAAGATTTTCTTCTATAATCTACAAATCTTCAGCCGGTTTAGGAGATGGTACTATCAAAGACTATATTCCTAGAGATGCTGATGATCAGCTGGATGAAAGCGACAGAATCAAGACGCAGATCCTTGAAATGGAAAATGATATGTGGAATTACTAAATTTCACTTGATATTTATAGAAAACCTGAGTACTTTTACTCAGGTTTTTTTATTATGAGAAATGTAGATTATATTATAGTGGGTGATGGTTATGCAGGACTTTTCTTCGCTCACCAGCTAATTAAAAATAATAAGTCCTTTGTAATATTCTCAGAAGGAAGAAAAAGTGCTTCTCAAATCTCAGCCGGTATCATTAATCCTGTTGTCCTTAAGAAGTTTACAACTTTCTGGAAAGCTCAGGAGCAGATTGATTTCCTTAAAGATACTCTTGAAGAAATAGCATCATATACAGGCGAAAATTATCTGGTTGAAAAATCTATCCATAGAATTTTTCATGACGAAAATGAACAGAAGCTATGGCTGAAGAAATCAGAGAATGAGGATTTATCAGCTTTTCTCGATAAAAAATTTGAGTCTTTAAATGTGGTAAAAAACGATTATCTCAGCGGAAAGGTATCTCAGTCAGCCAGATTGAATGTTAATGGATTTTTTGCGGGTTTATTCAGTTATTTTGAAAAAAATGACCTTTTGGTAAAAGAAAAATTCGATTATGAGAAACTGAATCCTTCGGAAGCTACTTATACAGATTTTAGTTTTAAAAATATTGTTTTCTGCGAAGGAATGGGAGTTACCCAAAACCCATATTTTTCAGATGTTGCTGTTATTCCAAATAAAGGACATCATATTAAGGTAAAACTTTCTGAGGCTGTTCCTGATATCACAATCAAAAAGAAACATTTTTTATTTCCTGCCGGAAACGGGCTTCATTTCTATGGTGGAACCTATGATAGAGAACAATTGCACCATCATATAGATGAATCTACAGTAAAACAATTGGTAAATGGTCTTTCAGAGTTTTATTCCTATGATTTTGAAGTGGAGGAAGTTCATTTTGGCTTCCGCCCGACAGTAAAGGATAGAAGACCTATTATTGGCAGGCACGAATCATTAAAAAACCTGTATGTCTTTAATGGGATGGGAGCAAGGGGAATTCTGAACGGATGTTTTTTTTCAAAAAATCTTTATGATTTTATTGAGAAAGATATGCCTCTTCATGAAGAAGTTTCTGCGAACAGGTTCAAATCATAAGAGTTTTCTTTATATTAACGTTCTTTTATTTCTTAACAACAGAATCATGAATGAAAATATATTAGGAATTATTGCAGGGGTTTTAACTTCTGTTTCTATGATTCCTCAACTCGTAAAAGTCATCAGAGAAAAAAATGTGGAAGACATTTCCCTGCTTATGCTTCTTGTTCTCATTGTTGGGCTTTCTCTATGGGTTTGGTATGGTTTTATGAAAGATGAACTGCCCATTATTATTTCCAACTCATTTGCAGTTTTGGTTAATCTAAGTCTTTTAATCTGTTATATATTGTATAATAAAAAAGCATAAAAAAGACGCTTTGCAACTGCAGAGCGTCTTTGTATTTTTATTGTGATTCAATTTACTGTTGTACAAATTTAGCTAAAGGTGCCATTCTTGCTTTGTTTAAAGTCAAAGTATTTCCGTTTACAGAATAGTTATCTGCAGAAAGCAAAGCTTTTGTAAATTGGTTTTCAATATCCAGATCTTCACATGCCATCATAGTAGACATTCCCTGGTTGAATTTAATTCTCATGATGTCAGGCTTTATTTCAAAAGTACCTCCCAAACCGTTACATCCTGCATGTCCTTCATATCTCATACCATTGGTGTCAAGTTTAAAATGAGGATTATTCTTAGGGTTCTTTAACTGAATTGGCTGTCCGTTAAGTTCAACAAGTTTCCATGTTTTTCCTGTTATGTCTGCAGACTTCTGTACGGCAGGAGTTTTACAAGCAACAAGAAATACAGCAAGGAAAAGAGCTGATAGGTAGTAATACAAGTTTTTCATAAAGTTTAATTTAAATGTATGTTTAACTCTTCAGCTAATATGATGCCATTTTAGCCGGTCCTGATTCTTTTCTCTCCTTTTTATGATGGAAAAGAACCATGTCTACATTTTTCTTTAAAAAAGTAATATTGCCTTTGATTTCAGAATACTGATACTCTTCATTTGAAGCAGTATATTCTGGCAGTGCATCACTTTTTTTGAGATCATATGTTTTGCCATTCAAATGTACTGTGGCTGTATTTTTAGTAGTGTTTATGGTAACTTCTATTTTTTCTCCATAGCTATCTACATAAACATTTTTGGAAATTTCATCTTTGTTCTCCGGCGCAGCAGTAATAACTTCAGCTTCTTTACCAGGATGTTTACACGCTGTTGAGGAAAGGATTGCCAATCCTAAAAGGATTGATGGTAATAAATTTTTCATAGTGATAAGTGATTTTAAAGTGTTTCATGAATTATGGTGTTAATACTATATAAATTTACAAATATTTTTAATAAAAATATGTTAGTTTATGTAAAATTAACAATGTGTTTTTATCGGAGCGCATCTCTTCGCTTGTTAAAAACAGACCTTTGAAAACAGAACAATAGGAATTAATTGATGTAGAATTTAAAACATACTTCTAAAAGCAGAGGAGTATATTTTGCTCATTTTAAATGAGATAAAGTGTAAATTTCTTATGTTGCATTTGTTGTTTAAATTTCCGGCAAAAATAATTCAAATAGAAGAGAATAACAATAGACTTTTATAAATAATTGGAAATCATGATAAAAGTTAGTTTTTTGTAATGATTTCATCCCTTACCAGAAAATGTGCCGCCAGCCTATCCATCAATAAAAAGAAGAACTAAAGGATTCAGTTCTTCTTATGGATCATATGAATCAGTTTAAGCCGATTAAGGAGCTTTAACTTGGTCTATGGTGAAAAATGCTTTAGTTGTGTTGCATATACCACCCGGACATGTTGTGGCATTTCCTGCACTGGCTGGGGTAGAAGAACCCATCATAAAATACATTTTGTAGAAAACCTTGTCATTACCATCAGTGGTCGTCCATGAATAGAGTCTTTGCTCCGGAACACCACTGGCATATACACCCGGATCTCCCCAATATGGATTGGTAAGAGCAGTTTGAATTCTGGCTCCGGTTGTTGCATCAATAAGTGCCTGTGAAGTGGTTGCATTGTCACCAGCCCATGCTGCAGATGGTAATCTGAGCTGATTTTGCTGATATCCTCCCGCTCCGGACCATAGATAATGTCCGTTTGAAATGATATCTACCGTGGGAATACCATTATTTCTGATCTGTAAATTAACATCAGCAAATAAACTTCCTGTAGGAATAAAACAGCGTACTGAAAATCTGCCGTCAGGCGTTGTTACAACAATTGCGTAGCCGGCTCTGCCATTATCTGTAGTGGCTGTCAGAGGTCCCATTACAGCTTTCGTCTCTACAGTGGCATTACCACCGCTGTTATCTGTTGTAGAGTCTAATTTTTGCCATTGTATGCCATCCCAAAAGTAATACCCTGCTTTTAATGGAGTTGACGACGTATTGTAAACTAATAGTCCGGTAGCATTAGGATTGGCGCTAAGCTGCATATTAGCAGAAGTTAGAACCACTCTTGGGGGTAAAATTCCTTTGTTGGGGGAATTGACTTCCAGCATGGCGGAAGGATCGGGGGTTGCCGTTCCTATTCCCGTACTTCCACTGGAAGTTACAATGAGGTCATTGGCTTGCTGAGTGAGTGAAGGAGCTCCTGTGGCGGGATTATCCTTTGCCCCATCCACATGGAATGTATTTTGGGGATTGGAGGTGTGTATACCTACCTGCGCGTAAAAGATTGAAAAAAAGACCAATCCTAATAAAGATAAATTCTTTCTCATAAGTAAAGTATTTTAGGTGTTGTGTGTAGCGTTTGTTAAAATAGATGTCAAAAATTGGGAAACTTATTTCCACAGTATTATAAAAAATATAGGCTTCTTCAGGAAAGGAACCATTAGGAAAATATAAATTTGGAGAAACGACAGTAGTATATGAAGTATAAAAGAAAAAGATATTTGCTAAAGTATAAAGCCCCTTGTAACCCTTAGCAAAATCAGGGCAATCGCTTTCCTTGATATATTTTAAAATATAAACTAAATTATTCATTTTTAGTTGTTTATTTTTATAAATATACTAATTATTGTGATTAATTAACTATACAATTGCTTTTAATGTGTAATATGTAATTTTAAGATATGTTGAGATAAATTCATTGGTAGTGAACACTATAGATGACGAAGAGAATACAGTGTAATTTCTGACTTCAGGTTATTTAAAGGATCGTTAAATTTTGTTAATCTACTATGATTGTATCATAATCTAAATGTACATTTGCCACTTCAAAATGAGAAACTTTATAGTATATTTTTTAACAAGCCTTTTTCTGCTCTTTATAGTGGAAAGCAAGCTTAACGTTAAAACACTGCGAAATGACTATTCTGGTCATGTTTCTCATCACATTCCTAAAAGGGCTAACCGTCTGAACCAGACTTTTGAAAAGCTCTCCGTTCAGCAGAAAGCCGACAGTGTAGACAATTCCACCCTGGAACTTATCGAAAATGATTTTCAGTTGTCTGATGTATTTCAGGCTATTGTTGTTTTTGCCGGCATTTTCAGCTTGGTTTATATTTTTGGATTAAAAAGTTATAAGCAGTTTAAGCCGCACATTCATGGTTTTGTTTTTGGCCTTTCTGCTAAAAAATTTCTTTTAATCCGTTCCATCAGAATTTAAAATTTCATTTTTCCGTTTATTTTCTACCTGTTTTCAGGTGGAGATTTTCCTTGCGTTGTGACCTTCTGGTAATCATCACATCGTAGCATTCCCGATTACCATTCTTATTTCTATTCAAACATTAACGATTTATATAAACTCTAGAATTATGATAAAAAGAGTTGCCTCAGGCATTGCTTTAAGCATTCTGCTGCTGGCTGTTGGCTGTACCAAGAAAAAAGAGGAAAAAGAAGAAGCCTCAATTTATCCGGTAACGTCTCCGGTAGTTATGGATACTGTAATTAATAAAGAATATGTTGCTCAGATCCAGTCAGTGAAGAACATTGAAATCCGGGCACAGGAAAAAGGTTTCCTTGAAAAGATCTTTGTAGATGAGGGACAGTATGTACAGGCCGGACAGACTTTATTCCGGATTATGCCTAAACTGTATCAGGCAGAGCTTTTAAAAGCAAAAGCAGAAGTGGAACAGGCGTCTATCGAATTGAAAAATGCCAGTACACTGGCCAATAACAATATTGTGTCTAAAAATGAAAAAGCAATGGCAAAAGCTAAATTGGATGCTGCCAATGCAGAAATGAAGCTGGCACAAATCCATCTGTCATTTACAGATATTAAAGCTCCGTTTTCTGGGATCATCAACAGAATCCCTTTAAAACTTGGAAGTTTAATAGATGAAGGAGATCTTCTTACTTCACTGTCGGATAATACCAACATTTATACCTACTTCAATGTTTCAGAACCTGAATATTTAAGCTACCAGACGCATGTTGCTGACCGTGGAAGCAATGAGGTGGCTTTGATTACGGCCAATGGCGAAACGTATACCCATAAAGGAGAAATTCAGACTATTGAAGGAGAATTTGATAATGAAACCGGAAATATTGCTTTCCGCGCAAAGTTTCCGAATCCTGATAAACTGCTGAGAAATGGGGAAACCGGAAAAGTTCAAATGGTAATGCCGGTTCATAATGCGCTGATTATTCCTCAAAAAGCAACCTACGAGATTCAGGACCAGAAATATGTATTTGTTATTGATAAAAACGGAACTGCAAAATCCCGGAATATTAAAATTGCTTATGAACTTCAGGACCTCTATGTAGTAGGTTCAGGGCTTTCAAAAGGGGATCAGATTCTTCTGGAAGGTGTTCAGAAAGTAAAAGACGACCAAAAGATAAAAACAAAATTCCAGGATCCTAAAAAGGTTCTTCAATCATTGAAATTAAAAGCAGAGTAGTCTACTCTAAAATGAAGAAGTATGTTTAAGAAATTCATTCGCAGACCTGTTCTGTCTATTGTAATCTCATTGATTATAGTATTTTTAGGGATCTTGTCCCTAGTGAAGCTTCCTGTGACGCAGTTTCCTTCCATTTCACCGCCTAAAGTAAATATTACGGCAGAGTACCCGGGAGCCAACAACGAACTATTGATCAAATCTGTAGTGATTCCGTTGGAAAGAGGATTGAATGGTGTTCCAGGTATGAAATATATGACCTCGGATGCCGGAAATGATGGGGAAGCCTCTATTCAGATTGTATTTGACCTCGGTACAGATCCCAATGTTGCTGCAGTCAACGTTCAAAACAGGGTATCTTCGGTAGTGAACAAATTACCTCCGCTGGTAGTGCGTGAAGGAGTGAAAATTACCCGTGAAGAACCCAATATGCTGATGTACATTAACCTGTACAGTGATGATCCCAAAGCTGACCAGAAATTCCTTTTCAACTACGCAGATATCAATGTAATGTCTGAGTTGAGAAGGGTAAGTGGAGTAGGTTTTGCCGATATCCTGGGAACCCGTGAATATGCAATGCGTATCTGGCTTAAACCGGATAGGCTTACCGCTTATAATATTTCAGCGGATGAAGTGATGGAATCACTGAATGAGCAGAGCTTAGAAGCTTCTCCCGGAAAAACAGGAGAAAGCTCAGGAAAACGTTCTCAGTCTTTTGAATATGTGTTAAAATATCCGGGACGTTTTAATAATGAAAAAGATTACGGAAATATTATTCTTAAGGCGAAGTCTGATGGAGAATCAGTAAGGCTAAAAGATGTCGCAGATATTGAGTTTGGAAGTTCCATGTATGATATTTATTCTACATTGAATGGAAAACCTTCTGCAGCAATTACTGTAAAGCAGTCCTATGGATCTAATGCAAGTGACGTTATCAAAAATGTAAAAACACTGATGAAAGATCTTGAAAAGAATAACTTTCCAAAAGGAATGCACTATGATATCAGTTATGATGTTTCCAGGTTCCTGGATGCTTCTATGGAAAAAGTGATACATACCCTGTTTGAAGCATTTATACTGGTAGCCATTGTTGTATTTCTATTCCTTGGAGACTGGCGCTCAACGCTTATTCCTGCATTGGCGGTTCCGGTTTCATTAGTAGGAACATTTGCCGTAATGTCTGCCTTTGGAATTACACTGAATATGATCTCACTCTTTGCCCTGGTAATGGCAATTGGGGTTGTAGTAGATGATGCCATTGTAGTGATTGAGGCTGTCCATGCCAAGATGGAAGAAAAACACCTTTCTCCTTTAAAAGCAACTGAAGAAGCGATGCATGAGATCAGTGGTGCTATTATCGCCATAACGTTGGTAATGGCATCCGTATTCATCCCGATTGCATTTATGTCCGGACCGGTTGGAGTATTTTATCGCCAGTTCTCTATTACCATGGCATCGTCCATTATTTTATCCGGGATTGTAGCGCTTACCCTTACTCCTGCATTATGTGCATTAATTCTGAGAAATAACCACGGAAAAGCTAAAAAGAAAACTCCTATTTCCATTTTCCTGGATAAATTCAACAGTATTTTCACAAAAGGGGCCGGAAAATATGAGAAGATGCTTAATAAAACGGTTACGAAAAAAACAATTACGTTACCATTATTGCTGGCTTTTTGTGCCTGTACTTATTTTCTCAGCAACTCTCTTCCTTCAGGATTTATTCCCGCGGAAGATCAGGGAATGATTTATGCAATTATCCAGACTCCTCCGGGATCTACATTGGAAAGAACCAATCAGATTGCAAAAGAGCTTTTAAGAGAATCAGAAGATATTGATGGGGTACAGTCTGTTTCGTCGCTGGCAGGATATGAAATTCTGACCGAAGGAACGGGATCTAACTCGGGAACTTGTCTGATCAACCTTAAAAGCTGGGAAGAACGTAAAGAATCGGCCTCTGAAATTATTGAGAAACTTGAAGAAAAGGCTAAAAATATTCCGGGAGCCAATATTGAATTCTTCCAACCACCTTCAGTGCCGGGTTATGGTGCGGCAGGAGGTTTTGAGCTCCGTTTGCTGGATAAGGCAGGAAGTGGGGATTATCATAAAATGGAACAGGTAAGTAATGATTTTGTAAAAGAGCTTAAAAAACGTCCTGAACTTGGATCGGCATTTACGTTTTATTCTGCGAGTTTCCCACAATATATGCTTAGAATAGATAATGACCTTGCGGAACAGAAAGGAGTGACCATTGAAAAAGCGATGGATAATTTATCAACCCTTATCGGTTCCAACTATGAGACAAGTTTTATCCGTTTCGACAGGCCTTATAAGGTAATTGTACAGGCAGGGCCTCAGTATCGTGCACTGCCAACAGATCTGTTGAAATTATATGTTAAAAATGATAAAGACCAGATGGTACCGTATTCGGATTTTATGAGACTTGAAAAAGTGTATGGTTTATCTGAAATTACAAGACATAATATGTATAACTCGGCAGAGGTAAGTGGAACTCCGGCTGCTGGATATAGCAGTGGGCAGGCTATTAAAGCCATTCAGGAAGTTGCAGATAAAACCCTTCCCAGAGGTTTTGGTATAGACTGGGCTGGGATTTCCAAAGATGAAGTAAGCCGTGGAAATGAAGCTGTATTTATCTTCCTTGTGTGTTTAGGATTCGTTTATTTGATTCTTTCGGCGCAATATGAAAGCTTCATTCTTCCTTTACCGGTGATTCTATCTCTTCCGGTAGGTATTTTCGGGGCATTCCTGTGCTTAAAGCTTTTAGGATTGGAAAACAATATCTATGCACAGGTAGCCATGGTAATGCTTATCGGGCTTCTGGGTAAAAATGCGGTACTGATTGTAGAATTTGCAGTACAGAAGAAAGCTGAAGAAGGTATTCCTGTGGCAAAAGCGGCTATTGAAGGTGCAGCGATCCGTTTCCGCCCTATCTTAATGACCTCATTTGCATTCGTTGCCGGGTTAATTCCATTAGTAGTTGCAACCGGACCGGGTGCAGTGGGTAACCGAACGATTGGAACGGCAGCAGCAGGAGGAATGCTGATAGGAACCATTTTCGGATTGATGATTATTCCGGGGCTATATTATATTTTCGGAACGATTGCTGATAAATCGAGACTGGCAAAATATGAAGAAGAAAATCCTTTAACAGAACAAACTGAACCTTATGAACATGATGGAAAATTTGAAGACTAAAAATATAATCACAGCCATTGCTTTATCTCTTGTTCTGGCAAGCTGTAAAGCTCCGATGGCGACAGTCATAAAAGATGAGGTTAAAGAGAATATACCTCAGAATTTTAACCAGGAAGAACAGCAGGACGCCAATAATAACAGCGGAACAACACCCTGGAGGCAATTCTTCACTGATCCTAACCTTGTAAGCCTGATTGAAATTTCTCTAAAGAACAATCAGGAACTTCTGATTACGCTTCAGGAGATTGAAATTGCTAAGAGTGGAGTGTTGGCTAAAAAAGGAAAACTGAGCCCCACTGTTTCTGCCGGTATAGGTGCAGGGCTGAAAAAAGCAGGGCGCTATACCAGTGAAGGGGCAGGGGATGCTACTACGGAAATAGAACCGGGAAGAGAAATGCCGGATCCATTGGGGAATTTTGAAGGAGGATTAATGGCGAACTGGGAGATTGATATCTGGAAAAAGCTCAGAACGGAGAAAGAATCAGCTGTCGCTCATTACCTTTCCACAGTGGAAGGGAAAAATTTTGTATTATCCAATCTTATAGAAGAAGTCGCAGATAGTTACTATGAATTGCTGGCTCTTGATAATCAGCTGGATATCATACAGCAGTATATCAAACTTCAGCAAAAAGCTTTGGAAATCTCTAAGATCCAGAAGGAAGCTGCTGCGGCAACAGAACTGGCGGTGAAGAAATTTGAAGCTGAACTGGCCAAGTCAAAAGCTGCAGAATACACAATCCGTCAGCAAATTACTGAGAAGGAAAACGGTATCAATGCTTTGTTGGGAAGGTACCCACAGCCGATTGTAAGAACAAAAGAAAGTTTTATGTCTACCATTCCGCAGACAGTTTATACCGGCATTCCGTCACAATTGCTTGCTAATCGTCCGGATATCAAACGTGCAGAATTGGAATTGAAATCTTCAAAATTAGATGTGGAAGCGGCAAGAAAAGAGTTTTATCCTTCACTGGAAATATCCGCAACCTTAGGATTGGAAGCCTTTAAACCTTCCTATTTGGTTAAAATGCCGGAATCCATTGCCTATAACCTTGTTGGAGAGATGGCTGGCCCCCTGATCAATAAGAGTGCTATCAAGGCCAACTTCCAAACCGCTGATGCAAGACAGGTTCAGGCATTGTATGAGTATGATAAGACGATTTTAAATGCTTATCTGGATGTTGCCAATATGATGTCCAGAATCAAGAATATAGATCAGTATTATCAATTAAAATCCCAGGAGACAAAAGCTCTGGATCAGTCCATAGATATCGCCAACCAATTATTCCGCAACTCCAGAGCAGATTATCTTGAAGTTCTTTTGAACCAAAGAGACGCATTGGATGCTAAAATGGAGCTGATTGAAGCTAAGCAGAAACAGCTGAGTACAGTAGTAGATATCTATAAAAGCCTAGGTGGAGGCTGGAAATAAAAAATATCATAATTCAGTAAACAGTTAATGTTTGGGGGTCAATTCTTTTTTGAATTGGCCCTTTTTGTGTTTTGAGGTGATGATTTTACAGGTATTTTGACAATGTATATCTTGGATAAATTGAAAATTCATGTTTTAAATGAGAGATTCAGGTGCTTTTATCTCTGCTTTCTATTATTAAAATAAATATGATTCAAAACTTACTTTATAAAATCTTATTATGTTGTAAATCAGTAGGGAAGATGATGTGTTTTTTTAAGTTTTTTAAGTTTTTGGGTCTTCTTTTTTAAGTTTTCAACCCTCTGTAGCCTTCCTGTTTTGGTATTATTTCAGGATAATAACTAATTTAGCTTCAGCGTTAGAGCAGATGGTAAAACCCATAAGGGAAATAGAACCATTTTAAAATAAGGACACAGTTTACATTAACAACATATTAATCATTTTTTAATTCATTATCCGTAGCGATTATATCGCTTTCCAATTCTTTATTGGAATTAAGCTTTTTCAAGAAAAATGAAGGGGAAACCCCGAATTTTTCTTGAAATTTTTTTGAAAAGCTTTGCGAATTGCTGAATCCTGCTTTACTTGCAATATCCTGTATAGAGTATCTTCTGCTCTTTTTACTTCCCCGCCAAAGATTCATAACATAATTAAGCCTTAAATCATTGAGATAGGTTTTGAAATTTTGCTTTTTATAATGGTTGATAATTTTGGATAGATAGGCGGTATTGGTTCCGCACTGTAAAGAAAGACTTTCCAGATTTACTTTTTTCTTTAAAAAGTCTTTATTCTTTTCAAACAGATCAAGCTCTTTAAGAACATTATCCACAAGTTTCGGATTAATGTCAATATCATCAATATCATCCAGGATATCCGGTTCATTATCAGCATCGGAATCCATATCATAAGCATCTATGACTTCTGCAGCCACGGGATCTTCATCAGGCAGTTCTTCATCTAAATCCTCACTGCTTTTGATACTGATAAACTCTTTGTAGAGTTTCTGGTATTTATTTCTTTTCTGAATTCCTTTATAGATAATAGATATCAGGAAAATAATCAGTCCAATACCAATAGCAATACTGATCTTATAGATAATCTTACCTTTTTTTATCCTGTTTTCTAATATTGTTTTGGTTTCGATTAGTTTTTTATTATCAAACTCTTTGTGCATAGTGGAAAACAATAGTTTGTAGTCCTTCTCATATTTGGCATCAATTGATAATAATTTCTTTACGTATTCCAGCTCTTTGTCTTTATCGCCGGTTTTCTCATAGTACTTGATCAGCATCTCAAACGCAGATCTGAATTTTGGGTCTATTTTCCCTGTTTTATCATAAGCATCATCTATCTGTTGCAAAAAAGTATAGGCCTGCTTGGTATTCCCCTGTTCCCAATAGCTAAGGGCAAGATAGAGCTTATCTGTTAAGTGCTGAAATTGGTCTGTGTATAGCTTTTCTGCAGCAGTTATTTTTTTGATCGCTTCACTATAATTTTTATTGTAATATTGATCAACACCTTCCGCTGCAAGGAAATAAGGATAATACCCCGATTGATTGGTATTTTTGATAAAATCCATTCCTTCTTTTACCAAAGCGCTGTTATCGTCTCTTTTCAGATACCAATTGGTTTCAATAAGAGCAAGCTGTCCATAAGTAAAATATAAATGGGATTCTTCTGTGTTTATTGATTTTAGGTTTTTTAAGGCAGGTTTTAGAAGGTTGTAGGCTCCATCATAATCACCCATATACAATTTAACCCTTGCCAGAAAGGTAATCGATTTGTTGATAGCCAGCTGATTATTGGTTTTTGAAAGCATACCATATGCATTGATATAGTTATCTAGCGCTTCAGGGTAGTTTTCTATACTTTCACCATTCATGCCCAGCCACATATAAGCTTCACCAATAAGCTTGTCGTCTTTCAGCTGTTTTGCGGTAATCAAAAGACTATCTAAATAGTTTTTCTGATTTTTTGCTCCCATTAAAGCCGCATTTTCATAAGCATCATAAAGTTTCTTAAATTCTTTATTTTTTTTGGAATTCTTTATTTGTAGTGAAATTTTTTTCCATTTTTCTTCATCACTGAGCGAATCTTTCGCTTTTTCCATTTTTTGTCCTTCCATTAATGAAGAGCAAAAAATACTCAGTAGTAAGCATAATTGAAAAAGTGGTAGAAAATATATTTTTTTCATTCTAGAAAATTACAAAAATCACAAAAAAAACTCTAACAAAAATAGTGATTAATCTTTTAAAAACATAAAAAAGTAAAACATTGATATTTAAATACTTAACATAATTGTTTGATTGATTTTTTTATGATTTAATAAATTTTTTTTAAGAAATGACTCTTGTTGATTATTTAATTTGTAGTTTCGGCCACTTAGATTACATAAATTGTATAAAAAAACTGTTATGACAAAAAGGATATTTCTATTAAGCGTATTATACGCATCTGCTATTGCATTGTTAGCTGTTTCATGTAGACAGGATGATGATCAGGACCTCTCTGCACCAACTGCAAAAATGAAGCCAACAAGCAATTCTGAAAAATTACAGAGAGGAGGTCCTGTAAGTGAGACAGACACTTTAATTATGAAAAATACTTGGGAAACCTCAACGGAGGCTGCTTATGATGGAGGACCAAAATCTCCGCCAATTCCCCCAGTAAAAGTTCAGTAAGCTTAAAAAAAACTAATAACTATACGATGAATTACCTATTTCTACCCTTTCTTTTGTTTGGGGTTATTTTTTCTTGTTTTTATATACAAAAAATGACAGAATTAATTACTCATACAAACCGTTTACAACAGTCTTTAAAATTCTTTTAAACGTCAATAAGGTTACTTATCCGGACCTTGTTATCTAATGTGAAATTGCCAATCAAAATGACCCTTACAATGAGGGGGAATTGTTGAACAAATTAATCAACAGATATACAACGTTACGCTGGTTATACAATCAGCAGCATCATAACCAAAACAAACACTATAATAATTGCTCATTTTATAAATGAGGGGCGATTGCCATGTCCTTACTGATGGTATTTTATTAATCTTAAATTTTTTTTATGAAAAAAAGAGTTAAACTAGTTTCAAACTTAGAGCACAAAAGCATTTTAAAGGAGACTATTAAATCTTCAGGTACAGAGAAGATGGATCTGTACAAAGCTGTTTTCGGAGGAATTGGTATCATCAATCCCGGAACCGGAATTGGAACGGGAACTGATAACTGCAATGTAGCCATTGAAGGTGGCGGCGGATCTGCTGCTTACAGTAAATATGATCCATTTTTAAGAGTATAAGGACTCTTTACTATTCTCCATTAGCTACAAACCGGCTAATGGAGAGTTTCTTTTAAATAAAATGTATGGAAAATATTGTCTCATTTGTTTTAAAGGTTGCAAGTAGATGTAACCTCAACTGTTCTTACTGTTACATGTATAATCTGGGTGATAAAACCTATCTCTCTCAGCCTAAATTCATGTCTATGGAAACAATTACAGTTTTTGCCCAAAAACTACATGCATATTGCACGGAAAAACAGGCAAAATATGTCCAGATTGTATTTCATGGCGGGGAACCTCTGTTGTGGGGTAAAGAAAATTATAAACAGGCCATCGAAATTTTTACAACTGTTGTTAAAGATGTGAATTTTGGCTTTGCAATGCAGACAAACGGTGTAAGCCTTACCCATGAATGGTATAAACTGTTTAAAAAACTTAATATACGGATAGGAATCAGCATGGACGGCCCCAAAGAGCATCATGACAGATACCGTGTATTTCATAATGGAAAAGGATCATATGAAAAAGTAGTAAAGGCTATTGAGCTTGGAAAACAATATGGGATGAGTAATATCCTGTCCGTTGTTAATCTGAATATCTCTCCCTCAGAATTTTATCAGGAAGTGAAAAATTTAGGAGTACCAAGTTTTAATCTGTTATTACCGGATGGCCATTATGATAATTTACCCGATAGTTTCGAAAAATTAAAAGTAAATACATTGCATCATACTCCCTATGCTGACTGGCTGATTGAAATTTTCGAAATATGGAAAATGGATAGCGACAGACCTATGATCCGGTTTTTCCGGACATTGATTGAACTGATCATGGGAGAGCAGACAGGAGATCAGATGGTGGGAAGACTGAACAACGGTGTTGCTGTTTTGGAAACAAACGGAGCACTGGAAGTGTCGGATTCTATCCGGGCCTGCTATGAAGGGATAACAAGAAACGATCTCAATATTCATACCCATTCTATTGATGACCTGAATAATGATCCGTTATTTGAGGTTTTCTTTCACAGTCATAATATGGTTAACGATATATGCCTGAGCTGCCCGATATATGATATATGTGGCGGTGGATTCCTGGGGAACCGCTATTCTAATGAAGAGGGCTTTGATAACCCTACCATTTATTGCCATGATATGATAAAACTGGTTTCTCATATTCAAAATGATATCGTAAACAGCCTTCCGGAAGAAGTCTATGCTTCTTTGGATGCAAGCGAGGCTCATTATGAAGAAATCGTAGAAGAGCTAAAAGAAGAATCACTTATAAAAGCTCATGATGAAATAAAAAACAAATTAAAATCATTTAGTTTAGTATGTTAAGAAAAGGACTTCAATTATACAATAGCGGGATTGATAATATCGGACAGCAGATCTTAATCAATACCGGTACTGAATCGGCAGAGCATATTACAACTGTTGAATACTCCGGTAATGCTTTTATTCCCAAAAAAAGCTGGAGACCACTTACTCCAAAAGAGCACAGTATTATCATGACCAATGATCATTTTAATCCGCTGTCCAAATCAGTTTCTATTGGAATAATTCCTCAAAAAGTAATTAATCTTATTAAAAAGCTACAATTATCAGAATGTAAAAGTCTGTTTGATATTGAACCCAAATTTCAGGAGAACGAAGAACTGGTTATTAAGATCAATAAAGAACTGGATGAGTTTTTGAAAAATAAATCTTCGGTTCAGCATTATAAATTCCATCGTATTGCCAAAGCCCAGCCTAACAGAGAAACGACCACTTTTCATTTTATAAATAAAGAATATATCCGATATACAGGTCTGCATATTGATGAAAGCAGGAAGTTTACTCCTCACACTGCTTATAAATCGGATAACAGGATATCGATTAATATCAGTAGCGAATCCCGTTACCTATACTATATCAACCTGAGTTTAAGACAAATTTATAAACTATATCACAGAAGAAAAATTACCACAGAAAATATTGTAGAAAATTTCTTAAATGATTTTCCCGATTATCCTGTAATCAGATTAGAAATAAAGCCTTATCAGTATTACATTGCCCCCACGGATAATTTTATTCATGACGGAAGTACATTAGGAAATAAAGAATTTGATATCACCATTGTTTACACAGGAAAATTTGATAACTATTAATATTATGGAAGTAAAAAGCGGCATAAAGATTTTTTGTAAGGATAAGGAATTTGAAGAAACCGTAACAATTAATACCGGCAGCCATTCCGGTAAATACAGACAACCCACAAAAGTTTTATTTGGAGAGGCAGACTTCGAACCACAATATGAAGACGAAGCTTATCTTCCCAAAAGGGATTGGAAAAAAGTAGAGGGGGCAATTGTATCCAGGATTCGGACGACCCGCTTTCTAAAGGATTATAATACTGCTGCGATCGGAAAAATTCCTGCAAAGCTGCAAAATTTATGTAAGCAGCTTAACCTTCATGTTGCTACCAGTGAAAAGGAAGTTCTTGAATGCTTTTACAATAACAAAGAAATCGTAGCACAGCTGAATGAAGGATTAAATGATTTTTTACAAAACCTTTCCGCGGATTACTCTTTTCACTGCATTGCAGCCGGTTATCCTAACTGTGAGACTACTTCGGTAGACAGAAGAAATCTGCCGGAAGGATATCAGCCCCATCAGATGAGGTTCATCGGTCTTCACAAAGATTCTTCCGACAGGAAAATGACGATCGGATCATCTCACAAACATGGTAATCGTCTCACTATCAATCTTGGTCAGGAATCAAGATATTTCTTATTTATCAATCTGACCATGATCCAGATTTACAATATGCTGAAGAAAAAAATTGACGTAAAAAAAGAGAATATCAGCAATAAAAATATCATTGAGTATTTTTTCAAATATTTTCCTGATTATCCGGTACTTAAAATAGAACAAAAACCCTATGATTTTTATATAGCTCCAACGGATAATTGTATTCATGACGGTTCTACATTAGACGCAAAGACTTTAGATATTACCATGGTATTTCTGGGACATTTTACCATGTCATAAAATAAGGGATTAGAGTTTTTAGAAATGGCATAAACAATTGGTTTTTCATTTTCTTTGATTTCTGATATCTCACTGGAAGTATTGCTGCAGCAAAAAGACTTTCCTATATTTATAGAACCAAACCATCATACAAAATCAGTTGATCATGAAAAAAGTTCTTCTAATTATTTTGGGTATTCTTGTTATCCTTATTGCTGTATTACTTATTAAAACTTATACCTATCCGTTTAAGAAAAACACAGCTGAAACCGGAGAAGGATGGAAGCCTGTAAAAAGTGATTCTGCCCTAATAAGATTTTCCAACGGAATAAAAATTCCAACGGTATCAACCGGGAGTTTGGGAGAATTCAACTATACACCCTTTGATGAGTTTAAAGAATACCTGAAAATATCATATCCACTGGTGTATCAGAATACGGAGAACTTTGAAGTGAATAAATATGGATTGGTATTCAGGTTGAAAGGAAGTAATCCTGCTCTGGAGCCTATCCTGTTTCTTTCCCATATGGACGTTGTTCCTCCGGGAGACGCTGACGTGAAAAACAAAGAAGAAAATATATTCCGTCCCGATGATAAAGTATTGCCTCCTGTTTCAAAAGTTGCTGAAGATTGGGATTATTCCCCTTTTGCAGGAGTCGTTGCCAATGGCAGGATTTATGGAAGAGGAGCAATAGATATGAAAGGTATGCTCTTCTCTCTGATGGAGTCTGTGAACAATTTGATTAAAAGTAAACAAACTCCACAACGGGATATTTACCTTGCTTTCGGTTTTGATGAAGAAGTAGGAGGCCAAAAAGGAGCCATTCAGATTGCTGATTATTTTAAGAAAAAAGGATTGAAGTTTGATGCCGTATATGATGAAGGAGGGTTGATTATGCAAAAAGGAAGCGTAGCTGGAATAGATTCAGATGTCGCCGTGGTAGGATGTGCTGAAAAAGGATTTCTTTCTGCAAAAATAAAGGTAAAAGGGCTCGGTGGGCATTCATCCATGCCTCCCATGGAAAGTGCTATTGGAAAAGCTGCTGTTATTATGCAGCGCCTGGAAGATGATCAGATGAAGCCTGTCATTACCCCGCTAATTAAAGAGTTTTTTGATAATATCGGAGGTGCTATGCCGTTTACCAGCAGGCTTGCTATTGCCAATCAATGGCTTTTAAAACCTGTACTGTTATCTCAGCTTACTAAAAACAATACCACCAATGCATTGGTACGAACTACTACAGCTTTAACGATGATGAAAGGAAGCGACGGAACGAATGTTCTTTCTCCGGAAGTTGAATTTGTAGTTAATTTCAGGCTCCTTCCGGGAAATACGGTAAAAGATGTCAGAGAACATATTGCAAAAGTTACACAGGGTTTTGATGTTGAGGTGGAAGAAATTGATAATACAAGAGAAGCTTCAAAAATATCACCTACCAATACCAAAGCATACCAACTGATACAGGCTGGGATCAAAGAAATTCATCCTGGAGCTATTGTTACTCCATATCTTACAATGGCAGGTACAGATGCTGCCAAATATGAGATTGTGAGTAAAAATGTATACCGGTTCATGCCCATCAAAATCAATAGCTCAGAGCAGCAAAGCCTTCATAGTACCAACGAATACCTCAGTATAGAAAACTACCTGAAGATGATCCACTACTTTGAATTTATGATGAAGAACTATGACAAGTAATTCTTGTTGCAAATGGCTGCCATATTGCTATTTTATCTTTTTTATTTTACCGGGATTAACATATAAACTGCCCTCCTGACTTCCATGGGTGTAAAGATTCATGGTCTCAAAATCAAGTACAGCAGATATACCCAATCCGCTTTTTTCAATCCACGAAATGAAAATCTTATTCTTATCTAATTGAGAATACACATATGTATCGGTTTCTTCAGTGGCACCGGGATAATCCCCTTTAATTAATTTCCAATGGACTGTAGAATCTGAGGTTAATGTGATATGATAAGTATATTCCTTATACTTCCATTCGTAAGTGCTGCCAATTAAATCCTGGATATTTACAGTATTGCCGGTTTTATTCGGTAACTCTTGCCTCTCGTCAGTTTTTTGTTTCTCTGTGCATGAATTTGATAGCACAGGAATGGTCAATATTAAAAATAGGGTTAATAAATTCTTATTCATCAGATTTGTTTTCATTGTTTTTCTTTTGTATCTCTTTCTCAAATATCTGAAAGTTTAATAAAATAAACAAATAAAAACTAATTTGCTTTATTAGTGAGAGTTTTTCAATGAGTTGATTATTCGTTGATTATGAAAATATTCAAAATGTTTTTAAAGTAAAACAAAACAAGTGATCTGATTCATTTCTATAGAAGATAAAAAGGTTTATTATTTTAACAAAACTTTTTTGGAGGAGCAGGATTTGGTCAAAAATTACATAAAAACACGTCAAGTTCTGTCGTATTCATCATATATATTTGTTAGACAAATTACAATATTATGATTTATACAGAAGATTTTTTCACCCAAAACAGTCCTTACCCAAATGATGATTTGGTGCAGTTAGTTGATAACTTAACCAAAGAAAATGTCAATTACAAAAAAGTTACCGTTTGGATGAATGGTACTCCCATCAACTCGTCTAACGAAGCAAATTTAATTGATGGAAAAATTTATAGAAAAAAGGGAACTGATTATTATGTGAATACGCTCATTTTATCAGGTTCAGAATTGAATGCCGGTCTTTTTGGAGTAAAAGCTGATGGGATTACGGATGATTCCGATGCATTACAAAAAGCTTTTGACTTTTGTGGTAAGAATGGATGGAAGCTGAAGCTGCCCATCGGGGAAATTGTTATAACAAAAACTATACAATGTGACATGCCTGCAAATCCTGATAAGGCTAATAAATTCCAACTCATCGGGTCTGGTGTTAATGTAACAGTTCTAAACTCTATTGGTGCAACAGGAGGTTTACGGTTTGTTTCAAATAGTAGTGGCGGATCCAGTTATTTAACAATTTCTGGTCTTACGATCAGAAGACCTTTTCCTAACAGTCCTGCTGCTGGAGGAGTTGGCATATATGTGAGTAATGTTATGGAAATTACAATAAAAGACGTTGAAGTATTCAAATTTAATTTAGGAATGCAAATAATGGATACATGTTCATCTCTTTTTGAAAATGTAAAAACCCATTGGGGTGATACAGGTTTCTATGGTGGGATGAGCAATATTACGCCTCCCAATTTGTTGACCTTCATCAATTGTCATTTTAATTCAAATGCTGTTAAAGGAGTAGAATTATATAGTGTACATAATGTGAAGTTCGATGGATGCGGGTTTGAAGCTAATTATGGAAACGCCTTAGAAGCCTCATTTGTAGGAGCTAATGGAAAGGTTGGGTTAAACTTAATCAACAGCTATTTTGAAGGAACTTCTAATGGTGTTGATGTTTATTATACTTTAAATAGCGGTGGAACGGCGAATTTCATTGGCAATACATTTAATAGATTGACCAGCAGCATTTATACTTCAGTTTTTGTTCTGTCAAATACGGCTGAAAAAAGTTACCTTAACTTTGTTGGAAATGGGTTTTTGAATGGAGGTAAATTTATTCCAAACGGAGATAAACCTGCTGTTTTAATAACCGGAAATACAGCCAATATTCATTATACAGATACTAATTATTATGAAACAGCTTCAGATGAGCTAATCTGCCTTCCATAATATATAATGTAAAGAATATTTAAATATTTCTCAACTGTAAACCAGATCATTGATCTGGTTTTTTCTGTAAAAAAGATAAAAAGGATCATTATTTTGACAACGGTTTTGAAAAGAACTGGATGTTGGTCAGAGAATAAAATAAAAACACGTCAAGTTTTGTCGCATTACAGCAATAGCTTTGTCTTATCAAAATTACAGAGCTATGGAATTGCCATTTTACTTAAACTTTAAAGACTTTGAAAGTTATTATTACGACAACCTTGAAAAATGGTTCGAAGAATATCATAATACAGGTGAAACAGATTATCTGAAAGCCCTTGCAGCCTTGTATAGTCCTTATATCTATTACAATTTTGCAGAAGATAGGGTACAGGCAGATGCTTCCATTGAGATTAATAACTGTTTTTTTCCTTATCATGAAAAAATTGGAATCTCTTTTTGTACAAGCTGTGATAATGGGAAGTTCCCTAAAAAAGGAATGAGCCATGTATTTGAATGGAAAACCATTTCGATGATGGAATATGCTCAGTATATTTTGGATAAAATCAACAGATATTGCTCAAAAAACAGCAAAGCCCTGAATGGCGGTAAAAATATCCTTGATTATATCAATGACTATGAAATTATCACTTCGAGGGAAGGAACAGGATATTGTGTCAATTACAACAAACACCAGACGGCTATCCCTTTCCTGAAAGCTTATCTTCCTTATTATGGGCAAACGGTTAATATGGCTGTCTACCGGGATTTTATTTTCTCTCTTGTAGAAATAGCAGAATTTATCGATCAGAAACTGAAAACAGTACTGGCCTTTGAACATACCATCTACGCACAGTCAAGATCAGAGGCTAAATTTAAAGTACAGATGAGCCGGCAGTTTCTTACCATATGCAATTAAATTAAACCAAACATTCATACTAATTATATTGTTGAAAGACCTTGAGGTTTTTCAAACAAAGATCCCGGTCAGTAATGGTCGGGATTTTTTATGATGTCAAATAGATTAGTTCTTATGATAAGGTATATTCCAGATAAGATCCGCAGCAAGATAATGAACACCACCATGGTGAATGCTTCTGCTGTCTCTGATGAGATCATTCATATAGCCTACGTCTACTGTAAAAGGAGTATTTGGAATATTAAACATATAATAGGCTGCAATACGCATTTCTCGGTATCCAAATGAAGTCCACTGTGGATCCGGTTCATTAAGATGGCTTATAGAAAATAAAGCTTCCGCACTTAATGCTAATTTTTGGTTGTTCTTTGGTGATAAATTATATGTCAGCTGGCTTTTAATACGGGTTCTCAATTGGAAATCTTCTTCCACTTTGCTAAAATCAGCAGCGAAAAATTTTCTGAATTCCTGTCGGACCGTATTTTTTAATTTCCACTTTTTTCCAAGATCAAAAGTATAGGCATATCTTCCGTAGATCCTGAATTCCTGCTCAGTACTTTCTTTTTCGTAAGGAGCGCTGTTTTCATATTGTGGCTGGCGGCGGTAGCTAAGGGCATAGCTGTATTGCTGATGAGGAGCAAAAGAATGGTAGACCTCATGGTTCAATACAAGAATTGCCTGTTTAGAAAGGAGGTTGTTATTGTCCGGACTGCTTTTACGTCCTATTGCAATATAACTTAAAGCCTGTTTTTTTCCTAATGAATCCAGTTGGCGCTTTACTCCAAAAGCTGTCCATAACGCTGTATTGGCATCACCCAGTCCCGGTGGACTGATCTGTGCCTTTAATACATTTCCTGTAAAACCTATTAAAAATAAGGCTGCTAAAATTTTCTTTATACTAAACATCATGAATAACTTCTTCACTATTGATTGTAATTTTTGTGAGAACCTAAGAATAAATGATTTCCGGAAAGAGTATTTCATAGTACAAAATTATGATGTTCCATGTGCTCACTGCTTACTTAAATTCCCTTAATACTATTTAAAAACATGACAAAAGTAACAGGTGATTTAGGAATAATTTAGGAATCCGGGATCTGTGAAAATTTTTATTCAATAGAAATTTTCTCTCTGGAGCGGTCTATATAAAGGCAGTTTTTTTTAAAGATTTATTACCCA
This sequence comes from Chryseobacterium sp. WG14, assembly GCF_024586945.1. Taxonomy (NCBI): domain Bacteria; kingdom Pseudomonadati; phylum Bacteroidota; class Flavobacteriia; order Flavobacteriales; family Weeksellaceae; genus Chryseobacterium; species Chryseobacterium sp. WG14. The sequence goes on from NZ_JALCZD010000005.1 coordinate 197,978, forward strand.
GCATTCCCTGTCATGCCGGAAAACTTCATCAGCATATATTGAACTGACCGCAAAGTTTTTTTGTTGAAAACTTGTGGAAAACATATTGGCTGTTTGTGTGTAACCTTCTGTTTTCTACTATTTATAATGAAAAATAAAGTAAAGTACTGTATGTCAGATTGTTTTAGAGTGATGGCTAAATACGAATTGCCACAGTTTTTTTGCAGGTGCAACATGTAGGATTGAAATCCACATCTTGATAGTGCAAAAAAACTGCGGCAATTGGGGAATATGAAATAGTTTATTAATTTCCTGTTTTGCACATGGCATCCCAGGTTGTCCAGAAATGTGCATTAATAGCACCAATAAATGGATGGGTGCTGTCGGCAACAATGCCCACCATGGAAGCACAGTTAGAATTGCATCCTATTTCATTGTGGCTTCCGGCCTGAGGAGGAATCTGTCGCCAGCTGCCTGTTGAGCCACTTAATAGTTCTACTTTAATGTCAAAGATCCCCGAAAGGTTAGGAGTCTGAATTTGTTTGGTAGGATTTTCACTTGAGATAGAATCGCTCCAATTTCCCTGTGAGAACGTTACACGCCATGTAGTGATCATTGCAGAGGTGTCGTTTTGAGGCGAGATATAAACCCAGAACTGAGCCCCGCCACCAAGTTGAACCTGGCCGGATGAATTTACGTTTACGCTGGTTGTTGTCATGGTAATTTAAGTTTAGATGGTTATTTCTATTTCAAAGTAACAAAGAAGAAAGCGAATGGTGTAGAGTACAAATAACCAATTGTGACTTTGAGTAGAAATACTTATACCTTAAGTGCGTAACCAGCAAGGCTCTGACTTTCCCAAAGATGTCAGTACAGACTGCTTACTCAATGTTCTTTTCAATAAGCTGTAGTATGGCACTATTAAATGAAGGCAGTTGGGTCCCTAATATGTCAAAAAAGTCCAGATCTGCATTTTCTACTTCAATGATTGCTTTCTGCAATATTTTTTCACCGGTAGCTGTTAACCGGACAATTTTTGCTCTTGTGTCAGTTTCATGTTCTTGCCGGGTTAAAAACCCCTTTTCTTCCAAGGTTCGTAAAACTTTTGACACCATCATTCTATCAGCATTACTCTGTGTGGCAATATCAATCTGGGTAACAGCATCACTTTTTTTTGAAAGCCAGCCTAAAGCTGCCAACAGCACAAATTGGGTATGGGTAAGGTCCAGAGGGTCCAAAACCTTTTTTTGTTTCCGTTGCCAAAGCATTGTTAGCTGTCCAAGCAAATACCCCGGACTGTCGTTTGGACTTTTAAAATGGAATTCTATTTCTTTAGGCATAATGATATTGAAGCATATGTGATGAAATCAGGTTAAAATCATGTTGGTTGATTTCAAAGAAACCGAACCGGAACGGATAACCCCAGCTTTTTTTGTTCTGAATAAAATCCAGGTTGTCAATTAAAGGAAGAATAGAGGTGTCTTCAGACTTTGAAAATTCAATAGTACGTCTTGAAGGACAGAAGCCTTCAGAGACCTGGAACTGATATATTTCGTCATCTATCACCTTTCCCAATGCGGTAAACTCCTGGCACTTGTCCGGTTTACCCATTGTCTGCTTTCCAGAATAATAGATTATAAAATCTCCTTTTTTCATTCTTTTTAACGGTGCTGATTTTCCGTGGCATGTCTGTGCGATCCCTGCTGCAATTCCATTTTTGACATGATCCTTCGATGCCACGATAATCCAATATTTTGTGTCCCGGTTATTCATTGTTATCAGCCTTAATTTGTTCTAAAAACGTAATAACATAGCCATCCGGGTCTTTTATCATCAGTGTTTTCCCAAAAGGAGTATTGTTGATTGTCCCCAAAAGAGCCACGCTTTTTTCAATCAGTTGATTTTGAAGCTCTTCAATTTTTCCGTCAATCGCAAACCAAAGTGAAACCCCAACACCCAGTTCTTTACTTTCTATATTCCCAATAGGAGTCCTTATAGCAAAACTTGCTTCCCCTTTATTGTACTTAAAAATACAGGCATGTGGGTTTGTTGCATCAGATAGTTCAAATCCTAGCCTTTCTGTGTAAAAGGTTTTTGAAACCTCTACATCTCTTACCTGCAAAGATGCAAAATCTAATTTTCTCATTTTATATATTTTTGTTGTTGCAAATATAATATATACGACAATAATAATCTGATTTTTTACTTTTTTTTTTTTTTGAATTAATAGAAAACATCCATCTATAAATGTTACGGATGAAAATTTTCTGAAAAAACTGTTTCAATGGAGGGCAATATAAACTCGATTATAAAAATTCAAGTTCAAAACTCTATAAAATCCGAAGTAATCTTGGAAATGACGGAAGCAATACGGTTCAGGAACTGGATCTGCAGAATGCATACAGAAATGCGGAAAACTAAAACTGATCTTACAAACTATTCAGGTTTATTGCGTGGAAAACAACGCAGATGGCGTTATGAGATTAATACGTCCTTGCTATTGATGAGCATGAATTTAATAAACATTTTTCCATGTCTATTTGATCAGATAGCATTATCCAACCATGGAAGAAGCCTTAAAAACCCATATTAGGTGCTCCGCTTCCAGCAAGGAAAAACGAAATTATAAAAATTATTATCATCAAAAACATGATCACAATAGAAATGTAAAATTCATTTTTTTCAAGAAATTCTTTAATTTTAAATCTCATATAAGGTAATAAGCAAGCTTTTTGTACCCAATAAAGCTAATAAAATAAAACAGGAAAATAAAAGTATAACTGGAATAAAAAAGAAAAAGCGCTGACAATCAGCGCTTTTCTTGCAGAAAGGAAGGGATTCGAACCCTCGATACAGTTACCCGTATACTACCTTTCCAGGGTAGCTCCTTCAACCACTCGGACACCTTTCTTTTTGAGATTGCAAAAATAGGGTATTTTCTGGAATATCCAAATTATTATTGCAATTTAATCGGTAATTTCTCCACAAAGGCTTTTTGTAAAGTTATCGGCAAAGCTTCCGGAATAGTTGGGATTGTCAATTAAGTGCATGGCTTTGGTTATAGCGGTTTCAGCAGTCATATCCCTGCCGCTGATAGCTCCTATTCTTGAGAAAATGTTACTGTTCTCATACTTTCCAAAGGAGATACCTCCTGAAATGCACTGACTTACCACTACGATTTCCGTTCCGTTATTTCTAATTTCCTGAAGCGTTTCCTGGGTTTTTTCACTGCTGAATATAGTGCCGGAACCAAAAACCTGCAGAATAAGCACTTTCATTTTGGGTATTTCTCTGAAATGACTCAGCTGCATTCCCGGAAAAATTCTCCAGAATAAAATATCTTCTGAAATATGTTCATCAACATGAAATTCTACCGTGGGATCACAGCGGAAAAGATTATCCTTAATAATATTCAGATGGACTCCCGATTGTCCTAAAATAGGATAGTTCGGGCTTGCATAAGCATCAAAATACTCTGCTGAATATTTCAATGTTCTATTTCCTCTCAATAATTTATATTCAAAATAAACCGCCACTTCCTGAATAACAGCTTCATCATTTTCATATAAGCTTGCGTAGTAAAGACTTGTCAAAAGATTCTCCTTGGCATCCGTTCTCAGATCACCAATAGGCAGCTGAGATCCTGTCATGATGACCGGCTTTTTTAATCCTTTTAACATAAAGCTTAATGCCGATGCGGTATAAGACATGGTATCCGTTCCGTGCAGGATCAGAAAACCGTCAAAATCATTATAGTTTTTAAGGATGTAATTGGCAATAACTTTCCATTCCTCGGGTCCCATATCTGAAGAATCCAGCGGTTTGGCGAAAGGATGAACAAAAACCTCACATTCCATGAGCTTCATTTCAGGCATCTTTTCAAATATATTTCCAAAATCAAAGGCGCGGAGACTACCGGTTTCATAATCTTTTTCCATACCGATGGTTCCCCCGGTATAGATGAGCAGGACTTTTCGCTTCATGTACTATTTTTAATTAAGAATTTGAGACAGGTTAAGGTTCATAGCCCAAAATTACGTTAATTTGCAAAGATTTGAAAATGGATGAAAGATTTAGCAGAAACTTTTGAGTATTTAAAACAATTTTTAACAGACGAAAGACTGACAAAAATTGAACATTTCTCCCACGAAAGTTCAGATTTTGTGCTCCCTGTAATGGATGATGTATATCAGTTCAGAAATGCAGCCGCTATTATAAGGTCTGTAGAAGCATGTGCTTTTCATAAAGTAGTTGCTATGGAGGAGGAGAACGTTTTTAATCCTAACCTTACCGTAACCAAAGGAGCTGAAACCTGGGTAGAAGTTGAAAAAGTACCTAAAAATATTACTTCCTTACAGAATATTAAAGACAGAGGATATAAAATACTGGCTGTATCTCTGGAGAAAAATGCAGTGATGCTTCCTGATTATCAAATTACGGAACCTATTGCACTGGTTTTTGGAACAGAATTGAAAGGGGTTTCTAAGGAAGTCATAGATTTTGCAGATGAAACACTGGCTATTCCGATGTATGGGCTTACCAAAAGCTTCAATGTTTCTGTAGCAGCAGGAATCTGTATGTATGAACTGAAACAGAAACTGATGAGATCAGGGATCGATTATAAACTGAATGACCAGAAGCGTTTGGAAATGAAACTTCGATGGGCTGTGAACTCTATAAAGAGCGGGAAAGAAATTCTGGCAAAGTACCGTAAAGACCATAATTTGGAATAAATACAATGAAAAAATATACCAAATACCTATTCTTTTTTTCGCTTTTTATGTCTCTTACGAGTCTTGCTATTAAAGAAAAGGGTTATAATGAAATATATCCTTTTGCAAGCTGGAAACTATTTACAGTGCCCAGTGGGGGAGAAGCTTCAGGAGAAAGATATAAACTGTATGGAATCAATCATGGTGATACGATAAGGATTTTAAATACCCCTGTTAAAAGCTATGAAGCTAACGATGAGGAGTTTATTGTCAATGCCTATGGAGGAAAGATTGACCATAATGAAGATAAAGAATTGAACAGGAAGAAGCTTCTAATCTTTGCCAGGGATACAAGACCTGAATTTCAGGAGTATCTTTTGTATAAAGAGATGTACAGTCCCCGTGAGATAGGTGAAAAAAAGATGAAAATTGATAAAAAAATTATTACTAAACTTTAATGAACTACCCTCAGCTTACCGTATTTAATTATAAAACGGTTTATTACGTATTAAGAGTATTCAGCCTATACTGGCTGACTGTTCAATTTCTAAAGTTTATTGAGTTGGGAAATAGGCCAAAAGAAATTTATGATCCTGTTTTTGGATTTGAAAAAATCATATTTCCTGAATTTCCCGGGATATTTATGGTTACCGGGCTTATTGTTGCCTGTGGAATATGTGTAGTAGCGTCTGTTTTTAAGCCATCTTACTGGTTTAATGTCATAATCTTTTTATTAATGGCAGTTATAAACCTTCCATTATCCGCTAATTTCGGGGTTCACCATGATAATCATGTGATCATTCTGGTTTATTTTCTCAGTATTTTTTTACTGCCCAAAAATCTTGAAAATAAAGATTATAAGCTTGTACAGTATTTTTATCTGGGTGTTTTAATGACCTATACGCTTGCTGGGATGGGTAAATTATTAGGAACAGCTAAAAATATCATTAAACATACACCAAAACTTACATGGCTGGATAAAAATGCCGCAAAACTCAATACCTATGATAATTACTGGGCAGCCGATATGGCAATCCCTGATTGGATGAAAGAAATGTATGCCTATGAAAACTTTTGGGTAATATTAACGGTTTTGGGAATTGGTCTTCAGTTTCTTTGCTTTTTAGGAGCTTTTAACAGGAAATTGCTTACATTTTTTATGCTGTTTCTCTATATATTCCATACATACACGGCAAAGTTTGTACTGGCCGATTTTGAGAATACCAATTATTTACTGCTTGTTATTTTCTTTCCATATCATATGCTGCTTCCTCTTTTCAAACGGAGTGAAGCTAAAGTACTGAATACTTAAATCATTTTATTATAATTCCAGGCTGCAACAAATACTCCTGCAGTTTCTGTTCTCAGTCTTTGATTCCCCAGGGATACAGCTTTTATGCTGTTTTCAGATAAGTATCCGATTTCTCTTTCAGAAAAATCACCTTCCGGACCTATCAGAAAAGTATAATGGTCTGATGACGGGATATTGGTGAGATCAATTCTTTCCAGGTTTTCATGGCAGTGTGCCACAAAAGTATGCTGAGGATCCATGTTTTTTAGAAAATCAGATAGCCTGATAGAATCATTAATAACAGGAAAATGAAATCTTAGACTTTGTTTTGACGCGGCAATACTCTGTTTTCTGATTTTATCAATGTTGATGTTTTTACGTTCTGTTTTTTCTGTAATGATGATACTGATCTCTGAAATTCCCATTTCTACAGCTTTTTCTACAAAAAACTCTATCCTGTCAATATTTTTTGTCGGTGCAATAGCAATATGAAGCTTTGGATTGAAATCAGCCAGGTGTTCTTTGATTTCCACTACCTCAATACCTGCTCTTTTACCTTCTATGATAAGTTTCCCAGAAGCTAAACGCCCTTTTCCATCAGTTACATGAATATCTTCACCCGCTCTCATGCGGAGAACTTTTACAATATGCTGTTGTTCCTCGTCGTTGATGATGACTTTTGTACCTTCTATTTCTCCGTAAAATAGTTTCATATATCCTGCGTTAAGAATGCAACTCCTGTTTTTATTGTGGTGTAAATGTCCGTATCACAGTCACGGTAAGTACAGATGAAAATTTCTTCCTTCCAACTGTTGTTGATGAAAATCAAATTCAGGTATTCCTGTTTTCTTAAATTGTTTTTAATAGATAGATAATCCCCTTCTTTTGGAGTATACGGAAAGCTGAAAAGATGCTCTGAATTTATTTTTTCTATAATTTCCTCTTTTACATCCTGAATGTATCCTTTTTCAGAACTTGAGGGAAGATAGTCTAAAGAATTTCCCGGATCATCATTTTTTCCCGTAATGGTTTCCAGTACCCAATAATATTTTGAGTTCTTTTTAGAATGGGTTCCCAGTACTTTTTCTTCTAAGAGTATTTTCATAAATCATATTTTGCTGTTGCAGAAGTTCTGAGATCTGTAAACTCACCTTTGTCGAACTTCAATTTTGCTACCATAGCAATCATGGCTGCATTGTCTGTTGTATATTCAAATTTTGGAATGTAAATATTCCATCCCAATCTATCCTTATTGTCTTCCATTGCTTTGCGTAATGCAGAATTGGCAGAAACACCGCCTGCAATAGCAACTTCTTTGATGTTGAGGTCTTTTGCTGCTTTTTCAAGCTTATTCATTAAAATCTCAATGATGGATCTTTGTACTGAGGCACAAAGGTCATTAAGGTTTTCTTTAATGAAATCCGGATTTTTACGGACCTCTTTCTGGATGAAATATAATACCGATGTTTTAATACCGCTGAAAGAATAATTATATTCCTCTAGCTTTGGTTTATTAAATGTAAAAGCATGAGGATTTCCCTCTTTGGCAAGTCGGTCAATAATAGGACCTGCAGGATAATCAAGGTCGAAAATCTTTCCTATTTTATCAAATGCTTCTCCTGCAGCATCATCAATTGTTTTCCCGATAATTTCCATTTCAAAATAATCTTTTACCAGTACAATCATGGTATGACCGCCACTTACGGTAAGACACAGAAAAGGAAAGGCTGGCGGCATAGGATTTGCATCCTCAATAAAATGGGCTAAAATGTGGGCTTGGAGGTGGTTTACTTCTATTAACGGGACATTGAGGCTCATTGCCAAAGATTTAGCAAATGATGTTCCTACAAGAAGTGATCCTAAAAGTCCGGGACCACGTGTAAATCCTATAGCTGAAATTGCATTTTGTTGTATATTTGCTTTAGTAAAAGATTTTTCAACAACGGGGATAATATTTTGCTGATGGGCTCGTGAAGCTAATTCAGGAACTACACCACCATATTCTTTATGGATGGCCTGGCTTGCGGCAATGTTTGAAAGAATAGAATTCCCCTTGATGATAGCTGCTGAGGTGTCGTCGCAAGACGATTCAATACCTAAAATTATAGAGTCGCTCATAATAATGGCAAAGTTAGAGAATAATAACGAGAATGAGAATAAAAAATCTGTAGCTGAAAACCTAGGGGATCAGGTACAGAAAACTGTTGAGAATGTTGAAGACAAGGTTCGGGAAACAGTAAAAGAAGCCTCTGAACTTGCTTCAGATGCTATTCATCATCCTGTGGAAACCGCTGAAGAATTCGGTAAGCAGGCAATGAAAGATGTGACCAGCTATTCATGGTGGGCAAAGCTTCTTTTGATTCTTTTCTGGCTGGGAATTGTTGTTGTGGGTGGAATACTGGTAGCAATTAATCTTCCGGTCACCAAACAATGGGCAGCAGATCAGGCATTAAAGCTTGTTAATAATGATTTTAAATCCGGCTTTTCCACAGAAAGTGTGGATGTCAATTACTTTGGGGATGTAACCATCAAAGGATTAAAAGTAAGAGACTATAAAGGCTTAAATTTTATTACGGCACGTGAATTTCGCGCCGATTCAGACTGGATATCTCTTGCTGCCAATGCTATTTCAGGAAAAAGCAATTCTTTAAGTTTCAATTCTCTGACACTTGTAAATGCAGATATAAAAGTAATTACCTATAAAGGAGACAGTATTTCCAATTTTATAAGATTTACAGAGCTTTTTGATGATGGAAAGAAAAGGGATCCTAAGAAAAAGCCTTTTGAGCTGAATTCAAGAATACAGATCATTGATTCTAAGGTTTCCATTGTTAATCGGAATTCTCCGGGAGAACAGGGAAGGTGGCTTACTGCTACAAAATTCAATTTAAAAGCACCGAATCTTAAAGTTAATGGTCCTAATGTGTCTGCACTGATCAACAATATGTCATTTGTTACCTCAAGATGGGGAAAATCACATATTGTAGATACTTTTTCAACAGAACTTTCTTTAACCCACCAGTTTTTATCATTAAAAGATTTAACATTAAATACAGATCATACCTTACTTCAGGGAGATATTAAGTTTAACCTTCATGATGGTTCGTGGTCTGATTTTGCTGATAGGGTTAGATGGGATATGAATATCCAGCAGGGAAGCCAGGTAAGTGGATATGACATCAGCTATTTTGTGACCAACTGGGATAACAGTAAGCCATTCAATATTGCCGGAAAAATGACAGGGCCTTTAAATAAGTTTCATCTTGAAAACTTTCTGATCAGGAATCCAGATGTCAATATTGCCACCCAAACTATGAAAGTTGATAATTTGCTGAAAGGAAATTTCGCTATTGAAACAAAAAACCTTGCTGCAGATTTTACCTATAAGGATTTAAAAGCGATGATGCCTTCATTTATATCTAAAAAAATGAAGAATTTTGCTGATGATTTCGGAAAACTGAAGTATAATGGAACGGCAAAAGTAACTCCGGAGCAGGTATACGTGGAAAATGGTAATTTACTGACAGGAATTGGGCAGGCTAAAATATCCAAATTATCACTTACAGCGTATAGCAGTGCGATGCCTAAATATTCAGGATATCTTGAAGTGAAAGACCTCAATACTTCTGTTATTACTAAGAATAAAACGGTGGGGCTGATTTCGGGTAAATTTGATCTTAACGGACAAAGTTTCGATGTTAATACCATGCGTCTTACTACTAAATCTCAGATTGCCAGTATTGAGATAATGGATAAGGTAATCAGTAATCTCTATCTGGACGGGCTATTGGATCATAAAAAATATAACGGGCTTATTACCGTAAATGACGATCAGGCTAAGGCAACAATTAAGGGACTTATCGACTTCAGCACTTCTAAAGTGGCCATGGATGTCAATGCAGATGTTGGTTATCTGAATATGAATTATTTTACCAACAAGCCGGGAAGCCAGGTTGTAAGCGGGAAAGTAGATGGTAAAATGTCTATGTCGTCTATTAATGATCTCACCCTGGATGTTAATGCCAATGATCTTCAATTTGCTACTGCAACCCAAAAATATACCATTCCCAATGCCAAAGTAAAAACATTTGTTGATGGAGGAGGCCGAGTAATTGATGTAGATGCCCCGGGCGCTGCCACAGGAAAAATATCAGGAAGATATAGTCTTGCTGACCTTGCCGGCATGGTAGAAAATGGAGTAGGCAAAATATTAGTAGGTCCGCCACCAAGAAAGCTGTATCGTGGGCAGAATTTTGCACTGAACTTCGATATACAGCAAGGATTGGTTAATTATTTTCTGCCGGATCTGAAGCTTCCTCAGGGAGCGAAAGTAGAAGGAGAATATGATGGCAATTCTAATAATTTAATTTTAAACCTGGATGCTTCTTCTTTGAAATACATCATGACAAAAGAAGATGAAATTACCGATGCAGATAAGGCTTTAGCCGCATCAAACCCTGATTATAAGATTAATGACCGCAAAAATATCAGCAGAGACAGTGCTGTGGTGGATAGTGTTAAAGTAAGAATTAATACTGCCGATCTTAATCAGCAGTTGTATGCAAAAATAAACAGAGTTGTATATAATAAGAATGTCATTAAAGACTTTGAGCTTAAAGGCAATAATGAAAACAGTAATACCCTGCATTTATCAACGGTATTTAAACATGGCAGTCCTGAAGATGAAATTGAAGATAAACTTAAGGAATATGCAATTAACGTTGACCAGTCTACCGATGCTGCCGGAGACTATGTTTTCAGATTTGAGCCTACTGAAGTTAAATTCAATGAAGTTACCTGGGCAATAGATACCAGCCCGGAACTTAATCATTCTATAACCTATAGAAAGAAAACCGGGGATTTTGATATCCGAAATCTGAGAGTATACTCTGATAAAAGTGCTTTATTTATTAAAGAAGCGCAGTTTAAATCAGCTAAAGATTTTTACGTAGATGCTGACATCAATGATTTTGCCATAGAAAAACTTCTGGATATGCAGTCCGGAGGAAATGGTATGGATATAAAAGGCCTTGCTAATGGAAGTGTAAAGATCAAAATGGATAAAAGTACACTACAGCCTTTGGTGGATCTTAATATTGATGATATTAAAATGAATGGCAATGATATGGGAGATATTTCCATTTCTGCCACCAACGGTTTCTCGCTGAATGTTTATGATATTGATGTAAAAGTAAATTCAGCAGGGGTGCTTGGTAACAACAGTCTGAATCTGACAGGTACCGTTAATAACAATACTGCTTCGCCGGTTATTGACCTGACAGCAGAAATGCGGGATTTTGATCTTTCATTTACGCAGCAGTTTGTACATACTGTTTTTGGAAATTTAAGAGGAAAGGCGACAGGAGATCTTAAAATTAACGGTAAGCTTAATAATCTTGATTACAGTGGAGATATTGCTTTAAAAGACTTTGGGCTGAAATTATTGTTCACAGGAGTAGATTATTCATTTGATGATACTGTGATTCAGCTGACCAAAGGGCTTGCGATACTTAACAATATTGAGGTGCATGATGGCAGATCGAATTCTAAAGGAAATATTTCCGGAGCGATTCAGTTTGAAACTATTTCTTCAATGGGGGTCAACCTGGTAATGAGGGCAGATAATCTACTGGTTCTGAACAGTACGCAGAAGGATTCTGACCTGTTCTGGGGAAGAGTTTACGGTCAGGGGGATCTTTATGTGGACGGACCTGTTTCCGGATTGAGCATTACAACCCCTAATATGAAGGCCCTTAACGGAAGTACCTTTACCTTTAACTCCAGCTCTACATCCAATGTAGAAGAGTTTAAAATGCTGAGGTTTCTGAAAGAAGGAAAAGACGGACTGATTACGTTGGAAGAAAAGAAAAAGACCGGTGCCAATATGTATATCGATTTTAACCTGGCTATAGATAAAGGAACCACCGTAAATGTACTTATTGGTGATGATGTAGGAAATATTACCGTAAAAGGAATTGCTGATCCGTTAAAGTTCCAGATGAACAGACAAGGAAATATAGCGATGAACGGAACCTATAAAGTAGATAATGGAACTTTTGTTTCGAAAGCTATTCTTAATAAAACGTTCCAGATTGAAAAGAACAGCAGTATCAGATGGGATGGTGATGCTATGAAGCCTTCCCTTGATATTACCGCCAATTATATGAGGATGGTTTCTAATGCGGGGGAATATCTTAGTCTTGGAAAGCTTCAGCCTATCAGTATTTTGCTGCAGGCCAATATCAGCAGGTCTCTGATAGATCCTAAAGTAGATCTTGATGTGACTGCTATGGATGTTTCCAGCCAGGTAAGGGAAACGCTAGCTGCAAAAATGAGCCAGGAAGGAGAGAAGGTTCTTCAGTTTGGTTCAGTATTGCTGTTGAGTACCTTTAATGTATCCAATACAGGAGGTGTGGACGTTAATGTTGGAGATGTAGCGGAATCATCCGGATATAATATGCTTCTTAAGCAGCTGGGATCTGTTCTGAACACAATGAGTAACGAATTCCAGATTGACCTGAACTACGTAAAAGGAGATCAGAATGCCAACATTGGAGATAGAGCCAACGCCGGAGTAAGTGTAGCCCTTTCACCAAGGATAAATGTAAAAACAGGATTGGGTATTCCGTTAACAAAAACTGAGGGAACACAGACGAATTATCTCTCAGGAGAGGGATCTGTAGAGTACGATCTTTCTAAAAAAAATGACGGTACTCTGGTCCTGAGAGGATATTCAAAACCTACCAATATTGGTATGGTAAGTACCAACGGTTCTGCTAATCAAGCCTATGGAATGGGAGTTGTATGGAGCAAAAGCTTTAATTCTTTGTTCAAAAAGAAGAAAAAAGATAAAAAATCTACTGAGGCTAAAAGTGAAATAAAAACAGATTCTATAAAATCAGCAGGGAAATAATCTGAATATTTTAATGATTTTTATCATCCGTGTTAATTATTGTTAATGTTTGATATAATTTTTTTAGTTAAATTATTTTTTATAAATTTGCAAAAAATACATAGATTTTTTAAAGAAATTGTAATTTAACTAATATGAACTATCAACTGGACGAAATAGACAAGAAGATTCTTGATTTCTTAGTAGAAAACACAAGAATGCCTTTTACAGAAATTGCAAAGCAGATGGACGTTTCTGCTGGAACAATTCACGTAAGAGTGAAAAAGATGGAAGATGCAGGTATTATTTTGGGATCATCTCTTAATATTGATTATGGTAAACTAGATTATCATTTCACCGCTTTCATCGGAATACTTTTGACAAAATCAAACCGTACTCAGGAAGTATTGAAAGAACTGTCAATTATTCCTAACGTAATTGAAGCTAGCGTTATTTCAGGAAAATATAATATTTTCTGTAAAGTAAGAGCTAAGAACACTGAAGATGCAAAAAGAATTATCTATCAGATAGATGATATTCAGGATGTAATGAGAACAGAAAGTATGATCTCTATGGAAGAGTACTTAAGTGACAAAAACAGACTGATCAACGCGATCTCAATCTAATTCAAATTTTAAACGAATTATTATAAAAGAACTTATGAAATCTCTCATAAGTTCTTTATTTTTGTACCATGGAAGAATACAGCTATTTTGATGAAGATCCGAAGAAAGGATGGGGATTTGTACTGGCATTTGCTGCCCTGATGTTATTTACGGTTATGGGACTTGGAATTGATGTGGATGAATATTTACAGCATGAATATCTTGAAATTCCAAGATGGTACTTTTACGTTATCTTTTCCATTGATGCGTTGATGATGATTGGCCTCGTGTTGATGTTCTTCTATAGAAAAGTGGGAATCTTTATGTTCCCGGCATTGCTGGTATTGCATTTCTTTATGCATAATTATTACCTGTCTACCTTCTTGTATACCGATGTTACCAATCTTTTCCTTTTTACAGGATTTGGAATGTTGGCTATCATTCCGAAATGGAAGTTTTTCAGATAGCAGATGTTTTGTATTGGCTGAGAGAGGAAGGAATTTTATAGTAGAGAAATCGGATTTCAGCTATTCTTTTTTTTCCAGCTCTCTATACTGTTGAATTGCCTTTGATTTTAACGGATTTTGGGCCCATTCTTCCCATTCTGTGGAATAAGGGTTATAGCCACACTTCAATGGCTTTGATATGTCCAGTCCATCTCTGTTTATATGGGTCTGTTCTGTATACGCCCTGCAGTCTGTGCAGATATTCCTGAATTCGCAATCCTTACAGGTTTCTATACCTTCTTTGGTAAGGTCCCAGTATTTTTTAAATTCAGACTTTTTTAACACCTCTTCAAGGCTCTGGTGGTAGATATTGCCATAGATTTCCGGCATTAAAGGACAGTTTTTAATATTGCCGTTGATATCAATACCCATCTTTTTATGAAGACAGGAATTGTGATTCATGGCTTCCAGCACTTTAGAAATATTCGTGTTAAAATACTTCATATCAACTATACCACAGGAAGTTATCTTTAAATCCTGTTTTATAAAATCAACAGTAAACCTGAGTGTATTGTTTACTTTAAAAGATGAGCAGGCAGCATTATATAATACAAGGCTATGAATTCTGGATACCTTGTCACTTAGCTCTTCGAGAGAATGATGATCAAGCTGGTGATGATGCGGAGAGAAAATCTCAATATTTTCTAAAGGGGTGTTTGTAAACAGCTGATCAATTTTCAGGAATTCATCAAAAGAAAATTTGCTTGTAGAGAATATAACCAGATGTCTGATTCCCAAATTTTCTATTGAATTTTTTAGTTTATGCAGAATATCTACATTTCCAAGTTCTATAAAAATATTGGAAATTGTACTGTAATCTCTGTATTCATAAGATAATGGAGGAAAATTATGGTCCCAGCCGTTTTCAGTGATAAAACCATATTCTTTTTCCAATAGAAGATCTATGTACTCCTCTACAATCTCTTGAGACTCATGATCGTAATTGCTGAGGATATTTTCAATGGGATGAGCCTTCAATTCTTCAATAAGCTCATACAGCTCCAGAGGATACAGTTCCGACGTGTTTCTCTGTAAATCTGACACAAGGATTCTATTAGCTCCTTTTGTGATGAAAATAGTGCTGAATAGGTTGAAATATTTCATGTCAGTCTTACCAGGGATTTATGAGGTTTTAGTTTTACATAGAAATCAGTTTGGTATCTTTCACATTCTATGGTAATATTGAAATGTGGCTTTTCTCTCTTTTTATTTTTTACGACCTCCACATTTTTATAGATAAGAGGTAGTGGGTGTTTTTCTTTTGGAATAAAATTCTTTTTCATATGGGGGATATTATTCTTTTAAATTAGGAGGATCATAAATAATCTGCAATTTCTTTCTCTAATGAATAATTGCATATGACAGAAGATCCCAGGAATTGTCCTACGGTATTGACCTCTAAAAAATAATATTTGTTTCCGCTTTTAATAAAATCCAGGGAGCCACAATTGAGATCTAAAGACTGCATCAGAAGATGGATTTTATCTTCAACATCTTTTGGAAGTTGATAAGGGACGTTTCTATTAGGTTTTTGATTATTGTATTTTCTGAAATCAATTTTAGTTTGCTCATCATTCTGGGAAAAGATGGCTGTGGACCATAGGGTGCCGTTCAGATAAAAACTTCTGATCTCGAAATCTTTTTCAATTTTTTCCTGAAAAAAAGTAACAAAGAAGCTGGCATCTTCATATTCTTTAACTACAGAGGTGTACATCATGCCTGTGGAATCTTTGGTGATGTTTTCCACCCGCGGATTGCCTCCAATGGTTTTGATAATAGTTTTTTCAAGTTGCACCCCGTCTGTAGTATCTGCAAGAAAATAAGCAGGGACGTCTAAGCCAAATTTCTGTGCCTGCTTCAGCACCAGTAATTTATTGACATCACTGTTACTCTCTTTATTGATGTGTTTTTTAGACTCTAACGTCTTCCTTACATAATCTTCCAGCCAGTGCTGGTATTCATTCATATTGAGATTGATGGATTCATTTTTGTATTGTAAATGCTCAAAAACTAATCCTCCTCTTCTGTACCAGATGCTGGTAATATCATCAATAAAAAAACTGTTTCTTTGACTTTCCAGATAGATCCGTTTTTCTTTTGTTTTAATTTTAAAAACTTCGTCCTCATGGACACGAATAAAAGGCTTACCCATTTTCAGCAGCCATTTTATAACTTCAGTTGTAGTGATCTCTTGATTTTGAGAAATAATCAGAATCATTTTTCCGTTTTATTCTTTTTAGAAAAGTCTTTGGTAATAACTTGTGCATGCCTAAGACCAGGCAGCCCTACACTTTTTCGGTTACGATTGATAACTGCTGAATCTTTTAAGTTACCATTTCCTATATAAACCCAGTAAGGTGGATCTTTTTTAAGAATATGCAGATAATACCGGTCTATCATTGCCGCATAGTCCCGCGGAGGACATTCACCGGATTTTACATATTCTAATATTTTGGTCTTGAAGTAGGGGTGATATTCATCGTAATCAGCCATATGAAGTAATAATGGACCTGATGGCATAAAAAAGTCACCATTCCATAAACCTATTTTCTGAAGGCTGGGAAATCCCTCATTCTCAAACATCCATTTCAGCATTTCAGCATTTTTTTTGTCATTTTTAATGATATCCAAACTGTTTTTACGACTGTCTTGATCACGCTTAAATGCAACGGTGAATGAATCTATTAGTTTTCTATTAAGTCTTTTTTTCCATTGTGCTACTTCCAGATCTATTTCCTGTCGGTTTATACCATATTTTTTATATAACTGTATAAAGCGGGTATCCTCCTTTCTATATTGCCAATAAGGGGCAATTAAAGGAATCAGTTTATAAAGGCTTTTTTTTCCACCGAAATTTTTATGGTGCTGATCAGCGAATCTGATGTAAGTTTCATATTCCTGGATACGATCCTGATTTAAAGGTGGATATTTCCTGAAAAGCTTCTTATATTGTTTTATCGCAGAAAGTGTATCTTTTTTGAATCGGTAGATGCTGTCAATTTCATTGACTTTGTTATAATAGGCGATATAATTTAGATTTCTGTTTTTACAGGAAGAAAAAATAAACAGGCTAATAACTAAGGTATATATAAAATAGTATGCAGTATTTTTCCTCATAGATTTGTAGATTAGGTAAAGAGTAAAATAGCGATAAAGTTCAGTAGTATTAAAAACTATAGAGGAATGAACCTCTATAGTTTACATTGTTTACGACTAACAGCCTACATACAGTGTAGACTGCAACGTACCATCTTTCCAAGTCTGCTTATCATAGCAGTTAGCTCCACCGTCTGTTGCTACATAGCTGTAATCTGCTTTCAGATAACCTCCGTGGATTGACTTTAAATCTTTTCTTTGTAATTTTCTGTTTTCTGTAGAAGAGAAATTACCCTTCATTCCTGTAAGCTTTTTCATGTTTTGAATTTTTTAAATTAATATATTGTCTGCCATATCATCCCTGGCATAGGGATAGGTTATTCTACATATCGACTTTGTACTGTGCACATACAGTTTTAATAGATAGAAAATATTTTATCAGCGTTGATGGTTCAAATGTAAATATAAATACATCACTTCATTGTGATGAAATTTGTTTTTTATATTGTAGATTTCAATATAATTTGTACATATTAAAATAACAGAATAAATATTTTTAATGAAATAATGCAGACTTTTTTAAAAATAAAGTAATAGTGAAAATAAAATTGTAATATATTGTGTGATAAATTGATATGCTTGTATTATTTTCTATTGTACACAATGATATACTGACTGAAGCCTGTTTAAAATAATTAAAAATTGAGTCACAAAGCTGAACGAAAGGCTATAAATAATTTAAGGTGACTATATATAATTCTACATAAATTAAATTTGTTGTTGTGTAATTAAGTTCTTACATTTGCTTTTATAAATAGCAGATGTTATGATTAACACGAATTTCAAATCAATTTTAGATCTTATAAAAGCCTTTCCGGACGAACAATCATGTATTGAACATTTGGAAAAGTTAAGATGGAATGGTAATGTAATTTCTCCATTTGATCCAACTTCAAAAGTCTACAATTGCAAAGGTAATAAATACCGATGTAAAAATACCGGCAAATACTTTAACGTTAAAACCAATACCATTTTTGATAACACTAAATTAGGGTTACAGAAATGGTTTTTGGCTATTTATATAGTTACCTCTCACAAGAAAGGAATTTCATCTCTACAATTAGGCAGAGACTTAGATATTACTCAAAAGTCTGCATGGTTCATGTTACAACGAATTAAAAAATGTTTTGGCATTGAGAATAATAATGATTTAGATAGCGAAGTTGAAGCAGACGAAACTTATATTGGTGGAAAGAATAAAAATCGCCACGCAAATAAAAAGATTGATGGATCACAAGGACGAAGCGCAAAGGATAAAACTCCAGTAGTTGGAATGGTTGAACCTGACGGTAAATTGAACGCTTATAAAGTTGAAGACGTAAAGTCAAATACATTAACTAGAAAAATAATTAAAGACGTAAAAGAAAGTGCTAAAATATACACAGATGAGTGGTTGGGTTATAAAGGTGTTTCTAAAATTTACGATCACAGCATTGTAAAGCATAATCAATCAGAATACGTAAACGGGCGTATACATACAAATACTATTGAAGGCTTCTGGTCTTTATTAAAACGTGGCATGTATGGAATATATCATGCTACATCTAAAAAGCACCTACAAATGTATGTTGATGAGTTTGTATTTAGATACAATACAAGAAAACATACAGAAGAAAACAGATTTAATTTACTACTTTTAAAATTAACCTACAAAACACTTCTTAATGGATAATCAAGAAAATTACTCAAAATTTATATTTTATCAATCTGAAGAAGGTAAAACCAACATTCAAGTTATTGTTGATGATAATAATGAAACAATTTGGGTTACTCAGAAGTCTATGTCAGAAATATTTGATATTGATATTAGTGGTATAACGAAGCATTTACAAAATATATTTGAAGATGGAGAATTAATTGAAAGTAGTAATGTGCAAAAAATGCACATTGCAACATCCACGAAACCAGTGAATTTCTATAATTTAGATGTAATTATATCGGTTGGCTACAGGGTTAATTCATACAAAGCTACACAATTTAGGAAGTGGGCCACCTCTGTGCTAAAAGAATATATGATTAAGGGTTTTGCTTTAGACGATGAAAGATTAAAGCAGGGTAATAAAATGTTTGGAAAAGATTATTTTGCAGAATTACTTGAAAGGATTAGAGAAATCCGATCAAGTGAAAGGCTTTTTTATCAAAAAATAACAGATATATATGCTACTTCAATAGATTATGATCCTCATTCACCAATAACACAAGAATTCTATGCTACAGTTCAGAATAAATTACATTGGGCTATTCATAATCATACAGCAGCAGAATTGATAAAACTGAGAGCAGATTATAAAAGTCAAAATATGGGATTAACCTCTTGGAAGAATGAAAAAAAAGGTGGCAAGATTCTAAAAACTGATGTTACAGTTGCTAAAAATTATTTGAATCAAGATGAAATAAGAAATTTGAATAGAGTTGTTACTATGTATTTAGATTTTGCAGAAAATATGGCAGACAGAAATAGAGAAATGAAAATGTTAGATTGGATTGTAAAATTAGATGCTTTCTTATCATTCAATGAATATGACATATTAAAAGATTCTGGAAAAGTTTCAAAATCTATTGCAAAAAAAATAGCAGAAAATGAATATGAAAAATTTAGAGTAATTCAAGATGTAGAATATAAGTCTGATTTTGATAAAGTGGTAGCTGAAATTAAAGTATCTGGTAAAATTCCCCCACGATCAGAATTTAGTATAAGCGGATTTTTAAAACAAGCTGAACAAGAAAGTAATTTATCTGACTTTGACCAAAAACTAAAAAAGGGATTAGGATTTGATCCTAAATCGGAAAAATAAATCTTTTGCAAGTCTTAAACTTTAATTAGATTTGCAATTCAACTTTTAACAAAACAAAGCGTTTGCTTTTTATTCTACTCACAGGAATCTGGTAAATTCAAAATTAGGTGTAGTATAAATTAAGTTATGGGTTAATAGTTTCAACTTTAATTGGTTCAACGTGGACTGGACTTACTGAGCATCGTCCTTAGTTTGACCCACTACCTCTTACGCATTTATACCAGTCTTTTTGGAATGTATAATAAACATCTTTTTGAAAAGGTTTAACGGAAACAACCATTGAGTCCATTTCTTTACGACCGTCCGAAATCAAAGTAAACCCACGTGATTTTAATTCTTCAAACAATTCCTCATTGGTTATCTTTTTAATATCTGCCATAGCTTTATTTTTGAGTGAAGTTACGGCAGATATTATTTTTTAATGATTTGCTGATTTCTATTTAGTAAGTTTGTGTAAACTCGTATATAGTTACCTAATTTAGTTTATTTTAAGTTTAAACGGATTGAAAATAAAAAGTAAACTTTAGCAAAAAATCTTTTATTTTTTAAAACTTATGTGAGCTTTAATGAGTTTATTTTCACAGATTTTATTAAAAAAAACAAAAGTTTAAAAAACATATTGTTTATAATAGGGAAAATAGACAGGACTTACTGTATTTTAGTATGCTCCTTTAGTAGGATAAGGGTAATTTTACGGGCTCTTTAAAAAAAAGGATGGATTTTGAAATTTTAAAACAACAGATAGAAAAAGCAACAAAGAAAGCATTTTTGGAAATGTATGCTCAACATGGTGAGGAGAAGATCTATAGTTTTGCATTATACAGTGATGAAGGAGCTATGACTGTATGTCCTGCTACAAATACTCTTGTGATGCTTGAAAATGCAGATAATGAGGATGCTCTTTACTATAAATATGAGCCGGCTGAATGGAAATATGAAATGGATGGGGCAGAAGAGGAATTTAATGCCATATGTACTCAGCTGAGAGCAGAGCTGGATGAGCATGATGAAGATGATGAATGGTTTGAAGGATTTCAAAGTAAACTGTACTCAAGCTGTATTGAAGTATTGAAAAAGCTTAAAGAGGATAATTTCTTTAGTCAGATTACCGGTGAAGATATATTCCTGATTTTTACAGTTTCAGAATATGAATTTGAAACGGAAGATTTGGAAAATATCATTACAGGTCTCAACAACAATAAATATAAAGATGAATACCTCGCATGGATGAATACGTGGGGCAGCTGATATTCCATAAGTGGATTTAGAAAACACCTTACATTATAAAAATATGAAACTGAATAAAATAATTGTTTCGGATACTTCTTTTAACAGCAATGAACCTTATGACGTGATTAGTTCTAATATCTCCGTTATCAATCTGCTGAATGAAGAAGGTTTGGAACAGGATCAGATGCATGAAGATTCAATAACCAGTTACTTTATCGATTACTATTTGTCACAATATAAAAACGGAAATTTTTCCCAATTTGTCTGGAATTCCGGATGGTCAACTGAACTTAACGGCATTATAAAAGATGGACTTAACAAAATAAAGGCTCAAAAAAATCTGGATTTATTTCTTGAGCAATGTGCCAAAGTAGAAAGTTTGGAAGAAGGAGAGCTGCAGAAGTTTTTAGAAAGCGAGTATTTTGGGCCTAATAAAACAAGAGACAAGCTGAAAAATGATTCATTCTACAACCTGGAGGAAGATATAGTAGATTTGAATGCTCAATGGCTTAAAAAGCACCCAGACCTGGAGGTACTAAGTATTGAAAATATGTTCGGAAAGCTGGAAAAACTAATGGGACGAGAGATAGACAGAGAAAATTAACCTTAATCAAATAAGAACAGAAATATTAATTATGAATACACTTAACTACTACAAAAAAGAAGGAAACCAATACATTTTTAAAAACCAGCCTGTGTTTGTTTTTATAGTGGCCATCTTTTTTCTTGCCGTTACTATATTGTTTTACAGGATAGATTTAAAATGGTTATCCTACGTGACAATAGCCGTTGCTGTCCTTATTGTGATCAATTTCTTTACAAAGAAGTTTATTATTGATATGGACCGGCAGACTATTACAGGAAAGCATACCGTTTTTAGTCCTGCAAAAACCTATCACCTGAAGGATTTTACGAATTTTGAAGTAGTGGCGACGAAATATATGGGATTTATTACGATCAACGTGATTCTTTCTATCCATTTTCAGGTAGACGGAAAAGACAAAAAATTAGCTTTAGGACAAGCCGTCTCTCACAAAGGAATACAGAAGATGATCAATGAGACGGAAGATATCATGAACAGCAATAATTTGAATGATGGACGTAATAGACCGGTATAGGTTCAGGGAAGACGGAAACGAAATCCGTATAATGCCTCAATACAGCTTTATGCGCATTTTGGTATGGTGGCTTGCCATTGGAGTTATAGCACTTCCTGTTATTTACTTTTACAGAGCCCAGATGTCTTCGGGT
The DNA here is from genome assembly GCF_024586945.1 of Chryseobacterium sp. WG14. Lineage (NCBI taxonomy): Bacteria > Pseudomonadati > Bacteroidota > Flavobacteriia > Flavobacteriales > Weeksellaceae > Chryseobacterium > Chryseobacterium sp. WG14. Next base: position 220,395 of record NZ_JALCZD010000005.1, read on the forward strand.
ACCTTTCAGATTGCCCTGGGATTATGGGCTGTTTATATGATCTACTTCCTCTTTGATCTTATTTTCAGAATTCCGGTGACCTATATTTTTGATAAATCTCAGAAATGCATTTATAGAAAGCTGTATTTCTCCAGAAAGATCATGAGCTTTGATGAAATGACCTATTTTGTGAATGAAGAATCGGGATCTTACTGTTTCTCCATTGGGAAAAAAAGAAATCAGTTTGTAAAAAACTACAGGATCAGTAATTATTTTTCGGGGTCTAAAGCTTCCGATAGGAGGGAAGATGAGTATATAGAAGAAATATTATATCCGATACTGCAGGCAGTGGGAATTCCGATGAATACTGCTGAAGGGCGGTAATAGTATATATCTAAGCCTTATATAAACCCCGGCTGTTTCTTTGAAACAGCCGGGGTTTTGTTTATAATATGACTTTAACTGAAAGTTTACATTGTTAATTTTTTATAAAACAAAAACATTAAATTTAATTTATTCAAGTAAAATAAATTATGATTGATATTTATTAATTAATATTTTTTTATATTTGATATACTAAAATTAAGTAAGTTGTCTTACTTAGGATGTGATGCTAAAAAACTATAACTATGAGAATAAATATTTTTTCTACATTTTTTCTCATTTGTATAAGAAAGCCAAGATTGAATGAGGTTGTACCTGGCTCGTTTAATAATCTTATTTAGACTTAATCTTTTAAATAAATACCAACTAAATTATTTTATACTGCCCTTGACATCAGTTACTTTTTATCAATGTATGAATAGGTAGGTATTAGAACTGTAACTATCAAGAAGTTTTAAATGTAGATAACTCCAAATATTTTCATCCAGATGACAGAGGCTTGTTACGAACGTACTGTATCATTAACGGTCAGAAATTTTATATTGTTTGTGCCTTTTTTAATTTATTAAAATTTCCACTCAGAATTTGATTTAAAATTTAACTCAAAAAACTAAACCCAAAACCTTAATAATATGAAAATTTATTTATTAGCAGGTTGCACTTTTAGAAAGGCAATACTGTTTCCCTTATTGGTGTTCTTTACGAACACGCTAGTATATGCACAACAAGTGTATGTAAGCAGTCAGAGTAATCAACGTTATGGACCTTGCGTTCTTTGCTCCGTCGAAAATCCAGAAAATGCAGTTGGGCCTGATGAAAGCAGTTATGCTGCCATAAATATTCCAATAGGATTGTTTGCGAGTATGGAGCAAACTCTAATTTTTCCTTCGGTAAAAACGTATTCGAAAGTTGTGATAGGTATTGGCGGGAATCAAGCCGGTTTGTCTGTGCAATTGCTGGGAGGTGTTTCTGTACAAACCTATAACGGAAACATAGCAAATAATGATTTCAAGCCTATTAGCAATGAGATTCTTAAAGTTGGAGCAGCTGATCCCAGTAGAGGGACTATAGAATTTACACCGGCCAAACCTTATGACCGGGTTTTATTGAGGGTGGGTACTGGAATAAACATTAATGGTGGACTTCGGGTGTATTACGCCTATCAGCTTGATAGAGTCTATGCAAGTAGTGAAAATCATCTTGCTCTGTGTCCAGGTTGTACAGTCCAAAATCCGCAAAATGCAGTTGGGCCTAATGAAATTGATTTCTCTAAATTGATCCAGCCCCTTTCTGAGATTGATGGGGTCCCTGTTAGCCAAAGTCTTCAATTCCCAACTATTAAAACCGCTACTAAACTTGTAATTGGGGTGAGCAGTGACGGTAAACCTATTGATCAGGTAATTGATAAAGAGGTTAATATTGGCACGACAAACCCTAATAATAGTAATGGTGAAACGATCTCTGGTGGGCTAAAAATAGACCCTCAAAACCCTTATAAAGGGACGATAGAATTTATGACGTCACTCCCATATAACGGTGTTATATTCATTATGGAAAGATCCCGTTATTATACAAATGAATTAAAAATCCATTATGCCTATCAGGAAAATGTTTATCAGCCTGTAACGGTACCTTCTGCCAAGGTAATGAAAACTGTTTCTGCAGAAAAAGTCTTAACCCTGTTTCCTAATCCTACCACAGGACAAATTACTTTAGAAGGAAATATTGATTTTACAGACGCCAATATTTTCATCAACAATACTTTTGGGAAAGAAGTTTTTCGTTCGAAATTCAGATCTAAAACCATTGATTTGCCGGCAGCATTACCCGGAGGAGTCTATATGCTGACTGTGCAAACAAAAGACAAGGAAACCTATACACATAAGATTATTCTGACAAGGTAAATTTTTATGGGTTCCTCTAAGCTATAGTGCTCTGATTTTTCGAAAAAAGAATAGGAGTAAGGATCTCTAAAAACTTTGGATTGAAATAATTACTTTTAACTGAATAAAAACAAAGCCGTCTCACAGAGACGGCTTTTATATTATCATTTGAAAAAGGCTTTCTTAGTTAGCTAAGATTCTTTTTACTGCTTCTTTTACCGCTGCAGCATCAATTTTATACTTCTTCATCAGTTCTGCAGGTGTTGCAGACTCTCCGAATGTATCATTTACCGCTACGAATTCCTGTCTTGTAGGTCTTTGTCTTGCAAGCATTCCTGCTACAGATTCTCCTAAGCCACCAAGGTAGTTGTGCTCTTCAGCAGTAACAATCTTTCCTGTTTTTTCAACAGATTTTAAGATGATCTCTTCATCTAAAGGTTTAATCGTGTGGATGTTGATTACTTCACAAGAAATACCTTCTTTTTCAAGCTCTTCAGCTGCAACAAGAGATTCCCATACAAGGTGCCCTGTGGCCACAATGGTTACATCAGTACCTTCCTGCAACATGATCCCTTTTCCAATTTCGAAAGGCATATCTTCAGGAATGAATACCGGAACAGTAGGTCTTCCGAATCTTAAATATACAGGACCTTCAAAATCAGCAATAGCAATAGTGGCTGCCTTTGTCTGGTTGTAGTCACAAGGATTGATTACCGTCATACCAGGAAGCATTTTCATCATTCCGATATCTTCCAAAACCTGGTGGGTAGCACCATCTTCCCCTAAGGTAAGACCTGCGTGAGAGGCACAGATTTTTACATTTTTCCCAGAATAAGCGATAGACTGACGGATCTGGTCATATACTCTTGAAGTAGAAAAGTTAGCGAAAGTTCCTGTAAAAGGAATTTTTCCTGTAATGCTAAGCCCTGCAGCAATACCCATCATATTAGCTTCAGCAATCCCTATCTGAAAGAATCTCTCCGGTGCTTTCTCAATGAATTTCTCCATTTTTAAAGAACCGATAAGGTCTGCACAAAGTGCTACTACATTAGGGTTTTTGTCAGCCAGCTCTGCTAATCCTGCTCCGAATCCTGAACGTGTATCTTTTTTTTCTGTATATGTATATTTCATTTTTATTTTTTTAATCGAGATGTTAAGATATTAGTAATCTGCCGGAGCTTCTAAATACAATTGTTTGAATGCTGTATCCAATTGCTCATCATTAGGAGCTTTTCCATGCCATGCGTGGCTTCCCATCATATAATCTACCCCATAACCCATTTCAGTATGAAGGATGATCACTACAGGTTTTCCTTTTCCTGTTTCAGTTTTTGCTTTCTCAAGAATAGCAATCACTGCTTCAAGATCGTTTCCGTTTTTCTCCTCAAGTACCGTCCATCCGAAAGCCTCAAGTTTAGCATGAAGATTTCCTAAGGTCAGTACATCATCTGTATCCCCGTCAATCTGACGTCCGTTGTAGTCTATAGTAGAGATAATGTTGTCTACTTTTTTAGCCGCAGCATACATTAAAGCTTCCCAGATCTGACCCTCCTGAAGCTCGCCATCTCCGTGAAGTGTATAAACAAGAGACTGATCTCCGTCTAATTTTTTACCCTGTGCTACACCAAGTGCCACAGAAAGCCCCTGTCCAAGAGAACCTGAAGCGATTCTGATCCCAGGAAGTCCCTCATGAGTAGTTGGGTGCCCCTGTAATCTTGAATCCAGTTTTCTGAACGTCTTCAGTTCTTCCACCGGAAAGAAATCAAATCTTGCCAAAGTAGAGTAGAAAACAGGTGAAATATGCCCGTTTGATAGATAAAAATGATCTTCATTTTTCCCTTCCATAGTAAAAGGAAGATGATAGTTCATCACCTTTCCGTAAAGTGCTGTGAAGTATTCTGTACAACCTAAACTTCCGCCCGGGTGGCCTGAATTAACAGCATGAACCATTCTTAAAATGTCTCTTCTGATCTGTGTAGTAAGAGATTTTAACTCTTCAATACTTTTACTCATTATATCTGATTTATTTGCACGCGAATTTACAATTTTTTACCGGCTTATGGAAATGTAAAAATCCGGATATGAAAACCCGGATTTTGACTTATTTACATATTTTCCCTGTTTTTAGCAGCCCTCATTAAGGTAAACTGAAATTTCAGCAACAATATTATTAATAAATTTAAAACTTAATTGTGTGCCTGCATCACTGTCTTCCAGGGTAAAATAACCGGTATCTTTTATAGGTTTTCCATTTTGATCCCAATCCGGGCGTACGCTAAAGTTGGAATAATTTCTATAAGCATTGATAAGGTCATCTCTGGTACTTCCAACTCCAATTCCACTTTTAGTTTTAAACTTTTTACTGGAAGTCGTCATATAAGAAATAGAAGGAACGCTTGGATTGGCCTCATTAATGTAATTATCGAAAATGTCAATTTGGATTGTTTCGCCATTGTATTTCACCATGTTTTTTTTATCCCCGTCTGAAGTCTTCAGTTGTGTACCGGAAATTTTTTCAGCCTCAGCTTTTGGCATGAAAACCTTATATGGGCCAATTCTTAAAGTAGAAACTTCAAAATTCTCCTGAGCATTTATAGAGCTTAGTGTCAATATGAAGACAAAAATTGAAACAAATTTTTTCATAGTTTTTTAATTTTTTTAATGCATGAGTATTTGCATTCTTATTATCCACTGCAAAGATATTCAAAATAGACAATTCTATAGAAGTTACTATCATTAATTGCATGGGAAATAGGGTATCTATTTTTCTCTGTAATATAGAAAATAGAAAATTTTTAGACAAAAAACAGATGAGATGTTGTTTTACGGTAATGTTATATTTGTTTATTATTTTTTATAAACTTGTATTGATTTTATATTTTTTAGTATAATATTCGTTGTAATTTTATTATTTTCGTAATTATTTGTAATTTAGAGTATTGTTTTTAACCCAAATCTATAAATATGAAAATTAAACAACTATTTTATCTGGGGATATTTATTTTATCCATTTCCCTGGGAAAAGCACAGGACTTTTTTACCGTGATCAATGAAAGATCCATTAAAGCTGAGCCTAAAAACAGAACCGTAGAGCCTGAGAAATTTCTTACCTATACAGTGGATGTGGCTGGAATGAAAAGCTATTTCAATTCAGTTCCGGAACTGAGAGATAATGATGTTAAAGACAAAGCCCCCATTATTGTCTTACCTATGCCGGACGGGACCAAAGCAAAATTCAAGATTTGGAAATCTTCGGTAATGGCTCCCCAATTGGCTGATAAGTTTCCTCAAATTGTTACTTTCACAGGGCAGGGAGTGGATGACCAATATGCTACTGTAAAGCTGGATTTTACAGAACTGGGTTTCCATGCGCAGATAAAATCTGTGGTTGGAGGCGATGCGTATATTGATCCTTATGCAAAAAATGATGTTAATAATTATATCATTTACAAAAAAAATGATTTAATTGATAAACAGCCGAGAGTTTGCGGTACAAAGGATGAAGATGCAACATTAGAAAAAAAAAGCGAACAAAAAACAGTTACCGCAAGCGTAGGGACTCAAATTAGAGTTTTCCGGTTTGCTGTGGCTTGTACCGGTGAGTATGCAATGGCTGCAACAGGATTAGCCACACCTACAGTTGCCCAAACCTTATCCGCTATTGTAACGACGGTAAACAGGGTAAATGGAGTCTATGAGCAGGAGGTGGCTTCAAGATTGATATTGGTGGACAATGAAACCAATGTTATCTTTACGGATGCTACTACAGATCCTTTTAACGGAAATGATGATGCCTATACATTAATTGATGAAAGCCAGGCTCAGATTGATGCATTAATAGGTGCTGCTAACTATGATATAGGACATACTTTTAGTACAGGTGGCGGTGGATTGGCCGGATTGGGAGTGATCTGTAGTAATGGAAACAAGGGAAGCGGTATTACAGGTTCTTCTAACCCCGTGGGTGATCCTTATGATATTGATTATGTTGCACATGAAGTAGGGCATCAGTTTGGTGGCCCTCATACTTTTAATGCAATAACAGGAAGTTGTAATGGGAATCGTAGTAACAGTAATGCTGTAGAACCCGGAAGCGGAATCACCATTATGGCGTATGCAGGTATTTGTAACAGTACAAATAATTTAGCCCCTAATAGTATTGCTATTTTTCATACCCGTTCATTTCAGTCTATTACGAACAGAGTTCAATCCACAACATGCCAGGTAATAACTCCTGCCGCCAATACAGCTCCTACTGTAAATGCGGGAAATAATTATACCATACCTAAAAGCACACCGTTTAAATTAACTGGTTCCGCAACAGATGCCGAAAACAGTGGCCTTACCTATTGCTGGGAACAAAATGATAACGGACCGGCAGGAAACTGGAATGCTCCGTCCGGAAACGCTGCTTTATTCAGATCATTTATGCCTACTACTGTTCCTTACAGATATTTTCCACAAATTACAGATGTGATTAATAATGTTACCACTAAAGGAGAAATTTTACCATCCTATGGAAGAACTATGCAATTCAGACTGACCGTGAGAGATAATAATGCCGGTTGTGGCGGAGTTGCCAATGATGATGCCTCTGTTACTGTTGACGGAAATTCAGGTCCGTTCTTGGTTACAGCGCCTGTTTCAGCTGTAAGCTGGAATGGTGACACTTCTCAAACAATAACCTGGGATGTTGCCAATACCACTGCCGCTCCTGTAAGCTGTGCCAATGTAAGTATTTTACTTTCAACAGACGGTGGGCTCACTTATCCTACTACAATTGTAGCTTCTACACCAAATGATGGCTCGGAAACAGTTACCATTCCTAATGTGAGTACCTCACAAGCCAGAATTATGGTGGCAGGAGAGGGGAACGTTTTTTATAATATTAACCCTGTCAATTTCACTATTAACAGGGTGTTGGGGGTTAACGAAACTAAAGGAAATAACGATGTATTTGTAGTATATCCTAATCCGAGCAAAGGTCTTCTGAATATCAAGTTTACCAATTCAAATGATGTTTATGATATAGCGATCTATGATGCAAGTGGAAAACTGGTATTGAATAAGCCCAATAATAAACCGGATCATGATCAAGTGGGTACCTTTAATTTAACCCACCTCGTTAAAGGAGATTATTTAATTAATGTTAAAACTAAAAATATGGATAAAACCATCAAGTGGATTAAAGAATAAATACCATATTAAGTGTATAATAAAGGCTGTTTTACGAGTAAAACAGCCTTTATTATTTATTAGCCTCAATAATGCTAAATGATTATAATTAAACGACTCTCAGATATTGTTTATCCTTTACCAGCCACAACCCGATAAACGTCAGCAATCCATTCAGAACAATCAGCTCTACGCCAATCCGGTAATCGGTATAAGAAGTTACCGCAAAATTGATCAGATAGGTAAGGACAGGGGCTAAAATAGTTACGATAAGAATAGAATATTTTCTTGATATTTTAAATTTGGTGAAAATTCCGAAAGCAAAAAGACCTAAAAGTGGTCCGTAGGTATATCCGGCAACTTCCATAATAAGATAAACAATCGATTTATCATTCATCGTCTTGAAAACCATGATCAGGATAAAGAAAACCACGGTGAAAATCAAATGCACTTTCATACGGAGGTGTTTTTTTTCTTTTTCAGATTTGGTTTTGTCTTCATTAAGATTTAAAAGGTCCACACAGTATGAGCTTGTCACGGCTGTTAACGCTCCATCTGCTGAAGGGAATAATGCTGAAATTAAGCCAATAATAAAAATGATGGAAATGGCCATCGGGAAATATCCCTGAAGTGATAACGCCGGGAAAAGGTCGTCACCCATAATGTTTTTTATATTTCCTGATGCATCTTTAAATCCGAAAATATTGGTCACCGTTTCAGAATTTATCACTCCATATTCTGCTCCGTTTTGTAATGCAAAAAGATAAAGCAAGCCTCCCAGAAATAAGAATGCAAGATTAACAAATAGAAGCGTTCCTGCAAAGGTCAGCATGTTTTTCTTTGAGTTCTTAAGGTTATCCACAGAGATGTTTTTCTGCATCATTTCCTGATCCAGACCGGTCATAGCAATGGTAATGAAAATTCCCCCTACAATTGTTTTTAGAAAAAACGTCTTGGAATTGGGATCAGAATTGATGAAATGCGTATAGTTTTTCTGTTCCAAAATAGTATAGGCTTCACCAAATGATAAATTCAGATTGGATAAAATGTAAACAATACACGCCACTAAACTGATGATCATAAAAGAGGTCTGCAATGTATCCGTAATCACAATAGTTTTTACCCCGCCTTCAAAAGTATATAAAAGAACCATCAGCAAAAGCACAAGAGCAGTAACCCAAAAAGGAACACCCAGTCCCTCAAGTAAAAATATCTGTAAAACATTCACTACAAGATATAACCTTGCAGTAGCCCCTATAGCTCTGGATATGATGAAAAATATAGATCCTATTTTATGGGCTTCCACATTAAACCTTTTTCCGAGATACGTATAAATGGAAGTAAGGTTCATCTTATAATACAATGGAAGCAGAATGGCTGCCACAATAAAATATCCGATGAAAAAACCAATCACCATCATATAATATTCGAAACCTCCGAAAATATATTCAGAACCGGTCATTTTTCCGACGGTACCCGGAACGGAAATAAAAGTAACCCCACTTAAGCTGGTTCCTATCATTCCAAATGCAACGAGCCACCATTTACTTTTTTTATTGCCGATGAAAAAGGACTGATTATCAGAATTTCGGCTTGTGAAATAAGAAATCACTAAAAGACCAATGAAATAGATAAAAACAAATAGCAAAAGGATAGTTCCGGAATTCATGCTTATATTTTAAATTTCAGCAAATATATAAAAAAGATCAGTCGTGAATGAGGAATTTACTTCAGAGTCGATTTTTATAGACTGATAACATGAAATATTTGCAGGTTTTGCATTTAAAACAGGAAAATAAAAAACCTTCCAGATACGTACTGAAAGGTTAATATGGTAAGGGTGGAGAATAGTGATTAATTCACTAAAACATCTTGTAATTCCTCACTCTTCTGGAAGCTTGCTTTAGCGAAAGGGCAGAGGGGGATAATCTTCTTTCCGTTCTTTCTGGCAAAATCTACAGCTGCCAAAAGCATTTCTTTACCTACTCCTTTTCCATTGTAGGCTTCTTCCACTTCAGTGTGGTCAATAATAAATCTTTCTTCTCCTGCCCAAGTGTAAGTCATCATTCCTGCGCGTCTTCCATCTATGAAAGCTTCAAAACTTCCGTGTTTCTCGTCGTTGTTTTGTTTTACTTCGATCATATTATGAGAATTTAGTTAGTATTTCTATATCGTTGGTTAGTATTTTATGAACAGGGCAGGCATCAGCAATGGTGTGCAGTCTTTTCATCTGCTCATCATCCAGAACTCCATCAAAGGTAATGTCTCTTTTGAAAATCGCTCTTTTGGTCAGCGGATAATTTTCAAGTTCCACCTCTACATTGATGTTTTCCACCTCCCATTCTTTTCTTTCGATATACATTCTTAAAGTGGCTGCTGTACAGCTTGCCAGAGAGGTTGCCAGAATTTCCAGAGGATTGAAACCTTTGTTCTGTCCGCCTTTATCAATAGGTTCGTCGGTAATAATTGTATTGTCACCGGCCGTTACCTCTGTATAATATTTTGTTTTTCCTAAACTTGCTTTTACCGTTACCGCCATTATTTTTGTATGTTGAATTTATAACTTAATGCTCCTGAAGGGCATTGATCTATTTGTTCTTTAAGTTCTCCAGGTGTTGCGTTTTCTGCTTTTATCCACGGTCTGTCTTTAGGATTGTAGACTTTTGGAAGCATTTTTACGCATACAGCCGAGTGGATACACTTTTGAGGCTGCCAGATGACAGTAATGTCGCCGTTGGGATATTCGTGTGTTTCCATATTAATTTTCTTTTAATGTTTTTTCGATTCTTCTGTCCGGAATCAGCCATATGAGAGCCACGATATAATAAAAACCTATGGCAATATAAGGATAAAAAAATGAAGTAGCGATGCCCAGAACATAAAATATAATAGAGATATACTCTTTATATTTCGAATGTATTGCTTCTTTCAACGTTGAATTTTCACCCTCACACCGGATAATGACGTGCTCCAGAATGGTGTAGGCAATGGCAGCCATGATAAGTCCCAGACCATATGCTGCTACCGGATTCTTGGCAAAACCGGTATTTCCGATCCACTCCGTTGCAATAGGCATCATAGAGAGCCAGAACAGAAGATGAAGATTAGCCCAAAGAATACTGCCGTTTACTTTTTTTACCGTCTGAAACAGGTGATGGTGGTTATTCCAATAGATTCCCACATAGATAAAACTGAAAACATAGGCTAAAAATTTTGGAAGAAGGGGTTTGAGGCTGGACCAGCTGCTGCCCTCCGGTACTTTCAGTTCAAGTACCATAATGGTAATAATGATGGCCAAAACACCGTCACTGAACGCCTCCAGTCTTCCTTTATTCATTAGTTTTTAAGCTGGGATTTAAAATTGGCTATCTTGGTTTTCAAATCATTCAGCATGTCAGGATTAATAACACCGGTTTCAAGATCGAAATTTTCATAAAATTTAGGCAGCGAGAAAGTATCTTTGATATCTGCTGCAAACTGAGGGAAAAATGTCTTTGCTGTATTCATTACATTTCCGCCACCATAACCGCCGGGAGAAGTACTCATCAAAAGCATAGGCTTATTCTGAAATACCTTTACATTAATCCTTGAAGCCCAATCGAAAACATTTTTAAATGCTGCGGTGTACGATCTGTTGTGTTCGGCAAGAGAGCAGATAATGACATCGCATTCTTCAATCACTTGTAGAAACTGGTGCGCTTCATCCGGAAAACCTTTCTTTTCAAGATCTACGGAAAAAACAGGCATGGTAAAATTATTGAGGTCAATAAAATTGATCTCTTCATTCTGAAAATCCTTTAAGACAAACTTTACCAGTTCTCTATTGATAGAAGTGGAAGAAGTACTTCCTGCAAATGCTAATATTTTCATGGTTTATAATGCTGGATGAATGAATTTATTTTCTGTTTAAAATAGCTTTGGGAAGTGGAACGTATTCCTGTTCGTCACCGGGAACCAAAGGAAATGCCTCATGATTCTGATCATTCCAGTTTACTTTAGCCTGATCCAGCATCTCTTTATCAGAGTTTACAAAATTCCAGAATATAAAACGCTCTTCATCAAAAGGTTCTCCTCCAAAGAGATAAACCGTACCGTTTTCACTCATCTCGAATTCACAAAGCTTTGTATCTTTTGCAATCATAAGCTGTTTTGAACCATAAGAATTTCCATCCGTAGTTACTGTTCCATCCAGAACATACATGGCAGCTTCCCCATAAAGGTCTTTTCCTATGCTTATTTTTTTAGCTTCTTTTGTCTTAATCTCAAGGAAAAAAAGCTTGCTGTGTACAGGGACAGGAGATGTTTTACCAAATGCCTCACCGGCAATTAGTTTATACTGAATACCATCCTCTTCCCAAACCGGAATATCATTTTCTTCGATATGGTGAAAAGTAGGCTCAGACTGCTCGAGATGCTTTGGAAGACCTACCCAGATCTGAAATCCATGGAGTTTTTTATCGCTGTGCCTTAAATATTCGGGAGTTCTTTCAGAATGTACCACACCTTTTCCGGCGGTCATCCAATTAACAGCACCGGGCTTTATTTCAACAGCACTTCCTATGCTGTCTCTATGAAAAATAGATCCTTCAAGCAGATAGGTTAATGTTGATAATCCAATATGCGGATGGGGCGGAACATCAAGGTTTTGATAATCTTTTAGCTCCGAAGGTCCCATGTGGTCGATAAAAACGAAAGGACCGACTGCTCTTTTCTCGCGGAAAGGAAGAAGTCTTCCTACCAGGAAATTTCCAATATCTGCTGCTTTCTCTTCGATGATAAGTCCAATATTTGACATAGTATACTAATACTTTTTTATGGTTTAATTCAATTGAAATACTTGTATGGCGGAATTAAAGTTGATGATATCCTTCAAATTTTTCATCAACAATACGTTTCCATTCCGGATGTTTTTTGATATAAGCGAAAACATAAGGACAAAATGGTAAAAGTTTTTTTCCGCTTTCCTCAATAAAGCTCAGTGTTTTTTCTACCACGGCTACGGCTGCCCCGGTTCCTGCAAGCTCCGGTTCGGCTTCCGTATGAATCAGAGCAATTTGGTGAGTTGTTTCGCGATAATCAATGAATGCATAATGTCCGTTAAATTCTATTTCAAATCTTGTATCTGTTTTTACAAGAGGTATATTTTCAAATTCTGGTTTCATAAACTTTGGTATTAAAAAATAATAGGCTGCTAAATTTTGTCTGGTGGATAAGAATGATTTATTGACAACCTTACAGATTTCTGTACTATATAAAGTTGTCAATAAATCATCAATGATCTACTATAGTAATTTTTAAATAGTGCTTATTAAATAGTAAGTCTATTCAATGAACATCTATGTTTAACCTAACATCGTATAAAGTTAGTAAAAAAGGAATAAGTAAAGATTAAGAAAATTTTAATTCTGCTAATCTTCCAGGTAACCGAATTTTCCGGTATTAAAATCTTCAAAAGCCTGCATGATTTCTTCTCTCGAATTCATTACAAATGGGCCATGAGGATAAATGGGTTCACTGATCGGCTCCCCGCTGAGAATTAAAACAACAGCATCTTCAGTAGCCTCAATAGTGAAAGTGTCGCCTTCATTTTTAAACAAAGCCAGATGATCCGTTTTTACTTTTTCTTCTCCATTGATGATGATACTTCCTTCAATCACCAAAGCGGCGGTATTGAAGTGTGCGGGGAAATTAAACTCTGCTTTTCCTCCCGCTTTAAGCTTTGCATTCATCATGTGAACGGGAGTGAAAGTAGTGGCAGGACCTTTGTGCCCTTTATATTCTCCTGCAATAATTTCCACCAGTCCGTTATTCCCTAAATCTACTCTTTCCATGCTAGAATTTTCAATAGCCTGGTATTTTGGAGTGCTCATCTTGTCTTTTGCAGGAAGGTTTACCCAAAGCTGAACCATTTGAAAGATTCCTCCTTTTTTAGACCATTCCGTTTCGTGATATTCTTTATGCAGAACTCCTTTTGCAGCTGTCATCCATTGTACGTCACCCTCACCTATAATTCCGCCTCCACCGGCACTGTCATGATGTTCTACTTTTCCGTTATAGGCAATGGTAACTGTTTCAAAACCTCTGTGCGGATGTACTCCTACACCTCTTGGTGTTTCTGACCCATTAAAATGAAACTTTGAGTTGTAATCAAGCATAATGAATGGATCCATTCTTTTCATGTCTAATCCGTGTACTCCCGGGATAAAATTATGAACTCTAAAACCGTCGCCTACAAAATGTGCAGGTCTCGGAGATACTACAATTTCTACTTTTTTAGTTGCCATCATATTGTTGATTTATAAACACAAAAATACCATAGCTAAGACTAAAATACATTGATCTGTGTTAAGTTCGTAATAAAATACGGAGGTAATCACAAAGTTACGGAACATGAAAACTGTTGGGTAAAGGAATGGTATATGGAGATTATATGCTTTATAAGCACACATTTTTGGAAAATGAATTAATCCTCCTTGGATTTCATATTCTTGCCATCCGAAATATGGAGCCTTCTGAAGACAAAGCCGGATAAAATAGTTAATATTCCTACAGTAAGAAAAGTCCAGCGGAAAGCATTGTGGATTTCACCATGAATCAGATCTGTGTTTTCAAATATTTTTAAAACAATCAGTCCGAAAGCAATTCCGAAACCGATAGCGAGCTGCTGATTCACGGAAATTAAAGAATTACCGCTGCTGGTCTGAAAATTCCGGAGATCTGCTATGGAAATTGTATTCATGGAAGTAAACTGGATAGAGTTGAAGAATCCTAAAATCGCAATAATAGGAACAAACCAATATAAAGAAGTATGAATATCTGGAATAGCCAAAAGACAGATCAGGGTTCCGATGATGAAGGTATTTACCATTAAAGTCTGCCGATAACCATATTTGTCAAGAATTTTGATAACAGAAGATTTTCCGAAAATGGCCGTTAAAGCCATAGGAGCAATGATCCATCCGGAAGTGACTGCCGACTGTTTGTAGGCAATCTGAATCATCAGCGGAAGCAGTAATGGTACGGAGCTGATCCCAAGCCTTGTAGCCAGGTTTCCTACAATTCCTACACGGAACGTTCTTACCTGAAATAAATTCAGAGGGAAGATAGGATTTCCTCCTCTTTTTGCATGTTTATAGTAATAATAAAGAAACAGGAAGCCCATAATAAAGACCAGAAGTACCGGGGTAATATTCTGTATATCTCCGAAAAGTTCCAGTGAAACAGAAAGAAGAAGAGAAGAGGCGGCAAAGATTAAAAAGCCTTTTAAATCAAAATCTACATTTTCGGATTTATAATTAGGCATAAATTTTAATCCCAGAACAATCCCTAAAATCCCGATGGGTATGTTAATCAGGAATATCCAGTGCCATGAAAGATAATCCACCATATAACCACCCACCAGCGGACCCAGTACCGGGCCGATAAGTGCCGGAATAATGGCAAAATTCATCGCTTTAAGCAATTCATTTTTATCAAAGGTTTTAATGAGGGCCAGTTTACCCACAGGAGTCATTAAACTTCCTCCAACACCCTGAACAACTCTTGAAATTACCAATTGGGTGAGATTCTGAGATAACGAACAGAATAAAGAACCCAGGCTGAAGAGTACCAAAGAGAAAATAAATATTTTTTTTGTTCCAAACCTGTCTGCCAAAAATCCACTGGCAGGCATGAAAACCGCCAGGGTCAGAACATAGCTGATGATAGCGTTCTGCATATTAAGTGGAGATTCATGAAGGTCTTTTGCTATGGAGGGTAGGGATGTGTTCAGAATCGTTGAATCCAGCATTTGCATAAAAATAGCTGTAGCCAGGATCAGCGGAAGAATTTTCTTTATTGAGGTCTGTTGTGGAGTTGTCGCTTCTGTCATTTTATATAGGCTGGAATATCTAAAACCTTCCAGGCTTATTTATTTGAAGAAAAATGCTTGCTTTAAGCAGTTTAAATCTTTAGATAAAGAAATCCATATAAAATTAAAAAAGTCCTGCGAGATATCACAGGACTTTTTGATTTATTTTCTAGGTTTTTCTACTCCTTTCCATTCATCACCAGCTTTTCTGTACTGGCTTAGAATATAGGTTTTGAAATCTTTTGTTTTATATTCAATATTATCGGTATTCTGCTCAAACGGCATGATATAATAATAATCCAGATCCGTTTTGTCAGACTTGTTTCCTTTTTTAACGGAAGGAACGTATTTAGAGAATTTATAGTTCGGAAGATATTGTCTTAACCTTGTGTAGAATGCTTTATCTTCTTTTTCGTTGGGGATGATATCTACAATGTTGAAATCATCTTTTTTCTTATCAATCCACAGATAGTATGTTTTCTCTTCACCTATATTTCTGTTGTTAGAATTGAAAGCAAACAATTCTTTTGGAACCAGCTCCTTGATTTTTTCCGGATCAACCTTTGTGTAATATTGTCCTTTAGAAGGATCTACATAGGTTTCAAGGTTATACATTAAAACAGAATTGTTTTCAAATTTTTTATTTTTAAAATATTGATTCAATGATAATTCTGCTGTAGCTCTCAATTCTTTACTTCTGTCATCCAGCTTTTTTGTAGGATTCTGAGGGTTTACTTTCTTTACAAACTCATATAATACTACCGGTTTTACATCTTTAAGGTGAGGATACGTTTTAAGCTGTTCTGCTTTTACCAGCCAGTAGAATTGTTGATAATAGTCATCTTTATCAACATCTTTCACACTTTTGTAGGCTAAAGCCAGCTTTTTTGAATTCAGGTATTTGCCAAATTTTCCCTGTCCAAAAGCAAAACTTATAGATAATAAGGCAAACAAAACAGTAAGGTTTCTTCTCATTTTTTTATAATTGATATTTTCGTTTTCCAAATATAATTATTTATTAGATATTATTTTTGATTGTCACCTAAATTCTGTTGATATTGTTATCGTTAATTCAAAAGAAAATCCTGTATTGCTACAGGATTGATAAATTATTATATGAGAAGCTGGATTGTAAAGGCAGAAATTTAAAAGAAAAAACTCCGATCTGCCTTACATTTCCTATCCCGCTAATGTCAAACTTCGTTCCTAATAAGATGTTTCATGTACTTTTACAGATCTTCCGCTTGGGTCGTTCATTTTTTTGAAGGCTTCGTCCCATTCCAGAGCAATAGGAGTGGAGCAGGCTACAGAAGGTACAGAAGGCACTGTTGCAGCTGCAGTTTCACTTGGGAAATGTTCTTCAAAAATAGTTCTGTACCGGTATTCCTCTTTGTTTTGAGGCGTGTTCAGCGGGAACCTGAATTTTGCACTAGCCATCATTTCATCAGTTACTTCTTTTTCTGCTACTTCTTTTAAAGTATCGATCCACGAATATCCTACACCGTCTGAGAATTGTTCTTTCTGTCTCCAGGCGATAGAGGGCGGAAGAAGATCTTCAAATGCTTTTCTCAATACCCATTTTTCAATTTTTCCTTCAGCGGTATTGATCATTTTATCTTTTGGGTTAAGGGTCATCGCAATATCCATGAATTCTTTATCCAGAAAAGGAACTCTGCCTTCTATTCCCCAGCTCATTAATGCTTTATTGGCTCTTAAACAATCGTACAGGTGAAGCTTGCTCAGTTTTCTTACTGTTTCATCATGGAACTCCTTAGCGTCAGGCGCTTTATGGAAATACAAATATCCACCAAAAAGCTCATCAGAACCTTCCCCGGAAAGTACCATTTTGATTCCCATAGATTTGATGACTCTTGCCAAAAGATACATTGGGGTAGAAGCCCTGATGGTTGTTACATCATAGGTTTCCAGGTGATAAATTACATCACGTACAGCATCAAGTCCCTCCTGAACAGTAAAGTTTACTTCATGATGAACAGATCCGATATGTTCTGCTGCTTTTTGTGCAGCCACCAGATCAGGTGATCCTACAAGCCCTACAGCAAAACTGTGAAGTCTTGGATACCATGCTTCCTGGGTGTCTCCACTTTCCACTCTTTGTCTCGCAAATTTTGCAGTAATAGCAGAAATTACGGAAGAATCTAAGCCTCCGGAGAGAAGCACACCATAAGGAACATCACTCATCAATTGTCTGTGGACTGCATCTTCAAGACCCTTTCTGATCTTGGCAATATCAGTTGTATTATCTTTTACATGGTCGAAGCTTTCCCATGCTCTTGTGTACCATTGCTGAAGTTCGCTGCCATCTTTGCTATACACTAAATGTCCCGGTAAAAATGTTTCTATTGTTTTACATACACCTTCCAGTGCCTTTAGCTCGGAAGCTACATAATAATTGCCGTTTTTGTCCCACCCCTGATAAAGAGGACAGATTCCCATATGGTCGCGGGCAATCAGGTATACTTCGTTTTCAGTATCATATAATGCGAATGCGAAAATCCCATTCAGTTTTTCAACGAAATTTTTTCCGTATTTTCTGTAAAGGGCTAAGATTACTTCACAGTCAGACTGAGTCTGAAACTCATAGTCAAGAAATTCTTCTTTTAATTCTCTATGGTTGTAGATTTCACCGTTTACAGCTAATACTACTTTTCCGTCTTTTGTAAATAAGGGTTGCTTTCCTGAAGTAGGATCCACAATGGCAAGTCTTTCGTGAGAGAAAACTACTTTCTCATCCTGAAATACACCACTCCAATCCGGTCCCCTGTGACGGATTTTTTTTGACATTTCTAAAACCTGAGGTCTTAATATTTCGGTTTTTTGTTTGGCGTCAAATAGACATACAATTCCACACATGTTCTTATTATTTATGAAACAAAAGTAAATGTGTTGTTTATAAATAACAATAAAAAATATTTAAAAGTTAATTTTTTTAATTAAATAATTATTTAAAAAGAAAAATATTAACTATTTGTGGTAATTTGTATGTTTTTGATTGATTTTTTTCGTTGGCCAAAGGTATGTAATATCCATATACAAAATAAAAATGACATATTTATTAATATATGGTAATTTATTTAATGAATTTTAACCCTTACTTTGTGGCTCGAAATAATTTTTTTTCATCATTTGTGTTTTTACCTTCTTGCAATTCTCATGCAAGAAGGTTTTGTTTTTATTGTACCCCCAGTAAAACTCCCGAAACATTCCATGAACTGAAACTTGTTCCTTCCGTAGGGCCTTGTGGAATTTTGATCTGTATACTGTGCTTTCCTGGCTTCAGATCGCCAAGAGGAATAAATTCAGGGTTAGTAACCGTTCCGGGGCACCAGTTTGACCTGCTGAGGTCAGAAGAAGAAAGTCCATCCTGGAAATTTCCCGATGCCGGATTGTATAAACGGTAAGAACCACAATCTGTTCTCCATGGAACAAAGGAAAAGACTGTTTTCCCATCCATAGAAACGGTGTTGACCTTAGGCACAAACTCATCACCATTTTCCCAGCCTCCATGGCCGGTAGTGGTATATCTCAGCTGAGCATTCTTTATTTCCTTTTCCAAGGTGAAATCAACCCAAAGACCCTGATCTTTATTAAACATCGTAGAATAATCCTGACCGGCCATTTCCATACTATTTAAGGTATTGAATAAAGGAATAGCCACATTGTTTTTATGAACAGCCTGGTCACTTTTATGGATCGTGATTTCAAGACTTACTTTGTGTCCGCCTTTATCATAATTACCAATAAATACCCCTACCCAAACTTCCTTTCCCGATAAAGAGGGTTTCAACTCTGTAATATCTTGTCTGTACGGATTTATAGTTTGCCAGGTTTTTCCTTTTAATTGGATATGATTAAACTGCCGGATTCCAAAAGGAGTAAAGAATCTCATCATTTCTACGGACGGATTATAATCTTTTGTGGCCGATACGCCATAGTATTGTTTTCCGTTTCCATTGTCAAAGGCAGGAAGAGTTTTTATCCCCTTTTCTAAACCGTCAAAGAAAGACAAAGCTTTATCTTGTGGAATAAAAAAAACGGTTCCGGTTCTGTCATAGGCATCACCGTTCGATTCCTGCTTCAGCTCTGCGAAAATATTTTCCCCTTCCGCAATAGCAGGAATTTTAATCTTTTTAAGGATGATGGTTCCGTTGGCATATCTTTTTACCTTTTCATCAGATTTGGATTCTTCTGAGAAATTGATCGTTTCCTGATCAAAAACGTTCAATGTTGTAAATCTGCTTTTCCACAGCAGATCTTTATATCCTAATAAATCTGTGGATTGTATAGGGGTATTGATTATTTTTTCAATCCCTGTATTTTTTATTTTCCTGATGGAATTAGCTGTAATTAATGAATTCTTATTCCTCTCAACCTCTAATACCAACCCCAGATCCTGGCCTAAAGCAGACGGACCGCCTTTAAGGTTTAAATCATTGGTATACCAAACTTCAATAGTATTTGAATTGACCTTGGTAATGGCTTTTTTACAGGTGTAACCCAGGATTTTTTTAGTTTCGCCGGTGAGTTCAAAATTCTGTTTTCCTACAGACTCTGCATCTGAACTGGAAATAATTTCTCCGGGCTTTAAAAAACCATAGGAAACTATTGTATTGGAAGGTCTCTCAATCTTAGTCACCTCAAAAGGATAACTGCTTTTCTGTTCTTTAATGGTGCTGTTTAGAATAAAGCTTTCTTTCCCGTTGGCCCAGACTATTGTGGCTGGCTGATCGGATTGCAGTTTGCCGTTATAGGAACTTACATACTGGATTTCATAAGTCTGCGCAGAAATCAGGCTCATTAAGAAAATGGTGACAATTGAAAAAATAATTCTTATAAACATAAATACACGAATTTGCTGCAAAGTTATTCTAACTTTCCGTAGCATCAAAACGGTTATAATCTATAGAATAAGTGGACAATGGAGCGGAAATGTTACACGCATGCTTCAAAAACGAAAAACTACTCCAAAATGAAGTAGTTTTTTATTTTATATGCAGGGAAAGCTGCTAAGATAGTCTTTCAATCAAAGCCATATAGAATCCGTCATACCCTTCACTTGGCATTACTTTTTCGTCCTTGATCATTTTATACCCCGGATTATTTTTTAAGAACTCTTCTACCTGTCCATTGTTTTCAGATGGAAGGATAGAACACGTTGCATAGACCATTTTTCCTCCTATTTTAAGCATTTTGGAGTAATCCTGAAGAATCTGCTGCTGTTCTTTTTTTATTCTGTCGATAAATGCCTGGTCAATTTTCCATTTACTGTCAGGGTTTCTTTTTAAAACGCCAAGACCTGAACAAGGGGCATCAATTAAAAGTCTGTCTGCTTTCTCGTGAAGGCGCTTGATAACTTTATTATCAGCAATCATACGGGTTTCAATATTATGAGCTCCGGCTCTTTTTGCACGACGCTTCAATTCAGCCAGCTTCCATTCAAAGATGTCCAATGCCACAATCTGGCCTTTGTTTTTCATTAATGCTGCCAGGTGAAGTGTTTTTCCACCGGCTCCTGCACAAGCATCAATCACTCTCTGACCTTCTTTTACATCAAGGAAATAACCTATTTTTTGTGAAGACGCATCCTGAACTTCAAATAAACCTTCTTTAAATGCTGTTGTAAGGAACACATTTTTTTTCTCTTCCAGCTGAACAGCATCAGGATAATTCTTGATAGAGAAAGCAGTAACGCCCTCATCAGAAAGATCAGAAATAAGTTCCTTAGTGGTTGTTTTTAAAGAGTTTGTTCTCAGAACAGTAGGCGCCTGCTCATTCAAGGCAAGCATTTCTCTTTCCCATTTAGCCCCTAATTCTTTTTCAAGAGTTTCTGCTAACCATTCAGGAATAGAATGTTCTATTGCTTTTGTAGGAACTGTATTCTTTTTAAGTTTGGTAAGAATGTCAGCAATTTTAATACCGTCAAATTCTTCAAACTTTTTATAGTTGGTCTTGCTCCAAAGCAGGTATGCAATGATAAGTTTATAAATATTGTTGGGCTTTATGCCTTCTCCCATATAGTATTCAAGGCGTTTTTTCCAACGGATGATATTGTAGAAAATCTCGGAAACAACGGCTCTGTCCTGGCTTCCCCATTTTCTGTTAGCTTTTAATAGCCTCTCGATTACTTTATCAGCGTATTTATTTTTCTCGAAAAATGTTTCTTGTAAAGCATCGTGAATTCCGATCGCTAAGTTTCTGTGAATAAGTTCCATAAGTTTGCTTCGCTGTTTTGAATCTGCAAAAATACGAATTAAAGTTGACACTTGAGGTGTTCGGATTTCGGGTTACGAGACTAAGGACGCTAAATCAGGGTTTTATAATCCATGGATTCAACGGTGAACGATGAATAGTAAATAGATATTTTTGAATAGTGAATTTGCTTTTCTGTCAATTATTTTTTTGAATGTTAGAAAAAACATCTCTTTGGGTAGCTCTAACTTCTATTAGCTGAGGTCTGAAGTCTGAAATCTAACATCTAATATCTGGCATACAAAATCCTCATCTTACACCTTGGTCTTGCCTCTATCATTCAAAAAGCTCTACCTTTGCAAAAAATTAAAATATGAGTGATACAGTACTTTGCCCGAAATGCAGCTCGGAGTTTACCTATCCAAGTGATAATATGATGGTATGTTCCCAGTGTTTCTATGAATGGAATCCCGAAGAAGTAGCTTCTGAAACAGCTTCGGAAGGAAAAATATTGGATTCAAACGGTAATGAACTTCAGGATGGAGATTCCGTAGTCGTGGTTAAAGATCTTCCTGTAAAAGGAGCACCAAAACCGGTAAAAGCGGGTACTAAAGTGAAAAATATCCGTTTAAGACCGGGAAGTGATCATAATATCGACTGTAAAATAGATGGTTTTGGAGCAATGGCTTTAAAGTCGGAATTTGTAAAGAAAGCGTAAGCTATTGATTTAAGATTGATACTTGTTGTCCGGATATAAAAAAAGGAAAAGATTGGACAGTGTAATCTTTCAATAGACCTAATTGCAAGACTGCTAATGTCTGGTCTAGGAAGGCAGAAAGAGAATTAACCAAAAATTTCCTTATGCTGTGGAAATACAAATGTAAGAAAAAGTTTCATAAACAGTTTCTTATATTTGTATTTTTTTTATCCACAAATTGTGGATAAGTATAAGATTATCTTTGAGTTATATATTGAATAAGACTGCTGGTAAAGCAAATAGATCAGGTGAATAAAAGACAGTAAAACAGACTTATTTTATTGAATTTATTTACTGAAACGATATCGTAATGGTACCTGCTAATTTTTCATCAGTATAGATGGTCAGTTCCTTATCCTTTGCCCTAATTTTGTTCCAATAATAATTTCCTGCAAAGCGGCTTTCAAGCACTTCAGCATTAAGCCCATTTTGGGAGATTCTTATTTCTTTGGGATAATAAGAAAACTTGGATAATCCAAACGTCCGGGCTTCATCTTCACTGAAGATATTCACTTCACCAAATAGCTTGGCAACATAAGAGTTATAAGGTTTTCTGTAAGTCTCTTCCGGACTGTCATTCTGAATTAACCTTCCGTCCTGAAGAATAACAATCTGATCAAGCCATGGCATAATATCCTGAAGTTCGTGGGTAGAAATAATCAAAGAAATACCCTGCTGTTTTACATATCGGAAAAGCCGCTCACGAAGCTCTATTTTTCTTGGAAAATCAAGATTGCTGAACGGTTCATCCAGGATAAGCAGTTTCGGCAGTACAGAAAGTGCTCTGGCAATGGCAACTCTCTGCTGTTGTCCTCCGCTTAAATTTTTTGGAAGTACATGGGCAAATTCCTGAAGTCCTACCACTTCCAGGAGTTCTATTACCGTTTCTTTTTTTTGAGTTAAATTGATATTAGAAATAAATTTCCCTACATTTTCGGCTACTGTGGCATAAGGCATAAGGTCAAAATTCTGTGCTACAAATTTCATCTCGGCTTCTCCGGGAACAAGATTTCCTTTAGGACCTAAAAGCCGTTTTCCATTAAAAATGATCTCGCCACTTTCCCAATCAAAAAGCCCGTAAACAAGACTGAGAAGGGTAGATTTTCCGCATCCGCTTTCTCCTGCAAGGGCAATAATTCTGTTCTCTTCAAACCTCAGGTTAAGGTTTTGAAACAGGGGATTATCTTTGGTGTAGGAGAAAAATAAATTGTTAATTTCTAATAGCATATTACAAATGTAAGGTTTTTATGAAAACACATTTTTTTTTATTATATTAGCGGGACTAATAAAAATATATCAAAGATGAGAAAAAAACTGTTTTCATTAGCTATTCCTGCTTTATTTGTGGCGGCTGTTGTCATTTCTTGTAAAAAAGACAAACCGCTTACCAGTGAAAGTAATGAAGTGACCACTACCAAAGATGGTAGCCAGTATACTTTGGATACGCTAAACAGTAAAGTTGAGTGGAAAGGGTACAAGGTATTTAAATCTGAAAATACCAGTCATTTTGGAACAATCAAGTTTGAAAGTGGTGATGTTACCGTAAAAGATGGAAAACTGGAAAGCGGTAAATTCGTTGCTGATATGAATTCTTTAACTTCCGTGGATTTAAAAGACAGTCCTGAAGATTTAGGGAAATTAAATGGTCATCTTAAAAGTGGTGATTTCTTTGAAGTAGAAAAATTCCCGACAGCCTCCTATGAAATTACAAAAGTAACACCGGCTACAGAAGGTGATTATAATACGCTTTTAGATGGAAACCTAACCATTAAGGGAATTACAAAACCAGTTCAGTTTAAAGCCAATGTTTCTGTAAAAGAAGGCGAGGTAAGCGTAGCAACTGAACCGAAGGATATTAAAAGAGAAGAGTTTGGGGTGAAATTCCAGGCTCCGGCTGAAAACGGTGTTCTTAAAGATGAGGTAACTCTTCAGATCAGCGTTAAAGCTTTAGAAAAGAAATAATTTTTTTATTTAAGTGAAATAAGTGATTGAAGTCTGCCTCCCGAAAAAGAGGCAGATTTTTTTATGAGTCAATTAATAATTAAACTTAAAATCGTATTTTTGCAAAACATTTTGAAAGGGTAAAATAATGATAGAAAAGATAGAAGAACTACTGATCGAGGTAAACGGCTTCAATACTACATCTAAAGAAGAGATAGAAAACTTCCGTATTAAGTACAGCGGTAAGAAAGGAGTTCTTAATGATTTTTACGAAACATTAAAAGAAGTTCCTAACGAGCAGAAGAAAGATTTCGGACAGAAGATCAATACTTTGAAACAGGCAGTAGCTGTAAAATTGGAAGATTTGAAAAATGCTTCCGCATCTTCTGTTGTTGTAGAAAAAGAAGATCTTACAAGACCTGCTTTTCCATTGGATTTGGGTTCAAGACATCCGATCAATCTGGTAAAAAACAGAATTATTGAAATCTTTAAATCTATTGGGTTCGCAGTAGCAGATGGCCCTGAGATTGAAGACGACTGGCATAACTTTACGGCGCTTAACCTTCCGGAATATCACCCGGCAAGAGATATGCAGGATACTTTCTTTATTGAGCAGAATCCGGATATCCTTTTGAGAACACATACTTCTTCTGTACAAACCCGTTATATGGAAGAAAATCAGCCGCCTATCAGAATTTTATCCCCGGGAAGAGTATTCAGAAATGAAGCCATTTCTTCACGTTCTCACTGTATCTTCCACCAGATAGAAGGGTTGTATATTGATGAGAATGTAAGTTTTGCTGATTTAAAACAAACTATTCAGTTCTTTACAACAGAACTTTTCGGAAAGTCTAAAATCAGAATGAGACCTTCTTATTTCCCGTTCACAGAGCCTAGTGCTGAAATTGATGTATATTGGGGATTAAATTCCGAAACCGATTACAGAATAACGAAAGGAACAGGCTGGCTGGAAATTATGGGATGTGGAATGGTAGACCCTGCCGTTCTTAAAAATGTAAATATCGACTCTGAGAAATATTCAGGATATGCATTCGGAATGGGTATTGAAAGAATTACCATGCTTCTTTACCAAATGAGTGATATCAGAATGTTCTTTGAAAATGATATCAGAACATTGGAACAATTTAAATCTCTATAAAAACAAACCTCCGGAATTTCCGGAGGTTTTTGTTTTTAATTACTGACCTAAGAAACAAAACGTAATTAAAAACAGATTTTATTGAAAAATTTACACGTGTCCTGTTTTCTGTAAAAGGGAGAATAGTATTTCTCATTCCTTTATCAGTACAGCATCATTATTCTCCTGCTGTTATCATAAAGACAATCGAAATCCGGCATATATTACATATAAAAATAAAAATGTCTGTAAAAAGAATTACAGACACTTATTGTTTAAAAAACTAATTATATAAAGTTTACTTGGTAAACTTTAATGGATATTTTACATTTTTAAAATCATCAATACTTGCTTTCAGAGATCCTACAGCCAGTTCTGCTTTCAACAGCATGGGGATGTGATTAGCATCATTGGAAACCCACATCGTTACTCCTTCTTTTTCTTTAAATACCCTTCCGCTTTTTACAGACGGAATAATCTTAAGACAGTTGATGGTCCCGAATTTTGTTTTCAGATTTTCTGTTCCGGTAACTTTGAGCTGGAACGGAAACATTTCGTCATCAATCCATACATTCATATTAATTACCGTTCCCACTTTTAATTCGTCCGGTGACTTGCTTCGTAAATAATAAAAAGAGGAAAGCATATCCTGAACTCCTTTTACTGATTTTATAACCTTTGAACCATTGGCAGGCTCTTTTTTATCAGTTAGTATCAATGTATTATTAGCATGATTAAAGGCCGTTTCAAAGTGCTGGCGGTAGCTGCCTTCACGTACATTTCTTACATAAAAGCTTGGCAGCCCTGTTTCTGTATTGATGAAACTTTCGTATAAATCTTCCACCTTAAAAAACGCTTTTACAGCTCCGGTCGTTTTTCCGGTCCCCTTTACATAGAGATGAGGAATGTTTTTGTAGCTGGTTTTCTGGGTGGTAAGGTTAGCACTACCGGCATTCAGAAAGCCATAATGGATTCTGAAAGTAATAGATTCACCATCTGCTATATTGTTAAGCTGGGCCGAGCCCAAAACAAATATAAATACAGCAAAAAGATTTAAGATTTTCTTCATAGTTATGTCATTTACAAAAATATTGCCAAATTTAATATCTTAAAAGATAGATATTTGACAAATCTCAGGTTTTTATTTAGAATCAATTAAATATGCTTCGCATTAAAATTAGTAAATTTGCAGTTACAAGTATAATTAAATTATCTAAACATTATGATAACCACTGATATATTGATCATAGGTGCAGGACCTACAGGACTTTTTGCAGTTTTTGAAGCTGGTTTATTAAAAATGAAGTGCCATATTATTGATGCGCTTCCTCAACCGGGAGGGCAATTGGCAGAACTTTATCCTAAGAAGCCTATTTTCGATATTCCGGGGTATCCTTCAGTGAATGCTGGTGAATTGGTGGATAATCTTATGGAGCAGATCAAACAGTTTCAGCCTGGCTTTACGTTGGGAGAAACGGCTGTTTCTTATACAAAGGTTGATGATGAATGGTTTGAGGTAGTTACAAACAAAGGGACTGTTCACAGATGTAAGGCTATTGCTATTGCAGGTGGATTGGGAACTTTTGAGCCTAGAAAACCTACTTTTGAAAATATCGCTGATTATGAGGAAAAAGGACTTGAATATTTCGTTAAAGAACCTGAACACTTCAGAAATAAGAAAGTTGTCATTGCCGGTGGTGGAGATTCTGCTCTTGACTGGAGTATTTTCCTTTCTAATGTAGCCAGTGAAGTTACTTTGATCCACCGAAGAAACGAATTCAGAGGAGCTTTGGATTCTGTAGAAAAAGTACAGGATTTAAAGAACCAGGGGAAAATCAAATTAATTACTCCTGCTGAAGTTATCGGTATTAAAGGTGACGGAAAAGTAGAAGGGATCACAGTACAAAAAGATGGTGAGGAAGCTTATGATCTTGAAACAGATTATTTTATTCCATTATTCGGGTTAACTCCAAAATTGGGTGAGATCGGAAACTGGGGATTACATATTGAGAAAAATGCAATCGTTGTTAATAACGCTCTTGATTACCAAACGAATATTGAAGGTATTTATGCTATCGGAGATATCAATACCTATCCTGGAAAACTGAAGTTAATTCTTTGTGGGTTCCATGAAGCTACATTGATGTGTCAAAGTGTTTACAACAGATTAAATCCAGGTAAAAAATTCGTGTTGAAATATACAACGGTAAGTGGAGTAGACGGATTTGACGGAAGCCGTAAAGAAGCAGAGAAGGCTGTTGTGAAAAAAATTGACTAATTTTGCAGAATTATGTCAGATGTTAATATTAAAATCACCGATAGAGAAGGTGTAAGCCACGATGTTATTGCTCCTACGGATATGTCCATGAATCTAATGGAAATTATCCGTTCGTATGAATTGGCTGAAGAAGGGACTATTGGTGTATGTGGTGGAATGGCGATGTGTGCTTCCTGCCAGGTGTATGTAATAAATGATCCGGGTTTAGAGCCAATGGGAGATGAAGAAGATGCTATGCTGGCTGAAGCTTTCCATGTGAAAGACAATAGTAGATTAGGATGTCAGTTACATATTGCAGATGCAATGGAAGGACTTGAAGTGGAAATTGCCCCTTATCCTTAGAAAATATTTTTTAATCTTAATAAAACCCCGCCCGAAGTCATTCGGGCGGGGTTTGTTTTTATCAGTTATTTACTTTTTATTTCTTAGCCGGCTGAAATTTCGGATGTCCTACCTGCCATAATGCAAAAGCAAAAATGTCAGCATATTCTTTGAAGACTACATCCAAATCACTTGTGAAATGGCCATTCTCATAATTGATATACAATAAAACGGGCTTCTCAGATGCTGTACTGTTTTGTAGCACTGCCGCCAATTTTGCAGGCTCCCAAGGGGTAATTCTGGAATCATTCATTCCGGTACGGATAATTACTGCGGGATATTTTACTCCTTTTTTAACCTTGCTTTGCACATCCATTTCGAGAAGGGGCTTGATATCTTCAGCCTTTTTTAAACTTCCGACTTCCGGAATCTGGTTGGCACCATTGGCTGAGTTTTGAGAGCGAAGAACATTCGTCATTCCTACTTCAGCGATAGCAACAGCAAATAAATCTGGTCTTTCCGTAATGGCTCTTCCGATTAGAACACCTCCCATACTGGCTCCGTTACCAATTAATTTTGAAGGAGAAGTATATTTTTGGTCAACAAGATATTCTGAACAGGCAATGAAATCTTTCCACGTATTAGGTTTTTTAGCTTTCATTCCGTCTGTATGCCAGTTTTCACCTTTTTCTCCACCTCCTCTCACATGGGCAATAGCAATGACTACACCTTGTTCCAGCAGTACAGACAGTTTGTTAGAGAAACGTGGAGTATAAGAGATCCCATAGCCACCATATCCGGTGATATAAGCAGGTGTGCTGCCATCCATTTTCATGTTTTTGGGATAGATAATGGAAAGAGGAACCATAGTGCCATCGTGGCTTTTTACTTCCACTTCTTTTATTTCATATGATGCATTGTAATCCGGGTAATTGCTATCGCCATTAAAGTATTTACTTTTTATAACTTTCCCGTTCTGAGGGCTATATTCGTAGAAAGTATTGGGACTAAGCCAGCTGCTGTTATTGCACTGTAAATTGTCATTTTCACGGGAATTAAGAGAGCTGGAGCTATTAATTCCAACAGGTAATGGTACCTTTTTTATGGCCAGTGTTTTAAGATCAATCTGATATTTATCCTGAGTAATGCCATTGTTTAAAGCATAGAATAAATAATTTTTAGAATTGTGTATGGACTGGATTGTGGTATTGGCTTCAGGAACAATAATTTTGGCATTATCAAAGTCAGGGTTTGACAGGCTTGTAAGTCCTATTTTGTAATTCGGTGCGTTTTTATGGCTAAGGAAAAATAATTGATCCCCTTTAATAAAGGTTTGAACAATATCGTCTGAAGCTTTTACAATCTGTTTCCATGTGATTTTTTTATCCTTTAAGGCAGAGTAAGGGGTATAGAACTGGGGACTTTCCAATTTGGTAGAGCCTATATTAAGTAAGATGTATTGATAATCTTCAGAAAACTCAACCATTGGGAACTGTTCTGTCAGCATGTTGGTTTCAGGATTGGCCTCCCTTGATGCCAGTACTATATCCTGATCAGAAGGAGTTCCAATCTTGTGCAGCATTGCTTTCATTTCTTTCAGGAGCATATTGCTGTTGGGATCTCCGGTACTCATCTTGGTATAAATAATAGACTGGGCATCCGGGGTAAACTCAAAGTTAAATTCACTCCAGATAGGGCTGAGCGTGTCGTCAAGTACCTTTTTTGTCTGTAGGTTGAGAATCTTAAGCTCACAAATTTCACCGCCGGATTGGGAGAATAGCAATGCTATTTTATTGCCTTTGGAATCTATTGTAAAATTAGTGATCTGGGCATTCTTTTTATACGTTTCGGGATCAAAGATCAATGTTTCTTTTCCTGTAGAAATATCCCGGGTATACAGCTTGGAGAGTTTCTCATTCTTTTTTGTTTTAATATAGAAATAAGAATTTCCCCTTTGCTTCGCATAGCCGTAAGAGTCACCGCCCATTTCCTGAACCTGCTTCATACGGTTATACAGGGCATCACGATTGGGGATTTTATCAATAATAGTATGGCTGTAGTCTGACTCGGCCTTAAACCAAGTTTTTACTTCAGGACTTTTAAGGTCTTCCAGCCATTGGTAATTGTCAGTAATCTTTGTTCCAAAATAATCATCCGTTACAGGTCTTTCCGGAGTTTTTGGGTAATTATATTGGGCAAAACCGATCTGGCTTACCAATAGACAGCCTGTTAGAAATATATTTTTCATGGTTTTATTTCTTTTGATAGTGATAAAATTTTAATTACAAAAATACTAAACTATGTCTAAGAAATGGTGATAGATATATAAAAAGAAGGAATATTTTTAGAGTATTCCTTCTTTTTATAATTAAACTTCCTCTTTAGAAATCCATTTTCCAACCGTAGGAGGCTGGTAATTTTCCATTTTTTCCAGCAGGTCATCAATCGTATTACTGATCAGAAGCATATCTTTGTTAACCTGTTTTAAAAAGCCTTTATTGACCATATTTTGAACCAATTTGATCAGATCATCATAAAAACCGTCAATATTCAAAATACCAATGGGCTTTTTGTGAAGCCCGAGCTGTGCCCAGGTAATCATCTCGAAAAATTCTTCCAACGTTCCATAGCCGCCGGGAAGGACAATAACCCCATCGCAAAGCTCATTCATTTTAGTTTTTCTTTCGTGCATCGTTTCCACCAGAATAAGCTCAGTTAAGTTCTTATGAGCAATTTCCTTGGATTGCAAAAATTGGGGAAGAACTCCCGTTACTTTTCCGTTTTCACTTAAAGTACCATTGGCTATTGATCCCATTAAGCCTGTTTCCGAGCCGCCATAAATCAATTGGATATTTTTCTTGGCTAAGGTTTGCCCAAGTAAAAAAGCCTGTTCTTCATAAATTTTATCTGACCCGAAACTTGAGCCACAGAAAACTGTTATACTTTTCATACTTAAATGCTTTTTTATAAAATTAAAAATATCCAAAATCAAGCGACTTTGGATATTCAATATAGTTATTTTACTATTTTATTTTTGTGGAATATTAGCTAGAATATCCTTCAAGAAGCTCCAGAATTTCTGAGCAGAAGGAATATTAGCCTTTTCATCTGGAGAGTGTGCTCCTCTGATGGTTGGCCCGAAGCTT
This sequence comes from Chryseobacterium sp. WG14, assembly GCF_024586945.1. Taxonomy (NCBI): domain Bacteria; kingdom Pseudomonadati; phylum Bacteroidota; class Flavobacteriia; order Flavobacteriales; family Weeksellaceae; genus Chryseobacterium; species Chryseobacterium sp. WG14. Next base: position 251,456 of record NZ_JALCZD010000005.1, read on the forward strand.
ACCATTTCCATATCAGGATAGTTGGCTCCGATAATACCACATTCCAACCCTGCATGACAAGCTACTACATGAGGTTTCTCACTGAATTTTTCTGTGTAGATTTTCTCCATGAGCTTTACGATCTCTGATCCCGGTTTTGGTTTCCATCCCGGATAAGAACCGCTGAATACAACATCCATTCCAGCTAGCTCTGCTACAGATTTTAATTGCTCTGCTACAGAATATTTAGAAGAATCTACAGAAGATCTTGTCAGGTTTAAGATTTTAAGTTCACCCCCTTTTAATTCAACTCTTGCTACATTATTAGACGCTTCTACAAGATCTGCAACATCCGGGCTCATTCTGTAGACCCCGTTATGCAGCGACTTCAGTGTAAGAATTACTTTTTTGGAATCAGCTTCAGAAATAGCTTTGTCAGATGAGGTAGAAATTTCAATATTAATCTGAATTCCAGGTTCCACTGTTGCGAATTCTTCTAAGATATCTTTTTTTAGTAACGTTGTTTCTTCTATAAATTCCTGAGCATTTCTTACCGCAATAATGGCAACACCTTCTCTTGGAATAGCATTTCTCAATCCACCGCTGTCGATAGAGATCAATTCAATATTTTGTTTCTCTAAACCGCTGTAAAGAAGTCTTCCCAGAATAATATTTGAATTTCCGAATCCTTTGTGGATATCCATTCCGGAGTGTCCTCCCTGTAATCCTTTTACTTCAATTCTTACTGTTTGCCCTTTTGGAGCTTCTGTGGCATAGTTTTGAGTAATGGTAACATCTACACCTCCTGCACAACCGATGTCAATCTCATCATCTTCTTCCGTATCAAGGTTCAGTAAAATTTCCCCTTGTAACTGGCCCGGCTTTAATCCTATAGCTCCGGTCATTCCTGTTTCTTCATCAATAGTGAATAAAGCTTCCAAAGCAGGGTGTGGGATATCTGAACTTTCAAGAATAGACATAATTGTAGCTACCCCCAAACCGTTATCAGCTCCTAAAGTTGTTCCTTTTGCTTTTACCCAGTCACCATCAATTTCCATTTTGATACCTTCTGTTTCAAAATCAAAATTGACATCATTATTCTTTTGACAAACCATATCCAGATGTGATTGCAACACAATAGATTTACGGTTTTCCATTCCTGCAGTAGCCGGTTTCTTGATAATTACGTTTCCTACTTCATCTACAGTAGTTTCCAGTCCAAGGTCTTCACCAAATCCTTTGATGAAAGCAATTACTTTTTCCTCTTTTTTTGATGGTCTTGGAACTGCATTTAATTTGGAAAAGTTTTTCCAGATTATCTGCGGTTCTATATTAGATAATGCCATTGAAATTTATTTTTCTCAAATTTACGAAATTAAAAATGCTTCCGTAGGATACAGAAGCATTTTTTATGAATTGTAAATGAGCCAAAACCTAATTTGTGAACCGGCCTTTTACCCTTTTTGTTGTATTAACATCCACATTCTCCGTAGATAGGTGTTGTGAAAACCGTTCCGTCCGGTTTTTCAATCGTCAGCGTGCCTTCAAATAGTAAAGCTTCTTCGCCTTTTATTTTTTTACCTTTTACAGAGATCTTATAATCATCATTTTCTATTTCTTTGGTCAGTTCTTCATCCACTTCCATATCGCTTGAAGAGATCAGATTCATAGCAAGCCTTTTACCGTCAAGCTTCATATAAGCGGTTTTTCCGGCATCATCAGCATAGATATATTTTTCAGCTTCAAAATCAGCTTTGTTAATGGCAAAATAACATGAACATTCTTTAATTTCTTTTGGAAAAGATATATTTCCAACCAGGATTTTTCCTGAAGATGTATCTGTTGCAGCAGAATCTTTCACAATGCTTAAAGAATCGGCTGGAGGGATCCCTGAAACAGTTTCTTTATCCTTTTTACAGGCTACTAGCAGAAACACAGAGAAAAAAATGATTAGGTATTTCATTGGTTTGTGGTTTTATATTCTTAACCTCTTGCTCTTTCCAAAAGGGTCATCATCAATAATGAAAGGATTACTAAACTTTCTTCCTCATCATCAATGTCAATTAATCTGTCCAGCTGAAACCTTCTTCCAAAAAATGAAGGCATTTTCTTCAATTTAAAATAGGCTTTCCCATCCATACCTGTTACGGTGTAAGACGGATTAAGGAAATAACCGGTAAACATTCCGATAATAGGAAGTTCGCCAACAAAGCTATCCCAGAATCTTACCCATGCACTGTCTTCCTGTACTTTAAATTTGGGCTGATCATTAGCATCCAGAACATCATAACTGGCTTTCCATATAGAACGCATTCCTTTTCTTGCCAATCTGCCGAAGTTTTTATTGTCAATAAGGTCATTTAAAGAATAAGAAGCATTGAAATCAATCCATTTATTAGCTCTGATTCTGAAAAGTTCCTTAGACTTAGTCTCATCATTGAAAACAACAACATCTTCTTTCAGTTTAAACATTTTCTGACGTACGTACGCTACATAATTTCCATTTTTGTCAGTAATGTTGAAGTCACTTGCTAATGTAGTGATTTTGAATTTGAAATCCAGTGGATAATTTAAGTTATTAAGTACCATGTTAGTGTATTTTTTTCATATTAGGCCGCAAATATAGAGGTTTTTTTAGAGTTATAAGGTATGGAAGGAGTTATGTTTTGATGTAGAATGTAAATAGGGTTGGGGGGATGGCGTGGAAATTGAGAGTCAGGAGCCAGGTGTTAAGAGTTAAGAGTTAAGAGTTAAGAGTCAAGAGTCAAGAACCAAGAACCAAGAATAAAGACCTCAGATGTAAATAAAAAGAATTTTTGAATATCAAATATTAATTATACATTATAAAAAATAATCAACAGCAAAGGATATTGGCTATTCTCTGATCTTTCTATTCCATTTTCTACCCCGCGGAACCTGAATTTAGTCATCTATAATTCATAATTATTACGGATAAATTATCACCTTTCCTCAACTATAATCCTTATTTTTGTAACTATGGATTACCCAAGTAAAGTGCTGGCAAAGGCGGTTGATGAGATTTCCGGTTTACCCGGGATCGGCAGAAAGACAGCCTTAAGATTGGCATTACATTTATTGAAGCAGCCGAACTCAAGAGCCGTGAGCCTTGGGAATTCGCTGATTAATCTTGTTAATGAAATTAAGTACTGCAAGGAATGTCATAATTTTTCTGACTTTGATATCTGTGAGATTTGCAGCAATGAAAAGAGAAACAGCGAATTGATCTGCATTGTTGAAGATGTAAGAGACGTGATAGCCATTGAAAATACGGGAAAATATACAGGAAAGTATCTGATTCTGGGAGGGAAAATTTCTCCAATGGAAGGAGTGGGTCCCAACCAGCTGAATATTCCAAGTATTGAAAGAAAATTAAATGAAGCTAAGGTTAAGGAATTTATTTTTGCCCTGAGTGCCACCATGGAAGGAGATACCACTGCTTATTATATTTACAAAAAATTCAAAAGTTTTAATGTGAATTTTTCAAGTATTGCAAGAGGAATTTCAGTAGGAGATGAATTGGAATATGCCGATGAAATTTCATTGGGGAGATCTATTATCAACAGGTTACCGTACAACGAAAAGGATTAATATGAAGCTGTCTGTTATTATTGTTAATTACAATGTTACCCAATTACTCAGAAGCTGTCTTTTGTCTATTCAAAAGTATATAAAAGACGTAGATTTTGAGGTTATTGTTATGGATAATGCTTCTAAAGACACCTCCTGGAAAGACCTTATTCCGGATTTTCCAATGGTCAGTTTTATTTCCTCAGAGATTAACGGAGGATTCTCCAAAGCAAATAATCAGGCGATCAATGTAGCGAAAGGAGAATATGTCTTGCTTCTGAATCCTGATACAGAACTGGAAGGCTTTTATATGAGAGAGCTGTTGGATTTTGCAGATTCTAAATCTGATTTCGGATGCCTTGGGGTGCGCATGCATGATGCTCGTGGCGATTTTTTGCCTGAAAGTAAACGTTCGGTACCAGATATGTTCAATTCTTTCGAAAAACTGTTTGTTAATTTTAAGAAAAATAATTCAAAATCCTATTACAGAAGCGATATTGAGGAGTATGCCGTTGCGGAAGTGGAAGTCATAACGGGTGCCTTTTTATTGATTAAGAGGGAAGTGTACCAAAAGATTGGCGGACTGGATGAGGCTTACTTTATGTATGGGGAGGATATAGACCTTTGCTATACATTGTTGAGAAATAAGTATGTAAACTATTATTACGGAAAGGCTTCAATCCTTCATCATAAAGGTGAAAGTACCATTAAAGATGATGTATATCTGAAAAGGTTTTATGGTGCCATGCAGATTTTCATAGATAAATATTATAAAGAAGAAAAACCTGTACAGTATTCATTCTTAAAGGCAGGATTGAAACTCCGGCACCAGATTGAAAAGATCAAGCTAAAATAAAAAAGCAACTCAAATTGAGTTGCTTTTGTTTTATCTAAAGTAATTACTTTCTTATTTAGCCGGGGTTACAGGAGCCTGAACCGGAGCTGTCGTTGTTGTAGAAGAAGCTGGAGCTGATTGCTTAGCCGGAGCTTCCTTTTTTACAGGTTGTTGTGCGGGAGCCACTTGTGACGGTTTACCGGTAATCACAACACTTAAAAGAATAAGAACAATGATTGTTCCGCCTAGAGTCCATGTAGCTTTTTCCATGAAATCATTGGTTCTTTGTACTCCGAACTGTGCAGATGATGCACCTCCGAATGTACTGGAAAGGCCTCCTCCTTTAGGATTTTGAGCCATAACAACAATCACCAATAAAACACTGGCAATCATAATAAGAACCATCAATAGTGTAAATATAGTATCCATTAATTCTGATATCTTTTTGAATGGGCAAATTTAACCTTTTTTTACTGAACAACAAAAAAAGATGACAGTAAATATGAATCAAGTGCAAAAGTTTAGAGATCAGACCATGTTTTTAAGCTTAAAATTTAGGATTGAAAGAAGAAACAGGGAAGTTATCATACATTTTATGCTGTTTTAGAAGCGCTTGATTATTATTCTCTTTTGATATAGATTCAGGTAAAAATAAAAACGGCAGCAAAGCAGCCACCGTTTTATTGATACATTTATATTGATACGTTAAAAATTCTATTTAAAATCAGAATCCTTTGCCTGATTAAGTACATAGGACTGTACAGTCATATTGATTTCCATTCCTCCCATATTCTGGATAATTGTAAATGGAAACTTTACTCCTGAAACATCTTTATAGTCTGCAAAACTGGTTGGGATAGCACCCCCTTCTCCCATTTTTATTTCTCCTGTTTTTAAGCCTGTTTTTACACTGTAATAATAGGTTTGTTTGGCTCCTTTTATAACGTAGGAATCTTCATTGTTATATTTTTCAATTCCTGCTAATTTAAAATCAGAGGATTTTGCAAAAGTCAGTTCCGGAAAAAGCTCCGGTTCTGTCATGGTAGCTTTCTGTTTGTCATTTAAAGGAGTTTTTTGTCCCTGTGTTTCTGCATATCCGTCTTTACCGTCAAAAACAATTTTCTGGATGGTATTGCCCATCATTTTCATGTCCATAGCCATTTTTCCGCCCTTGGCCTGGATAAGCTTCATGCTCATGTCCATTCCCTGAAGCTTGGTAGTGGCATCAGCTGTAATGGAAGTTACTTTCTGAACTGCTGCCAAACCTCCGATTGCATTGATGTATTTATCTGCTACAGAAGCAATAGTCACACTGGTATCTACTTTTTGTGCCGCAGGTTTTGCTACAGGGTTCGCTTCTTTATCGAAGTATTTTACAGGATAGCCTAATTTTTCCAGCCCTTCAGAAATATCCGATGCTTTACCGGCAATGAAAATTCTGCTTTGGTTGGGAAGAATTGTTGTTTTTACAGCATTGGAAACATCTGCAACGGTTACTTTATCAATAGATTTTAAATAATTGGTATAAAAATCTGAAGGAAGGTTCTGAACTTTTTGGTTTACGGCAAATCTTGCAATTGTTTCAGGCTTTTCCAGAGACAAGATGAATGAGCCTTTCAGCTTTGCTTTGGCATTTTCCAGTTCTTCAGGCTTTACGGTAGAAATGGCATTAAGCTCATTCATTAATTCTTTTACAGCTTTATCTGTCACCTCATTTCTTACGCTGGTTTCAGCTGAAAATTCCGGAGAATATTTGCTGGCAGTCATGCTGGAGTAAGCTCCATAGGTAAACCCGTTTTTCTCTCTAAGGTTCATGAAAAGTCTGGCTTCACCACCACCCCCTAAAATATAGTTGGCTATGGTAGCAGGGAAGTAATTAGGATCTTTCATTTTAAGACTGTTCAGGTTGCTTACCGATAGTACAGACTGTACCGCGGAAGGAACATCCACCACATTTACTTCTGTTTTGGAAAGGTTGGAAGCCGGCTCTAAGGCTGCAAATTGAGTATTTGATTTTTTCCAGTTTCCAAAAGCCTTTTCAATCAAAGGTTTCACCTGATCAAATTTTACATCTCCTACAATCACTAAATACGCATTATCCGGAGTGTAATATTTGTTGTAAATATTTTGTACATCTGCAAGCTGGATCTTGTTGATAGATTCTACCGTTTCAAACTCTCCTCTTGAAGTATTTTTTCCATACGTCAGTGCGTTGGATACTTTTGTTGCAATAGAAGATGCGTTTTTTTCATCAGATTTTAAGCCTTCAATAATTCTCTCCTTTGCATTTTGAATTTCCTGGGCAGAGAATTTTGGATTAACAATTGCATCAGCCATAAGTCCCAATACTTCCGGGAAATATTTTGAAAGCGAGTTGGAAGCTGCTCCCGTAGAGCTAAAGTGGATATTAGCACCCAGAAAGTCCACTTTTTTGTTAAACTCATCCTTACTTAGATTCGTGGTTCCATTGTCAAGCTGCTCTGCCATAAGTTGGCTTACACCAGCTATATTTCCTTCATAATAAGGAGGCCTGTCCATAGAGAGAGTTGTATTAACCCTTGGAAGTTTGTTGTTTTCAACCACCATTACGGTAAGCCCGTTGCTTAGCTGGAAGGTTTTTGGTTGGGCAATGTTGATGGCAGGGGTAGGCCCTGGTTTTGGCATTGCATTAATATCAATTTTTTGTGCAGAAAGCATTCCTGCAAATAAAAATGCCGCTGCTATATAGGTAAATTGCTTTTTCATGGGTAAATTATTTTTTCTCAGGAACGTAGTTGATAATGATTCTTTGATTGGAATTCAGATATTTTTTAGCTGCATTTTGAAGATCTTGTTTGCTGATAGATCTGTAAATGTCTATTTCCTTATTGATAAGATTGGTATTTCCCATCAATACATGATTGGTAGCTAAAGATGCAGCTATTCCCTGAATGCTTGAGTTCTGGTTGACAAACTGATTTTCAAACTGGTTCTGAAGCTTTTGATAATCTTCATCAGAAATTAAAGTCGTCTGAAGCTTTTTAATCTCTGCATCAATATCAGCCTGTAAAGTCTGTTTGGTAGTCTGCCCCATCGGAATAGCAAAGAATGCGAAAATACTGTAATCTTCAAGTCCCTGGTTAAAAGCAGCTACCTGAAGAGCTTTTTTATCCTGATCTACTAATTTTTTGTATAAAACAGATGATTTTCCACTGCTTAAATAAGAAGAAAGCATATCTAATACATAAGCATCTTTTTCTTTGTTGGCCGGTGTTCTGTATGCAAAAACATAGGCCGGAAGCTGGATGTTGGGATCAGTTGCTGTCACTTCTTTTTCCTGAGTGATAGGAGCATCTTTAGGGAAATCTTTTGGATAAAGAGTTCCTTTGGGAATACCTCCGTAATATTCCTGAATCCATTTTTTTGTTTGTTCAGGTTTGATATCTCCCGCCACCACTAATGTAGCATTGTTGGGAACATAGTATTTTTTATAAAATGCCTGGAATTCTTCAAGCTTTGCCGCATTAAGATCATCCATAGAACCAATGGTAGGCCAGTTGTATGGGTGATTGGTAAAAAGATTCTTCTGAATAGTCGGGAAAAGATTTCCATAGGGCTGGTTATCCATTCTCATTCTTTTTTCCTCTTTTACCACCTCTCTCTGGGTATCTACTCCAATTTGATTGATCACTGAAGCACGCATTCTTTCTGATTCCATCCAAAGACCTAGCTGTTCGTTGTTGGAAGGGAAGGTTTCGTAGTAATACGTTCTGTCGTTGGTTGTATTGGCATTGTTCTGTCCTCCGTTTGAAGAAACGATCTTAAACCATTCACCTCTTTTGATGTTGGGAGTTCCTTCAAATAAAAGGTGTTCAAAGAAGTGTGCAAAACCGGTTCTGCCCTTCACTTCATCCTTTGCTCCCACGTGATACATAACCCCTGTAGTAACTACCGGCGCAGAATTATCCTGGTGAAGAATTACATGAAGACCGTTCGGAAGATCATACTCTTCGAATTTGATTTGCTGAGCATTCAGTATCATTCCGAAGAAAGCTACGGCAGCAACAGAGAGAAATCGCTTTTTCATAAAGTTAGAAATTGTTTTATCAATTAGTAGGAAAAGTGAATTAAATGTTACAGAAGGAGGGGTAAAAGTGAAAAAGTATAAGTAAATTATGCATAGTTAATTCGTTTACCTTGATTACTGATGTGCAGTGCTGTCTCAGATCTCAGATCTCAGATCTCTGCGTCTCAAGTCTCTTAGTCTCTTAATCTCAAAATCTCTTGTCTCAAGGCCTCTTATCTCTACTCCGGATCTTATAATTTCTAACTTCTCTAATCAAAGTTTGAATTCTCCTCCGAATACATTAATTTTGTACTCCCAAATTTTTTTTGCAGTATGGATTACCTGAAAGGACTCAATGAATCACAATATGAAGCCGTTACCTCTTTACAAGGCCCTCTGATGGTGCTTGCGGGAGCCGGTTCCGGGAAAACACGTGTACTTACTATGCGTATTGCCCATTTAATTAATAATGGAGTGGACCCTTTCAATATCCTGGCTCTTACCTTTACCAACAAAGCGGCACGCGAGATGAAAGACCGTATTGCAAAGGTGGTGGGAGACAGTAATGCAAGAAGCCTTTGGATGGGAACTTTTCACTCGGTTTTTGCAAGAATTTTAAGAATAGAGGCGCATTACCTTGGTTACCCTTCCAACTTCACTATTTATGATCAGCAGGATGCTTTGAACGTCATCAAAAAGGTTTTGAAGGATATGAATATCGATGCTGATCTTTATAAACCTAAGAAAGTTCAGGCAAGAATCTCTACCTATAAAAATAACCTGATTACGGTAAAAGCCTATTTCAATAATCCAGAACTGATGGAAGCGGATGAAAAGGCCAATATGAAATTTATCGGACAGATCTATCAGAGATATGTGGATGCATGCTATAGAAACGGAGCTATGGATTTTGATGATCTGCTTTTAAAAACCAATGAATTATTAACCCGTTTTCCGGAGATTCTTGCGAAATATCAGGATAGATTCAGATATATTCTGGTAGATGAGTACCAGGATACCAACCATTCTCAGTATCTTATTGTAAAAGCACTGGCTTCAAAATTTGAGAATATCTGTGTGGTGGGAGATGATGCTCAGTCTATTTATTCTTTCCGTGGTGCCAATATTTATAATATCCTAAACTTTAAAAAAGATTATCCGGATGCGGTAACGGTTTCCCTGGAACAGAATTACCGTTCAACCCAAACGATTGTAAATGCTGCCAATGTAGTGATTGCAAAAAACCTTCAGCAGTTTAAGAAAAATGTTTTCAGTGATAACGAAGAAGGGGATAAGATCAAAATTTATCGCTCACTTTCTGACGCTGATGAAGCCAATTTTGTGGCCGGAAATATTTGGGAACTTCGGAACCGTGACCAGAGAAAATACAGCGATTTTGCTATTTTATACAGAACAAACTCCCAGACAAGAGCATTTGAAGATGCTTTGAGACGTAAAAATATTCCCTATAAAGTATATGGTGGTCTTTCTTTCTACCAAAGGAAAGAAGTGAAAGACCTTATCGGATACCTGCGTCTTTTGGTCAATGAAAATGACTCTGAAGCGCTGATGAGAATTATCAATTATCCGGCAAGAGGTATAGGGGAAACAACACAGAATAAACTGATTGTCTTTGCAGATGCTCAAAATGTTTCTGTTTCAAAAGTATTGGATAACCTTCCGATGTATGCTCCTCAACTGGGGTTAAACAATGGTGTTTTAAACAAGCTGAATGACTTCTGGTCTATGATCAAAGCATTTCAGGTGTTATTGAAAACCGAAACTGCTTATAGTGTAGCTATGGAAGTAGCGAAGCGAAGCGGCTTAATTAAATTCTTAAAAGATGATCAGACTCCGGAAGGAATTTCCAGGGTAGAAAACGTTCAGGAATTAATGAACTCAATGCAGGGATTCATTGAAGAGCAGATGCAGCTTGAGGATGGAGACCCAAGTCTTCCTAATTTCCTTGAAAATATTGCTCTTTCTGCAGATACACAGGATAAAAACCTGGGTGATGATATGGTTTCTTTAATGACCATTCATCTTTCAAAAGGACTTGAGTTCCCGGTAGTTCATCTGGTGGGGCTTGAAGAAAACCTTTTCCCGAGCTTTATGAGTTCTGCCACCCGCGAGGATCTGGAAGAAGAGAGACGACTATTTTATGTAGCGCTGACAAGAGCTGAAAAACAGGTGTTTTTCTCTTATGCGGTTTCCCGTTTTCAATGGGGTAAAATTACAGATGCAGAGCCTTCGAGGTTTTTGAGTGAGATAGATGAAGAATTTATCGAGTTCATTAATCCGGCGATGGAAAAAAGATTCATTAATAATTCAGGGGTGAGATCCAATATTTTTGATGAACACCCTTCAGAGCAAAAGACTTTCAAAAAAGTTGAGAAAAAGACAATTGCCAAAGGAGATCAGTCACAGCCGGAGCCGGAAGTAAGAAAGCTGAAACCTGTAAGTACCGCTAAAATTATCAATCCGAGTGGGGCTTCTTCTCAGGATATTGAAGTAGGAGATAAAGTGAGACATGACCGTTTCGGAATCGGACAGGTGACTTTCTTAGATGGAACAGATCCTCAGAATATCAAGGCCAAAGTTGTTTTCATCCATGAAGGAGAGAAAAACCTGATTCTGAAATATGCTAAACTAACTAAGATTTAGAAGTCATAGTAATATCGATACAGAAAAACAGATTCAATTTTGAGTCTGTTTTTTTTTGTTAATACAAGGCTTTATTCAGTAGAAATGGGCTTTAGCCATTTACAAAAAATGATTTTCCAATGGCTTTAGCCCAAGCTTAAGAATGGCAACGTACACAAGATAATTATACCGGCTTATGTTTGGGCTAAAAGCCCATCCCTATCGAATGTCACTTTTTTTATTAAAATCACTTGAAATTTATCTAACTTTAATAAGGGATAGAAAGAAACGATAATTATTTTTTATAAAAACAAAGTCTATAAATTTTGTGGACTAATGAATATATTTTACATTTGCACCCTGTAAAAACATAAATGCTCAATCAAATTCTAAACTATATGAAAAATAAAAAAACTATTTTTTCTGCTTCTGTTTTATTTTTTCTGGGAACCTATGCTTATGGCCAGGAAAAAGACAGTATAAAAGTACATAAAGACACCATACAAACGAATAATGTAGAAGAGGTTGTAATTTTAGGTTCACGTGCCGGAGCAAGATCAAAGGTAGACAGCCCGGTTCCTATAGATGTATTCAATATCAAAGAATCTTCTGCTATTCTTCCACAATCCGGAATAGGGCAGATTTTGAACGCACTGGCTCCTTCTTTTACTTCTACTATTCAAACCAATTCGGATGGGACAGATCACCTGGATCCAGCCCAGTTGAGAGGATTAGGACCGGATCAGGTATTGGTATTGGTTAATGGAAAAAGAAGACATACTTCAGCCTTAGTTAATGTAAACGGAACACCCGGAAGAGGAACAGTGGGAACAGATTTGAACGCTATTCCGGCCTTTGCCCTCAACAGAATTGAAGTTTTGAGAGATGGTGCTGCTGCCCAGTATGGCTCAGATGCTATTGCCGGAGTTATTAATCTGGAGCTTAAAAAAGATACCGGAAAGTTAACAGGTCAGTTGAGCTACGGAGGAAATTTGACTCCTACAGCCAATGACCATACCGGAAATTTTGACGGTCAGAATGTTCAGGTGGATTTGAATTACGGTAATAAAATAGGAACAAAAGGTGGTTTTTTTAATATTACCTGGTCTTCTCAGTTCAGAGAACCTACTTCAAGGGCCGGTGCAGAAAGCGGAGCTATTTATAATGCCTATAATGCCATTGAGCAGCGTGCCTTAAATAATGGGGTTAACCTCTCTTCTCTTTTTAATAATATCAATAGCACCCCGAATTCACAACAGATTATCAACTCTATTCATCAGTATGCTCAGGGGGTAAACTACTTTACTGCCGATCAGCAGGCTGCAATTCAGGGAGCATCTACCATCCAGGATATAAAAGACGGAAACGGAAATGTTATTCAGAAAGGACTTCAGTCTTTATTGAATTTTGATGTTACCGACCAGGAACTGGCTTACAGAGGACTTACAAGAAAGGATTTCAATATGCAGGTAGGACAGTCTAAGCTGAACAATCATCAGCTTTTTGTCAATATGGAAGTTCCCATCAATGATAACTGGAAAGTATATTCTTTCGGGGGATATAGCTTAAGACATGGTACTTCCGGAGGGTTTTACAGAAAACCTAACCAAAGCAGAACCTTTACAGGGCTATCTGCTAACGGTTATCTGCCTCAGATTGGAACAGATATCCAGGATATTTCACTGGCTGCAGGGATCAAAGGGAAGTGGGATGGCTGGAATATTGATTTCAGTAATACTTTCGGACAGAATTCATTTACTTATACCATTCAGAATACGGGAAATACGTCTTTACGCTTTGCATCACCCAATGAATTTAAGGCCGGAGGATTGAAGTTTTCACAAAATACCCTTAATCTGGATTTTTCAAAAAAATATGATGTCTGGGAAGGAATTAATGTTGCATTTGGAGCAGAGCACCGGTATGAAAATTTTAAAATAACAGCAGGGGAGGAAGCTTCCTATGCTACATATGATACTTCAGGAAATGTATGGACGGGAAATTCTCAAAGGCCTACGGACTTCTTTGGAGCTGCGCTTCCCGGAGGCTCACAGGTATTTAGCGGATTTAAACCGGCCAATGCAGTAGATAAAAACAGACAGTCTGTAGCCGCTTATGCAGATGTGGAATTTAATTTTACCAATTGGTTATTGGTGGATACAGCTGCGCGATATGAAAACTATTCGGATTTCGGATCTACTTTTAATTATAAACTGGCTTCAAGAATAAAGGTGGCCCCTAATTTCAATGTAAGGCTTGCCGGGTCTACAGGATTCAGAGCACCTTCTATTCACCAGATTTATTATAATGTAACCTCTACTTTATTTACAAACAATCAACTGCTGGAAGTAGGAACTTTCAGTAATGATTCGGCGGTAGCAGGATTATTGGAAATCCCAAAACTGAAACAGGAAACCTCAAAATCTGCAAGTGTCGGATTTACCTATAAAATTCCATCTGCTAACTTGACATTTACAGCAGACGGATACTTTACGAGAATAGACAACAGAATTATTCTTACAGACCAGTTTTTAAGAGCAGATGTACCTGCCGCAGCACAAAAAGTCTATGATGAGTTAGGTATTAACGGAGCTCAGCTTTTTACCAATGCTATTGATACGGAAACCAAAGGGGTGGATGTGGTTATTTCGCATAATGTCAGATTTTCAGGATTAAAACTGGATAACAGCTTTGCAGTCAATCTTAGCCAAACTAAACAGGTAGGAGACATCCATTCATCAGGACTTCTACAGTCTCCAAAGCTTGAAAAAGTGTATTTCTCAGAAAAATCCAGAGTATATCTGGAAGAAGCCGTACCGAGAGTAAAAGCCAGTCTTTCTCATACCCTTTCATGGAAGAATGCGAGCTTCTATCTTAGAAATACGTATTTCGGAAAAGTAACGGGAGCAGATATTATTGATGCCAACGGAGACGGAATTATCGGATTCAATGAGCATCAGCAGATTGGAGACAAAATTATTACGGACCTTTCTCTGGCATATCAGTTTACCAAAAACATTGGACTGACCCTCGGTGTAAACAATTTATTTGATATTTATCCTACTAAAAACCTTCCTGCGTCTACTAATAATGACCAGTTTATTTATTCACGTTCTACTTCTCAGTTTGGGCAGAACGGGAGATATGTTTTTACAAGACTTAATTTTAATTTTTAATGGTTATAAAAATTTGAAGGAAGACTGTTCTGAAAATGAACAGTCTTTTTTATTATAGATTGTGGAGATTTTAACCATTGATTCAACTCAAAATCCTTTCTTGAAATCTACTAACCTGTTGAAATTAATTGAAATGCGTCAAGTTCTGTCGTAACCAGCTATTACCTTAGTTCTGTAAACCTTAAACAAATAATATTTATGATTTTTACAGAAGATTTTTTTGCTCCAGTTAGTAGTTTCCCAAATGATGATCTTATTCAGTTGGTAGACAGCAGCACCTATGAAAATGTGAATTTTAAAAAAATTACACATTGGTATGATAACACCCTGATGGATGACTCTAAAGCAGATAATGTAATCTACAGGAAAAAGGGAAATGATTATTATGTAAGAATTTATTCTCATGGAAATGAATATCTGGAAAAAGATACCATGGATGAGATGTGTAATCTGACAGATACTGAAATCCTTTTATTAAAAATGAAATTTTATAAAGGAATTAGGCTTAGTGGATACTATATTAAAGGAGATACACCTGCTCCTATTAATTATTATTTATCTGCGAGCACTGCTCCTGATAACAAAGGAAGTTTAGTGACGTCAGGAACTATTAGATTATTTCATCAATTTACTACAGAAGTTGATGTGTCCTATTTTGGAGCAAAGCAGGATAATGTGACAGATAATGCTCCAAAATTTCAGGAGGCTGCCAATCTAAAGTTGCCATTATATATACGTAATCTTAATCCAAACCCAGCTCCAAATTCAGAAACTTATTATCTGGTTAAAAGTAAGGTAAGGTTATTTAACTCTGCTACAGGTCATGGCTTTCCCAAGTTAAAAGTAACTGATGAGATCAATGCTTTTGCTCCAAATCCTGATGAATATTTCAGATACAGTATATTTTATGTTGCCAATAAAATATGTAGCGATTATATGGAGATCAGCGGTTTTCATCTTGATGGCGCATGGAATGGTGTACATGAGGGGAGCCAGCAACAGGCTCCTATTGTGGTTGTATCATCCAATAATGTAAAGATATTCAATAATACAATTGAAAATGCTCTTGGAGATTGCATTCAGATATATTGGCATACAATAGACGGTGTACAGCCACTGCAACTTTATTGTAAAAATATCCAGGTTTACGATAATGTATTGCTTAATCCCCTCAGAGCTAATGTAGCAGTAATTTCCGGTGTAGATATTAATATTGAACGCAATCATATGGAAAAAGCAAAGAATTTTGTTGCTGCTATTGACCTGGAAATGGATAAATGGGAAGATCCTGGACAGCTAATGCGAAATATCTTTGTAGATAAAAACTATGTATATGCCCCGGCTTGTGACAATGCTATATCCTGTTTAGGAGTTCTGGATGGCTTAAAAGGTATAAGCATTACAAATAATGTATTGATATGTTCTGAAGCTAATGGTCGTGCTATTAACCTGGAGGCTGGATATGGGCTGATTGAGGATGTTTATTGCTTTAATAACAAGGTGAAATGCTTACTGGCTTTAAGACTTACCGGAGAAAAAAGAGTAAAGAATGTAACTCTTCAAAAAACGTCTCCTGTGGAAAAAGACGGACAATATGTTTTAGCAAATATAGGCTGGTCAGATGATGTGAAAATAATAAACAATTATTCCAAGATTGATAAAATATACCACGAAAATATTATGTGTGGAGGTAAGGATACCAGAAATGTTCTTATCGAAGGTAATACGCTGGAAAGTGTTCAGTACAGAAATATATGTCTGGTTTCACAAAATGAGAATGTGATCATTCAGAATAATGTGTTGAAATTTAAGTATCATTCTATTGATACTGATCCGTTTGTGGATGATCCGTCTACGGCTACTCCATATTGTAATAATGTAAGGATATCAACCAATATATTTAACTCAACAGATTCGCTTCAGGTCGCTTTCCGTGCAGCAATACCCAATATTAAAGGATTTGATTTTGGCAATGATAATATTTTAAATAATGTAGTCGGTAATGTTTCCAACCAGGAACTGGTTACAATCAACGGCAGCCATACGACTGCTACAAGAAAATATCATGGATTTTTGGGAGATGTAAAATATAATACAGATACTCAGCAATTTGAAGTGTTTCGGGGTCTTAATAATTGGGGACCTATCTAAAGAGCTAAGTGCTTGATCAAAAGATGCACTCTCTTCTTTTCAGGAGCCTGTTTACATAGCTAAACAGGCTCTTTGTTATGTTTTGAAATTCCGGTTTGTTTACGGAATTATTTCCATGTTTTTAATTCATAAGCTGCTTCCCAGAAATGATATTCCATTCTGGAGGCGGTTATAAAAGCTTCTGTCATTTTTTTTCGTGTTTCCTCAGTGGTTTTTTCTGCTATTATATCACAAATGGAAATAGCCTGGTCTACGGCAGCAGAAAATTCTTCTCCGGAATAGGTGGCAATCCATTGTTCATAAGGATTGTTGACAGTAGTATGGTTTTGATAAATATAATTTCCAACCTCTCTATAAATCCAGAAACAAGGAAGTACAGCGGCAATGGCAATTTCTACAGATTCTAAAGCTGCAGTGCTTCTCAAAAAATGGATGTAATGATGGCAGGCAGGTTCTAAAACACCTTTATCAGTAAGTCCGAAATCCTTAAAATAAGATTCGTGCAGTGCATTTTCCACTACAATAGCATTTTCAGCAAACCGCATATAAGCAAGAACATCCTGGAGATCCGGAATTTTTGCAGCAATTAGGGAAAGGGTCCTGCCGAAATGTTCAAGGTATAATGAATCCTGAGCCATATAAAAACGGAACTTTTCCTGAGGTAAGGAACCCTCTGACAATTCTTTGATAAAGGGCATGCTAAGAATAGACTGGTAATATTCTGCTATTGTCTGCCAGGTTTGTTCAGACCATTTCATTTTTGATGAGTTTTTGAGGATTAAAAAAGTGATTAAGAGGACCGTTTCCATGTCCTGTCTGTACATCTATGCCATTTTTTATAGCCTCATAAACATACTTCTGGCCTAAAGAAACAGAATCATATAAGCTTTTTCCCTGAGCCAGATAAGCAGCTATGGCAGATGAAAGCGTACAGCCGGAACCATGGGTATTATTGGTATTGAGCTTCAGCGTTTCAAAACTGTGGTATTGCCAATGTTCATCATAAAGTAAGGAAGTAATGGATGAGGTTTCCTGATGGCCACCTTTGAGAAGTATGCTCTTACAGCCTAATTGTTTTATTTTTTCACCTGCAGCGTATAAATCTTCCAGCGTTTCGACTTTCATGCCGGCTAAAATTGCTGCTTCATCCATATTGGGGGTAATGAGGTCAGCAATAGGAAATAGTTTTTCTGTGATCGCTGTGATGGTTTTCTCCTCAATAAGCCTGTGGCCGCTGGTAGCAACCATCACCGGGTCAAATACAATGGGGATTCTTTTATACTGTGATAATGTAGAAACAATAGTCTCAACCAACTGTGGGGTATGAACCATTCCTATTTTAATGGCATCGGGAAAAATATCATCCAGAATTGCTTTGATCTGATCGGCTACTGCTTCCACAGGAACAGGATATATAGTCCTTACTCCCTGCGTGTTTTGTACAGGCAGGGCCGTTAATACTGAGGTGGAAAAGCATCCTAAAGCAGAAGCTGTTTTGATATCTGCCTGAATACCTGCGCCACCACTTCCGTCAAAACCTGCAATGGTCAATACGGATGGGTATTTGTATTTTTTCATTTTAAAATTTCATTTTTTAATTCATATGCTGCCTTTTGAGGATCTGCAGCACCACATATTGCGGAAACTACTGCAAGGCAGTCTGCTCCCGCGTTGAGAACTTCCTTTGCATTTCCAAGATGTATACTGCCTATGGCAACCAGAGGTTTTTCTGTAAGCTGCCGGATTTTTGCAACACCTTCAAGACCCCATTCTGTAACGGTATCTGTTTTGGTATTTGTTTTAAATACAGGGCTTATACCAAGATAATCAGAAACCAACGTCTGTTTATTTTCAAGCTGAGCCAGGTGTTCAATAGAATATCCAATGATTTTATTTTGGATAGAAGGCTGTTGTCTTAAAAAGGTAGGGGTAGTATCGTTGTTCCCAACATGAATACCTGCTGAATTTACTTTTTCAGCAACTTCTAAATGATCATTAATAATAAGGGGAATACCATACTTCTCTGTAATTTCGATAAGCTTTCCGGCTTTTTGAAGAAACAGGGCGGTACTGTCGTTTTTTTCTCTGAGCTGGATAATGTCCACTCCGCCCAGAATGGCTTGTTCGGCAACTTCCAGAAAGTTTTTTCCAATGCAATCGGCTTCAGAAATCACCAGATACAGCTGATAGGGAAAAGGATGCAGGCTCATTTTTGTTCTATCTTTAGGTTTTGGATGAATTCTTCTTCTGTCATATTGTACAGTTTATCAATCAGGTTAACCTGAAGACTTCCGGGGCCTTTACTTTGCTGAGCAGCCAGTTCTCCAGCAATGCCTATTAATGCCATTGCTGTGGCAACACCCAGTGTTTTATCTTCCACACTGCCTATAAACGCACCTGTTAATGCTGTAGCAGAACACCCAAGACCTGTTACTTTAGTCATAAGTGGATGCCCGTTTTTAATAAAAAAACTTTGTTGCGGACCTATAATAATATCCGTCTCACCGGAAACACAGACTATTGAATGGCAGCGCTGCATCAGTATTTGGGCAGCATGAACCGCTTCATTACTTTGTGCAGTACTGTCTGCCCCTTTAGTAATAGTGGTATTAGCTTGGGCCAGAGCAATAATCTCTGAAGCATTTCCTCTGATAACAGTAGGCTGAAATTGTAAGAGTTGTTGTAAAACCTGATCACGGAAAGAGGTTGCTCCCGCACCTACAGGGTCCAAAACCCAGGGTTTATCTGCTGAATGCGCTGTTTCAGCGGCCAGAAGCATAGAATCCGACCAGTATTCATCTAAAGTGCCTATATTGATCACCACCGAATGGGCAATACCAATCATTTCTTTGATTTCAGACCGGGCATGTGCCATAATGGGAGAGGCTCCAACAGCCAAAAGGGTATTGGCTGTATTGTTCATGACTACATAATTGGTGATGTTGTGAACCAGGGGAGATTTTTGTTTTACAAGCTGAACTTGCTGCCAAAGTATTTTTTCCATTGTTATCATTAAAATAAAAATAGCTTTAGGAAAAAATCCAAAACAAAAACCACATGAGTAGATCAAGTAATTTTGCTTTTCCCTACGTCGGTGTAAGCCGTATCAGGTTCAAAGGGACTCTCTCAATTCTTTTTCAGAATACCCCTAAAGCAAAACAAATGTATAAAAATTATCACACCGGGCAAAAAACCTTCCCCGTAATTTTATCTTTCCACAAGTTCCTTTACCTGTTCTCCATAAAAATCCGTTTTCGTTGTATTGATTTTTAAGAGCTCATACCATTTTATAAAAGCTCCGATAAAAACAATAAGCATCAGTACCATAGCTGTTACCGCTAAAGCAGCCAATAAATACTGTTCTTTTGGAATATAAATGGTAGCAACCTGAATATAGCCGGCCCAGAAAGTAATTCCTGCCATAAAAACACCGGGAATAGCCGAGCATAAAGCATATCTCCCTCTGTTCATCCTGATCAGCATAGTGGTGCAGACAATCAATCCGCAGGCGGCAAGTAATTGATTGCTGATTCCGAATAGTGGCCAGATACTGCTTACATTTCCTGTGTATACCAGATATCCCCATGCAAAAGTGAAAAGAAGACTGCTGATGATAATTCCGGGAACCCAGTTTTTATCATTGAATTTTGGAATCACAGAACCCAGCATTTCCTGTAAAAAGAAACGCCCTACTCTTGTTCCGGCATCAATGGCTGTCAGGATAAATACGGCTTCAAACATAATGGCAAAATTATACCAGTATGCGGTTAATTGGTCCATATAAGGGATCTTATTGAATATGTGAGCCATTCCTACGGCAAGTGATACGGCCCCGCCAGTTCTGCCATGAAGATCAATACCAATCTTTTGAGAATAATAATCAATATCTATTCCATGTAAGGCAGGATGTGCTGCAAGAAAAGCATTATATGATTCTTTTGGAGTGTTGATGGCAAAATAATCTCCCGGCATTAATGTACATGCAGCAATGAGAGCCATTAAGGCCACAAAGCCTTCTACAAGCATGGCACCATAGCCTACAAAGAGAATTTCCCTTTCTTTATTAAGCATCTTGGGAGTTGTTCCTGTAGCAATTACGGCATGAAACCCCGAAATAGCACCACAGGCAATCACAATAAAAATAAATGGAAGTACGGGGCCGCCAATGACAGGGCCTCCTCCATTTACAAAGGCGGTAAGTGCCGGCATCTGTACTGTAGGATGAATGACAATGACTCCTATAGCCAGCATAATGATTGTTCCTATTTTTAAATACGTAGAAAGATAATCGCGGGGAACCAATAATAACCAAACAGGCAATACAGAAGCTAAAAAACCATATAAAGGAATAGCTATGGAGATGGTTTTGATATCCCACGAAAATAAATTATTCATAGTGGGATTCTGCATCAGGCTGTGTCCACCAATAATTCCGGCAATTAAAAGAATACCGCCTAAAATACTGGCAAAAAGAACGCTGTTCTTTTTATAACGCATGATAAGCCCCATAATAACCGCAATAGGCATGGTGATGACCACTGTAAACAGAGACCAGGAAGCTTCATGCATGGCATTGATGCATGCCAGGGATAAACCTGCCAGGGTCAGGATCAATATAAATAAGATGGCAAATCCCGCTACGGTACCGGTTGCTTTACCGATTTCTTTGGACGCTATGGTGGCAAGACTTTGTCCTTTATGTCTTACAGAAGCGTATAATACCACCATATCATGTACACCACCTCCCAATACACAGCCAATTAAGATCCATAAGGCACCGGGCAAATAGCCAAACTGTGCAGCCAGAACAGGGCCTACCAGAGGGCCTGCAGCAGCAATAGCCGCAAAGTGATGCCCGAAAAGCACATTTTTATTCGTAGCGACATAATCTTTTCCGTCTGCAAACTCAACAGCCGGGGTCGTATGCTGGTCATTAAGACGAAGCACTTTGTTGGCGATAAAGATGCCATAAACACGGTAAGCTATAGCAAAAATAAGAACTGATGCAAATATGAGCGTAAGCGCATTGATATTGTTCAGGGAATTCATATCATTTTGTTTTTTTTAGTGAATAATTAAATCTGAATCCTATTTTATTATTAATAATTCAAATACCAGCCAAGTTAATTATTTTAAGTATAAAAAGTAATGATATGTATACTAATTTAGCAAATTTACTGTTTTGTAATTTTTTATTTAATTTATAGTATTGATTGTCAATTTGTATGTGTCTGTGTTACTTGCTTCATATATATTATTTTTTCTGAGAAATGATGAAATCTACCATCTGATCTGTCATCTTATCAAGAGTGGATTTATCTGTAGTGGAAAAACTGTGAACGCCATTATCAATGATAATTAAGGATGTTTCTACTTTTGCCCTTTTGAGTTTTCTATATAGCTTTTTAGACTGGCTCAGAGGGACGATTTTATCTTTATTTCCCTGAACGATTAAGGTAGGAACACCGTTTTCAGCATAAGTAATAGGAGAAATGGTTTTTAAATAATCTATGGCTCTATCCTGATCTTTTTTAATATCATATCCTGAAAGACCTTTTACCAGATTTTGCTGCAGAATGACAATTTTTTTTGAAATCCTTCCAATCATGGAAACCGGAATAACTCCCAGCCTGGTATGAAAAAGTTTGTTCAGATCAGCAGGACCATAGTGATCTACAACATAATTTACCTTGGCTGAATAGGATGAAAGATCCGGGCTTCCTAAAAAAGTGTTATCCGGAGTATAAGCAGCGAGAAGAGAAAGGTGTGCTCCCGCTGAAGCGCCAAATAGGCCAATATTATGGATGTCAAAATTATATTCTTCTGCATTCTTTCTTACCCATCTTATGGCATCTTTGGTATCATCCAGTGGAAGAGGAAAATGAGTGCTTTCATTCAGCAGTGTATAATTGATACTGATAACAGCATATTGCTTTGCCATCAGTTTTACAATCGTATTTTCCAGATAATTGTCAGTATAGACAACTTTATCACCTTCAATCCATCCACCTCCGTGAACGTAGATTAATACCGGAAGCTTATCAATAGATGCATTCTTTGGAGTATAAAGGTCCAAAGTCACAGGTGTTCCCTTTTTACCGGTTTTGTAAACTATATTCTCGGAAACTGTGGCTATTTCAGGAAGTAGGGTGCTTTTTATCCGTGCAGCCTTGGTTGGGGCTTGTGAAAATGACTGTGAAAAAATTAAAGGAGAAGAACTTAAAAGCAAAACAAAAAACAGGTTCGTAAAAAACCTGTAAATTGATATGTTATTCGTTAATTTCATAGTAAAATTTTTTGAAGAAGTGTTATTTTACTAACTCCTCAAAAAGTTTACCAAAAGTAGTATCCAGATCTTTTGATTTTCCGGGATGAGGTCTTGAAGTTTGAACAACAGCACTTCGTACAGCCGTTAGCCAGCGAAAGCGTTCGGGGATGTCAAGCAGAGCAATAGGACCTCCTTCTTTATTTCCTTCAGCAATTTTCTGAAAGCTTTCAAGGTTCTGAATGATATCCTCATAATCCAGTTTACTGTGCATCAGCTTAAACTTATCAGGGCACAAATGGAATGCTACGCGGATAAATTTTTCTTTTTTTGAAAACATGACGAGCCCAATATTGAAAAATTCCTCTCTTTCAACTTTCGGTACTAAGCGTATTACCGCATATTCATATATTTTATCCTCTTGCATTTTTGGCTTCGTTTACAAAGATTTGAGAATTTTCTAATCTGGTTTTCATAAACTGAAAATAGATCTCACGGATTTCATCGGGTGTTTCATCAGCGTCATTCCAATGTAACCAGTCTTCAGGGATTGCGTTGACAATTTCTCTGAAAAGGGCGTCATTTAATATGCTGTGGGCAAACTGGTCAGCTTCATCCAGTTTTTTTGCTTTCGGAAGCAATACATGGTCTTTCACATATTTGAATGGTGTTTTTGCTGCTGTATCGAAATTCTGCCATGAATGGTGGAAATAGAATGAGGCTCCGTTGTCAATTATCCAGAGTTCTTTATTCCACATCAGCATGTTGGTATTTTTAAAAGTACGGTCAATATTGGTAATAAAAGCATCCAGCCAAACAATTTTTGAAGCCAGAAGAGGATCTACAGATACTCCCGGATCATAGGTAATAGATCCTGAAAGATAATGCAGTCCCAGATTTAGGCCTTCAGAAAATTTGAGCAGATCCTGGATCTCTTCATCAGCTTCTGTTCTGCCAAAGTCTGCATCAAGATTTACAAAAACGAGTTCAGGAATTTTGAGCCCTAAAGCTTCCGTAATTTTGCCTCCCAACAATTCAGAAATCAGCATCTTAACTCCATGGCCTGCGCCCCGGAATTTTAAAACATATTTGAAATCATCATCAGCTTCTGCCAGAGCAGGTAGTGAACCTCCCTCTCTTAGTGGCAGAATGTAACGCGTGACGGTTACCGTTCTTAAATTCTGCATGCCGCAAAAATAAGGTTATTTTTTAATAGTTTTTTTCATAATTTCGATTAAAATTAATTGTCTTACTGTATGGATCTTACTATCAAAAAGAATATACATTTGGAAAATACTGAAACAAGAAGTTTTCTTGCGGATGCTTTTTACATAAATGCCGAAAAGAAACTTCCGTTAGTGATATTTGTTCATGGCTATAAAGGCTATAAGGATTGGGGAGCATGGGATCTAATGGCTGAAAAGTTTGCTAAAGCTGGCTTTTTCTTTGTGAAATTCAACTTTTCTCACAATGGAACAACAGTTGAGGATCCCCATAATTTTGCCGATCTGGAGGCATTTGGGAATAATAATTACTCCAAGGAACTTTCCGATCTTGGTGTGGTAATTGATCATTTTATCAAAGAACCCCAGGTGGATGCTCAGAAAATAATTCTGATCGGACACAGCAGAGGAGGCGGAATTTCTATTATTAAAGCATTTGAAGATGAAAGAATCAATGGACTTATTACCCTGGCCAGTGTAGATACTCTGGAACGTTTTCCTAACGGTGAAGCATTAGAGAGCTGGAAGCAGCAAGGAGTTTATTATGCATTGAATGGACGTACAAAGCAGGAAATGCCTCATTATTACCAGTTTTATGAAGATTTTGAGCAAAATGTACTTCGTTTTGATGTGGAAAGAGCCACAGAAATGGCTAAAGTTCATATGTTGATTATTCATGGCACTCAGGATGAAGCCATAGAGGTAAAACAGGCAGAGCATCTTCACCTGCTCCATCCGAATTCTGAACTGTTTCTTATGGAAAACGCCAATCATACCTTCGGAGCTAAAGAACCCTGGACAGAGAATGGCTTGCCAAAAGATCTGAATACTGCAGTGGAAAAATGTATTGAATTTATAAAAGAAAAAATGTAATACGCTCAATATCATAAATAATATATCATAAATCCCGTTATGATACTAACCACCATATAAATTAATTATGAAAAAACTTATTGCAGGCGCCTTCGCCTTATCATTATTGACAGCAGCTGTTTCTTGTAAAAAAGAAACTAAAACAGAATCTTCAGTAAGCAGAGATACTTTAGCGACCGTAATGCCTAAAGATTCTACAGGAGTTCCAAAGACAGACTCAGTAGCTGCACCTTCACAGGCTACTACTCCTACGGACAATATTATTACTAAAAATGTTGGTAAATATCCACATGATATTAAATTATTTGAAGACAAAAACCTGGCCGAAAGATTGAAAAAAGTTGTAGGACCTCAATACGATGAAATGGTAAAATTCTTTAATGTGGAAAGCCCTATTGTTTCAGAGAACGGAATCTATAAACTGAACGGTTGTAAGCAACATGACTGTCCGGGATATTCTACCTCCATCTATTATGATGCAAAAAATGATAACCTGAATGTGGCGATTGATAAAAACGGAAAAGTAAGCGATTTTGCCGAAAAAGGAAAAATAACGGTTTCAGAAACATTGAAAGCAAAATAAAGAGAAGAAGAATCTTCTTTTCTCTAAATAAAAAAGCCTGAAATTTCAGGCTTTCTTTATTTTATCGTTAGTAATATCCAGGCTTCTTCCACCTTACTTTCCAATAATAGCTTCTGTGCTTCCGCATGAATATTTTCATCTGCATGAAAGTCTCCTGCGGGCAATATTTCTACATTGGCAAGCATTCCAAGGTCATTTCCTGTGAAAACCTTACTGTATTTAACAGGCTCAGGCAGCTGATCAAAGCCGATACCCTTTGTGACAAGAGGTTTTGGTACTTCAAAAAGACTGTTTTCATTGCTTCGGGAATACCAGTTGCCTCCCAGGCGGGCTACCATATCGAGTTTTTTCTGATCCAGATTTCCGGCTTCGTTCAGGTACTCTTCTCTGATATGAATCTTCTGAACTTCGCATATCACAAGATTTCCAGCTCCTCCCTGATCACCCAAAGATTTTACTTCTAAAACCTTGCATTCAAAATTAACCGGACATTCTTCAATCAACTTAGGCTTTACCAAATCAGCATCTCTCATAGTGAGCCCTGATTTTATAAACTCATTGACTCCCGTTTCATATTCTGTAGAAGCTAAAGAAATCTGCTGAACAATTGGAAAGTTTACCGTTCCAATCACCACTTCCTGAACTTCAAGAACATTTTCCAGAGTATGTTTAGTCGTGTTATCACGAACTCTCCTCGATGGTGAGAAAATCAAGATCGGAGGAACAGTACTGAACATATTGAAAAAGCTGAATGGCGATAAATTGACCGTACCATTTTTATCTACCGTAGAAGCTAATGCAATCGGGCGCGGTGACACAGCAGTCTGCATGATGGTTTGCAGCTGTACGGAGGTTATTTCAGAGGGTATTACTGTTTTCATATTTTTATTTAACCACAAAAGACACAAAAGTTTTAAGTAAAATAGCTTTAATTTTTAAAGTTTAAAAAAGCATATCATAATATTGATTCACAAAAGTTTCCTGTCCTTCATGATAGATGTTTTTTACATTAAAATTGATCAGAATGCCTTTGGGTTTCTTCATTAAGTTGATATAGTTTAGAAGTTGAGCTCGATGAATTTCGTTTAATTTTACGACTGACTTTAATTCTACCACAATTAAATCTTCAATTAGAAAATCACAAAAGAAATCACAATTAATTTCTTTTCCTTTATAGTGTACAGGAACTTTCAGTTCAGATTTGAAATTAATATTTCTTAACCTGAACTCTTCCTCCAGGCACTTATGATATACACTTTCCAGTAAACCGGCGCCTAGAATTTTGTGAACTTCTATGCAGGCGCCGTTTATCTTATAAGTCAGATCTGTTAAATATGATTGTGTAACCATAAATTCTTTTGTGACTTTTGTGGTTAAAATTTAAAGCGTTGGGATAATTTTACCTGAAACTTCACCAAAGCCTACTCTTATACCATCTTTCTCAGCCCATGCTTTCATGGTAACGGTATCATTGTCTTCAATGAATTTTCTTTCTTCTCCGTTGCTTAATGATAAAGGATTTTGCCCTCTCCATGTCAATTCAAGCATAGAACCGAAAGATTTTGGATCGCTCCCTGAGATGGTACCACTGGCATACAGATCACCTACCTCCACGTTGCATCCGTTTACGGTGTGGTGAGCCAGCTGTTGTGTCATATTCCAGTACATGTGCTTGTAATTGCTTTCACTGATCAGGTTTTGCTCCCCATTTTCAGGCTGGATATAGACTTCAAGATTAATATCGTAGTTTTTGTCTCCTTCAAATTTTAAATAGTCTAAGACCTCAGGATCTTGTGTAGGAGAAGCGGTTCTGAATGGTTCTAGCGCTTCAAGGGTAACTACCCATGGTGAAATAGATGAACCGAAGTTTTTAGCAAGGAAAGGCCCTAGCGGCACATACTCCCAAGACTGGATGTCTCTTGCAGACCAGTCGTTGAAAACTACCATTCCAAAAATAGCATCTTCAGCGTCTTTTGTAGAAATGCTTTCTCCCATCTCTGTATTTTTGTTGATGATGAAGGCCATTTCCAGTTCAAAATCTAATTGTTTACAAGGACCAAAAACAGGCTTTTCCACATCTGCAGGCTTCATCTGACCTTTAGGACGGTTAATATCCGTTCCGGAAATTACGATAGAAGAGGCTCTTCCATGATAACCTACCGGTAAGTGTTTCCAGTTTGGTAATAAAGCATTGGCGGGATCACGGAACATTTTTCCTACATTGGTAGCATGTTCAATGCTGCTGTAGAAATCCGTATAGTTCGGAATGTGCAGTGGCATCATCATTTTCACTTTGTCAAGATCATAAAATGCTTCTTCAATGGTTTTCTGGTCTTTTGAAAGAGCAGAACCTTCCTGTAATAACGTTTGGATTTTTGTACGAACAGCATTGGTCACCGGTTTGCCCAGTTCAATAAATTCGTTGATGGTGTATGCTTCAAAAACATTGTCGTCCAATCCTTCAATATCTTCAAAATACCCAAGATCATATAAGGTTGCCAGATCAATAACCTGATCTCCGATCCTTGTACAGCATCCGATGTATTCTTTATTAAAAACTGCGACTCCGAAAGGGATATTATGTATAGAAAAATCCGAATTTGAGGAATAGTCTACAAATGATTTCATAAGTTTAGATTTAAGTTAGATTAAAATACTATCCTGGGAAACTGCTGTCTCAGGATTTATTTTGCCTTCTTCGAGTAGGATTCTTCATCAATCCACCGGTCTCTGGTATTGACATCAATGAGATAAAGAATATCCTTCTGCTTAGTGAGCATCAGGGTTTTAGTTACCGGTAACGGAATTTTTTTATCTTCAAGCTTATCGGCTCTTAAAGAAATAATGTTTTTCTTTCTGATGATGTCACCTGTAAAAACATTGGAACTGCTTTCTCCGGTAGCTTTATCATCAAAAACTTCTACATAAGTGGCATCATTTCCTTTGATAATAATAAAATCTCTTTCTGTATGGTCTGTCTCATCTTTAATGAAAACAAACTTTTTATTGTCAATATTTACATTGTCGAGATTCTGATTGATGCCTTTTCTTTCTTCAAGTTTGGTAAGAATTGCATCCAAAGTTCCATACTGAGCTTTTAAGCCTAATGTTCCAAGAAATAGAATTCCTATTAAAAATTTTTTCATATGCTGTGTGTTTTTATAAAAAAGTTTTGTCAAGACTCTGACATCCTGACAAAACTTAGTATATATTGTAAAATTAAAGATTTCCTCTTCTGTCCTGTTCTCTTTCCAGTGCTTCGAATAACGCTTTGAAATTTCCGGCACCAAAACTCTGTGCACCGTGCCTTTCAATGATTTCAAAGAATAGGGTAGGGCGGTCTTCTACAGGTTTAGTGAAAATCTGAAGTAAGTACCCTTCTTCATCATGATCAATAAGTATACCTAAACTCTGTAATTTTTTAAGATCTTCATCAATATGACCTACTCTTTCAGGAACCATATCATAATAAGCTTCAGGAGGAGCGGAAAGGAACTCTACACCACGTTTTTTTAATTCTGTTACTGTGTGGATAATATCTTTTGTAGCAACAGCAATGTGCTGTACACCTTCTCCTTCATAGAAATCAAGGTATTCTTCTACCTGAGATTTCTTTTTACCTTCTGCAGGCTCATTGATAGGGAATTTTGCAAACCCGTTTCCGTTAGACATTACTTTAGACATCAAAGCCGAATATTCTGTGTTGATTTGTTTGTCATCAAAGGAAAGGATATTCACAAATCCCATTACTTTTTCGTACCATTCTACAGTAGGAATCATTCTGTTCCAGTCTACATTTCCTACACAGTGGTCTACATACAATAACCCGGCTTCTTCAGGGTTGTAGCTGCTTTCCCACTTTTCATATCCTGGCATGAAAGCTCCTTTATAGTTTTTTCTTTCAATAAACATGTGAATCGTTTCTCCGTAAGTATAGATTCCGGACATTCTTACTTCACCATGTTCGTCAGTCATTGTTACAGGCTCTAAATAAGGTTTTCCGCCTCTTTTTGTAGTTTCTTCAAAAGCTGCATAAGCATCATCTACCCAAAGTGCCAAAATTTTCACTCCGTCACCATGTTTTTTTACGTGTTCACTGATTGGAGAATCAGACTTAAGCCCGGTAGTTAAAACCAATCTTATTTTTCCCTGTTGAAGAACATAAGAAGCACGGTCTCTTACTCCTGTTTCAGGTCCTGCATAAGCTACAGACTGAAAACCAAAAGCGGTTTTATAATAATGGGCAGCCTGTTTTGCATTTCCTACATAAAACTCAATATAATCCGTACCGTTAATTGGTAAGAAATTCTCTGCTTGAGCAATTTTTTCGGCAAATGTTAGTGTTGACATATTTTCTTTTTACTTTTATTTTATTGGTATGCAAATTACAAAAATCTTGGACATAGGGAAAATAATAAACAGAAATCCGGGTGTTTATTTAACATAAAATTAAAGAAGAGTTCATTTAAGTATATTTAAGTTTCTTGGTTTAGGAACGGACCTCCTACATTTGTAATACAAAAGACAAGTGAAAAAAAATATTTTCGAACATGAAAGCCGCAGAAGATCTTCTGCGGCTTTCTTATTTTTTATAGGTCTTCTATTTTCCTGTTTAAGCTTCCTGCATCAGGATTGTAATTATCCCAGATCTTCCAGGTGTCATCCACTTTTCTGATAAAGTAAATCTGAGTGCTGAGCTGATTGACAAAATGCTCTTCGCCCGTTTCTCCTACTTTGAATAAAAGATTCCAGAATTCCTGAGATTCCAGTATTTTTTTATCGGGTTCATCTGTAACAATATGAATGTCAAAAACTTCATAATTGGAACGGTTGTTTTTTGTGACCAGCTGAAAATCTTTTTCACACAATTCTTTACTGAACTGTGAAACTCTTTCTAAAAATGGAGAATCATCAAATACCAAATCTTTGAAAAGTCGAGTGTTATGATTAGGAAAATGTTTACAGAATTCAAAAGCTGTGGAACAATAATCATAAACCATTTGCGTCAGAAATGAGTGATCATCAGCTTCTTTATTCTCCTGTGTTTTATGTCTTAGAGATAGGATATAATCATTAAGATCCTTATACCCCAGAAAGATACATATCTTATCCAGCGTTTTTAAAAATCTAAGATCGCTATGGGTTTTATCCTGATAGTCGTTTTCAAAAAAACGCTGTAATGTAACGTGTGAAATAGTGGTTCCTATTTCGAATTTTTTTCCTCCTTTCAGTTCTTCTGATTCAGATAATTCTTCTTTGATAATTTCGGATAGGATAATATAATGGCTTCTTTTCCATTCATTCACATTCCCCAAAACAGAATTCCTTACCTTCGAATGCTTTTCAACTTCTTCTCGTATCGAATTATATATCGTTTTCAATTTCCTTGTTTTAGAATGATTTTATCAAAAATACTGCCAAAAAGTTAATGTTTTTCTTATGATTAACTTGTCTTGGCATGAAAATATTTTTTTAGATTCTAAATAAAAGTACATTAAAAATTTTATTTATTTGATTATTAATGTTTAAATCTTTCGAAAGCGGCTCTTTCCAGCATTTCCCTGTCATCAGGGTGAGCAATACTAATAAGCTCTTGCGCCCTCTGACGAAGGTTCTTGCCATACAGATAAGCTGTTCCGTATTCGGTCACTACATAATGAATATGTCCCCTGGTAGTTACTACACCAGCTCCCTGTTTAAGATAAGGGACAATTCTGGAAACTCCTTTTCGGGTTCTTGAAGTGATGGCAATGATTGGTTTTCCATCTTCCCCCAATGCTGCTCCTCTCATAAAGTCCATTTGTCCTCCGATACCGCTGTATTGCATGGTGCCTATGGAGTCGGCACATACCTGGCCGGTAAGGTCAATCTCAATAGCTGAGTTAATGGCTACCATTTTTTTATTTTTCATAATGTTGATGGGGAAATTAACTTCACTTACATCCCGGAATGCAAACACCGTGTTGTCGTCCACATAATCATATAATTTTCTGGTTCCAAAGCAGAAGCTGGTAATGGTTTTATTATCGTTATAGCCTTTATATTTGTTGTTAATTACATCATTCTGAATAAGATCAATGACTCCGTCGCTGAGCATTTCGGTATGAATTCCCAGATCTTTGTGATTACCCAGACACTTTAAAACAGCATCGGGAATTGTTCCTATACCCATCTGAAGGGTAGACCTGTCTTCAATAAGCTCGGCCACATTTTTACCTACAAGCATTTCTTCAGGACCTACTTTGGAACCATAATCTACTGTGGGAAGTTCTTCTTCATGCCATACCAGTTTATGGATCCTGCTGATGTGGATCATTCCGTCACCGTGGGTTCTGGGCATTTTTGGATTAACGATAGCAACGATTATTTTTGCCGTATCCACGGCCGATCTCGCAATATCTACAGAAGTTCCCAGCGTACAGAAACCATGTCTGTCAGGAGGTGAAACGGTTATTAAAGCCACATCTAAGGGCAGTATGTTTTTTCTGAATAAAATAGGAATTTCGCTGAGAAATACGGGAACAAAATCTCCTCTGTCTGAATTGACAGCATCACGAACCGGCGTGGAAACAAATAAAGAATTGACAAAGAAACTGTCTTTATATTCCGGTTTTGCAATTTCTACATTTCCCTGTTGGGTAATAGAAACCATTTCCACATTTTCCAACCGGTGAGATTGTCTTGCCAGCTCATCAATAAGGTAGTTAGGAGTACATGCACTGCCATGGAAAAATACCCGGTTTCCACTTTTGATAGTATATATTGCTTCTTCAGCGCTTATGTAATTATGCATATTTTACTTTTTTTGATATTAATTTTTTATCTCATAAAACACCTGTCTTCTTTCAAAGATAAGCTTTATCAGCTTTACTTATTCTAAATATTCTATGCATATTAGGAGATTTTTATCATGCTGAACATAAGGAATTCAAATAAAAAACAAAGGACCGAACGCAATACATTCGGTCCTTTGTGAGGGTATACTTAATTTTTAATTTAAAATAGGGACTTCGGTTTTCTGTTTCATACTTCCTGTTTCAGAAAATCGCAAATGCCAGCTGAAAGCTTCTTCAAGTACATGAGGAGTATGGCCACCTCTTTCACAGGCTCTGTGAAAGTAGGACTGCAGCTCTTCCTTATAATCTGGATGCACACAGTTGTCAATTATTTTTTGAGCCCTTTCTCTGGGAGCCAGGCCTCTTAAATCAGCCAGTCCGATGTCGGTCACCAAAATGTCAACATCATGCTCTGTATGATCGGTGTGAGAAACCATAGGAAGTACATGGGAAATATTGTTTCCTTTGGAAGCAGCCTGGGTTACAAAAATACTTAAGTAAGCGTTTCTTGCAAAATCTCCGGAACCTCCGATTCCGTTCATGATTTTTGTCCCACCGATATGGGTGGAATTTACATTTCCGTAGATATCAAATTCTATTGCAGTATTGATGGCAATTACTCCCAATCTTCTGATCAATCCTGGGGTATTGGAAATATTCTGGGGTCTTAAAACAAATTTTTCCCGGTATTTTGAAAGGTTTCCCATTACTCTTTCATAGCATTCTTTAGAAACAGTAATGGAAGATGCGGAAGCAAAACTTAGCTTACCGGAATCTATGAGATCAAAGGTACTGTCCTGAAGCACTTCAGAAAACATAGTAAGGTCATAAAAATTACTGTCCTTAAATCCTGTAAGAACGGCATTGGCCACTTTACCAATCCCGGCCTGAAGAGGAAGTAGCCTATCGGTAAGACGTCCTAAAAGAACTTCATTTTCAAAGAAGCCCAGGAGATGTTTTGCAATAGCGGTTGTTTTTTCATCGGGTTCTGCTATATCTGCAGGGCTGTCTTTAAGGTTGGTAAAAACAATAGCCTCAATTTTATCAGGATCAATGGGAATACTTTTTCTTCCTATTTTGTTCCATGGAGCGACAATGGGAATAACATTTCTGTAAGGATAGTCTTCAGCCTGGTAGATATCGTGAATACCATATACTTCTTCAGGAACTTCGGTATTGATCTCGATGATGACTTTTTTAGCCAAAGCTGCAAAAGTGACTGAGTTTCCTACAGAAGTGGTAGGGACAATGCTTCCGTCTCTTTCAATATAGGCTGCTTCAATCACCGCCAGATCAATAGTCTGTAGGTTTTTAGTGTGAAGCAGTTCGGCACTTTCACTTAAATGCTGATCAATAAATAGAATTTCTCCATTATTAATCTTATTTCTTAAAATAGGATCTACCTGGAAGGGCATCCTTTTCTTTAGAACATTAGCCTCTGCCAATTTACCGTCGGTACCATGCCCTAATGAAGCTCCGGTCATTAAAGTGACCTTAATGTCTTCTGTTTTTCCTCTTTCTGCGAGTGCCGGCAAAATTGCTTTGCTGTCACCCGCTTTTGTAAATCCGCTAGATCCTATGACCATACCGTCTTTAATCATTTTTACAGCATTTTCAGCTGTTGTCACTTTTTGGTGTAGACTTTCTAATCTGATTCTTTCTAACATGTAATCTTGATTTTGTGGTAACCACCATTATTTAGAATATGTTATGAAAAATAATAGTGATTATAAATGGTAACCATCTCCTACAAATTTACGAAAAAGACCCTTTAAATAAAGCACTTTAAAGGGTCTTTTATATGTATTCAGCAATACTTTTCTATGAAATTGTTTAGGCTTTTACGATTAGATAGATCTGTCAGAATTTTTAAACAAAAATTCACAAAAGCTTTATGTTTAAACGTTTTAGTCTACCTAAGGAAGTTAATAATAATGTTGTCTAAAGTACATCTTAGAAGGAAATTTTCGATTTTCAAAAACTTAAGTGCCCTTCTTTGTGAAATTATATTCACTTTGTAAAACTTAGGGCTTAATTTTTTTGTGGTTGAGACTAAAGCATTACAATCGTTTCAATTATTCCAGCCATGATGTTTTATAGGACGGATCTTCTACCTTTAAAGCCTCTTCTGTAATTTTCAGAGGACGGAAAGGGTCTACCATTACGGCATATTCTTCAGTAAATTTTTTACCGATACTTCTTTCCATAGCACCTGGATGAGGCCCATGTACAATTCCACCCGGATGAAGCGTGAAATCCATCAGGTCAATGTGGTTACGGCTCATAAAGTCTCCTTCGGTGTAGAATAAGACTTCATCAGAATCAATATTGGAGTGATTGTAAGGAGCCGGAATAGCCAGTGGATGGTAATCATACATTCTGGCGCAGAATGAGCATACTACAAAGTTATGGGCTTCAAAGTTCTGGTGTACCGGTGGGGGCTGGTGAATTCTTCCCGTAATCGGTTCAAAGTTTTTGATATTGAATTTATAAGGATAAAAATATCCGTCCCAGCCTACGACATCAAATGGGTGTGTTGCATAAATGAAGTCTGTAATCTGGTTTTCTTTTTTTACTTTAATTAAAAACTCTCCTTTTTCATCTTTAGGCTCTTTGAAAACAGGAGCAATCATGTCTCTTTCGCAGAATGGCGAGTGTTCCAAAAGCTGTCCGAATTCATTTCTGTATCTTTTGGGAGTATAAATAGGAGAATGGCTTTCCAGAACAAAAAATACTGTATTTTCAGACTGTAACTCCACCTGATAAATGGTTCCTCTCGGAATAATAAGATAATCACCGGTCCCGAATTCAAGATCTCCTACAAAGGTTTTTAAGATACCGGCTCCTTCATGAACGAATAAAAGCTCATCACATTCGGCATTTTTGTAGAAATAGTCCATTGATTTTCTTGGTTTTGCCAATCCCATTTTCAGATCATTATTCATCAAAAGGATTTTTCGGCTGTCCATAAAATCATCTTCAGGAGTTACATTCATTCCCTTGAACATTCTGGGCGTAATATTTTTTTCTACCGCAATTTTCGGTGTCACATCCTTAGGCTCCCCAATTGATTTTATCTGGGTAGGGCGATGGATGTGATAGAGCAGAGAAGAGATACCGTGAAAGCCTTCTGTTCCGAAAAGCTGTTCATAGTAAAATTTATCTTCCGGAGACTTAAAGATGGTATGTCTTTTTGGTGGGATGTTTCCCGATAAATGATATCTCATTTTACTTTTATATGTAGTTTCTCAAATTTAATCATTTTTCATGAATTGACTCAAACCAAAATATTAAGTTTGAAGTTTTGTTTTTCAAAAATAATTGTTAGATTTGTCTAACAATTTTAATTTCATGAAGCGAATATTATTTTCTATTACTTTTTTATCATCCTATTGTTTCTCTCAGGAGACAGATAGTTTAAGTTTACATCAAAATAAAAATATAGATTCAACCGGAATTTCCAGAAGAGAAATTAAAACCAGCAGTATTGAAGATGTAGTGGTTACCGGAACCATAAAACCGATGAGCAGGTCCAAAAGCCCTGTGGCAGTAGAGATCTACAGTCAAAAATTTTTTCAGAAGAATCCCACTCCAAGTATTTTCGAAGCCATCGCTATGGTAAACGGAGTAAAACCTCAGCTGAACTGTTCCGTTTGTAATACAGGTGACATTCATATCAATGGGCTGGAAGGTCCTTATACCATGATTCTGATTGACGGAATGCCTATTGTAAGTTCGCTTTCTACGGTATATGGATTGAGTGGAATTCCGAACAGCCTGGTGGATAGGATAGAGGTGGTAAAGGGGCCGGCTTCTTCTATTTATGGTTCTGAAGCAATGGGAGGAGTAATTAATATTATTACTAAAAATGCATTGACTGCCCCAAAATTGAGCGTGGATCTGATGACCACAACATGGAGTGAGAACAATCTGGATCTCTCTACCAAGTTTAGTGTAGGGAAAAATGCTGCGTCATTATTAAGTTTAAATTATTTCAGTTTTCAGGAAAAAATAGATCAGAACAAAGATAATTTCACCGATGCCACCTTACAGAGCCGGATTTCTGTTTTTAACAAATGGAATTTTAAAAGAAAAGAAAACCGCCAGGCGAGCTTTGCCATGAGATACCTATATGAAGACCGTTTCGGAGGAGAAATGCAATGGAATAAATCTTACCGCGGAAGTGATAAAGTGTATGGGGAAAGTATATATACCAACAGAGCCGAGGTTTTCGGTTTGTATGAATGGCCTGTAAAAGAGCATATTGTGACTCAGTTTTCTTACAATTATCATGACCAGAATTCTTTTTATGGAACTAATCCTTTTAATGCGCTTCAAAAAGTGGCTTTTGTACAAACGTATTGGGACAGAAGTTTTGGAAAACATGATATCACAGCCGGACTTACTTTTAAAAGAACATTTTATGATGACAATACACCGGGAACTCTGAAAGCAGACGGGATAACCAACGCACCGATGAAATCTCCGATCTGGGGAGCATTTATTCAGGACCAGTGGGAGATCAATGACAAAAACACCTTGCTGTTGGGTTACCGATATGATTATGATAAAGTACATCATTCGGTGCATTCCCCAAGATTAGCGTGGAAGTTTTCACCGAATCCTTATCATACTTTGCGTTTCAACTTTGGAACGGGGTTCAGGGTCGTGAATTTGTTTACCGAAGATCATGCAGCTTTAACGGGTTCCCGTGAAGTAGTCGTAAAGTCTGACCTTAAACCTGAAAGGTCGGTTAATGGAAACCTGAACTATATCTGGAAAATTCCCGTGGGTACCCGTATGGTGAATCTTGATGCTTCTGCATTTTATACCTATTTCAGTAATAAAATCGTAGGTGATTTTGATGCTGATCCTAATAAAATTATTTATGATAATCTTCACGGATATGGAATTTCACGAGGGGCTTCACTGAATGTAGATTTTAGCTTCAGCTTTCCTTTAAGTGTCAACTTAGGAGTAACTTATCTTGATGTATATCAGAAATTTGATAATGAAAATCAAAAAACACAACAATTACATGCCCCAAAATGGAGCGGGACCTATAACCTGACGTATAAATTTCCAAGTAATATTACGGTAGATTTTACCGGGCAGTTTTATGGGCCGATGAGACTTCCTGTATTACTTAATGATTTCCGTCCGGAATATTCACCATTCTATTCTTTGGCCAATATTCAGGTTTCAAAGAGCTTTACATCCGGCTTTGAAGTGTATTGCGGAGTAAAAAACTTATTCAATTTTACGCCCAAAGATCCTTTGATGAGACCGTTTGACCCATTTGACAATCATGTTGATGATCCCATCAGCAACCCCAATCATTATACTTTTGATACGGCGTATGGGTATGCTCCCATGCAGCGTATCAGAGGGTTTTTGGGTGTAAAATATACTTTGAAATGAAAAAATTAGCTTTATTTTTAATGTTAGTGCCCTGTTTTTATCTGTCGCAGATGAAGACAGGCACTTTTTCTGAAGTAGAAGCTTTGCGAAAAGTAGAAGCTAAGCCTACTGTCATCCATCTTTATACAGACTGGTGTGCCATTTGTAAAATTGAATCTTTCCGTTTAAGTAAAGATAAAGACTTGGTTACAATGATGAATGAGCACTTTTATTTTATCAATTTTGAGGCAGAGAAAACGAAGGGAAAAATCCATTTCCAGAATCAGGAGTTTGACTATCTACAGAATGGGAATTCTGGAATCCATGAGTTGGCGCTGGCATTGTCAAAAAATAAAAACCAACCTGTATATCCGCTGTGGATCATCCTGGATAAAGATCAGAAGCTGATCTATTATCATGAGGGACAGTTTACTGCTGAAAAAATGAAACAGAAACTGTTGGAAGTTTCTGCTTTGTAAGGTGCTGTTTTTGGTTGGAAAATACAAAGACGCAAAAGGTTTTTACATACTTTATGCTATAAGACGCAAGGATTTTATCTGTGATAAAATTGAGTGCTGTTGATTATCATTATACTTATTTATGAGGAATATAATCCTTGCTGGAAATCTTTGATTTTCTTGCGTCTTAAAAGCTATTTATAATGAAACATCTTTGCGCCTTTGCGTTTTTCCAACACATTATAACAATCTCATTCAAATAATTGTTGGCAACGCAAAGACGCAAAAGGTTTTTACATACTTTACGTGATAAGACGCAAGGATTTTATCTGTGATAAAATTGAATGCTGTTGATTACCATTATACTTATTTATGAGGATATAATCCTTGCTGAAATCCTTGATTTTCTTGCGTCTTAAAAGCTATTTATAATGAAACATCTTTGCGCCTTTGCGTTTTTCCAACATATTATAACATAAATCTCATTCAAATAATTGTTGGCAACGCAAAGACGCAAAAGGTTTTTAGATACTTTATGCTATGAAGACGCAAAGATTTTATCTGTGATAAAATTGAGTGCTGTTGATTACGATTATACTTATTTATGAGGAATATAATCCTTGCTGAAAATCCTTGATTTTCTTGCGCCTTTGTGTTTGTCCAACTTACCTACAAAATCTTGTTCTTATTTCTCACAGACTACAGATTCCCCAGATTTTTTTATTTAATACATTTTTAAAATTTGTGAGAACTATTCCATTCTTTAAATTTTTAGATAATTAAATCTTTTAATTCTCTCCTTCAGCATCGATCAACACAGCCAGCTGAATGCAAGGTTCATCAGACCGGTTGCTCCACGCGTGATTTGTACCTCTTTGAATGACGATGTCTCCGGGCTTGAGAAGAGTTTCACCTTCTTCCATGATCAGATAGAGTTCACCGGAAAGAATAATGATATAATCCAGTGTAGGGGTCTGATGCATCATCGGATGAGGTTCATTGTCTTTAAGCTCAACTCCTAAATCTTTATCCGGAGGTACCACTACATATCTAAAATAAGTACCATTTTTTGGCGTTTGCGGAAATCCGGTATTAGGAATTGGGGCTTCAAAGTTTAAGCTTGCCGGTGCTTGTTGTGTATTCCATACATCAGAAATAATAAGCCCCGGGAAATGTTCTGCCACATTTTCTACCGGCTGATCTTCGAGAATAACAGATTTTCCGTCTTGAATTCCTGTTACGATTCTTCTTGGTATTTTGTTCATTGATTAATGTTTCATAATGAGTTTATGACCCTGGGCCTGATTGTTTTTTAAAACAGAATGTGCCTGCAGAACAGTTTCCAAAGAAAGATTTCCTATTATCTTATGCTGAGGCGGCGTAATAGTTCCGGTTTCGATGAGCTTTTTTATTTCAAGTAAACTGTTTTTGTAATACTCATATTTTTTGACCATTCCATACGTGTAATTGGAGATATTCATAATCAGACTTCCTTTGTTGAAAAGAATTTCATGAGCGTCTTTAGTGACTAAAGCTGTTACATCTACATAAGTTCCGTTGATCTTTAAAACTTCTGCCGTCACTTCTGACATGTAATTTCCTACCAGATCAATTCCAAACTCAAATGGCTGATTATTATTGGCTTTTAAAATGTTTTCAATAAGGGTTTCTTGTCTATAATTGATGATTTGATGATTTTTTAGCCCCATATTAAGCAGGATTTGTCTGTTTGCCTCACTGCCAACCGTTGCTGTGATCTTCCGGATATTATGGGCTAATAAAAGTTTAATCAAAAATGAACCAACGCCTCCGGTTGCACCCGTTATAAGAACTGTATTTTCTGGACTTAGTTTCAACCGGTTAAAAACCTGCAAAGAAGTAAGTCCTACTGAAGGAATGGAAGCCGCTTGTTCAAACGAAATATTCTTTGGTTTAAAAGAAACAATGGATTCAGGGACAACTATATATTCAGCATAAGTACCATTGCTTCCCATAGAACCACTACCACAATAGACTTCGTCACCGATATTAAATTGTGTAGCTTCGGGACCTTTGTCTACTATAATTCCGGATAATTCTCTTCCTAAGATCGGGGAACTGATTAGTTTTCGCTCAAGTTCGTTTTCCAGCATCTGATAATCGATGGGGTTGAATCCACTTGCTTTGATCTGGATTAAAACTTCATTATTCTTTACAGGTGGTTTTTCTACCATTCCATCCTCTAACTGAAAATTCTTATTTAAAATAACTGCTTTCATATGTTGATATTTATTTTTTTTCAAGGGCATATGCAATCGCATCGTCCTCACGATTGGTTGCGTTTGAGAAATCATTGCGATTTCATACTGTTAATATGATACACAAATGTAAAGAGGGAATAGTTTATATTTGCTACTAGTTAACAAATGGTAACTAGTTACCTTTA
The DNA here is from genome assembly GCF_024586945.1 of Chryseobacterium sp. WG14. Classification (NCBI taxonomy): domain Bacteria; kingdom Pseudomonadati; phylum Bacteroidota; class Flavobacteriia; order Flavobacteriales; family Weeksellaceae; genus Chryseobacterium; species Chryseobacterium sp. WG14. The sequence goes on from NZ_JALCZD010000005.1 coordinate 291,936, forward strand.
TGAAACTATTATGGCAAAAATCATTGAAAACGGAATAGAAAGAGAAGCGAGCTGCACGGAAGAATTGTTCGCGATGCGTGATAGTCTGGATGTATTAGGCGGAAAATGGAAACTGATGATCCTGCGATATCTGACCAACAGACCTGATCAGAGAATTCATTTTAAAAAGCTGGAACGGGGTATTGAAGGAATCTCCGCCAAGATGCTGAGTAAAGAACTGAAAGAACTGGAGACTAACCTTCTGATCACCAGAACGATTCAGGATACAAAACCCATTACTGTAACCTATGCTGTTACCGAATACGGAAAATCAGTATTCCCGGTGACGGAAACATTGGTTAATTGGGGAGTACTTCATCGGGAGAAGATCAAAGAATCCATGAATGCTTCTGAATTATAAATTGATCAAAAAATCCTCAGACCCGGTGAAGAGTTGAGGATTTAGATGATGCTTAATTGCACCGTTCCGTTAATTTTTATCTAACCATAATTTTACCACTTCAGGATGTTCTTCCATCCATTTTATGGCAGTAGCTTCTTTATTTTTACTGTGTTCCATTTTGATTAGAAGATCAGCCATATGTTCATCATCAAAATGGAGTTTAGAAAAGAATTTTGCCAACTCCGGATGATCTTTACCAAAGCTTTTTCTGGCATATGTTTTAATCTGCTCTGCTTCGCCAAATGTCTTTTTCGGATCATTAAGAAACTTAAGTTTCATTTTTCCAAACATCCAGTGAGGCTGCCATCCTGCAACAACAATCCATTGTTTACGTTGTATGGCATTCTGTAATTCAGTGATCATGGCAATAGTAGAGGAGTTGATTTGTTTATAATCCAGTTTATAATCAATAATAGCCTGATCTGTTCCGGATGTCAATCCTGCTCCTTTCTCAATTCCAATGATCCTGTGATTGAACTGATCCTTATGCTGATTAAGTTCTTCAATGGAGGTAACAGGAATGTATTCCGGAACTACCAATCCTATACGGCCGCTTTCATAATTTGTTCCCATATTTATTAATCCCGGAAATTTAGCCACTTTTTTAGCGTGCGTATAAGGCAGCCAAACCCCCATGAAAATATCTGTATCTTCATTATTCATCGAAGCCAGAATCATATCTGTAGACGCTTTTTGAATAATTACATGATATCCCTGCTGATCCAAAATAGCTTTGGCAACATGCGTCATGGCAACATCTTCGGCCCAGCCGTCTACCATTCCGATGGTTATATACTTAGAGTTTTTTATATTTTCACATGAATTTAATACAGAGCATATTCCCATGAAAATTGGGAAAAATAGATATTTTAAACTTTTCATCTTATTGTTTTTTCTTTACAAATCCTTGAGTAATCCGGTCGAGGATAATAGCTAAAATCACAACTGATAATCCACTTTCAAATCCTAATCCGATGTCCAGATTATTAATTCCTTCCAATACTTTTTCACCTAAACCGCCTGCAGCAATCATTCCTGCAATAACAACCATGGATAAGGATAATAGTATCGTTTGATTAATTCCTGTTAAAATAGTTTTCATAGCTAAAGGAAGTTCTACTTTAAATAGAATCTGGCGGTTGGTAGCACCAAAAGCTCTGGCTGCTTCTACAATATCTTTCGGAACAGCTTCAATTCCCAATGTCGTTAACCGTACCGCTGGTGGCATTGCAAAAATGATCGTTGCAAAAGCACCGGGTACTTTACCGATACTGAAAAATAATACAGCAGGAATCAGATATACAAATGCAGGCATTGTTTGCATCAAATCCAGTAAAGGGCGGATGATTTTTGCTGCTATTTTGCTTTTGGCAGCCCAAATTCCTAAGGGAATAGAAATGATAAGTGCAGTAAGGGTAGCTACAAAAATTAGGGCAAGGGTTTCCATGGTTTCTTTCCATAATCCCATTAAAAATATTAAACTCAACCCTGCTGCAGTCACCACAGCGATGCCTTTTCCTGCTTTCCACAATGCCAGTAGCGTAAAAAAGAGAATGATAACATAAAAGGGAGTGTTTACCAGCACCCATTCAATCCCCATAATAGAGGCGTTTCCTATATGTTTTATGACATCAAATACAGGTTTTCCATTTTCTGTGAGCCAATTGATTGCAGTTTCTACATATTGACCTATATCTATAGTTTTATTCATCTTATTGATTGTTTGCGATTTCTTTTAATTCAATGATCTCTTCTTCGTTAAACTTTGTAGCTTCTATGATGAGAGATAGCTGGGTGATAAGACCTAAGAATTTATTGTTTTCATCTACCACGGCAATGGCTGATTTGTTTCCGGAAATTAGCGGTAACATTTCTTCTACAGTAACTTCCGGATAGACGGAAGGAACGTTGCTGTTGATCACCGATTCTACTGTGGGTTCTTTTTTCTTTGCAATCCGGACGATATCATTAAGCGTTACAAAGCCCAGAAATTTATTTTGAAAATCTACGACAGGTAAGTTTTCTAATCCTGTTGTTCTCATTTTTCTTAAAGCTCCTTCAGGTCCGTCTTTTTTGAAACGCACCACTGTAGCTTTGTCGAACATCAAAGATTTAGCAGTAATGATTGTTTTACGATCCACTTTCTCTACAAAAGCTTTTACATAGTCACTGGCAGGATTGGTTAAAATATCTTCGGCTGTTCCTATTTGTTCTATCACACCATCTTTCATAATGACGATACGGTCTCCAATTTTAATAGCCTCATCCAAATCATGGGTAATGAAAACAATGGTTTTCTGTAATGTATTTTGCAATTCAAGCATTTGATCCTGCATTTCAGATTTTATCAGAGGATCCAGTGCGGAGAAAGCCTCATCCATAAGCAATACCTCAGGATCGTTGGCCAGGGCTCTTGCTAATCCTACTCTCTGCTGCATTCCTCCTGAAAGTTGGGAAGGAAACTGATTTTCAAAACCATTTAATCCTACAATATCCAGGGCTTTCTGGGCTTTTTCATCACGGGAAGCTTTGCTTTCTCCTCTGATTTCAAGTCCGAAACCTGCATTGTCTAAAATAGTATGATGGGGTAGTAATCCAAATTTTTGAAATACCATACTCATTTCCGTTCTTCTTACTTCCAGAAGCTCTTTATTATTTTTACTGGTAATATCATCATCATTGATAAATACTTTTCCGGAGGTGGGCTCATTCAGTCTGTTGAGGCAGCGCAGTAAAGTAGATTTTCCACTTCCCGATAACCCCATAATCACAAAGAATTCACCTTCATAAATTTCAAAACTGGCTTTGTTGATTCCTACCGTACAACCGGTTTTTTCAAGAATTTCCTTTTTGGAAAAACCTTTGTCTAAAAGTTCCTGTGCTTTTTCTTTGTTTTTACCAAAAATAATAGTCAGATCTTCAACTTTAAGTTTTACTTTTCTACTGTCTTCATTTTTTTCCATATTCAGGGTTTTTCAATTAATAAATAGTATAAGAGATTGTAAACCAATCCGTTGTTATGCTTTATCTCAGTTGTTCTGCTGATGGCAATAGTAAAAAATAATCTATATAAGCTTCTGGTAATAAAAGCTTTTCACAAAAAAATAAGACCATAAAGACCTCAGGCCTTATGTTTATTTTAAATATGTCAATAGATTATACTCTAGAAAAAGAGTGTATCACGTAAAAAGAAATTAATCTTTTACATAGATTCTACAATTAAATTACTGATGAAGTAATAAAGATATGTGTACTGAACAACTTGAATTTCTACATTCCATCAAAATGCAGATCAGCATAAAAAATCTGTATATCAATTTCTTATGACGGTGCAAATTTACGAATTTTATATTAAATGGATTTTTTGAACCTTAAAAAGCTGGTTTTAAGTCTGGTTATGAACCGAGATATTCATAGAGATTTTACTCTTATCATTCAGGAGAAAAGAGTATTTACAATGTCCGTATTTTTAAGAAGATTTTTAAAATACGACCTATAAAATTATTTCAATAAAACAGCAATAATAGCCAGAATTGCAGGCAGAGCTTGTACAAAAAATATTTTCTTAGTGGCAGAAATGGCTCCGTAGATTCCTGCTACCGCAACACATCCTAAAAAGAAAAGGGCGATATTATCCTGCCATTGAGGATCTTTGATGAGAAACGACCATAGCAGCCCGGCAGCCAGAAAACCATTATACAAGCCCTGATTGGCTGCAAGCCCTTTAGTAGGCTTAAACATTTCTGCAGGTAACGCCGCCTTAAAAACTTCTTTTCCTTTTGTTTCCCAAGCAAACATTTCCATCCAGAGAATATAAATATGTTCTAACGCAACAACTGCTATCAGAATTTTAGCAATGAGTTCCATGATTTACTATTTTGTCATTGTAAAACTAAAAAAATAAAGTTAAGTTTGAGTATTTAAATCTAAAGATGGATAGTTTTAAGATACATTTAGACAAATTTATCAGTGTAACCGAAGAGGAATATATTTCTATTCTTTCTTTTTTTAAGGTGCTGGAGGTCAGAAAAAAACAAAATTTAATGCTTGATGGAGAAATTTGTAAACATATGTATTTTGTTAATAAAGGCTGTCTGAGAAAATTCTTTATCAATGAAAAAGGAGTAGAGCAAACTACTGAATTTGCGATAGAAAACTGGTGGATCACGGATACATTTGCTTATGAAAGACAAATACAGTCTGATTTTTCTATTCAGGCAGTGGAACATTCTTCCATTTTGGTCATAGACCTGGAAGATCAGGAGTTGTTACTGCAGAAGCACCCTGTGATGGAGCGCTATTTTCGAATGATCTATCAAAGGGCATATGCCGCATCAGAGAGGAGAATACGGTATTTGTATGAAATGTCGCGGGAAGAATTATATGTTCATTTCAGTACATTGTATCCTTGGTTTATTCAAAGGATTCCACAATATCTGATTGCTTCTTTTTTAAATCTTACTCCGGAATATCTCAGCGAAATCAGAGCAAAATTACGATCTTAAACCAGTTTAAGATTTTTATCATTTATAATTTGGAAATTTGTCATGTTATTAAAAGCCAATACAATGATGAATCAACAGAATCAATTTCCGCAGTTATTTTTAAGATTAGCCCTTTCAGTGACTATGCTCTCTGCAGTAGCAGACAGATTTGGCTTTTGGGGCGCCAACGCTGCATGGGGAAATATGGCCAATTTTGAAGCATACACAAGAAAACTGACATTTTTTCTTCCCGAAGCTTTAAGTACGATTTCCGCATATGCAGCAACACTTTTGGAAACCCTTCTTCCGCTGATGCTGATTTTAGGATTTAAAACAAAAATTGCAGCCTATGGAAGCGGCCTTCTTCTGCTGATTTTTGCGGTGTCAATGACTATTGCATTGGGATTCAAAGCCCCTCTTGATTATTCTGTTTGGGTAGGATGTGCAGGGGCATTTTTATTGGCTTCTCAGCAACAATATTCTTTTAGTATAGATCAATTAACCAAAAAATAATATCATAATGAGCGCAAGATTAAATATTGCAACAGTAGATTCAGCAGCGTATAAAGCGATGATGGGGTTGGAAGGATACCTACAGACTATTTCTTTAAACCATATCCAGAAGGAATTAATTAAAATCAGGGCTTCACAGATTAATAAATGTGCTTTTTGCCTTGATATGCACACTAAAGATGCCATTAAATATGGTGAAACTACTCAGAGAATTTTTATCCTTGACGGATGGAGAGAAGCCAAAGAATTATTTACAGAAGAGGAACAGGTACTGTTGGAAATGACAGAAGAGATCACTTTAATCAGTCATGCAGGATTGACGGAAGAGACTTTCCAAAAAGCTAAGTCAATTTTTGATGAAAATCAGATCGCACAGATCATCATGGCTATTGTAACCATCAATGCATGGAACAGAATTGCAATAAGTACCCATCTTCCAGTTGCAAAATAGAAATAAAGTAAGGTCGCAGGAAGCATGGAGAAAGAAATTTATGAGGATGAAATCATTGCTTACCATTTACTTTATAAAAGAGCTTTTCAAAACTGAAAAGCTCTTTTTGTATAAAACAATGAGACGGAGTAGCTCTGTCCTGTATTAATTGTAAAATTTGTGAGCGTTATCGAGAACATAAGTATTCTTTTTCACAAACATCTTAACTTTTACTTCTTGAGTGTTGGGTTTTGGGATTAAAAATGAATTGTTATTTATTTAATTCTTTTAAAATTGCTTCTCCGACGCTTTTTGCAGATTGCGGATTCTGTCCTGTGATCACTCTTTGGTCCGTTACTACATGATTCTGCCAAAGACCTGATTTTTCAAATTTTGCTCCTCTTTCTTTTAGTTTATTTTCCAATAAGAAAGGAACAACATCTGTTAATTTTACTTCAGATTCTTCTTCGTTGGTAAAAGCATTGATTCTCTTTCCGTCAACGAGGTATTTTCCATTGTTAAGTTTGATATTAACCAAACCTGCAGGGCCATGGCATACGCCTGCTACAATACCACCATTTTCATAAATTGCTGAGGCGATACTTGCTAATTCAGTATTATCTGCAAAATCCCACATTGCTCCATGCCCTCCTGCATAAAATATGGTTGAATAATCTTTAGGATTAACCTGGGATGGAGTCAGAGAATGATCAATCTTATTTTTGTATTCTTTATTTTCCCAAAACTCTTTGTTTACAGGATCTTTTAGATCGAATCCATCTACCGGAGGTGTTCCGCCTTTAGGGCTTACAAAGTCGATCTCATAGCCCGCCTGGTGAAGAACTTCCCATGGATGAGAAACTTCTCCCAAATAGTATCCTGTGTCTTCACCAGTATTGCCTTTCTTATCATGGCTGGTTACGACAAATAAAATTTTCTTTTTCATATGTTTTGTTTTTTGGTGTTGTGCCTGAATAAATCCTATGGTGAACAGGCTAAGACATAAAAGTGCCAGTTTTTTCATACTTATATAATATTTGTGATATAAATCTGAGGTTTCTCCTGAAGCTTTTCATCTGCCAAAGCTCCGAAAGCCTGAATATAAAGCTGCTGATTATGCTGTGCCAGCCCTTCTTCACTTTTCCAGATTTCATAGAAAACAAACTGGTTTTTATCTTCAATTCCCTGATGCAGGGTATACAGCTCGCAAGCCTCTTCTTTTCTTGTTTCTTTTACCATATTCTGAAGAACTTCCAATACTTCTGTCTGATGTTCTTCTTTGGATTTTATTATGGCTGTAAGGTGAATTTTCATATTAAATAAAATTTTCGATTGATTTATATTGAGGGCTCCATCCCAATTCTCTTCTTGCTTTGTCGGAATTGCATAAGCTGTTTGAAGCAAATCCGAAATATCCGCCTGCGGGACCAAATGTATGTACAGCTTCTTGTATGCTGACAGATTGTGCAGGCTGTAAATGATAATGCAGACTTATGTTTTCAGCCAGATTTTTGATTGTTGAAGAACCGTTTTCTGCATAGTACATTGAACCGGCTTTTGCTTTTTCCAAAGCAAGCACATACATATCTGCTAAATCCTCAACATGAAGGTTCGACCATATGTTTTCACCTTTTCCAAAATAAACCCCAAATCCTTTTTCTTTGGATAGATTGATTAAAGCCGGAAGCTGAATACTGTCTTTTTTCAGACCCAGTCCTTCTCCGTAAACCATAGTAGGTACAATGACTATGCTTCTTATCCTTTTTTTAGCAGATTGAAGAACATAATTATTGATTAATACCCTTGAAGCCATTTCCAGTCTTGGATTCAGGGGGAAATCTTCTGTGAAAATAAAGTCATTTTTTTCTCCATTTTCTTTTCCTCCAAAGATGGCTGAGCCTGAGGTGAAAATAAAAGTTTTACCACTCCCTTCCAAAGCATTTATAAAACTGTCTGCTGCGTAGGCGTCATCAGCAGAATCAGCAGTGTGGATAACGGCATCTACTTTAGAAACTGCAGCATTCAGAACAGCTTCATCATGTATATCACCTATTATATATTCAATTCCTAGCTGCTGTAGCTTTTCTGCAGCAGCTGCATTACGGACAAGCCCTGTTACACTGTAGTTTTTTTCAACCAGTTTCTTTGCAACAGTACCACCAATATAACCGGTGATGCCTGTTATGAGTATTTTTTTCATTAGGCTAATTGTGGTTTTAGTTCCTGTTCAAATACATTTTTAACATGTGCTCTGTACAGCTTCATATCGCGCTCTATATTGGCATTCTTTTCCACATCATGAAAGTGGAAGCTTTCCATTTTTTTTAGAGAAACAAAAGCATTCATTCTATGAAAACCAAATAGCGGTCCGTCATCTACATTTCTTTCACCGAAAAACTCTCCGGGAAGTGTAAAGGCTGTTGCAGGAGCATTCCAGCTTGTTGTCAGCATATATTTTCTACCGCCAAGCATTCCTCCGGTACCATAATTAATCTCCGGATTTTCTGCATTTCTGCCGTCACTCATATAAATTCCTTTTGCATGACCTGCTGTGAAAACTTCATCAATATATTTTTTCAGGCCATTAGGAAGCTGAAACCACCAGATCGGAGTATGGTAAACGATATAATCTGCCCAAACAAATTTCTTCACTTCCTCATGTTTATCATATCCTTCACTTACGTTGGTTACTTTTACCTCTATATTGCCAAATGATTTTAGAACCTCCAGTGTATTTTCTGCGATAGTGTCATTATATTTTCCTCCGGAATGTCCAAAGTTTTGCCCTCCGTTGATGATTAATACTTTTTTCATTTTTATGATTGTTTACATTTTATGATGCAAAGTTAGGGTGGATTTATGCATAATAAAAATAGTATAAATTATACTGAACTATTATAATAATGATAGTTTGTAGTCTCAGATTAATGTGCTTTGCCTGTTGTACAAAATCTACGATTATATTGATGCGGTAAAAACAGACTATTCAAGGTTGTATGGTGAAATGTCATATCAGATCTGAGTCAAAATTCCTTTCTCTCTTGTACATTTGTTATGATAAACAGAATGAATATGATACAGATTGCAGTTTTTAGTGATGTGCATGGAAATCTTCCCGCGTTGAATTCGGTGTTGGAAGATATAGAGAAAAGGGGAATCCGTCAAAAATTCTGTCTGGGAGATCTTGTAGATTTTGCTCCATGGGGAAATGAAGTGACTGAAAAAATTAAAGAGCTGAATATTCCCTGTTTAATGGGAAACCATGACGAAAGGATTGCTTTCGATATTCCTGTGGTTCCATTATCTAAGCATACCGAAGAAGAAACTCTTGCCCGGTTCGTTGCTATTGATCATTCTAAAAAACACATTACAGAATCAAATAAAAAGTTTCTTTCTGAGCTTCCTTTTCATTTGAAATTAAACTATAAAATAGGGAAGAAGCACTGGAATATTCAGCTTATGCACGCAAGTCTATCGAGTAATGATACTTATCTGTATAAATCTGAGAGTGATGAGGTCTTTATAAAAATGCTGGAAGAGTCCAAATCTGATATTATTGTGATGGGGCATACTCATTTATCGTTTAAAAAGCAGTTTGATAATAATAGCTGGGCCGTTAATTGTGGCTCTGTAGGCCGCTCTAAGGAAGAGAATAGATTAGCTTCATATGTAATACTTACTTTAGATGAAGAAAAGATTATTCCGGAGATCATACAACTGAGCTATCCGCTTGATGAAACCGTTCTTAAGATACTGGAAAGCGAGATTCCTGATTATTATGCCTCGTTTTTAAGAAATCAAAATGTATTAATATTATAATTATGTTGTAGCTTTGTATTATAATATTAATAATTAATTCATGGTCAATTTAGAATGGTACCGTACTTTTAAGGCGATCTATAAAACCGGGACTCTGACAGGAGCTGCTGATGCTTTATTTATATCACAGCCCGGAGTGAGCTTACATTTAAGTTCATTGGAAGCTTATGTAGGATATAAACTGTTCGACAGAACCGGCAGGAAGATGATTCCTACGGAGCGGGGGAAAGTATTGTTTAATGCAGTAGCCGAACCTATCACGAAACTCGAAGATGTAGAGAAAAATTTTCAGAAATCTACGGAAAAACATACTCCGACCATTAGTGTGGGAATGTGTTTTGAAACTTTTCAGACGACTTTAGAGCAATATGTTTCTTCCCTGCCCTTTAATCTGATCATCAGCTTTGGGGAATATCCGGAAATGCTTGATCAGCTGGATAAAGGAATTCTGGATCTTATCATCACTCCTAAAAAAGGATCTTCTCCCAATATAGAGCATGAAGCATTTTCTTCTGAACAGATTGTCCTTGTTGGAGGAAAAGAGGTGGATACGGATGATTTTAAAAAAGTGTTGAAAACAAAAAATGCAGAACAGATAGAAGAGTGGCTGAAAAAAGAAAAATGGTATGGAACCACAGGAGACATGGAGCATCTTTTTCAATTTTGGACCCTAAACTTTGGTCACAAACCGAATTTTAGACCCAATTATATCGTTCCCAATTTAAACTCAATTATCCGTTGTTTAAAAGGAGGGGCAGGACTAGCCGTTGTTCCTGATTTTTTATGCAAAAACGAAATAGACGGCGGAGATGTAAAGCTGATCTGGGAAGGCAAAAAAAAGCTGGAAAATACCCTGTATTTCGGATGCCGGAAAAATACCAACTATCAAACGGAAATAGAACATATCAAGGGGCTATTCCGTAAGGTGATGGGTAAGTAGAACCATGTCCCGCATTTGTAATCCGTTTTCATAAATAGGATCCGGATAATTTTCAATAAAAAAATCCCTAAGAATTCCCTTTTTAATGAAACCGTTTTTCTCATAAAATCTGATCTGTTGGAAGCCGGTATCCGAGGTTCCAACTGTCAGAGTTTTATAGTCATGTTCTTTTGCAATTTCTTTTGCTTTATTCATCAGAATACTTCCTATTCCCTTGCTTCTATAGCTTTCTACAACAGCAATGTTTTTAATTTCCAATTCGGTATTGCTGTTCTTGTACAATGCCATAACAGCAATATCCTCCACACCATTCTGTAAAAGATAAATATCAGATTTGAAAATATACCGGTCAATAGCTTCTACAGTTTCATCTGCCAATAATAGCAGCTCGTATGGAATTTTCGAACCAGATTCAATACTGATGAAAGTGAAATTTTCCATTATAAGCTCATATGAATAAGTGGATACTCCTTTCCTGAACTGTCTTTTTCTGATCTTCCTATCGTTTTGAAGCCCATCTTCTCATAGAATCCAATGGCCTGTGGATTCTGTTCGTTAACATCTACTTTGGTAAGGCCTGTTTTCTCTTTCATGAATTGATAAAGAGCTTTTCCATAGCCTTTCCCACGGACGTCATTATGGATGAAAAGCATTTCCAGATTGCCTTCAGCAACGGATGAGAAGCCTTTACTTTCGCTGTTTTCAGTAATTACATAGACTTCCAGGTTGGGTAGATAGTCCCTTGGAATGGCTTCTTTGAAATAATTAAAATCTTCTTCAGTAAGAAAATCGTGGGTAGCCTTTACGGCAGATTCCCATATTTCCATGATTTTTGGATAATCTTCAGTAGTGGCAAGCCTTATTTGATGTGACATGATTTAAGATTTAGACAAAAATAGAAAATTAGAAATTAGAAAAGGAAGTTTATAATGTGTTGGAAAAACGCAAGGACGCAAAGAAGTTCATTATAAACAGCTTTTAAGGTACAAGAAAATCAAAGATTTTCAGCAAGTTTTATGATATTGCTGCTTTAGATGAGCAGCGTTCAATTGTATCGAAGATAAAATCCGTGCGTCTTATAGCATAAAGTATGTAAAAACCCTTTGCGTCTTTGCGTTTCCAATATTCTATTATTTGAATGAGGTTTATGTTATAATGTGTTGGAAAAACGCGAAGGCGCAAAGAAATTTCATTATAAACAGCTTTTAAGGCGCAAGAAAATCAAAGATTTTTAGCAAGTTTTATCAAATGAATATTTGTGGTTTTAGATGAGCAGCACTCAATTTTATCGAAGATAAAATCCTTGCGTCTTATAGCATAAAGTATGTAAAAACCCTTTGCGCCTTTGCGTTTCCAACATTCTATTATTTGAATGAGGTTTATGTTATAAAGTGTTGGAAAAACGCGAAGGCGCAAAGAAATTTCATTATAAACAGCTTTTAAGGCGCAAGAAAATCAAAGATATTCAGCAAGTTTTATGATATTACTGCTTTAGATGAGCAGGGTTCAATTTTATCGAAGATAAAATCCTTGCGTCTTATCGTGTAAAGTATATAAAAATCTTTTGCGCCTTTTCGTTTTTCCAACACTTTATGATCTCAAAAAATAACGTTTCAAAGAGCTTATTAAATACCAATTCTTGACACAACCAGTAAAAATGGTAGGTGAAAATTTCAATTTTTTATTGCAAATTTGTTTAATCACTTTATATTAAAAATTAAAACTAAGAGTTTATGCAAAAGAAAACCTACACAGGGCAGCCTGTGGTAACCTTAAATAATGGGATAGATATTCCTGCTTTAGGATTTGGAGTATGGCAGATGGAAGACCTGAAGGAATGTGAAAGTGCAGTCATTAAAGCTATTCAGACAGGATACAGAATGATTGATACGGCTGCTATTTATCAGAATGAAACTGCGGTGGGAGCTGCTGTGAAAAATAGTGGAATCAATAGAGATGAGCTGTTTATCACTTCAAAGGTTTGGGTCCAGGATCATGGATATGAAAAAACAAACAGTGCATTTCAGAGAACATTAAACCGATTACAAATGGACTATCTTGATATGTATCTAATCCATTGGCCTTATGGAGACTTTTTAGGAACCTGGAAAGCTCTGGAAGAATTGTATCAGGAAGGAAAAATTAAAGCAATAGGAGTTTGTAATTTTACGGTTGAGAAACTGGAAGAATTAAAAGCTCATTCAGTTGTTGTACCGGTAATCAATCAGATTGAGCTACACCCAGTCTTCCAACAGAAAGAATTACAGGTTTACGACAGAGAAAATAATATTGTAACACAACCCTGGAGCCCGCTTGGAAACGGAAATGCTAATCTTTTGAACAATATTGAATTAAAGGCTATTGCCGAAAGATATGGTAAAACTGTAGCTCAGGTTATTTTAAGATGGCATTTACAGGAAGGTTTCGTGGTCATCCCCAAATCAGTAACTCCATCAAGGATTGAAGAAAATTTTAATGTATTCGACTTTGAGCTGACAGAAGATGAGATGAATGCTGTCCGTTCTTTAGATACAGGAAAAAGACTGTTTTTTGATCCGAAAGATCCGGAATGGGAACAGAAGATGCTGAATGCTGTAGCAGATATTTAGTACTAAAAAGTTGAAATAATTCCCCACAGATTCCACAAATTTTAAGATTCGAAAGGTCTTTATGCCCGGTGGGATCTGTGGGATTCTTATTAAAATTATCTTTGTGAGCAATGTCATATTATTTTAATAATGAGCATTGTCTGCTTATCCGTAACTTCTAATAAAAATAATCCTTATGTTTTGGCCGGATACAATCAGTAAAAAATTAGGAGTAAAATATCCTGTAATTCAGGCTCCAATGTTTGGAGTAAGTACACCACAGATGGTTGCAGCAGCAACAAAAGCAAATTGTCTGGGATCTTTGGCGCTGGCTGATCTTTCAGCCGATCAGTCTATTGAGCTGATCAGAGAAACCCGGAAACTTACTGATAGGCCTTTTGCAGCAAATATTTTTGTACATTCTATTCCAGAAGTCACAGCAGATCTAAGAACGAAATTTGTCAAAACCAAAGAGTTCATAGAACAGCTGGCCAGAGAGCATACTATTGAAATCAGACTTCCGGATCTTGAAGCTATTCAATTAAGCACCTATCATGAGCAGGTAGATGCTGTAATAGCTGAGAAGTGCAGTATTCTAAGCTTTACTTTTGGAAATTTAGATGATAAAAGTATTCAGAAACTAAAAGAAAACGGGCTAACCCTTATTGGAACCTGTACTTCTGTAGAAGAAGCTTTGGTTCTGGAGAAATCAGGAATTGATATGATTTGTGTTCAGGGAATAGAAGCGGGAGGGCATAGAGGAAGTTTTGATGCGGATGATATTCCCCAGATTGGAGGCTTGTCTCTATTGTCACAGGTTTATGATCATGTGAATGTTCCTTTGATTTATGCAGGAGGAATTTATAATGCTAAAACAGTACAGGCAATCAATGATTTGGGAGCACAGGGTTTCCAGGTAGGTAATCTTTTGCTAGCGTCTACAGAAAGTGCTCTGCAGCCTTTTGAAAAAGAGCGTCTAAAGAAAGTGAAAGAGAACGAGATTGTTTTAACGAAAAGTTTTTCAGGAAGATATGCCAGAGGGGTTAAAAATAAATACATTGAAGTCCTTGAAAATTCGGAATATATTTTACCTTATCCGTATCAGAATAAACTGACCAATCAGCTGCGTAAAGCTGCAAAATATTTACAGAACTCAGATTTTCTGGGACTTTGGGTAGGGCAGTCCATTCATCATTACAGTGAGCTTTCTACAGAAGACATTCTGAGGAATCTCATTACCGATGTAGGTAAACTTTAAAAAATAGTACTATTATCTTTCCAGATTAACCCAAGCTGTTATTAAAAGAAAAGGTATTTTAAACGAATTAACTAAATGAAAAACCTCCTTTCAGCTGAAAGGAGGTTTGTTTTATACAGAATTCTGAAATGAAATTCATTTTCAGATTAGCATTACTTCGTAAGATCCAGGCCACCGAAGTTTCCGGAGCTCATCATCAAATAAACACCATTGGTCTTATCTAAAGTGTTCCAGTAGGCATGAAGATCTTCAGCATTGGTGAAAACCTTTATATTTTCATTTTTGAATTTTTCTTTAATGAATTCGGGAGAGATAGGTTCCATTCTTTTGATTTTTAGGGCGTCTTCAGAATAAAATACAATAGCTTCTTCCAACCCATCCATTGCATGGTCATATTGCTCTAAAAAGGCAGGATTTAAGCTGGAATATGTATGAAGCTCCAGGAACCCATATTTCTTTTTATTCTCAAATTGTTCTTTGAAGGCTTTTACCGCTGCCTTCACTTTACTTGGAGCATGGGCAAAATCTTTGTAAAGGATTCCTTTATCTTCTCTTTCTACTTTTTCAAGACGTTTGGAAGCTCCTTTGAAGCTCATAATTGCTTCATAGAAATCTTCGTCCATAATCCCAAGCTGGCGGCAGATATGTCTTGCCCCTTCCATATTTAATAGATTATGTGCCCCGAAAACAGAAAGAGGAACATCTCCCATTTCAGTTTGTAAGTATACCTGTCCATTATTGATTTCATATTCAGGTGTTTTGTAAGGGATTTTTCTGAAATAATTTTCAGCATCTTCCACTACTTTTACCACTTCCGGGTCTTCTTCGTTGTAAACCAAAACCCCGCCGGCAGTAATACTTGCCACAAATTTTCTGAACTGCTCAATATAATCATCAAAAGTTTTGAAAACATTGATGTGGTCCCAGGCAATACCGCTCATTAAAGCGATATTCGGTTGGTATAATAAGAACTTTGAACGCAGGTCAATAGGAGAGGACAGGTATTCATCACCTTCCAGCACCATAAAATCATTATCCTGAGTAAGTTTTACCATACAGTCAAAACCTTCCAACTGTGCTCCTACCATGAAATCCACTTCCTTCTGATGGAAGTTCAGAACATGAAGGATCATTGAAGTGATGGTTGTCTTACCATGTGAACCGGCAATTACCACTCTGGTTTTATTTTTTGACTGTTCGTATAAAAATTCCGGATAGGAATATATCTTTAAGCCCAATTCTTTTGCTTTTGCCAATTCAGGATTATCCTGGTGAGCATGCATTCCCAGAATAACAGCGTCAATATCTGAGGTTATTTTTTCCGGAAACCAGCCCATTTCCTGTGGCAGGAGTCCTTTTTTTTCCAATCTGGATTTTGAAGGCTCAAAAATAGCATCATCTGAACCTGTAACCTGATATCCTTTATCTTTTAGCGCAATAGCAAGATTATGCATAGCGCTTCCGCCAATGGCAATGAAGTGGGTTTTCAATTGTATTTACTGTTTTTTAACATTATTATTAATGAGCTCCTGGAAAGCCTGGAGTATATTGTCCCAATTGGTTTGGTAGTTGGGAACAATCAGGCTTGCATCTGTTTTACTGCCTTCATTGGGCCCTTTCTTGATGTTGATAGAAGTGGTAATGTTATCGTAAAGTTTTTTACGGCTTTCCTGAATTCTTCTAAAATTGTTCTGAGAAAGGGTTTGATCCAGTTTTTTTAAATCTTCGTTTGAGATTTTAAAATCCTGTTTGTATTTTTTATCCTGCCCTTCGAAAGAATAGTGTGCATTATTACCTCTTATAAGCAGGTTTTCATATACCGGTGCATATCCTCCACTTTTGGAATAACTTATATCAAAATCTGAATATACTTTTTGGCTGTTACACGAAACTAATACTATGATGGCGAATAAGATTCCTATTATTCTGTTCATAATTTTTTAATTTACTTTAATTATTAGGGTCCTGTTGTTCTAATTTTTTAGCTTTAAGTTCTTCATCATAAGTGTGTAGGAGGTTGAAATCCTCGGTCTGCTCAATAGCAGTCATAATTTTTAATAAAATTTCCGGTGCTTTTTCATTATCATAGTCGATATCCAGAGGGGCTTTGAATTCCATCGTTGGCTTTACTCCGGTGACTTTTACACGAAGGCCTTTTTTATCAAAAGCTCTTCTAAACCCGTTTATTTTAATGGGAATGACAATAGGACGCTGGTTTTTCACCAGTTTGGCTGTACCTCTTCTTCCCTGGGCAAAAGCTGATGTTGTTCCCTGTGGGAAAGTGGCTACCCACCCATTGTCCAAAGCCTTCATAATATTGTCAACTTCACTCATATCTACCATTCTGTTGACATTCTTACCTTCTGCTCTCCAGGTTCTTTTTACGGTTACAGCTCCTGCAATTTTGAAAATTTTCGGAAGAATACCTTTATTCATGGTTTCTTCGGCTGCTACATAGTAAAAATCAATCTTTGGATTCAACAGGTAGATCGGGTTTTTTATGGTATTTAAATAGCCATTATTTACGGCACAGAATGCATGATACATTGCTGCCACATCCGCAAAATAGGTTTGATGGTTACACACAAAAAGTACATTGGAGTCCGGAAGATCCACAAGGTGCTCTGTGCCGGTTATCTTCAATTTATTAAAGCCATTGAATCGCCTATAGGATACAATTCCTAAAATAAAAATAACTAACCTTTTTAAAAAATAAGGTGTTCCGAATGCATCGGTGAAAATATTTTTCTTCGCCATCTCTCAATTAAACACGGTTGTGCAAAGTTACATATTTTTCAGCAACTGGCTGAATTCACTTAATATCATCGCTGTAGCGCCCCAGATAATATATCCATTGAAATTAATCACAGGAACTTCATGGCCTCCTGCACTGGGAAGAGCCATCATTTCCGGAATGTCAGACAGATTTAGAAAAGAGGTGATAGGAAATTCAATGGTTTCCACGGCTTCGCTCTGCTGAAGAACGAAAAGCGGGTTCTTTTTAGTATACGAAATATAAGGATATACATAAAAGTTACTCGGTGGAACATAGATAGGAGACATTTCCCTGATAATCCTCAGATAATGTTTATCGATTCCAATTTCTTCAGACGTTTCCCTAATGGCTGTTTCAGCAAAATCCTGATCCATTTCCTCCCGTTTTCCGCCGGGAAGTGAAATCTGGCCGCTATGTCTGTCATGCTCATTAATGGTTCTTTGGATCAGAGGAAAATACCATTCATTGTCTTTTAAATACAATACAATATTAACTGCTGCAAATTTGGGATTCTTTGCCAGTACTTCATCATACGTAAAAACAGGACGGTAAGGGGGCGAGAACACCCCATGAGCGTGCTCACCAGGCAGCTCTACATTAGTTATTTTCCTCAATAAATCTTTTCCAAAATTTTCCATACTTCAAATTTAACAATATATCTTGAAGAATTAAAGGGCTTAACAATAATTAACCTACGTTGTTTTTTGAGTGATAGAACTGGCAGGAGTCAGTTTTTGCTTCACAAAGTCAATAGTGAATTTTTTGCTCCTCAAAATGAATAGTGAATAGAACGTGTATAATTAACAAGCGAAATGGATTGACCATTGAAGATTCATGATCTCAATACTTTATTTTCCAATAACTGAAACCAATGGGATGTGTTTTACAGGGAAATTAACGGAATTGGCAATAAAACAATATTCATTGGCTTTATAATGGAGCTGTTCTGCAGTTTCAATCATAGATTTTTCAGCTACAATAACTGTGGGGTGTAGTGTTACTTCGGTGAAATGCCCGCTACCATTGGATGTTTCGGCCATTATTCCCGTAGCTTCGTCTGTATAGTCTATAACAATAATGCCTGCTTCAGAACAAAAATGGAGATACCAAAGCATATGACATGAGGAAAGTGATGACAAAAATATTTCTTCCGGGTTATATTTCATTTTGTCTCCCCGGAAGGAAGGGTCGGATGAACCTTCAATATTGGGTTTGTTTTCTGCTGAAATCGTGTGACTTCTTTCATAATCTCTGTAGCCGCTGGTTCCGGTTCCTTTATTTCCGGTCCATTGGACAATGGTTTTGTAGTGGTGCTCTTTACTCATTCTGTAAATTTATTTTGTTTAAGCTTAAAAACAAAAAAGTATTTACTTAAACTGTAAGTAAATACTTTTATCAGACTGAAAAAATTTAAAAAGGAAATTAATCCTTTATAAGTTTTTTTACAGATGTTTTTCCACTTTCAAATATTACTTTTGCAATATAATTCCCCTTTAACAAATCTGAAACATCAGTATTATTGTCTTTTAAAACTTTTATGGTTTTGCCGTCCATAGAATAAATTTCTATTTTGATTACTTTTTCTTTTGTGTTGAAAACCAAATCTTTCTTAACAGGGTTTTCGAAAGAAAATATGCTGTTCGTTTTTGTAATATCAGTTGTTGATAAAGTCGTATTGTTTAGCAAATATTTAGTAACATAGCCGTTTCCGCAGGCTATAATATTAGTGTCATTCACAATCATATCACCAATAAATGTTAGTTCCGGATTGGTCTCGGAGTAATAGCTGAAATTGGAATTTATACTACCATTTTGATTGAGTTTGGAAATAAAATGAGTAGGTCTAAAATCTCCTTCACCACTTCCTCCAATGTAATAATACCCATCCTTTTCAATAATGCTTGTAATCCATGCACCACCATTGATGCCGAAATGTGAATATAAATCATAGTTGAATGTAGTATCGGGAGTGCCGTCTGCATTAATTCTGAAAATTTCATCATTTATGTTCGAATAAATAATTTTATTGTTAGTATCCATCAATACACAGCCTGCATGATTTAAACCGGATGTCATTTGTAGAGTACCATTATTCCCAAAACTTACTAATGGCTGGCCGTCTGCAGTAAGTTTTTTCAGAATACCAGTATTTGTGATGACCACTATATTGGATTGATTATCTGTAAGAACAAATGTTCCGTTTGACCAGCTTCCTTCAGTGAATACAGAACCGTTATTTCCAAAAGTGTTATCAATAGCTCCTGCGGCAGTAAGCCTGTAAATTCTGTGTTGATAAACCTGACCGTTTGAGTAGTCAATGCCGTGAACAATTATTTTTTCGTTTTGCAGGATAAGACCGTAGGAACGGGTATTTCCATCATTACCAAGTGCTGCTATGAAAGCAATGCCATTGGAGCCAAAAGTAGGATCTAATTGCCCGTTTGGAAGTATTCTTGATATAGATGCTCCCGTGTCTGAAAAACCAAATACCACAAGCTTTCCATCAGATTGTTTTTTTAACTGGCTGTCTGTAGCAGAATAAGGTAGCAGAAGTTCCCCGTTGATTCCAAAAGAAGTATCTATAATTCCGCCGGGGCTAAGCTTAGATAAAAAAGATTTTTCAATTCCTGTGTTGCTGTTATGGGTATTATAGGTGAAATAAATGCTGCCGTCCGGGTTTTGAATCATTCTCGACCAGGCATTATTACCAGACATAGTGTATATTCCGTTTGAAGCAAATGTTGGATCTTTGGAAATAATTTGTGCAAAAGCAGTTTGTACAGCAAGAAGCAGTACGAGAAATAATTTTTTTGTCATTGTTGTATTTTTAGTTTTTAATTGAAAATGAAAAGTGCTTGTTAATAGTAATCAAACACTTTAAGGGTAATGTTGAAAATATATATTAGTTTTTGATCAACTTCTTTGTGGCTGTCTTCCCATTTTCGAAGACAACTTTTGCAATATAAACACCTTCTGGTATCTCAGAAATGCTGGTGCCGTTACGTTCTATATTTTTGATACGCTTCCCATTTAAATCATGTATTTCTATGGATTGTACTTTTTCTTTTGTATGGTAAACCAAGCTTTGTTTAATTGGATTTTCAAAAGCAATATCAGAATCAGTTTTTGTAATATCTGTTGCTGATAATGTAGCATTATTAAGCAGGTATTTTACAATATAATTATTGCCTTTTACGATAATAGTATTGCTATTAACAATCATTTCGCTTATTGTTGAGAAAGGCGGAGTAAGATAGGGAGGATCAGCGAAATTTGATTCTATATAATAGTTGAAGGTAGAATTCATAGAACCATTTTGATTAAGTTTTGAAATGAAATAATTAGTATTAAATAAAGTATTTCCAGCATTTCCTCCAACATAATAAGATCCGTTTTTTTCATGTATACTAAAAATCTCCGGTCCTGAATTTAAGCCCAAACTGGTATATAAATCATAATTAAATGTGGTATCAAGGGTTCCACTCGGATTTATTCTGAAAATGCCATGATTCCCGTTTGTTGAGAAAAGAATTCTATTATCACTGTCTATCATTGCGGTGCTAACATTTCCTATAGGGGAGCCATTAATGTTAATTTGTGCCACTCCATTATTTCCAAAACTTGTCATCGTATGTCCGTTGGAGTCAAATTTTTCAACAATACTGATGTTATCACTGAAACTGATAATATTTGATTGATTATCAATGAATACGAATGTTCGGCCTGTAATGTTACCCTGTGTGGTTACATATCCGTTGCTACCAAAAGTTTGATCTATACTTCCGTTGGTATTCAGCCGGTAGATGGCATGATGCGGATTCTGACCTCTCCGGATACCATGCACAATTATTTTTTCATTCTGTAGAATAAATTCATAAGAATTATAAAAATCATCATGGTCCGCATATATTTCAGGAGAAATACCATTTGTTCCAAATGAAGGATCCAGCTGACCGTTAGGGAGCATTCTTAGTATTTGAGCATTGCCCCATAAACCGAGAATTAACAGTTTCCCATCTGTCTGTAATTTTATTTGGTTCATGAATGGTTCGGAAGCTAGCTTAACCGTTCCATTATTTCCAAAAGATTGGTCCAGGGCCCCATCAGGAGTAAGCTTGGATACAAATCCATGGGTGACTCCTGTGGCAACGTCCACATTATAAGTGAAATAAATTTCTCCATTAGAATTTTGAACCATTTGATACGAGTTACTTATAGAATAGCTGGGGATTTCAGCGACTCCATTTGAAGCAAATGTTGGATCTTTAGTGATAATTTGTGCAAAAGCAGCCTGTACTGCAAGAAGCAGTACGAAAAATAATTTTTTTGTCATTGTAGTTTTTAGTTTTTAATTGAAAAATGAAAAGTGTCTGTTGTTAGTAAGCAGAAACTTTAGAAAATATTGTAAAATAGGTATGTATTAATTCTTGATCAACTTCTTTGTGGTCGTCTTCTCATTCTCGAAGACAACTTTTACCATATAAACACCTTTTGGTACCTCGGAAATACTGGTGCCGTTGCTTTCTATATTTTTGATACGCTTCCCGTTTAAATTATATATTTCTATGGATTTCAACCTTTCTTTTGTATGGTAAATCAGATTCTGCTTAACAGGATTTTCAAATGAAAATAAAGGGAGAGCGGCTTCCGGCACTTTGGCAGCGGTTCCTAATGTTGAATTACTTAATAAAAATTTTAAAATATTGGTTCCTTTTCCTGCAATGATCGAATTGTTATTGATAATCATGTCACCAATTCCTTCTGAAGTGGGAGTAGTTTCGGAGTAATAATTAAAAACGGGATCTACCGTTCCTGAAGGCGTCAGCTTTGAAATGAAAAAAGTTTCTCCCATTGCTCCTGTCTGTCCCGCAATATAATAACTGTTGTTTTTTTCAATTACAGAAGATAAGCTAATGATTGCAAAGGGATAGGAATTAATACTGTCAAATGCAAAAGAGCTGTCATAGATTCCGTTGGCATTAATTCTGAAAATTTCGTTATTCATATTATAGCAGATAATATTATTATTGCTGTCTATGAGAGCATTTCCTACCATTCCCGGATAATTGTTAAAAGCCAGAGTTCCGTTACTTCCAAAACTTGTTAGAGGCTGTCCATCCGGACCGTATTTTTCCAAACCTCCATTAGGATATAGAGTACCTGCATTGGTGTGGCTGTGATCGCTAATCAGACTTACAATATTTGACTGACTGTCTAGAAATATGTAATTTCCCACTGTCTTGATCAAGCCGTTATTGCCAAATGTATGGTCAATACTTCCATTGTTGTTCAGCCTGCATATTGCTTTATAAAAATTGGATTGTCCGTCAGTTGATAATCCATAAATAATGATGTTGTTATTTTGCAGATATAAACCATATCCATACCCATTGAAGTCGGTAAAAACATTGGTAATTTTTGAAACTCCATTTATTCCAAAAGTAGCATCAACCTGACCGTTGGATAGCAGTCTTGTGATAACAGATCCCTCGGTATTGAAACCATAGATCAACAGTTTACCGTCTGCTTGTTGAGCTAATTGGCTGTCTATGCCTGCAAAATAATTACTGATTACGGTTTCTCCATTATTTCCGAAAGCAGAATCAAGGGTTCCATTAGGATTAAGTTTTGATACTACACATTCCGGGCTGCTTAAAACAGCATTGTCTCTGGCATAGGTGAAATAAATGTTTTCGTCGGTGTGTTGAAGTATTTTAGTGGGATAACTGGCGTTGGTGCCTGCTGCAATAGCATATTTTCCGTTTACAGCAAAGCTGTTGTCATATGAAATGATCTGGGAATACACACTCTGAATAATCAGAATGAGTACAAGAAATAAACTTTTTTTCACTGTGTAAATAAATTTGGCGTAAATGTAATAAAAAAACCTTCAGCATTGCTGAAGGTTTGAATTTTGTTCTGATTTAATTAGAATGTCCTATCAATTCTTCTTTTTTGGAATTGTAAATCCGGTATTCTAAATACTTAAATGAATCCCTTGGGATAATGGTTACCCATTTTTTGTACTTTATAAACCATTTCATCTGAATGCTTTTGATGCCTTTAGTAAGGTAAGCTTCTACAAATGGATGTACATGAAGGTAGAGTTTACCTTTTTCTTTTTGCATAATGGTTCTGATGGTATCACCCATTTTTTCCACAATAACAATAGGAGCGGTAATTTCTCCATCTTTATTAGGGTTTTCCTCTTTGGTGTCGATCTGTTTTTCCGGACGGTTTCTTTGTCTGGTAATCTGGATCAGTCCAAATTTACTTGGAGGTAAGATTTTGTGGCGTGCTTTGTCACGCTTCATCTCTTCTTTCAGATGCTCGTAAAGATCTCTTCTGTGGTCGGCATTAGGCATATCGATGAAGTCGATAACAATAATACCTCCCATATCTCGAAGACGCAGCTGTCTGGCAATCTCTGTGGCTGCCATTTTGTTCACTTTTAGAGCGTGCTCCTTATTGACAGCAGCTCCGGTAGTAATATTATTTCCGGAATTGACATCCACAACATGGAGTGCTTCTGTGTGTTCAATAACAAGATATGCTCCTTTTGAGCTTGGAATGTTGACGTGTTTACCGAAGCTTTGTTTAAGCTGTTTTTCAACATTGTAATATTCCAGAAGTGGAATATGAGAGTCATAAAACTGGACAATATTTTTTCTTTCAGGAGCAATTACTTCAACGTAATTGGTCATCTCTTGTACCATCTGCTCGTCATCACAGATAATACTGACGAAATCCTGATTAAAATTGTCTCTTAAAATAGCGGAAGCTTTATCTTCTTCGCTTAAAACTTTAGACGGAACTTTATTTTTCTGGATGTTCTTAAAAGTGCTTTCCCATTTTTGAATCAGCTGATTCATATCGTTATGCAGGTCAGCTACTTTTTTTCCTTCGGCTACCGTTCTGATAATAACTCCAAATCCTTCAGGTTTTATACTGTCAATAAGGGTTCTGAGTCTTTCTTTTTCCTCAAAACTTCTTATTTTTTTGGAAATGGAAACTTTATTATCGAAAGGAATCAGAACCAAAAATCTTCCTGTCAAAGAAACCTGGGTAGAAATCCTGGGGCCTTTTGTGGAAATAGGTTCTTTAGTAATCTGCAGAAGAACCAAGTCATCCTTTGCAATTACTTTGTCTACCGTTCCGTTCTTGTCTATTTCGGGTTGTATCTCGAAATTTTTTAAGCTTGAAGTGCTTTGTTTTTTAGAAATAGTATCTTTTAAAAACTTTCTGTATGTAAGATATTGTGGACCCAGATCCTGATAATGCAGAAAAGCATCTTTATCATATCCAATATTAACGAATGCTGCATTCAGGTTAGGTGCCAGTTTTTTTACTTTTCCTATAAACAGATCTCCAACTATAAAATCGCTTTTGTCCTCTTGCTCATGAAGTTCACATAGTCTTCCGTCTTCCAGCAGTGCAATCTTTGTAAGATCATCTTCATGCGAAACTATTAGTTCTTTCTTCATTTTGTTATAAGATAAAATTGTTAAGATTATAGGAAATTGGCTGGTGTCTCTGTTAATTCATAAATATAAATATAAGGATTTAGAATGAAAACCATTATATTTTTATTAAAATAATATTTGAAACCGGCTGTCTTCCGCGGAATCTTATAGTTGTAAATAAAAATATAGTCGGTGGGCCTTAAAACTTAAAACCACCAACTATATTATTATATTGTAAATCTCGAGAAGAAGAGATTATTTTTTCTTATGTCTGTTTGCTCTTCTTCTTTTCTTTCTCTTGTGTGTTGCAACCTTGTGTCTTTTTCTTTTCTTTCCGCTTGGCATAATTTTAATTTTTTAGTAACTAGTTAATATTCAGTTAATGTTCTTATTTTACTGCGACTTTAGTTTTTACTTTCTCCACAAAAGATTTTGATGGTTTGAAAGCAGGAATGTTATGAGCAGGAATCTCAATTGCAGTGTTTTTAGAAATATTTCTTCCTGTTTTAGCAGCTCTTGTTTTAATGATGAAAGATCCAAAACCTCTTAGATAAACGTTATCCCCATTATACATAGAAGTTCTGATCTCCTGCATAAAAGCTTCTACAACTTTCTGTGTTTCATTCTTTTCTGTTCCCAACTTATTTGAGATGGTGTTTACCAATTCTGCCTTTGTCATTTCCTTATTTTAATTTTAAATTTTAGGTGTGCAAATTTAGTTAAAAAAATTGAATACTAGCAAATTAGTGGCGAAATATTTTTGTTCTGATCGTTGAGTTTTTATTGTAAACACTATATTAAGGCAGACTTATGATGATTTAATAAATTAATAATATAGCGGTATGACAATGGTTAAAGTGAAAAAGAAGCATCCTTAGCCGGTGCAATAATAACTCCTCTTTAACACATTATAATTATTCAAACTTTTTTACATACTGGAATTATAATATCCGTTTTCTACACAAAAACGAATCAGGTGAAGTTTTGTTTTTAATCCCAGTTTTTCTGTAAGCCTGTTGATGTAAGTGTCAATAGTTCTTGTGCTTAAGTTAAGCTTTTCTGCAATTTCTTTATTGCTGTATCCTTCGTAGCAGAAGCGCATCAGCTGTATTTCTGCAGGAGAAAGTTCTTCCTGGCTTTTTTTCTGCCTGTCCATGTATTCCTGTACGGCAAGTGGCTGCTGTTCCCATTCTTTGGAATAAGTATGGTAGTCAAACTCATCTGAAGCAATAGTACCTTTAATGATATCCTTGATCGTATTGCTTTTTTTCTGACAGTAATAAGTATTGGGAATCTTTGCAAGAATTTCGGCCATATCTTCCTGAAAGGTTCCGGAATAAGTAACAATAGGAGTTTCTGCATTACTTTTTCTGATGTATTTTATGGCTTCAATTCCGCTTAATACCGGCATAAAGAGCTCTATAATGAACACGTCTTCCTGTCTTCTGTAGATTCTGTTTACCAGCTCATGGCCGTTATTACAGTCGTTCAGAAGCATATAGAAAGGGTTTTCCATAAGTGTTTTGATCATTATTTTTTTAAAATAAAAATCGCTGTCAGCAATGGAAAAACGCACGGTATTAGATAATATTTTACTCATTCTTAATATCGATTTGGCAAATGATATTTGAAATTCAGAGGCCTAATTTATGAAAAACTTATCAAAGAGAAAATTAATATTGGGTTAATCAGGGTTTTCACGAAATTAGCATGGGGAAAATACGTATTGTGCATAAAATTTTTTTTTTATATTTTCACAGGCCAAACAAATCGCAATTTATGTCTTCAAATCGGGAAAAAAAATTGAACAAATCTGACGTCAGAACGGGCATTTGGAAGTTTATTCTATCTTTTGCCGTTTTGTCTGTGGTTTCTTTTGCCTGTCTATTTCTCTTCTTTAAGAGTTATGATATGCAGAGAGAGGGAATCAGCAAGGAAGCTGATGCCTATAAGGAACTGATGCAAAGAAGTGATGTACTGAAAAATCATGTGGATATTATTTATGACCAAATGTCCCAACTTAATATAAATAAGGTGGAGAATGATGTTTTTCTCCGTACCAGTATTATGGATAATGTAAGGGATGCCAAAAATATCATGAGTAAGGATAGTGCCGGAAGCCTTAAGCATTATGCTGTTTTGATGAAACAGATAGGATCTATCATGAATTTAAAAAGTAAGATCATTGAAGTAGAGTATAAAAAGAAAATAGTCTTCAGAGATCTTGAAGAATGCATGGGTAAAACGGTAAGAGCCAACAGCGAACTGAGAAAAGACCCTACAAGAAATTTCACCGGAAGTAAAAGAAGAAAATAAAAAAGAAAAACAATGCAAGGACAAATTACATTATCTAAAAAGGAAAGGCATTATCAGTTTTTTTATTTAATACTGATGCTTGTGATGTCTATGCTTTTTCTGGGAATTATCTTTTTAAAGGGATTTGAATCTCCATTTTCAGATGAAGATGTAAGAGGCATCCAGAATCTCGAGCAGAAAGCAGAATTCGAACAGCACCAGAAGATTGTTCTGCCTATCATGGACAGTACCTATACGATGATCACCAAACTTACGGATGAAGCCCCGCAGCCCTTTGTGGAAAACAATATTCAGGTCGGTATTAACGATTTGAATAACTACTTTAGCAACTATGATATTTCCGATATCCGAAAAGATGCTTACCCTCAAATTGCCAGGTTTTATAAAATGTATTTTGAAGACAAAAAAGTAATTTCAACAACTACTGAAGATATCAAAAGATTCGAAAAACAGGTTGAAGACTGCAGAATTGGCTTTAAAGATAAACAGAATAAACTCTATGAGCGTGAAAGTGCACTGAAAGCACGAACCCAATAGTCTCAGAATAAAATATTAGGAACTTAAACAGAACACATCACAATTATTAACTATGAATTATTTTCAAAAGAACAAAAAGAACATTATCATTGGTGTTATCGCAACATTGCTCATAGCAGCACTCGTTGCACTATGGCTGCAGAAAAAGGTGATTCACTCTGCGGATGATATTGTTGGGGTGGTTTATCCGTCCTCATTGTCTGTGGGAGATACACTTCTATTTGAAGATAAAACCCAATTTGCAAAAACCAAAAGATGGAATTTTGGAGATGGTACAACCTCTGACAAAAATAGTGGTATTCACTTTTACAACAGACCGGGATATTATCAGGTCAGCTTAATCGTTGACAATAAGTACACGAAATCTTTCCCTGTAATGGTGGCAGCAAGAAGCCTTCAGAAGGCTAAAGATACCTCAAAAATCAAATCGACCATTGAAGCCCCTACCCAAGCAATGCAGAATGAAAACGTACAATTTCGTGCCATTTCTGAAGCTAAACAGTTTGCGTGGAAATTTGGAGAAACTGGAAATACAGATTCGAAAGATAAGCTGGCAATCTATTCTTATAAAAAACCGGGTGATTACCTGGTGACTTTATACACAGAAGAAAATCAGGAACCTATCTATCACAATATCAAAATTCTTCCTGCTTACAATGCTCTGGAAGAGGATGAAGTATCTGTAGGAGATGTATTTGATAAAATAGATAACGACTTTAAATATCATTTACAGCAGATTGCCAATGGAAACAGTTTTAATATGCACTACAACTACTTGCTGAAAACTTACCTGTGCAACAATGAGAACACCGTGGTAAAAGTAAATGACAGCAAAGTAAATAATTTCTATATGTACTGTGCAGGTCTTCAGTTTGACAAGAATACCGTGATTCAAACCGTAAAGGTGAATTTTGATGATACACAAAGCTGTGTAACTAAAGTAGATATTAACCAAAGCAAATAATACCTTCCGGCCCTGCCGGATGCGCCAATCATAAAAAGATAAAATAGGATGAGAAATACATTTCCTCTAGCAGCATATTATATAGGACTTTCAGTATTGTTGACGAGTTGCCAGGTAAAGCTTCCGTCAAAGAAAACTCCCGAACCATCTCAGTATGGAAAGGTAGATAATTCAACTGTTGTCAATGGATATCCCAAGAAATCCGTTCCATGGATTGTGATTTCAGACCGGTCAAGAAATACAGCTTATTTAGATAAAAATGACGAAAAATCATATAAAGAAGTTAAATTTTTAGAACCTTTAATGGTTTTAAAACATAGAGACGGAATGGTAAAGGTGGCCGAATATGTTCCGGATGCTTTAATGAAGAAAGTTTCATCAAAGTCTATTAAGACATATGGCTGGATTCCTGAGTCTGACCTTTTGTTATGGAACAATTCTTTAAAAAGTGAAAGAACAGGATATCCTGTAAGAGCAGCTGTAGTACCTAATAACAGCGAGGTGATCAGAAGTGCCGAAAGATACTATAAGAATGACTCTATCATTGTATTTAACTCACCAAGTCTTATTGAAACTGCCAATGTGAAAATTCCTAACGGACAGATGGTGTATGTCTATAAGCAGGCTGAGAATAATAAGAGGTTTCTGGTAGGTAAAAAGCCTTCTCTTGACATAGACAGTATCAGTACAGGTCTTTACGGATGGGTGAGCTCCAATGTGATTTCTACATGGGGAGAACGTTCTGCTATAAAGCTGAAAAACACCACAGGAATTAATGATTCCGAATTAGGGATACATGAAGGTTATCCGGGTGGATCAGCCTCAGATGCCACTAATAAAACAGCTATTCTTATTTCAGATATCAACAAAAGATCACCTTTGGAAAATATTTATCCGGTGAATCTGCCGTTGGATGAAGCTCCTACTCCTGATATCAAAACAAAATATTTTACCAATATTTTAGATTACAGTAAAAACTATGTTTACAATGTTTTAGGTGAACCTATTTATTTTGACCGTTACAGGGAAATTACAGAAAGGGATAAAAATATCAATATTGTTTTTGCACTGGATGTAAGTGCGCCTAATGCACCATACGCACCTATTGTAAAATCATTATTACAGGATTTACAGCTTAGATTTGAAAAACCATCTTATTTCAGTAACGTTAAGTATGGAGTGGTTTTGTATAAAAATAACCCTTGCGGAAGCAATACTTCAGTTTCGAACTTAAGTGCAGACTACAGTAAAATCACAACATTCATTACTGAAAAAACAAATGAAATGAACTGTAGCAGTAATAGTGGTTATCAACCGGTAGGAGAGGCACTTTCTGCGGCAGGAAATCTTCTTTCAAACGTTCCGGATGAAACGAATATTGTAGTAACTGTAGGAACTTCTGCCAACCAAAGCGGAAATATGTACAGTGTGATCAGTTCTCTTACCCAGGCTCAGGCAAGGCTAATTATGTTCCAGACAAGCGCAAGATCATCAGATACTTATAACGACTTCGTATTGATGGCCGAAAATATAGTAACCAATACGGCGAAAAATATTGCGGAGCTTAAAAAACAAAAGATCATCAATCAATATGATGTTCTTACCAAGAATAATTTCAGCCTTGTAGAAGGGGATGAAGGGTTCTTCTCATTGGCCTATCCTAAGCAGAGTATGTCTCAGGGCTATGTTATTTTTCCTAAAAAAGGGGATATTGCAACTCCGGGATACCTGAAAAAATCTGTGGATAGCCTTATAGCACAGGTTACTGCCGATAATGAGGCTATTGATCAGTCGCTTAATGAGTATTTCCATTCTTCCGTAGGAGCAGGAAAGACGGATGTTGACTTAAAATATAAATATCTGTATCCGGGACTTACCAATCCTGTATCTGCAGGAATTGCAGCTCAGCTGATTAACTATGGAAGCCCATTCCTGGTAAAAGGATATATCCCGAAAGATTTAAAAGAATTCACACCGGTAATAGAAAAAGGAATCCTTATTTCTGAATCGGAATATGATAATCTTAAAGCTTTCTATACTGAAGTATACAGGAATACAGAAGCTGACAAGCCTGGATTTAACCAGTCAAAAGCGGTTAAAGAATATGTAAAACTTCTGAAGAAATACAATCCAACAATAAAATTCCTTGATAAAGGAGCTCTTTACGAACAGCCGATGTCTTATGCAATAGGAATGAGTACCGGATTTGATCTTACAGAAGAAGAACTGATGGCTAAATATAAGCTTAAAGGCTGGAGAAAATCTAAAATTGTTCCTAGTGAGACCGTGAAGAATTATTTCCATCATTATAAAGACCTTGCAGATAGAATGCTTGCCAACAGAAATAACCCGGCAGTGAAAATTCAGCAGAACGGACAGACGTTCTATTGGCTTAACGAGTATTTTACCCCAACAAGAATTCCAACAGAGCAGCCGGAATACACTAAACATTAATTGTTTATTTTTATAATATCAAAAGCAGAAGAGACCTACTTCTGCTTTTTTTGTGTCTGTTTGGGGAGGAAGGGAGTTAAGAGTTAAGAGTTGAGAGTTGAGAGTTGAGAGTTGAGAGTTGGGAGTTGAGAGTTGAGAGTTGAGAGGCAGGATATGGTATATACCTAAGATTGAATATTAGTTTTTTGCTTGACCTACTAGGATGTATGGATACATCAAGTAACATTTAAATATTGATTCATAATTCTTAATCAAAAAACAAATTTAGAGGCTCATTTTAGTGCTGTAAATTTAATTTTTATGCCTTGAAAAGAGTTCTATTTCTCTTTTAAGTGGAAAATTACTTTTTTAACTTAAAAAATGAAATTACTTAAATCCCTTTACTGGAGAGAGTTACCTGGATGTTTATAAATCTAATGTCGTAGAATTACTACACAAAATCGTAGAACTACTACAATTTTTCAGATTTACATTCAAAAGTTTTTTTTAGAGAAAAAGACCCTCTATATTTGCTGAACAATCACCGAATCACAAAATATTATTAACGATTAAAATTTACAAATCATGGCAGAAAGAAATTCGAGAGGAATCTTAAAATTCAATGGAGGAGAAGGACAAAAGCTATTAAAAATGAAATATAGCGTATCCAGATCTACCGATGTATCCGGACGTGTAGCATCAGATCCTTCTAACGCATTAATCAAAGTAACAGTAGAAGCAACAGAGAAGTCTGATATTCTTGAAAGTTTACTGAATGGTAAGTATAAGCCTACTGTAGGTGAAATTACATTCAACAAATCTCACGAAGAAGGAACATTAATTACTTTGAACTGGCAAAACGGATATGTCATCCAACACCAGGTAGAATTTGATGCTATTGACAGCAACAGTATGTTGATCAGCTTCGTAGTAAGCGCTGAAACAATCGACTACGGTACTTCTCAATATGCAGGACTTTGGCCAAGCAGCTAAAATTGACACATTATCACACATTCATACGAAAAAAGACTGTCCTTATCAAAGACGGTCTTTTTTTCTAAGATAAAGGTTTACGGAAATTCATTTTTATCACTTCGATAGGAAATACTAAATGATTATTTCGTGAAATATTACTATCTTTAAACAAACACAAACACAAAATACATATGAAAACTGACTTAAACGGATCTTCCTTCCGTCCGTCACAAAATGCAGATGCCATATCCGAAAACCATCATGCAGGGATCAACCGGTTAGTGAAATTATCACTGGTTGTGGAAGGTAAAATGATAAGATACTATAAACATTTCACTCTTAAGCAACGGGCAGATCGTCACCATGAATTTACTCTTATCCTTGCCCACGATGCTTTGGAAGAACAGCAGAATCATACCCTTGAAGAAGCTAATAAATTTTTAGGAAAACGCCTTACAGCAGTTATCTCCTATAAAGACATTGAGAAAAGCCCCGAAAGAAACTTTGTGGGGATTATTACAAAAGTAGGTTTCAGCCAGGATAAAATGAGCCTCGGAAATATTGTATTGTCAGGGTATAGTCCTACCACATTATTGGATGGAGCTCCCCATATTCAGAGCTTTGGCGGAGGCCAGCCCGTTAATATGGGAATTATTGCTGCAGATGTTATCAAACAGGGGATTGACAAAGAACGTTTTGATATAAGAATTGATACCAACGATTACTCCCAGATTATCTACAGCAGTCAATACGATGAAACCCATTACAACTACCTTGCAAGAATGGCAGAAGCTTATGGCGAGCAGTTTTACTATGACGGCGAAGTTTTGCACTTTGGAAAACTCCCGCCACAGAATAAACCGATAAAACTGATCTACGGAAGTAATGCAGATAACATCAAAGTAGAATTAAAAGCGGTACATACCAAGCCTCAATACTATGGCTACAACAGCAGTAAAAATGAAAAGCTGACTTCCGGTGATACACCTGTTACCCATGTGGGAGATCTTGCCAAGACAGCATACAGCCATAACGAAAAAATTTATAAAACTCCGGCACTTCAGGTAGCCCCTATAAAGGCATCTACCCATTTGGATGTAGAACATTCCCAAAAAAGTACTTCCGGAAGTGAAGCCGTAAGTGTATTTTCAGTTTCAGGATCTACAACAGTCCCTTTTCTGCACCCCGGATGTGTGGCAGATATCCATATGAGAAGACCGGATAGCAATGAAACCTCCTATTTTACTAAAGTGATGGTGACAGAAGCTGTACATGAAATTGATACCATTGGACATTATACCGGCAGTTTTGAATCTATAGCTGCCGATACAGGTTTCCTGCCGAAACCGGAATTTAAAGTACCTGCCGCACAACCTCAGATTGCCACAGTCATTTCCAATGCCGACCCTGAAGGACAGGGAAGGGTTCAGGTAAGATTCGACTGGCAGATGAATGATACTACCCATTTTATAAGAATGATGAGTCCTGATGCGGGAGGAACTGATCAAATTACTCAAAACCGGGGCTATGTAGCCATTCCTGAAGTAGGAGACCAGGTGATGGTTAATTTTGTTCACAGCCACCCCGATAGACCATTCGTTATGGGCGGAATGTTCCATGGGGGAATAGGCCTTGGAGGCGGAGCAGATAACCGTGTAAAATCGATCCAAACCAGAAGCGGCCACAAGGTAGTTTTCACAGAAGATGAAAGCATCATTATCACGGATAAGAGCGGAAATGAGATTCATCTGGATACTACAGGAAGCAATATTAATATTACCGCACCGGAGACCAT
The DNA here is from genome assembly GCF_024586945.1 of Chryseobacterium sp. WG14. Classification (NCBI taxonomy): domain Bacteria; kingdom Pseudomonadati; phylum Bacteroidota; class Flavobacteriia; order Flavobacteriales; family Weeksellaceae; genus Chryseobacterium; species Chryseobacterium sp. WG14. The sequence continues at coordinate 325,669 of NZ_JALCZD010000005.1, forward strand.
GACCCTGAATTGTAAGAACATGAATATCAATGTGAGTGAAAGCATGAATACAACGGTGGGGATGAATAAATCGGACAGTATTGGCCTGAATAATACAAAAAGTGTGGGAGCAATGAAGCTGACTTCCGTAATGGGTGATGCAAGTACATTTATTACGGGAAAACTGACTGAAATTATTGAAGGAGATGTGCACAGTGAAACAAAGAAAGGACGGAATGAGATTTCTGAAAAAGAAATGAACATAAGTTCTAATGCTTCGATTAATAAACATGCACAGAAGGAAGTACAAAATAATAGTGGGGAGAAATCTAAAGCACATTAATCATGAGCCGAACAAGAATTGTAAAAGGTACTTATAATAAAATCTCTCATGAAGACCACAATATGTATTCTCAGGAGAATATTATTTCGCGTGCCTATAAATGGTTTACAGAAAAGGGTGATAAAAAAGGAGTGAGTCATGGTACACCAAATGATCCTCCTCCATCAGAGATAAAAGCAAAATGTGTTGTACATTTTCGTAGTAAAAATGGATGGAAAGGTGAAGAATATGGTTTTGACTGGATGAGATTAGGTGAAACATCCAATTTTGGTGATGTTAATTATGAAGATATTGTAGCGAAGCAATATACAGATGCCACTTATGCCACATTAGAAAGAGATATTAATGAATATGATGGAAGTTTTAAAAAGGCTCCTACTTTATATTCTAAGCTAAAGCAGGTATATGGTGTATACAGTATTCCGTGGAAGAAAAAAGCGGATGGTACGCTTGAAAATTATTACTGCTCCTGGCTATCACTTTATCCTTCACAAATTAAAGATACTAAAACGAACCAGCTTACCGCTTCCAATTTTAAAAATACCAAAGCTATTTTAAGCCTGAATATTGAAGTTGATGAGGAACCGGATACTTTAAGATTTAAAGAAAATAAACTTTTTAAAATTTCTCCCATGGAGATTACACCTAAAACAAAAGGTAAACATGATCTTAAAGATTTTGTAACTATAGAATGTCTGGAAGAATTTTCAGATGATCAGATTATAGAAGTGATTGCCGTTAAGAAAGACAGTGCTGGTCTTGAAGTTTCTGAAGTAGCGGGCAGATTAAATGTTTGGGCTAATCATGCTGCAAAAAGGAAAAAATCAAAAATACTTATTATTAATTTAGAAACCGATATAAATGGTAAAAAGGCAGGGAATTCTACTGGTCAAAAGGAATTATTTGAAAGTTACTTGAGACAAGCACTTATAGAAGCAGATGTAGAAACCGAAACTGTAGATATGTCTGGTGATGCTCATTTTCAAATTGGAGGTAGATATGTGATTGGAGGGAAAATAGCAGCTTATTATGAGCCTGCTGGCAATGCTCCTTCCGGATTTGTTGCATTACAAAACTATGTTTACAATAAAGTGAAAGAAAACTTAAAAAGTAATAATATTCCTGAAACAAAATATAACAAATACTATGTCGCTATTTATTTAGGTGAAAATGGAGGTTTTGTTGATGCATCAGGAAATGTTAGGGGGCTTAATGGGTATAGTTCTGGGAATTTTGTGGTATTATTTCCTACAAAAAATAATCAAACAGCAGCTCACGAATTTCTACATAGTTTTGCATTGCCACATAGTTTTACCAATTCAGAGGCTGATGCAAAGGCACAATTTACTTATGAATATGCCAAAACAGAAAATATTATGGACTATTCACATCACATTCCGGAAACACGTTATAATCTTTGGAAGTGGCAGTGGATAATCGCTAATGACAATGCAAAATAAAATTCTATGAAAAAAATAATGTTTTTTTTAAATTTACTAATAATCCTTTCTTGCAAATCACAAAATACAAAAAATATGTTGCCTATTGTTGATAATAAATTTGAAACATTTGATAATATCAGATATAATGAACTCCATCAGAACAAATCAAGTTCTGTTTATGAAAAACTAAATGATGGGACAATTATAGAAAGGATTAAAATAAACTCAGGATCTGCCTATTATGAATCACCTCCAAAATCATATTTTATGATTTTTAAAGATTTTTATCCTTCTGATAATATAAGAAAAAAAGGGCTGAAGTTTAATGTGTGGGGAGGTTTTCAAAAAGGTACTTGGTATGAATTTGATGAAAAAGGAAATTTAATAAAGGAAATAGATTATGACAAACCTTACAAATTTTCATTTGAAGATATCTTAAGATTCTGTGAAAAAGAAGGGATTCCTTTAACCAAAGGTCCTGTATTACAAAGTACAGGTTTTCATACCATCATTACCCGAAGAATAGAAAATGAAAAACCTATTTGGGAGATAGAATGGCTTAAAAAGCCAAGTTTAGTTGAAAATATTATTTTAGATGGTATTTCCGGCAAAGAAATTTCGAGAAAAGAATCGAAGTTTATTAACAATTAATCTTATCTCAACAAAGAATTTTTAATTAAGATAAACGTAGGAGAAGAATCCATATCGACGATTCCAGTGATGAAAAGGAAAATCTCCATACCATTTGATATGAAGAGCGGAATCAAAGGGTTACATAGCCAATATTTATTCTATAGCTCTTTGTTTATTTTACACTATATTGCCAAAAACAAAACCATAAAACCAATTAAACAAAATCTGCCAATGAGTACCATTACTACCCATTTAAAATACTTTTCAAAACTATCTGCAGCATTTATTTTCAGTGTCCTGCAGATTTACGCAATAGGAGTTTTTTCCACCATCATTACCCTTGTACTGGGAATTTATATTTTAGCAGACAGTTTAGGTTCGTCATTAGGACACAGTGGTGCACTCGCATTTTTAGTGGCTACTGTTACGGCAAAACCAGTTTCTGCGGGTATTTTCTATCTGCTGATCATCATAGCCCCTTTCTTTACTGTTATGTTTGCCACAAAATATGCGATGTCTGTGGTGATCAGTAAACTGTTGCAGGATCATTCCAAAACGATTGTAGTTCCTTTTATTGAAAAGGTGATTGGGATATGTAAGGCAAAGCAGCCTACTGTTATCCGAACCGGTTCAGATTTTGCCATTGCAAAAGTCAAACTGTTGAATGAGTTTAAAAACAGCTCAGAAAATAAAATAGTAAAACGCGCTGTAAGCTATGCTTTAGGCAAAATAAAATTCGATGAACTGAACTTATCTGCGGATAATGCAGATTTTTCAGATATCATTAAAGTGGCACTTATTGAAAAACTTCAGGAACTGGCAGAGCCTTCTGCTATGTTGTTCTATATCTTTATTGGCCTGCAATGGGTAAGTTTAATTTTACTTTATTTTCTAAAAATATAAAATGTTGTATTCTACATAGAAAAAAGGCAATCATTTGACAACGCAGACCTGTCCTGAAAATTAAAAAATAGCATGGTTACTTCTCTAATTGAAGAATTAACTATCTTTATCTCGTTTTAGAATAAAATATTTAATTTTAGGCAGATAAAAAATAATGGCTTCTGATTCTCCGCCATGAGATCATAAGTCTTACAAAACAGAGCGCAAATATTAATATAAGAAAAATTATAAATGGGAGTACTAGTAACCAACGAAACAGTAAAACAGCTATTTCATATTGCTCAGTCTATAGCGAAGGAAAATTATAATGCTACTTATGGTGGACCTCATATTCTTCAGGCTTTAATGCACAAAGATATCGGACTTAATGAATTTTTGAAAAGCATCGATAAAGATCCGGGATATTTCTACGAATGGGCAGATGTCCGTATTGAAGAATATCCTAAAACAGCCCACCTTCCTGATGAAGTGGCTCAGGATGATGCCATTGATACCCTTGTGGAAGAAGCAGACGATATCCGTTTAAAATTAGGTTTGGATGAGATCACACCGATCTGTATCCTTACTGCTATTGTAAAACCACAGGTTGTATTTACTCTTCAGCAGTTGAAATCACTTCCATTGAGAGAACATGAGATCTTTAACCTGTATAGAAAAGATACTCCTTTTACCGTATCTGAAAATGGAGATTTTGCGTCTTTATTTTCAAATGGTTCAGATTTTTCAGACTCTTCCTTTCCATCTATTAAAAGCTATTGTGTAGACAGAACAGCACAGGCCAGAAACGGAGATCTGGAAAATATAATAGGACGAGACAAAGAACTTAGAATGCTGGTAGAGATTCTTTGCCGCAGAAGTAAGCCGAATGTCATTATTATTGGTGAACCGGGAGTTGGAAAAACAGCTTTAGTAGAAGGTTTTGCTATTGAAATTACCAAAGGGAATGTTCCTGAAATGCTTAAAAACGGAACTCTTTTAGAACTGGACACAGGAGCTTTACTGGCCGGAACTTCTTATAAAGGTGAAATAGAAGACCGCCTGAAAAAAATAATCAATGAATGTAAGAAAATTGAAAAAGCAATCCTTTTCATTGATGAAATTCATACCCTTTTAGATCCGAAAGGCAGCATAGGAAATGTTGCCAATCTTCTGAAACCGGAATTGGCAAGAGGTGAAATTACGGTCATTGGAGCTACTACCCAGGAAGAATATAGAAAAATTATAGAACCGGAACAGGCTTTCAACCGTCGTTTTGAAGTGCTGACGGTTAATGAACCGGATGAGCAGACTTGCGTGAAAATGATCGATGTACTGCTTGATGGCTATAAAAAGCACCATGGTATTGAAGTGGAAAAAACTGCCATTCCGGAATGTGTACGTCTGGCTAAAAGATATGCAAAAGGTAAAAAATTACCCGATGCAGCCATCGATTTATTAGACAGAACCATGGCTGCTATTAAAATGCTTGACGAACTTTCAGAAAAAGAACTGGAAAGCTGGAAAGCAAGCTATGAAGAGATTTTAAAAGAAGAATATACAGACAATAAAGACCAGGCTGATGAATTGATCTGGACTTATAATCTGTTGCGTGATAAAATAAGCCCTATTTTATGGGGATCACTGAGCGAACAACCTGCTATTGACAATTCAATGCCGGTAGAGCAGATTCATAAAATTATTGATGATACTTACGAAGAGCTTCTGCAGCATGCAGCGAAGAAAAGAGAAAAAGTAGGAAGATTAGAGCTGGCTGCTGTGATGGCTGCTAAAACCAATATCCCAATCGGTAAAATTCAGGCTCAGGAAAAAGAAAAACTCCTGAACATGGAATCCCTTCTGTTAAATAGAGTAGTAGGGCAGGATCATGCATTGAAAATCCTTTCCGATGCTATTGTTGAAAACCGAAGCGGATTGAATAAACCGGGACAGCCCATTGGTTCGTTCTTCCTTTTAGGACCTACAGGAACCGGTAAAACTGAGCTTGCAAAATCAATGGCAGAATTGCTTTTCAACGATGAAAAAGCAATGGTACGCTTTGATATGTCAGAGTTTAAAGAAGAACATTCTGCCGCGTTACTATACGGTGCGCCTCCCGGATATGTAGGATATGAAGAAGGAGGTATGCTGGTTAACAAAATAAGACAGCAGCCATATACTGTTGTTTTATTTGATGAGATTGAAAAAGCTCACCATTCTGTTTTTGATGTATTCCTTCAGATCATGGACGAAGGAAAGGTTCATGATAAACTTGGAAAAGAAGGAGATTTCAGTAATGCATTAATCCTCTTTACATCCAATATCGGAAGTGAAGAAATTGTAAAACAGTTTGAAGAAGGAAAAATTCCGGAGTCATCTTCACTGATGCAGATCATGTCAGGTTCAGGAAGATTCAGACCCGAGTTTTTGGCAAGAATTACAGAAATTATTCCTTTTGCACCGATCACAGAGTCTATTGCAGAAAGAATTTTCAATATCCAGCTGAAATCACTTCATACTTCATTGACGAGATTAGGAATAGCCTTAAAAATTAGTGATGAGGCTGTGAAAAACCTTGCATTGGGAGGGTTCAGCAGTAAATACGGAGCAAGACAGATCTCCGGAGTGATCCGTGCCCAATTGGCAAGGCCTATCTCCAAAATGATTGTAAGAGAAGAAGTGAAATCCGGCCAGACCATCCATGTGGATTGGAATACAGAAGAAGACAAACTGAGCTGGAAAGTAGACTCATAATAAAGTAAAAAGGCTGACTGGCAAATCTGCTCTTTAGCCTTTTTATTTTTAGCTTTATAAACATATTTAAAATGAAAACTATTGTCAGAAATATCTTTACAGGTTTAATGCTGGTAGGAACCGGTATATTTGTAAACGGACAGTTTTTAACGGCCTCTGATACTTCAGAAAGCAGCGTGAAAAAATATAAAGGAATCATAAATTCCAATAAAGATCTTGTGGAATTTATTGAGCAGTTACTCCTTCAGAAAGGACTTCCCAAACATCTGAGAAACCTGGCCCTGATTGAGTCCCATTTTAACAGAAATATTACCTCAGGTGCCGGAGCAGTAGGAATCTGGCAGCTTATGACAGCACATGCCAATCAATATGGACTTACAGAACAGAACCGTACCGATGTCTATAAAAGTACAAAAACAGCTGTATTATCATTAGGAAACCTTTATAAAAAGTATAACAACTGGGTAACGGTTGTTGCAGCTTATAATTGTGGAGAAGGAAATATAGCAAAAGCAATGCAGGCTGCAGGCTCTTCGCAATATCATGAGTTTTCAAAATACCTTCCCGAAGAGACGATCAACCATGTAAAAAAATACCTGAACGCCTGCTATGCAACAGGAGAACTTCAGAGTGTCCTCAGTAATTATAATGCCTCCAGAATTAACAAAGTCTTTTTTGAAAATGGCGGCAGCAATGTAACAAATGAAGCGCTTTCGGAAACAGAAATCAATGCCGGCTTTAATTTAAAGGTTGTTGCAGATGAACTGGATGTGGAAGTAGATAAAATCCTTGCCTGGAATCCGGGAATAGTAGAAGAATTGCAGAAAAAAGGAGAAAGTCCTTTCTACCTTCCCACAGACCTTATGCCCGATTTTCTTTTGAGGAAAAATAAAATACTTATGCGATCTATAAAAGAAGGTGGAAGTGCCCAGTAACAATTTATAGCAAATATCGAAAAATAAAGAATCTGATTATGATAATAGTCAGATTTTGTATTGTTTTAATTTGATCTCTTTGAAACCTAATCTGTAAAATGGAAATTGAAGAGCCAAATATATGATCAGTAAAAATGGAGCCTGGTAAAAATAGCCTGCAGCCAGTTCACAGCCTTAGAGGTTTTAAAATCTATAAGGTTAAAAAAAATAAACGAATAATATTTTCGAAATTTTTATAATTCAGATCTGTTAAAGCATGCTAAATTATATTAAAAAACCTTAATATTTCTCATTGCTGTGGAAAATGTCTATTTTGATCGATGTTTTTATGTATTTATACATCATTGTATATCATGTTTTTATATATAATTGTTAACTCTATTGTCGTAGAATTACGACATAAAATCGTAGAACTACTACAAAATTTCAGATTTGTATTCAAAAGTTTTTTTTAGAAAAAAAGACCCTCTATATTTGCTATACAATCACCGAATCACAAAATATTATTAACGATTAAAATTTACAAATCATGGCAGAAAGAAATTCAAGAGGAATCTTAAAATTCAACGGAGGCGAAGGACAAAAATTATTAAAAATGAACTACAGCGTATCGAGATCTACCGATGTATCCGGACGTGTAGCATCAGATCCTTCTAATGCCTTAATAAAAGTAACAGTAGAAGCTACTGAAAAGTCTGATATCCTTGAAAGTTTATTGAACGGAAAGTACAAGCCTACTAAAGGAGAAATTACATTCAACAAATCTCACGAAGAAGGAACATTGATTACTTTGAACTGGGAAAACGGATATGTAATTCAGCATGAAGTAGACTTCGATGCTATAGACAGCAACAGTATGTTAATCAGTTTCGTGATAAGCGCAGAAACAATTGATTACGGTACTTCTCAGTACGCAGGACTGTGGCCTTCATCGGGTAAATAAGCCGATATTCATCATCTTAGTAAAAATAAAATTGGTACAGGACAGCGCGCTCGTGAGGGTATGCTGTTCTGTTTTTTCCATTATAAACACTAAGAAGAACATTAGGAATCATTTTTTAGAAAAAAAGAGTATAAGATGTTCTGCTATTTTTGATTCCATGTATGCTGTACAGCAGTAGTTTATTCAATAATTATTTAATTCAAACAAAGACGCTATGTTTCAGGATGATAAATCAATTAAAGTAGAGGGCCAACATACAACAAAGGCAGATGCCGGCAAGTTGAAAAACACAGTAAAGGAAAAAACTATCCAAAAGGCAGAAGGAAAATTAAATAAAGCGGGTGAAGAAGTAAAGAAGGCAGCAAAAGCAGGACAACAAAGCTTAAGCGCTGCACAGGGTGCAGATATGTTTATGAATCAGACCCTGGTTTCTAATAAACCTTCAATCATTGAAAATAAAGTATGGGCAAAACAGCCCACTTCAAAAATACATAATGCTCCAGCCATTGCTGAAAGCTTTATTGCCGGTATCAACCGTGTGGTAAAGCTGGATGTTATTGTTGAAGGGAGGATGATTAAGCATTTCAAACATTTTAAGCTGGTTCAGAGCGCCGCTAAACATCATGAATTCAGCTTAACACTGGCTCATGATACCTTAGGAAATGCGGAAAACCACAATTTAGAAGAAGCCCAGAATTTTTTGGGAAAAAGAATTACAGTAGTCTTTAAATATAAAGATATTGAAAAAGGAGCTGAACGTAACTTTGTAGGAGTCATTACAGAAGTAGGCTTCAGCCAGGAAAAAGGAAGCCTGGGAAATATTGTCCTTAAAGGATATAGTCCTACGGTACTTTTAGATGCTGCACCCCATATCCAGAGTTTTGGGGGAAGTCAGCCTGTCAGCCTGAACAGTATTGCAGATCAGGTAATCAGAGAAGGGCTGGGACAGAACAAATTTGATTTCCGGATAGATGCCCAGCATGGAAACGTTTCCTACAGCTCTCAATATGAAGAGACTCATTATAACTACCTTGCCAGAATAGCTGAAGCCTATGGCGAACAGTTTTATTATGATGGTGAAGTACTGCATTTTGGAAAGCTTCCACCACAGGAGAAACCTGTGAAACTTACCTATGGCAGCAGTGTGAGTGATATTGCTGTCAAAATGAGAGCACAGCATGTCAACCCAACATTTTATGGGTACAACAGCAGCAAAAATGAAAAACTGATTACCGGAAATTCAAAAATAAACCATACTTCAGATATTGCACGGCGTGCTTACGAAATATCAGAAAGAACATTTACAACACCCTCTTTGAGAGTAGCACCTATAAAAGCTACATCCTTTATGGATATCGATGCTTCTCAGAAAGGAACGGCAGGAAGTAAAGCTTCTGAAGTTTTTATTACTTCAGGAACTACCACAGTTCCGTTCTTATATCCGGGATGCCCCGCTGATATTGAAATGCGTAAATCCGGAAGCAATGAAACGTCCTATTTTACCAAGCTGATGATTCTTGAAGTCACTCATGAAGTAGATGCCAGAGGATATTATGACGGTAAATTTGAGGCCATTGCTGCAGATACAGGATTTATCCCCCGCCCGGAATTTGAAACTCCAAGAGCTGAAGCTCAGTTTGCAAAAGTAATTTCCAATACAGATCCCCAAGACCAGGGACGGGTTAAGGTACAGTTTGACTGGCAGAATGGTCCTGATACTACAGAATTCATCCGCGTAATGTCTCCGGATGCCGGAAGCAGTGATAAGGTGAATAAAAACCGGGGCTTTATGTCAATTCCTGAAGTGGGAGACCAGGTGATCATCAATTTTGTACATCAGCATCCTGACCGTCCATTCGTGATGGGAGGAATGTTTCATGGCGGCATCGGCGCAGGAGGTGGAGCTGGAAACAATGTGATGAGCTTTAGCGGAAGAAGCGGAGCCGAACTGAAATATGATAATGGAGCAGGATCAATGAATCTTAAAGACCAGGGCGGAGCCAATATGTTTTTTGATGGAGCGGGAAATGCGGAAACCAATACAAATAACAATAAAACGGTAACCGTAGGAAATGATAATACAAAAACAGTTAAGAATAAAAATACTACCAATGTAGGCTGTAAACATACAACAAACGTAGGAGAAGGTCAAAGCATACTGACAATGGGAAATGATGGTGTAATTGATCTTAAAGGAGCAGAAAAAGTTACTTTAAAAGTTGGAAGTAGCAGCATTGAGATTACAAAAGATCAGATAACGGTGAAAGCTGATACAGTGAACATAGAGGGGGTGAGCATTACCAACGTTGGAAAAGCAAAAGGAAGTCCAGGAATGGTTGTAGATAGCAATGTTACAATCAAAGGTACCCAGGTAGATATAAATTAACGCATATAAATAAGATCTTCAGATAAATATATCGTTGGATCTTATACATATTTTTAACTATAAAATAACCAGAAATCCATTGTATGGAATACAGTACGCATCAGATAAAAAAAGGAGATACATTAGAATCAATAGCAGAAAAATATCAGATGACGGGCAAAGAGCTGCTAGCCTTTCATAATTTATATTCGCCCCTTACCCAGCAATTTTTTGGGGATTACCTGCCTATCCATATTAAGACTGTTATCATCCCTTATCAAAAGAATAAAGAGGAGAAAAAAAATATTGATTATACCGTATTTGAACAAGAAAGCAGATACAGAACTGAGCAACTGAATATAACCAGAATTGAGGATGAGGTAAAAAGTTATTCCCAGCTTAAAAAAGAATATGATGTGAAATTTAATCTGCCACATCACTTGGTACAGGTTAAGCTTTGCGACTTCTTTTATGAGTTTAATCCACCGGCATTGTCACGTGTTTTTGATTTCGTGTCTGAAGTTGATTATATCAGAAATAACTGTTTGGTAGAAATCGATAAGCTGGGGAGGTTTTCCAGACTTGTTGATAAAGATAAATTAAAAGTAAATTGGGACAAATTTAAAAATGAAAGACTCAATGAAATTGAATTTGTAAAAGTTATAAAACAGACCAAGCCGCAGGAATATGTAAAGCTTCTGCAAGAAGGAGATTTTCAGTTTTCTGATAAATATAATGATGAAAAGGACTATAACAGAGATCTTTTTTACCTTACATTATTGGACAAATATCTTTATTGCAGCGAAGAAAATATGGAAAGAGAAGAATACACTTATCAATCTCAGCTTTTTCCTGATGTACTTGTACCTATGACTGTGAGATATGATATTATTAAAAAAGAAGAAGACCTCATTACTATTAGAAAAGTTTGGGAAACAGTGGAATCTGAGGAACTCTTGGAAAAAGTAACCAAAGGATATGAAAAGTATCATCAGCCTCTTATAAAATATAAGTTTTCTGAATATAAGCTGGATTTAAGAAATCTATTCACTTATAATCTGAAGACAAAAACTCTGGAAAAAGCAGAATTGTCAATTATTGAAAATATAGAGAATAATATAAAATCCGAATGCATATTTAATCTGAGAAAGATATAAGGAACATTAATAATTCTAGAAAAAAATGATTTTTATAAAGACTTTAAACAGTGGCAAAAAAATAGGTGTTGTGCTTGCAGCACTATTTATTGTTCTTATATATTCTTATTTTGTACCGGGATGGGAATATCTTGATTTTGTACTTCATACTCCAAGTCTTAAAATAGATAGAACTTTTCTGTATTTTGTACTCTTTGTGTTTTATTTGTTTCACTGTATTGTTCTCTATAAAATTCTGGATTATAGTTTTTCACCAATCGGCAGTATCAGGGAAGTTGATGATCAATCAGTCAGTATTGAGTACAAAAAGAATAATTATACAATATCCAAAAATGAAATAAAAATAGAGAATAATAAAATTCTTCTCCCATTGAAGGCCGAAAAAATTACAGTCTCAAAACATCCTTTTCAAAGCAGTGCAGAAGAATATAATGACTTTTTAATGGATTTACAGAGAGGTAAAACGAGTAAGAGAATAACTAGTGCTGAGCAGATTCCGGTGAGTTCTTTTTTGATTAAAAACCCAAAAATGAAGTTCATTATTTTCTGTGTATCAGGCTTTGCATTTATGCTGCTTTTTAGGAATATAATGGAACCTTTCAAAAATGATATTGGCGTAATTACAAGGACTGGGAATGTGTTTTTAGAGATTTTGGTAACACTTCCTTTCCTATTCTTATATTGTTTTCTGGTATATCTGTACTTTTATTTTACTTCTGGAGTTAAAACTATTGAATTGTCAGCAGATACATTGATTTTTAAAGGTTCCGGGCAAATTATTTTACCGAAAAAAAAGGTAAATGAAGTACATATTGTAGAGAATGCGGGTGATCATAAAGTTTTGCGGATATTGTTTTATACAAAAGATAAAAATACATATTCATTGAATTTTGTGACTCCAAAGATTGTAAATTCTATTAGTGATTATTGGGAGCTCAATGTGTTTTCCCCTGAAATTGCTGTAGGTACAAATAAAAACCAAATAAAGAAAATTTATAAATTATGAGTAGGTATCTTCCTCAGGAAACACATGTAGTCTGTAGCTATCAGATGGATCCCTCCCCGGGAGTTTTGCTTGTAGATTCTAAAATGTGGAATCTTTCTGTTGTCTATAAATCGGAAAAACAACCATTGCTTACAGAAGTAGATATGGTACTAAAGGATGATTTCGAGTGTAAAAGCAATTGGGGAAAAGCTGCTGCATGGTCATTTTTAGTGGCTGGTTTAGCCCTTGGACTTGCTGTAGCGTTTTCAGTTTGTACTTTGGGAGTGGGAGCTGTCGTTCTGGGAGCACTGGCTGTTGCGGCAACAGTGATTATAGCATCAAATAGTACAAAATGTAATCCTAATCTTGTAGAATGGGTTAATCCTCACGCAAGTGTTAAATTCGAAGGACATAAAGCGCTTACCCAAAAATCATTTCTTACCTGTTCTGCCGGCCCGGGAATTCTTACACCATTTTTAGATGAAGGAGAAGCGAACGCTGCTGCGAAAAATGTGGCTTTCAGAAATTGGGGCGAAGTAAGTTTAACAGCTGTAATCAGTGGACTTTTCGGTTACGCTATAGGATTTTCTGGTGGAACAGCCTTCACTGCTACCGGTGGCGGATTAGGGGCAGGCCTTTTTGCAGGAGGAAAAGAAGCTGCAGTAGGAATAGTAGGTGCATATCTTATATTTCAGCCCATTTCCTATTTGGAAGCACAGGGAATGCAGGGAATGTTCAGTAGCGATGACAAAAGTACTGCTTACGATCAGATGCTGGCTTCCCGTAAAGAATTAGAAGGACCCTTTACTGTGGATACACCTGATGATCCATATATAGGGACATCACAAACAAGTGCAGCCGAAAACCTTCTTTATCATTCTTATGACAAGTACAGACAAAAACAGAACGAAAAGTATATCAAAGAAATCATGGAACTGAAAGGTACCCGTGCACAACGTGAGGCGAGAATTGCGGAAATAGTAGCTGAAATGAAGAAAACCAGATCTGGAGCTCAGGCTGTAGAAGCAATGAAGAGAAAAAACAGCGGGAAAATTCTTCCAAGAATAAAAACAAGCAATAAAGGTAATAGAGTAATTAATGAACATAAGGCAGAAACCAACAAAGGCATGAAAGCTGAGACCGCTAAAGGCTTTGGAGGAATAAATGGGGTAGGGCTTATACTTCCCTTACTGGTATCTCCTCTTAATGAATGGACTTTTAATGTATTAGCGGATTCATTTGAAAACCAATCAGGAGGTGGGGTAACAATCAAAGCCGAACAAAATTAACAATAAATATATTTTGTATTTTAGATGAAGCATCAGAATATTTTTTTTGCAATCTTCAATTTAATCATATAGACAAGATTAAAAGGTAGATATTTTTAGTTGGATGGGGTCCTTATATTTAAGAAAGAATTATTAAATAGATAATTGGGTATTCAAACATTCAATTTTAAATATTGTCTTTTATCCAAACCTGTACAAAAAGTACCCGCCAGAATAATTTTAAAAATCAAAATAATAGAGTCTTTATATTAAAATATTTCCCATAAAAGTGTATTAATGTATATGTTATTGCTGTTTTTGAATTATGGATAAAATATTTATTAATAAGCGATTGGGGAGCCATTTAACTCTATTGTCGTAGAATTACGACATAAAATCGTAGAACTACTACAAAATTTCAGATTTCTTATCAAAAGCTTTTTTTTCCATACCAGGGTCTTTATCTTTGCTATATAATTATTGAATAACAATTTATTACTAACGATTAAAATTTACAAATCATGGCAGAAAGAAATTCAAGAGGAATTTTAAAATTCAACGGAGGCGAAGGACAAAAATTATTAAAAATGAACTACAGTGTATCCAGAGCTACTGATGTATCCGGACGTGTAGCATCAGATCCTTCTAACGCATTAATTAAAGTAACAGTAGAAGCAACTGAAAAGTCTGATATCCTTGAAAGTTTATTGAACGGAAAGTATAAGCCTACTAAAGGAGAAATTACATTCAACAAATCTCACGAAGAAGGAACATTAATTACTTTGAACTGGGAAAACGGATATGTAATTCAGCACGAAGTAGATTTCGATGCTATTGACAGCAACAGTATGTTGATCAGTTTCGTAGTAAGTGCTGAAACAATCGACTACGGTACTTCTCAGTATGCAGGATTATGGCCAGGTAAATAAGCCGTAAACCAAACAAAAATAATACAGAACAGTGTACTCTTGGGTATGCTGTTTTGCTTTATTATAACAGTAAAGGGATTTTTTTTAAACTGGGGATAGCTTAGACCTGTCACAATTTTTCCAAGTAAAAAAATGAACCCTGCAGATCATCTGTTTTTTAGAAACAAAAAATTTTATTCTAAAAGCGTTATTTCATTTTAATTAGTGTAATAATACTCAACCTGTTTAAACCAATTAAAAATTGAGTCACAAAAACTGAGTGAAATGCTATAAACACTTTAGTTTATTTTAAGTTTAAACTGATTGAAAATAAAAAGTACACTTAAGCAAAAAATCTTTGATTTTCTTTAAAATTACGTGAGATTATTTTCACAACTTTATTAATGCATAAAGCTGATACCTCAGATAACTAAAGTGTTATAAATCTTATGTGACTTTATGATTTCTGTGCGAGATAAGAGATAGAAGCCAATACCAACAGCTTTTATTGTAAATTTTAAAAACGGAGACCAAAAACTCACATCCCGCATCCCGAACCTCACAACTCATATCTCGAATTTTGCTCCTATTTTCATATATTTGTTCATTATAGACAATATGGACGCAACACAAGATAAAAGGCTATTTCTCATCGATGCTTATGCGATGATTTTCAGAGGATATTACGCACTGATCAGAAATCCGAGACTCACGAGCAAAGGTTTGGATACTTCTGCCATCTTCGGTTTTACAAATTCTTTGATTGAATTGATCAGAAGAGAAAAACCAAGCCATCTGGCCGTAGTTTTTGATGTAGGAAGAGCAAGTGTAAGAACTGATGATTTTGCAGATTATAAAGCTAACAGAAGTGAAACTCCTGAAGCAATCAAAATTGCTGTTCCATACATTCACAGGATTTTGGAGGCGATGCATATTCCTATTTTGGGAGTAGAAGGCTATGAAGCGGATGACGTGATAGGAACTATTGCCTGCAAAGCAGAAAAAGAAGGCTATACCACCTTTATGGTAACACCGGATAAAGATTTTGCACAGCTGGTTACTGATCATATTAAAATTTATAAGCCGGGTTTAAAAGGGGGAGATATAGAAATTCTGGGAGTAGAAGAAGTAAAGGCAAAATATGAAATTGAAGATCCCAAGCAGGTTATCGATTTCCTTGCTATGATGGGAGATGCTGTAGATAATATCCCGGGACTGGAAGGTGTTGGAGAAAAAACAGCAATGAAGTTCCTGAAAGAATTCGGAAATATCGAAACTTTATTGGCAAACACTGATAAACTGAAGGGAAAATTAAAAGAAAAGGTAGAAGCTTCTGCAGAGCGGGGAATTTTGTCTAAAAAGCTGGCCACTATTATTTGTGATGCTCCTGTAGAATTCCATCAGGAACAATATGACCTGGAGACTCCGGATTTTGAAAAAGTAAAGGAGGTTTTTGAAGAAATTGAGTTCCGAAGACTCTATGAAAACCTGTACAGAGCTTTTGCGCCTGCAGCAACAGAAACAGTAGTGGTAAGCGAAATTGAAGTAAAACAAACTCCGGCAGGTACTGAAGTAAAAGGACAGGTGATGCAGCTTGACCTTTTTGCTAATTTCGAAGAACTGGATCAGGCAACCTCCACGAAATCCACCATTGAGCAGAATGACCACCTTTATCAGTTTGTAGATAATCCAAAAGCCCAAAAGGCACTGGTTAATAATTTATTGAAACAACAGGCCGTTTGCTTTGATACAGAGACCACGTCATTAAATGAACTGGAAGCAGAACTGGTAGGAATGAGTTTCTCTTATAAAAAAGGTCTGGCTTATTATATTCCTTTGTCTGAAGATAAAGGAGAAGTCTTGCAAACACTGGAGATTTTCAGACCGTTTTTTGAAAAAGAAGATCTGCTGAAAATTGCTCACAACTTAAAGTTTGATTATAAAATATTAAAACAATACGACATCACCGTTAAAGGGGCTATGTTCGATACCATGATTGCCCATTACCTGCTGAATCCGGATGGAAGGCATGGTATGGATTATCTTTCAGAAGTGTATCTGAACTATAAACCAGTTTCTATTGAAACCATTATCGGAAAAAAAGGTAAAAATCAGGGAACTTTCAGAGATGCTGATCTTAGGACACAAACAGATTACGCTGCAGAAGATGCAGATGTTACCTTCCAGCTGTATGAGCTGTTTGCTCCACAGCTGAAAAAAGAAAATTTAGAAGAGCTTTTCTATACGATTGAAATGCCTCTGATGGAAGTTCTCGCGAAAATGGAACTTTCCGGAATTTCTTTGGATGAAAAGTGGCTGGCACAGGAAAGTATTGATCTTGAAAATGACCTGAAGCAGCTGGAAAGCACCATCTTTAAACTTTCAGGAGAAGAATTCAATATGAATTCACCTAAACAGCTCGGGGAAATTCTTTTTGAGAAAATGCAGCTTGACCCTAAAGCTAAAAAAACAAAAACAGGACAGTATGCTACCTCAGAAGATGTACTTCAAAAGCTGGTTTCAAAACATGAAATCATCAAGCATATCCTGGAATACAGAACCTATCAGAAATTAAAATCCACTTATGTAGACGCTCTTCCTTCACAGATTGAGAAAGAAGATAACAGGGTACATACCAATTTTTCACAGACTACAGCCGCTACAGGCCGTCTGGCAAGTGTGAATCCTAACCTTCAGAATATTCCGATCCGAACATTAAGAGGCCAGCAGATTCGTGGAGCTTTTGTTTCCGGAGAAGGGAAGAAAATCATCTCTGCCGATTATTCACAGATTGAACTTCGTCTTATTGCCGAGATTTCCGGAGAAGATAATATGATCAAAGCTTTCCAGGACGGAGAAGATATTCACGCTTCTACAGCAGCTAAGCTATTTAAAATTCCATTGGAGGAAGTGTCTAAAGTACAGAGAAGCCAGGCAAAAACGGTAAACTTTGGAATCATTTACGGACAGGGAGCTTTTGCTTTGGCAGAACAGACCGGATTGTCCCGTACGGAAGCTAAGCAGATGATAGAGGCCTATTTTGAGACTTATCCAAAACTGAAGAAGTACATGGCAGAACAGGTGAATAAAGCACGTGAAATGGGATATGTAGAAACTATTCTGGGGCGAAAACGCCATTTAAAAGATATCAATTCCAACAATTTTGTTGTAAGAGGACATGCAGAAAGAAATGCCGTTAATGCTCCGGTTCAGGGAAGCGCAGCAGACATTGTAAAAATTGCTATGATCAAAATAGACAGAGAACTTGAAGAACAGCAGTTAAAAACAAAGATGCTCCTTCAGGTACATGACGAATTGGTATTTGAAACCCCTGCAGATGAAGTAGAAGCAGCCTCAAAACTGATAAAAAAAGAAATGGAGAATGCCTTAAAAACACAGGTTCCCTTACTGGTAGAAATTGGTGTCGGAGATAACTGGCTGGAAGCGCATTAATAGACGTTACATTCTAAAAAATAATTAAAAAGGTGAGCCACTATCAGCTCACCTTTTTTAATTATAAGAAGTAATAATTTGGCTTTCGGCAAAATAAAAACAAGACGGATCATAATCATGCCAACAAGCCTGATAATTAGGCCCATCTCCATAATTTGAGGTATTTATGTTATTCGGTCTGCCTCTTATATATACCAGCATATCATAATGCATTCCAATCCAAATCTTATGTTCAGAAATTTTAATGCAGTCTTCTCTTGACCATTCAGGATGTTTTTTATGAATTTTCCCGGCTTTGGTTTTTAAGAATTTTTCATTTTCAATTTTTTGTTGTTGATCTATGCTGTCAATTTTTGCTTTATTTTTAATACTGTCCTCTTTAGAGAATTGGCTAACTGTTTCACTTGTAGAATTAGAATGATCTTTTGTTTCAGAACATGTTTTAATTAAAAATATTATAAACAATATCCCTATAAATAACAAAACAATACCACATCCGTTATTTTGTTTTTTAGGAGTATGAGAAGAGGGAACATCTGAATTTTTTTGTTTTGGATCAGCTTTGATTGAATAACCACATTGAGGACAAAAAACAACAGTGGAATTTATGTATTTTTGACATTGAGGACATTGAGTTAATGACATAATTATAATTTTTTCATGTACAAAAATATTTTGAACATTTGAAAATTATTTACGGTTTGCCGTACTTTGAAAATTAAAGTTTATGTTTTTTATAAACTATCCATCTAGCTTTTATTTCTTTATAATGTAATAGTAAAATGCAGATACATCCAAGAATAATAACCGACAAAGAGGAAAGAGTTAGTGTATAATAAAGTTCTGATTTAAAGTCATAGGTACTCCACGAAGACTCTCTGTCCACAAAAATGCTGTAGTTCCAGAATATCCACAGACTTATTAATAATAGAAACTCAATAGCTACCTTAATGAAAATCTTTTTTACAAAGGAAAATAAAAGGAAAATAGCCGATAAGAATACACTCGTAACAGCAGACATGTAAATAGTATATTCAAAGAGACTGCATTCCAGACAACTACTTGAGGTATGGTCGGAAAACTGTCCCACAGACCAGTAAATCTGCAGACTGGTTATTGCGAAAATAAGAGCTATAGAAATAGAAAGTCTCTGTAAAAAAGGAAATTCTTGGGGCTTTAGAAGAAGCTGTACTTTTCAAAATAAGATGTTTATGAGTCGGATGGCTTTAAGGATGAGAATTTTTCTTCACAGTGTTAATCTCTTTCTGCATTCTGTCTTCCCACCCTTTGCCGTTTCTCCGGTCAAGATAGGGATATACTATTTCTGAATATTTTTCCTGGCCTGTGGTTTCAAAGCCATCAATCACACAACCGGTATTGATATATCTTACTCCATACCTTTTCCGAATACTGTCAATTTTATTGAGCGTTGCAGGGTCATGTAATAATAATGGAAACCCTCCGCCAAATTGTATAGTAACCTGATCATTTTTAATATCCTGGGTAGCCTGTTGGGAATACCTATTTTCTATTGCTGAGACTTTTCTTTGTTTTTCTACCCATCCGTTGATTGATAAATAAATAAAAAATGCCAGAACCGGAAAATTGACTATCGGAAAGATCCTTAAAAATTTAGTTTTGAAACTTAAACCTTTAATATCCAAGCTGCTTATCAGATAAGAAACCAAAGCTGTAACACCGAATATTACAGCCAGGTATTCTAATCTGCATTCTTTACTACTATAGATGAGGTTAAACATGCGCGGATAATTCCCTACATAATATTCAAAAATGTAAACTGCTATGGTAAGCAGGATCAGGATGATAGTAAGAAGTAAGAATTTCCTGTTCATAAGAATGTGAAAACCTCTGTTATAATTTAAACGTCAAATTCAATCTCACCAATATAATACAGTTTGTTGTCATCCTGCTCTACAGAAACAGGGTTAGGAATAACAAATCTGCTGGCAAAGATAATGGCGTTGACCGGAGTATCGAGGCTAAGCTCATTGAGTTTGCTTTCCAGTACAGGAAGCCATTGGTCTGCATACGAATACTCTGAAAACTTTTCATAAATTCCCAGATTTTCATTCTCAAAGCCATACTCTATAAAATCGTCATCAAACCATTTTATATTCTGTGATTCTGCAAATTTTGAAACATATTGGTCATCAGTTTCTTCTTCTATATAAAAATTTTCATCCTCTTCTACAAAGTCATAAAAGTCTTCCTCATTTTTAAAATATCCCAGCCAGAAGTGAGAAGTTTCCTTATCCATAAATTATTTTTTTTGTATTGTAAATTTATTCTAATCTTTTTAATTGTCCACTTTTGTCAATTGCTTTTTCCAATCTTGAAAGCCTTGTCTTTTCCTGTTTTGCACTCATAATCCAATGGATGATTACCCTTTTATAAGAAGGAGGCTGGGCTTCAAAAAAATTCCAGGCAGTTGTATGAGCCATAAACTGGTCTTTATAAACTGGAGCCAGCAGTATATTCTCCTTTTCATGAGAATAAATACCGGATTTTTCTTCTTTTCTAAGTGCAAATACCTGTTGACCTGAAGGGGTCATAAGACCTGCCTTTGAAAGCTCTTCTACCTTTTTGATATTGATAAGACTCCAGATACTCCCGGATTTTCTTGGGGTAAACCGTATAGAATACCTTTCGTGGTCTATGGATTTTCTTACACCATCTATCCAGCCAAAACACAAAGCCTGATCTACAGATTCAGACCAGCTCATAGAAGGTTTCCCACTTCCGGTTTTATAGAATCCTGCTAACAGCTCTTTTTCTTCTGTATGGTGTTTTTCCAACCATTCTCTGAATTCTTCTTTTGTAGCAAAAAAAGTAGCTTCCATACTATAATTGGCTTCCTATTGAGACTGTAATATTACAAAAGTTTTCCGTTAAAAAGGAATTTTTAATATCCGGATAAAGTCTGAATTCAAAAATAGTTCCGTAAATTTTTTTGTCGTAATTTTATTCTACACTTAATTTTTTTTAAATGGAATTTCTTCAGGACCATTATACCGTTAAAAACGAACTTATACTGATTTTTATTTCAGTTATCCTTGGATTGCTGATTGGTGCTGAACGTGAATACCGCAATAAGTCGGCTGGCCTTCGTACATTTATTTTAGTCTGTTTTGGTTCCTGTCTATTCACCATTCTTTCTATTAAAATAGGAGTTGCCAATCCGGACCGCCTTGCAGCCAATATTATTACAGGAATTGGGTTTCTGGGAGCCGGGGTTATTTTTAAAGGCGATAACAAGATCGATGGGATCACCACTGCCACCACAATTTGGGCTACAGCCTCAATAGGAATGGCGGTAGGATCAGGATATGTTTATTTTTCCCTGTTAGGAACAGTGCTTGTTCTCTTGATTTTGAGTTCTCTTACCTATCTTCAGACCTTTATAGACAATTATCATAAGATCAGGGAGTATAAAATATCAGTAGCAGGTTCGGAAGATGTGAAACATTGTGAGGCTATTTTTAAAGAACATCACCTGCAATATATGATGATCAAACAGCAGTATACACAAGGGAATTTATCCGTTACCTGGAGACTTACAGGAAAAAATAACCATCATGAAGAAGTCATCAGTTGCCTGATGGATGATGAGAAAATCATAGCCTATCAGTTTTAATATAAAGCAAAAAAATAAAGGCCTGAGCCTTTATTTTTTCTTGAAGACATATAGATCTTTATTGGGACCGTCAATTTCTTTTCCGTCCATATCCAGCTGGATAAGTATGTTTTCTCCAACCTTATATTTATAGTTGGCTGTTTTACCTTTCAGTGTAATGATGCTTCCTGTGGTATCCCATTCAAAAGATCCTTTATCCTGACTCTTTGAATTTCTTTCAAGATACTCCTCATTGATAATAAATGTTTTGTCGTTATTCAATGTTAAAGAAGTCTTGATACCAGGGCAGTCAGCACACGGAACAACAGCCTCATAAGTACCATTCCAATCCAATGCATTTTCAGAAGTGTCACCCGCAGCAGTAGGAGTGGCCTTTGAAATACTGTCTGTAGGAGTAGGTTGCACACTGGCAGAATCTGTTGTAGAACCTATTGTTTCAGTTGTTGTATCTTTTTTAGAACAAGAAGCAAGAAATAAAGCAGCCCCGATTCCCAGGATAAACATTTTGTTTTTCATCATAATAATTATTTAAATATTGTTAATTTTAAACTGACTGGCATCGAACAAAAACCAAGCCATATAAGGTGGGAGAGTTTGAGAGTTTGAGGGTTTGAGAGTGGGAGAGTAGATGAATGGTCAATTTGCTTCGCTTGTGAATTTTTACGGATACTACATTCACTATTTACTTTGCGGAGCAAAAAATTCACTATTGATATGGTCATATTCAATACCTCAGTTCTATCTCAATTTCAAAAGTCTGTCATCTGAAATTTACTATCTCCATTCTCTAAAAATATCCATTCCAACTTTACACCCGTTTTATGAAGCCTGTTCGTATTTTTCTTCGTAAATTCGGGCAAAATTATGATTATGACAAAAAAGATACTTTTATCCGTATTTCTTTTGCCGGCTGCAATGGCATTTGCACAACAATATGGAGGAATGTGGATTCCTACAGAACTGAATGAGAAGGAAATGAAGGATTTGGGAATGAAGATTTCTGCCAAAGACATTTTCAACCCTCAGAAGCCGAGTATTAAAGATGCAGTAGTACAGTTTAACGGTGGATGTACCGCAGAAATTATTTCGCCTAAAGGACTGTTGCTTACCAATCACCACTGTGGTTATGGGCAGATTCAGGCACATTCTACAGTTCAGAACGACCTGCTTTCAAATGGTTTCTGGGCTAAAAATATGACTGGTGAATTACCTAATCCAGGAGTAAAAGTAGACTTTATTGTAGATATAAAAGAAGTGACATACCAGGTGTTGGAGGGTACAGATAACCTTACAGAACCTGAGCTTACTAAAAAGATCAATAACAATATTGAGGTTTACAAAAACTCTCAGAAAACTGAATCATACCAATCGATCTTAGTAAAGCCAATGTACTATGGAAACAAGTATTACGCTTATACCATCGAGACCTATAAAGATATCCGTCTTGTAGGAGCTCCACCACAAAGTATAGGAAAATTCGGTAGCGATACAGATAACTGGGTTTGGCCAAGACATACCGGAGATTTCTCAATGTTCAGAATCTATGCAGACAAAAACAATAAGCCTGCAGAGTTTTCAAAAGATAACGTTCCTTATATTCCCAAACATTATTTACCGGTTTCTATAAAAGACAAAAACGAAAATGACTTCACTTTTGTATTCGGATTCCCAGGGAAAACTACAGAATATCTTCCTGCAGTAGCTGTAGAGAAGATCATGAAGGATATTGATCCTGCAAGAATTGCTGTACGTGATGTGGCTTTAAAAACATTGGACGAAAAAATGCGTGTCGATAGTGAAACACGTATCAAATATGCTTCAAAATATGCATCAGTAGCCAATTATTGGAAAAAATGGATCGGTGAGGTAGAAGGATTGAAAAAATCCAATGCAGTAGAAAAGAAAGTAATGTATGAAGGTTCTCTTGTCGCTAAAAACCCTGAGATCAAGTCTACTTTAGATCAATTGAATAAATTTTACAATGATCAGGCTCCTTACGCATTAAACAACGCTTATTATACAGAAGTTGTAAAAAATGCTGAAACATTGAAGCTTGCAGGTGACTATTATGACTTTATAACTGCTGTAGAAGCAGGGAGAATGGATGAAAAGGAACTTGCAAAATTAAAAACAAAATTATCCTCTTTCTATAAAGACTACAGTGCAGAACTGGATTCTAAAGTAACGGCTAAATTATTGGCTTTATATGCCAATAAAACAGCACCCCAGTTTTTGCCGGCAGGATTTAATAAATTTAAAGACGAAAATGCAAACATCCCTGTAGTGGAAGAGATGTCTAAAAGCTCTATCATCACAGGAAGAACAGCAGTAAACGGGGCTGCCCTGACTGCTGATATTGAAAAAGGATTCTCTAATCAGGATAAGCTGATTAAAATGTTGAAGAAAGATCCTGTTTATCAATTGTACATTTCTATGAGAGAAACTTACATGAAAACTGCTGATCCGCAATATACTTCACTTCAGGCCAAGATTGATGCTTTGCAGAAGAAGTTTATGGCACAACAGATGGAAACAGATAAAGACAGAAAATTCTTTCCGGATGCCAATTCTACCCTTCGTGTAACATACGGAAAAGTAAAAGGCTCTGCACCAAGAGATGCTGTTTCTTACGGATATCAGACTCACTTAGCCGGAGTAATAGAAAAGTATGTGCCGGGAGATTATGAATTTGATGTTCCTAAAAAACTGATCGATCTTTATAACAAGAAAGATTTTGGAGCCTATAAAGATAAGACCGGAGATGTTCCTGTTGGATTTACTGCAACAAACCATACTACCGGAGGAAATTCTGGAAGCCCTGCGCTGGATGCTAACGGAAATTTAGTAGGCCTTAACTTTGACAGGCAATGGGAGGGTACAATGAGTGATATCAATTATGATCCCCGTTTCAGCAGAAACATCATGGTGGATACAAAATATATACTGTTCATCATTGAAAAATTTGCCGATTCAAAATGGCTTGTTGATGAAATGAAAGTAATCAAATAAAGAATAATGATAAGAACCTATTTAATCAAAAATTAAATAGGTTTTTTTATTTGATAAAGATATCGTAATCTTTAATGCGTAAGGGAAATTTAAGATTTTATGTATAGGTTAATTCTATGGATAAGTGAATTGCAATATATTATATCTATGTAATTTTAAATAAAAATCTTATGAACGGGAGCGATAATAAACTTAAAATGTGTGCTGAATGTGGTACACAATATCCGGAAAGTTATACGGATAATGCCTGTATTATATGTGAAGATGAAAGACAGGCAGTACCCCAAAGTGGGCAATCCTGGATCAGCCACGAGAAACTTTTAGAAGAGCACAGTGTCAAAATAAAAAAAATCAATAATAACCTTTATGAGTTTGTGGTAAACCCTCGGTTTTCTATTGGTCAGCGTGCTCTTTTTGTGATTTCAGAAGATGGAAATATATTGTGGGATTGTATCCCATTACTGGATGAAGGAGTGATAGAATTTATTAAATCAAAAGGAGGATTAAAAGCGATTGCAATTTCCCACCCTCATTATTATTCAATTATGAAAATGTGGGCAGAAGCTTTTAACAGTAAAATCTATATCCATGAAAAAGATAAAGAATGGGTGGTGAATGGTGGAAGATTGGTAGAATACTGGACAGGAGATCATATGAAGCTTTGGAATCAGCTAACACTTCATAATATAGGTGGACATTTTGATGGAAGTTCTATTCTGGAAATTCCCTGGATGAGTGAAAAAGGAACGCTTTTAATTGGAGATACGATGTATTTATCCCCATCCATGAAACATTTTGCTACTATGAGAAGCTATCCGAACAGAATTCCTCTCCCGCAGAATGAAATTAAAAGAATTGAAAAACGATTTGAAGAGCTCAGCTTTGATACAGTTTACGGTTTCTATTCCTATCAAAATGTAGAAAATAATGCCAAAGAAATTGTGAAAGATTCTTTTGCTAAATATCAATAAAAAAGAACGGAGATATTTCCGTTCTTTTATTAAATATAGAAGATGTATTAATGTCCAAAAATATCCTGTAAACTTACTTCTGTAAAAGTTCCCATTTTACTTACGGCTTCCATATTAAGGTTTTCTTTTTTACCGATAATAGCTGTATTAAAATGTACAGGTTTGATCTCTGCCTGATAAAACTGTTTGAGGTCTTCAAACTTCAGCACCTGAATCTGCTCATAGATGTCTTTTCTGAAATCGTGAGTAATATTCAGTTTTTTCAGTCTTAATGTATTGAAAAATATATTAGTCCTTGTAACCCTTGTTGAAGCGATTTGTTTTAAAGCGGCATTCTTTGAATTTTCAAACTGAGAGGGAACTTCCGGAAGCTCACTCATCAAATCATTCATCGTATCTACAGCAATCATCAGTTTATCCGGCTGAGTACCAATATAAGTGGTAATATAATCAGGATGGTTCAGTTCTGAATGGGCACTGTAAGAAACATAAGCAGAATAGGCAAGACTCTTGCTTTCACGGATTTCCTGGAAAACAATGGAGGATAATCCTCTTCCAAAATACTCATTGAAGACATTTACTTTCCCAAAATTGGATGGATTGACAGGATTTCCCTTTCCTGCTTTGCTCATTTCCATCTGAACCATGTCATAATTAATGAAAAATACGTTTCCTCCTGTATTGGGTTCTGGATAAAGCTTCGGTGCCGGAATCTGAAGACTTTCAGCTTCTATATACTTTCCAATATATCCTTTAAAGTTTTCAAAATCTTTTCCATAGAAAAAAATTTCATATGGATATTTGAATAGATTCTTCATTCGGTCAGTAAAAACTTCTGCTTTACTGCTTTCAAGCTCCTCCTTGGAAATAATATCCAAAAACCGGGAAGTACTACCCAGTTTGGTGTAGGTGGTTAAGGCGGTCATAATTCGGTTTTTATCCTTCTTTACAGCCTCACGGTTTTCCAGGATAGTATCCACAAATTGAGTATAAATCTCCTGATCCGGTTTTACTTCATACATCCAGTGCTGCAAAAGGCTGATCCCTTTTTCAATATTTTCCTCCAGTCCGCTTAACGTGATCAGTAACTGATTATTGGTCGTCTTAAAATCATTACTGACCCCTATTTTAAAGAATTCTTTCTTTAAATCTTCAGGAGAAAACCTATGAGTTCCCACATATTGCAGGAATTGAGTTGAAGTTCCCAAATCTCTGTCATTATCACTTCCGAAAGGGAAAATGAAATGTACCTGGGCGATATCATTATGCTTATTTTTAACAAAGCTTAGCTTTTTATCCCGAACGTGATCTGTAGCAATTTCTTTTTGGTAGTCGATAAATTCAGGCTTGATATCTTCAGGCTGGTCAGCCAAAATCTCTTGTAAAAATTCAGATTGGGCATCACGGTTGATTTTAACAGGAGTAATGCCTGGATTTTCTACCCGTACCAATTTATCATTAACCCCTTTTTCTTTATAAACAACAACATAATTGTTTTTGAAGAATGCCTGGGCAAAATGTATCACATCTTCTTTGGTGAAACTGGAATATTCATCCATTTCATTAAGTTCCTGTTCCCAGGTTCTTCCCTTTATATACGTGTCATAAAGAGTCGTGGCCAGGCCTTCTGCCGTTTCAAGGCCCTTCATTCTTTGAAGTTTGAAATCATTAATAATAGCAGGAAGCATCCAATCAGGGAAATCTCCCTTTTTGATCAGTTCAATTTCTTCCAGCACCATTTCCTTCGCTTCATCCAACGCCTGTGTTTCCTTGGGAACAGCTACAATAGAAAAATAGCCATATTGTTTTAATCCTACAGAAAAAGCCTGTGCCCACAACATTTTTTGAGTCTGATTAATATGGAGATCCAATAAACCGGCCTCCCCTCTGTTGCTAAGGATGTTGGCTACAATATCAGCAAGCATGGCTTCCCTTGTACCATAGCTATCCGTTCTCCAGGCCAGCTGAACCCTTGGAGTAGTGGGGCTTTTTACCGTTTTCGTAACAACCTCAGTGATGGGCTTTTCAATAACCGGAGTTTTCTCAGGAAGCTCTCTGTAAGGAATAGTCCCAAAATACTGATCAATTAATTGGATTGTTTCTTCAAAATCAAAATCTCCAACCAATACCATTGCATAATTATTAGGAACATAATATTCATCAAAATATTTATGAATAGCTTCCATAGAAGGGTTTTTTAAATGTTCCGGCTTACCTAGGGTAGTTTGCTGCCCGTTAGGATGGGTAGGAAACAAAGCATCCATCAGTTCATAGTTCACCAGTCTGGAATCATTATCCTGGGCTCTGTTGAATTCTTCGTATACAGATTCCAGCTCCGTATGGAAAAGACGTAATACGATTTCAGAAAACCTTTCCTTCTCTATTTTCAGCCATTTTTCAAGCTCGTTGTTGGGAATATTATTCTTATAAACCGTTTCATCAAACCAGGTATGGGCGTTGGTTCCGCTAGCACCCAAAGACGAAATAGCTTTGTCATACTCATTGGCGATAGCATATTGACTGGCTTCCTGAGAGATCTGATCTATTTTTTTATAGATTTCCTTCTTTTTTTCAGGATCCTGCTCTGCTTTATGGGCTTCATAAAGTGCTGAAATCTGATCAATAAGTTTCTTTTCTTTTTCCCAGTCCTGAGTTCCTATCTTAGAAGTACCTTTAAACATCATATGTTCAAGGTAGTGGGCCAATCCCGTATTGTCTGCCGGATCATTATTGCTTCCCGTTCTTACCGGAATGAAAGTCTGAATTCTTGGTGCATCAAAATTTTGGGCAAGGAAAACCTTTAAACCATTCTTCAGTGTGTAGACTCTTACCTTATTTTCATCGTGGGTTACCGTAGTATATTCGTAGTGGTTCATATCTGTATGAACTGTTTCCGTATATTTCTTGTCAATCATAGATAAACTCATTTCATCCTTTAAATTCAGAATGTACTACAAATGTAAGCAATCAAAAAAAATGTTTCCCCTTTTTTATGACTATTACATCTATTATGATCGTTGAAAAAGTGAATAAGAGTAAAGCATATAGCCAATATAAGTATACAGCAGGGGATAACACACCATATATATCAATAAACTACTATATAAAATATATAACTTCATTTCACTCCAAATCCTCCAACTTTCCACTCCCAAACCCCTCTCGATCTCTAGGTCTCTACATCTCTCGAACTCTCCAGCCCTCCAACTCACCAACTCTCAGACTCTCCAACCCTCGAACTCAAGAGGAGCTTTTTCCCGCTATCCACTCATACTCCTCGCGCATGGCTCCCTGCGCTGTATCCCTCCATTTTCCAAGCTGTGCTGCGGGGTATCCGTTACTATCGGGGCTAGGGTAGGAGTGATACATTACAAAAGAAGCCTGATAAAAAGGTAGTAAGTGAACGGTCAATGGTCAATAGCCAATAGTGAATGATCAATAGCCAGCCGCCAGTAGCCAGCCGCCAATAATAAACCCATTCTTTCCGGAACACCTGTTCAATAGGAAACATATTTTAGCCCGCCCACATAAAACAAACCCCATCCATTGGCTTTAGCCAAAACCAAATCCAGTACCTTCAGATAAGACAACCCGATCATATAAATAATATATAGTAAAAGAACAATACCATATATATGGAATAACTTCCATCACCTATCACCTATCACCTATCACCTATCACCTATCACTCACAACTCATAACTCCTCACTCATAACTCATAACTCCTCAAACATTTGTTTAAAACTTTTCACCTTACGTTCCAGCGTGTTAAGATAAAAAATGAACGTAATATGAATTTATTGTTACATAAACTTGTTTGGTATAGGTAAGTTGGCTTACCTTTGCCGCACTGAAAAACGAAAGAAGATCAGTAAGCGCAGAAGGGCTTTTAGATAAGCATAAAACAGGATACTCGAAAAGAAAATAAGTCTAAAAAAAGGCTTCAAAATTTTTAGAAATAAAAGTTGCGGAAGTAAAAAAGATTTGTATCTTTGCAGTCCCAATACGGGAGCGCAGGAGTATAGGAGATTAAGGGTTATAGAAGGAGTTAAGGTTAATAAATAAACTTTAAATTTTCTTTCGAAAACATTTGGTCATTACGAAATAAAGTTTTACTTTTGCACTCGCAAATATGGAGCGCCACTGACAGAGAGAGTGCTTCATTAAAAA